>NZ_JBALPP010000052.1:0-19551 GCF_036965425.1 Neobacillus drentensis | reverse complement strand
CTTTAAGAGTGCTTGTAATTCTTCAACTAATAAATAATAATTGTCAGGTAACTCCCTTTTTATTGTCGCTTTACTCACTTCTCCCTTTAATATTTATAATTATAAAATATGTGAATTTTTACCAATATATTTCTTGAATACATCTTATGACTAGTAGCATTTTATTAGAATACTACTCATTAATTTGATGTCAATTGCTTTGTCAAAGTTAAGGAAAATTCACAAAAACCTTGATAAATAAAAAAAAGACGTATGCCAATTCATACGTCAATTCTTGTGTCATTTATTAAGAAATCAACGAAAGTCGATTTCATGGTGTTATCTTATTGTGTGACTTCCTCTCCCTGGTAAATCCGAAATGCTGGAACAATCGTGTCTGAAACAATTTCTTTTCCTTTTTCACGAATAAAGTCCAATTTATAATAGGCATCAAATCTTTGGCTGATTTCCGTTTTCACAAGTTCGGGCGGTGTGACGACGATGAATTGGAATTTCAGTTTTTCGGCAACTGCGAAGATCGGATCAAGGACATGTGCCGATGCTGCTTGTCCGAACGGATTATCACAGACTAAAGGAACCCAGCTTTGATCAGTTTCGCTTTTAACCGATAATAACATCATCATCATAACCATTCGAGCAGATAGCTTTTGTCCTCCACTGCCGTCCGATTTCGTCTTAGAACCTTGATTAATTGTCTGCCAGGTTGAATAATGCTCTCTCTGCGGTTTCCCGTACATAAAGGCATTATCTGTCCGCATATTATAGACAAGCAGCTCTGGATATCGATTTCGAAGTGATACAAATAATATTTGCTCATCACTAATTAGTTGTTTTATTTCTTCATCTAATGCTCGATTTTGATCATCAATCATATCAAATTGTTTGGTAATTTTATTAATGGCCGCTACAAAGTGCAGCTTCAGCAGTGGTTCGATCTCTTCAGCCTTTTTAGGTAAGATGTCTTCTTTGAGCTGGACGAGCGGAAAGGAACCTCGTTCATTTTTCAGCCTCATCTTCGCAATCATGGAACGAATGGCCTCTGATATGCTCATCACTTTCATGCTGGCACGGCTGGCCCAAAAGTTTTGAGCCTTTTCCGCTCTTTCTTTGTCGCGTTCTAATTGTTCTAATCCACTTTGTGAAAAACGTTTCATATTTTTCACGATGGTCTGGATATGCGTATAATGCCTTGTATCCATATGGTCTAATGTTGTTAACACTTCATTTTTAAAACGAATCTCCCAATCTTTTCCTTCTATCGTAAGCTTTAAATTACGCAAGGATTGATCGATTTTGGCATGCTTCTCTTGACCTTCTTCCTGAATAGCTTGATGTTCTTCACACCAGGATAGGATACATGCTTTACCTTGACTCTTAATTTGTTCTAAATCATTATTCGTAAATGCTGCCGCTTCCTCTTTTAGGATCACGGATAAGGTTAACAAATCACCTTCGAAGCCCGCAATATTGGTTTCCGCTTCTTTTTGGTGTTTCTCCGCCTGCTTTACTTCCTCTTTCGTTAATTTCGTTTGGTCTTTAATTTCTACTTCCTTTACTTCTAAATCAATATCTGCCCATTGTTCAGGTTGTTTTCCATGCTTTTCGACTTTCTTTCCTGACTTACCACGCTGTTCAATCGCGTGCTTTAAGGATGTTTCCGCCACTGTTACAGCTGTTCCTTGTTCCCGTTCTTCTTTTTCTGCAGTCCTTACTTCCTTCTGTGCCGTTTGCAGCATATTTTCTAATATACTCAAAGGTTCATCTGGTTCTGGAGCTTTATTCCACTCCTGATTATAAGCATTGAGCTTTTTCTCTAATTTCTTTTGCTGCTTTTGTTCGGTTTCCTTTTTTGCTTGAAGAACAAGTAATTCTCTAGCCTGCTCTTCTTTTGATTTTTGGAGCTGTTTTAGCTCTTCGATCCTTCCATTTATCTCTTGTAAAAAATGTGGTGATAACCGAGGGACATCTTCGCATTGGTCTGCTTTTTCATCAGCAGGAAAAACCGCTTCTTCAATAAAGAACTTAATCTCCTTTATATTTTGTTCGGTTGTAAGCTTCCATTCTAAATACGTTTGATTCCACTGGTTTTGCTGTTCAACTGTCTTTTGGTGCTCTTTTCCGATTTCTTGCTGCTGAATGGTCAAAGCTTCCCGTTGTTTCTCTTTTTCTAGTTTTACCCGTTTATTTTCTTGATAAAGAGTTTTGTTTTGATCAAACTCCTCCAAGGTTTCTACATTTCTTGTAAGTTTTCGTATCCTGCCTTTTGTCTTTTCCAGCTCTTCTTTTAACCCCAGCTGTAATTCTTTTTCTTTTTCTTCTTGTGCTTTGATTTCCTGTAATTTCGTTTTCAGAGACAGAAGTGAGTTTTGTTCCTGATAAAGAGCTTTTTCGATATCAATGGAAAGCTCACTTGATAAAAAACGATCGATTTCTTTTAAATTACGACGTAAGGAGGCTTCTGTTTTTTCAATTTCTTCGAGAGCCTCTTTCTTTTCTTCAATTTGTTTCGCAATCTTTATTTTCCAGCTAGTGAATTGATTTTTATCACTTAATAGCTCTTTTTCGGTTCCATTAATAATCACAAACGATGGCTGGTGATGGTCGCTGTTCATTTCCTCACGCAAGAAAATCGGAACAGGACTTTTAAACATTCTACCCGTAAGAACCTGCTGATTAATTTTTTGCCATTGCTGCCCGCTTACGACCAACCCGTATGGAAGGAGCGGATACGTATTAAGGGTATGCACCATTTCCTCTGGACGTAATGATTGGAGAAATTGGGTACCATAAAACACATCAATTCCAGTCTTCTCATCTATCCATTCCTTTAATTCTTTCACGTCTTTATTTGCGATCCAGAAGGGCTCATCGTTTAAGGAATGGTCGAGTTGTGTTACCCATAATTCTTTTTTCATCTGTTCAGCTTGTTCTCGGTTATTACCTAGTATTTCTTCTATTTGTATGGCATATTTTGATAAGAGCGAGTGAGTAAACGGCGCTGTGACATCATCTAGTAAACCAAGAAGCTTTTCTACTAGTTTTGCCTCTTTTTGCTTTTGCTCTTTATTTGTTTGGTTTAAATCTTCACATTTTTCTTCTGAAAACTGAATGGATTGGACGAGGGTACCATGTGAAGTGGCAAGCTGATTTTGCTTTTCATTAGATTCTTTATCTTTTGCTTGCAACTCTACTAATCTAGCCTTTTTGTCTTCCATTTGTTTCAAAAGACTCTCGATCAATCCCCTTAAGTCATAGGTTAAGCGGTCGCCAAATTCTTGGATGAGTGCCACTTCCTTAGACTCAAAAGTATTCATTTGTGTATACAGAAAATCAATTTCAGTACTTAGATGAGCAATCTCTTTTGTCTTTTGTTTATCCTGCTGAGCTAGGTCCGTTCCTTTTTTCTTTAAAAACTTTTGAAAACCCAAATACTGCTTAACCGCTTCTTCGATCGATAGATAGGATTGCTCCCATTGCTTTTTAGCATCTTGCTTGATTTCATCCATTCTTTGATTTACTTGCTCTAAACCGCTATTTTGTTCCAATGTCGCGATTTGCTGAGAAAGAGAGCGAATCGTTTGTTCATTTTCACTCCACTCTTTTAATAATAACTGAACGGCCAATTGTTCTTTTCGATCCTGTTTCTCTTTCACGATCTCTTGGAAGGAAGTATGCTTCTCCTTTTCTTCCACTAATTTCTTATCCCAATGCATGACCTCTCTGTGAGCTTTTGCAAACTCTAAATTCTCATTTTGGAAGCGTAAATCCGCTTGCCTTACCATTAATTTCTCCATGTCATTCTTTAAGGTAAGCAGTGTTTCCTCTTCCGATTGCTTCAAATGCTCTAAGGCACCAAGAAGCTGCCTGCCTGTCTGTATACTGGCTTGAACAATTTCTTTATGTTCTACTCCTTTAGCTAAGTATTCTTCAAATGGGACAATGTCTTCTAAAAACTCTTTATGGGCTTGCTCTCTTTTTAAGAGAACTGGTAGATCTTTCGCAATACTTGCCTGGCTCTTAAAAATCTCTACAAGATCGTTCTTTTGATGTTCGGTCCGATGTAAGACTTGACTAACAGTAGGGATGATACGTTTTTGGAAAAGGGAATGATCATCCTCAGCTCCCTCGAAGTACTTGCCAACTCCGCCTTCATCCTTGTTAATGTCCTTCATAATATCCCAGTCTTTACGGTTAATTCCATATGTATCAAGGATGCGATAGTGCTTCTTCGTATCTCGGTATACGTCATATCCATTCCATTTTAAATAGTCCTTCAAACTTTCCGTTTCAGCAACCTCATCATTTTCATAGAGTGGAATATGCTCAAGCGCTGCCTCTTCTTTCCGTTCAAATTCTCTTGTAAAAAATGTAATATTAGGGAGGATTTTTGCTTCCTGTTCCAATGTTTTACTTTCGTTTCCACTTTCTTCACTCAATGAAACCCGCTGCTCAGCTGAGAACATTCCTCCCGTTACGAGATGCCGCTGATCAGCACCGTCCAATTCCCACTGAATAAGAACATGAAAGGTATAGGGAATAAATTGCTCTTTATTGTTAAAGAAAAACTGCTGATAATAACGATTGTTCTGTTTTCCCCATGAAGTTCCAGGTTTGAGTATTTGGAAGATGGTCTGAAGGAACACACCTTTTCCACCCCCATTCATCATCGCAATGAGGCCATTTGTTGATGTCACATCATTATGGAAATTAAAAGTGGTATCTTTGTATTGCTTTTGCATGCCATCGTACTTCAGGCCGACAATTCTAATTCGATGGATTTTCGGCATGCATATCCTCCTCCGCCGTCATCAATTTTATTAATCGTTCATACCGATCATAATCGTGATACAGATATTCAATTCGCTCAAAAAGCTCTTGTTTTGGAATCACCTTAGCTATATCGTCCCGATCAAGAATAATGATTAACCCCTCTGTCTCTAGTAAGCGCATAGCACCGGCAATTAAACCGATTCGGGTTCGTCTATTTCCTTTTTTAATCCCATAATCATCCGTGTCAACCTCCATGTATTTCCATGTGGTCACAACTTCCTTCATATCAATTCGTTCTTCTTCTCCAAAGTCCGGTTTAGCTTTAAGAATGCTCTCCCATTTCATCATTAAGTCGTTGACTTGCCTTTCTAATGCGTAATAGCTAATGCCTTCCCGCTTCGTACGGATTTTTGCCGCCTGGTTACGATCTATGATTGCTAAAAAAGACATAATGACAACACTAATAAGATGGAAGTGTTTTTTCGTTTCCACTTGCCGATGCTTTTCTTTCAAATGGGTAAAATTCGTAGCAAAGACGGAGCCGGTTGGCTGGACAACTAAGTGGATACGTTTAGGCGATTCAATAATATATGTACCTGATTCGTCTGCTAATAAAAGGACAGTCTGTCTCACTTCCGGATCAAAATAGGTCTGGAAGTGTTCACTGTTTTCGTCGATGACTTTATCTTTTAATAGTGTAAAATAGACAGCTGATGCTCTTTTGATACTTTCTGCATTCATCGTTTCTCCTCCTGTACACAGATTTTAAAAGGGGTCATTTTCATTTGATACCATAGAAATGGCTCCGCCCGATGATCAAACATAGTATAAATTTTCAAGCCTTCAAACACTTGAAATTGCGGATATTCCTTCATTAGTTTATATAGAAGAATTTCCCTCTCATCGCTTAAGGTTTCTTCCTTTCGATGCAGCACTTGAACCTTCAGTGGCTTTTTATCGAACATCATCCACAAATCGATCGTTTCAGATTCTTCAAACCATAAATCCTGCACTTCTAATGGCAACTCTGCTAGATCAGCTAACGAAAACTCTCCGTTTGTTTGTAAAAATTGAAAAACATAACTCCATGCTTTAATAACGGAATCCCAGTTGGTCACTCGCAGACGAGTAATGCTTTCTTCTGCCTCCTCTTCCATTACAGCATCCATTAGTTGTATTTCATCGAATTCTTGTTCACCCCAAATCCAATCCAATGGCAAAATAAATTCATTCTTCGGTGAAAATAATGGAGAAAGTACGGTTTCTATCGTCTCGAAATGATGAACGCCTTTCTTCATGAACCAATTTTCATAAAAATGCTCTCGAAAAGAAACCAGGCTGTTTTCCCAAAACAATGAAGGGTTTTCCGCTTTTAATTTCATCTCATATGAAATATTTTGAATGACTAGTTTTGCAAAGCGGTCATGCAATTGTCTTGTATGGCCAATTTTTTCTTGAAGGAGAATCAATTCTTTCTGAATATAATCATCTTCTTCGTTTCTTCGTTTTGTCTTTTCGATCATACTAGTTATTGTCCGGAAGTGATTTTTTTCCTCTTCAAATTGCTTTTCAATTTCAACACGATTGTCGGCCCTTTGCCATTCTTCCTCCATCAATAAGATTTTGGGATTGTTGATCATTTCCTTTTGAAATGTGAATTCATTTGCCATTAAGCGGTTTACGCGTGAAATGAGGTGATCGAGGTTTCGGGTAGCTTTTCTAAAATTACCGTTTTTAATCAGCTGCATACTATACAGTTGTTCAATTGTGATTGAGAATTCCTCAGCCATTTCCCTGCTCATAAATATCATTTCCTGAGCGACATCTGTGAGTTTATAAACAATGGAACCGCCCATCTCTAAATTGGTATATAATTCATCCATTGTGACATACCGAAATGTTTGCGTCTCCCAGGATTGTCTTATTTCATCGTAATATAAGGCTTCAAATGGTTTACTATATTCTTCTTTTCCTTGATATAAAAGCCCGCTTGTAATCCGTTCAATTTGCTTATCGTCTGCTAAAAGCTTCATTTGCTTAATCGAGTCTTCAACGATATATTTGATATCTGATTTACGTCTGTGATCATCATCATTTAATTCTCGATAAAAGATTGTGAGGAGCACTTGCATGAGAATAGTTTGGATATGAGGTTTCAGTTCACCCACTTCCATTCCCCTCCCCAGTTCAAACAGAGGATTTAATCGTTGCAAACGCTTGCCAAATCCTTCCCATGATTCGTTCACGTCCATTTCCTCCATGTTTCGATTGTTAACACTTCTTGTGGAATCCGCTTATTTTCCTGCCATAATTGCCGTAATAGCTCTTGCTCCTCTTCCGTAAACCATTGAAAAAATAAATCACGGTAATGGAGGTTTTGTGTTTGGCCTTGTTTTTGGTCATTCCTTTGTTCTCGACATTCAAGCATTTTGCGATAAATTTTTAGGGCTGGTTGAATACAGGAGTCCGGGTATTTTTCGATAAGCCGAATGATGATCCCGTATCCTGCGGCATCAAGATCTCCTGCGTAATAGAAAAGATAGGATTTTGGCGGAAACATTTGAAAGAAAAAGGAAAAGCTCCGTTCTATTTTAGTCCCTTCACCATAAATAATCAGTTCAGGTTCATAATCGAGTTGACCCGCTTCCAATAGTTTAATGGATGTATGGAAGAATGATAGATTTTCAACGATCATTACACGTTGAATATCTTTTATTTCTTTCCCCTGCTTCATCCAAAATACAAAAGGCTCCCCGTAGTTCACCATTTTAAGTTTCTCTTCTGCTATTCCAATTCTAGCTAAAAAGCCCTTTCCATCAGGAAAGCTGTCACTGTCTAGTAAAAATTTTTCATCGCCAAAGAGCTCCAGGCTTCTTTCTTCGACTGACACGATTTCCCGTTCCTGACTGGATTGGAGAAATGTATAGACATTCTGGATTCGTACCCATTCTTCTTTCGTTTGCCATTCGGGATGCCGTTCATAAAAGGAAAAATCCAACTGATCACCTAATTTCATCATCTCAAGACGATCCCATTGGTTTTCCTGAACTTTTATATTAACCCAGTAATATAAGGCAAGTGCTGGGGTTTTTCCATTGTATTGATTATTTTGAATAGGGATCAGTTGTCCTTCTGTTTGCATGATTTCAATGGCACGATAAAACAATGTATAACCATCCATTTCATCATAATCATCCAAAAGCTTGCGCAACTGAAGTTCTAAATCGTTTATATTTATTTTCTTTTTTTGTTTAGGGTGTTGAATATCTCCAATAAAACCTCTCACCCGTGTTTCAATGATATTGATGGTATTCACCTACTTGAATCTTATTAGTTTCATAGGAATAGACTCCTACTTTCCAATTTGGACATCCTTATATTATAAACTAGTTGCGGTATTGTTGCTAAATGAATTTATCTTAATAAAGTGGCCGGCGAGACACGCACTCAATATGTGCAGTGTTGTTATAAAAAAATTTTAGTTTAGAACTCAACCAATTCTTTCATTTTTTATACAGTTATTCCCATATCGGAATAACTCGTATCCTGCCACCAGGTTCCGTTGTATAATAGACTCTTACCCAAATGTTTTACGCCCAAGTTAGTATAATTTAATAATCTAATTTAATTAAGAAGAGGGCAGACTTCAAATTAGCCCAAAAATCGAATTTACATTTTTCACAAAAATAAATTCAAGATAGAAAAAGCAGCCGAAATCTAGTAAGATATCCACATGTGATATTAGATAAGGGGTAAAAAAAATGAGCGTATTAAACGTAAAAAATTTAAGTCACGGTTTTGGTGATCGTGCGATTTTTAATGATGTGTCATTTCGACTTTTAAAAGGAGAACACGTTGGACTAGTTGGGGCAAATGGTGAGGGTAAATCTACTTTCATGAATATTGTTACTGGGAAGTTGCAACCCGACGAGGGGAAAGTTGAGTGGTCACGAAAAGTTCGTGTTGGTTATTTAGATCAGCATGCTGTACTTCAAAAAGGTACTACGATGCGTGACGCTTTGAGTACTGCTTTTCAATATCTTTTTGATGCTGAATCAGAAATTAATGAACTTTATGCAAAAATGGGTGATGAAGGTGCTGATATCGATGCATTACTTGAAGAAGTTGGAGAGCTACAAGAAACTTTAGATAGTAATGATTTCTATCAAATTAATTCAAAAGTTGAGGAAGTTGCTCGTGGTCTAGGATTAGACGATGTTGGACTCGATCGAGATGTAGATGATCTTAGCGGTGGGCAACGTACGAAAGTTTTGCTAGCTAAGCTTTTGCTAGAAAAGCCTGAAATCCTATTACTAGACGAGCCTACGAACTATTTGGATGAACAGCATATCGAATGGTTGAAGCGCTATTTACAGGAATATGAGAATGCATTTATCTTGATTTCACATGATATTCCATTCTTGAACAATGTTGTTAACTTGATCTATCACATGGAAAACCAAGAGTTGAATCGCTATGCTGGTGACTATGATAACTTCTTAAACATTTATGAAATGAAGAAGCAACAGCTAGAGTCTGCTTACAAGCGTCAACAACAAGAAATTGCTGATTTGAAGGATTTCGTTGCTCGTAACAAGGCAAGTGTTGCGACTCGTAATATGGCGATGTCTCGTCAGAAGAAGCTCGACAAAATGGAAATTATTGAATTGGGGAAAGAAAAGCCGAAACCAGAGTTTAATTTCAAAGAAGCTCGTGCTGCTAGTCGTTATATTTTCACGGCTGAAGATCTTGTTATTGGTTACAATGAACCACTTTCTCGCCCTCTGAATTTGAAAATGGAACGCGGACAAAAAATTGCATTCGTGGGTGCAAACGGTATTGGTAAGTCTACTCTTTTAAAAAGTATTCTTGGCTTGATTGATCCAATTTCGGGTAAAGTGGAACGTGGTGAGTATCAACACATCGGTTACTTCGAGCAGGAAGTTAAACAGTCCAACTACAACACTTGTATTGAAGAGATTTGGAGCGAGTTCCCAAGTATGAATCAGGCTGAAGTCCGTGCTGCTCTTGCAAAATGTGGATTAACGACGAAACATATTGAAAGTAAAATCGAAGTCCTTTCTGGTGGCGAAAAAGCCAAAGTTCGATTGTGTAAAATTATTAACACAGAAACGAATTTACTAATTCTAGACGAACCTACCAATCACTTGGATGTTGACGCAAAGGAAGAATTGAAGCGTGCTTTAAAGGCATATCGCGGAAGTATCTTGATGGTATCCCACGAACCTGATTTCTACCGTGAAATTGCGACCGATATTTGGAATTGTGAAGATTGGACTACGAAAGTGTTTTAAATAATGATTAAGGGGTAACCACTGAATTAAAATTCACTTGTGTACCCCTTTTTATTAAGCATCCATATGATTATTTTTAATATTCACCTTTAATTACAAAAAACGAGCCCCGAATTGTTCCAGCTAATTTAGACTTTTGCCTCGCAAACTTGAACTTCTCTTCTAATTCCTTTGGTACCTCCATCCCCTCAGAAAGCTTAAAACCAACGGCCCGCTTCCTAGGGTCATCAACCGTATACATGACGTTGACCGCAAGACCATCCTCATAAAAGACGTAGGCCATTTTGATATTTTCCACTTGAAAACGGGACGTTTCTAAAGGTTTGGCCGCAAACTCAATATCACGTTCTTTCAGTATACGGTTCACATAATCAAGGGTCTCGCAGGACTCGCTTGCTGGTACAACTGTAAATTCATGCTTGTATTTGTTCATATAGTAACGGGCTTCATGAGCACGTAAACCAGTAAGCGCTTCTACTACAGGTGATGACTCTAAACCAACCGGAGATACATTTTTAAAATCAACGATATATGACATGTTCATCCCTCCTATTAACCCTTTATTTCCTAACAACAGGAATCCACATTTCACCAAAAACTAAGCCGTTTCGCTGCCCCATCTCAACCGTTGCATTTGGCGCACCAACATAGGCAAAATTCTTTGCTTCCGGCAAGACTTGACCAAAGGCAATGCCAGCAAGCTTATTATTCAATTCATCAGCCGTCTTCCCTTCCCCTTTAACAACCAGGTATTCCCCTTTAGGAAATTGGATAACTCTGTCTACTTCTGGTACCGATGCCTCTGACATGACGCCAGCATAATGCATCATCTTGTTATTCACCGCTTCGTTTACGGTAAAAATGTAGTCATTTGAAGCTATGGCTTTTAAAGCATCAAGCCTTCCATCTTGGCTGACCTCCTGCCAAAAGTCTGACTTTTCCTTATTTAAGCCAGCAAAATCTGTGTAATTGCTCTTAAGCTCAGTTCCAAAACCTAAAACGGTAAAGCTATCTTTTTCCTCTAATGTATAATCTGCCATATTCAAAACCTACCTCTTTTTTAAATTTATCAAATGACTTGCGTTCTTCACTTGATAGCTATATCATAACCTTAAATCATGTCAAAAAATGATACTGTTTAGGAGTCCCGATGAAAAAAGTTGAACGGATTAATATCATTATGCGGTATATCAACAACCGCGCTCACTTTACCATTTCTGAAATCATGCAAGAATTTCACATTTCTCGTTCAACAGCAATTAGAGATATCAGAGAAATTGAGGCCATGGGGATGCCGCTTGTCGCTGAAGTGGGGAGAGATGGGGGCTACTTTGTCATGCACAACTCTGTCCTGCCCGATGTTCGCTTTACCGATAATGAGGTCAAAGCTCTTTTTATTGCCTTTATGGCCACGAGAAATCAACAACTCCCTTATCTAAAGAGTCGTCAGTCTTTAGCTGAAAAATTACTAGGCCTCATCTCAAAAAATCAGCAAGATGACCTTGTTCTTTTAAATCAAATCTTGCTATTTGAAGGCACCAATCCCCATAATCCCGACCTGCTTGATCTGTCAGACCTCCCCCATCCCATGTTAGAAAAACTAATCCAAATCCTTCTTTTGGATAGCTATTTATTGATTACCATCAACGAAGAGAATGTAATAAAGTCTTATCCAATTTATCTCTTGCACCTTTATCGTGAGAAAAGCCTTTGGATGATTGAAGGGTTTGACTTAAAGGAAGAAAAGAAACAAATTTTTCCTGTGGACGATCTCACTAATGTCGAACCCTATCCAACGAAAAAAAAATTAAGTAAGAAAAGAATTTTAGAAAAACTAAGTAAGCAGGAAGAAGTAATCAACCTTGTCCTTGAACTTGGTCCAAAAGCGATTGCCCAGTACAGAAAATACCATCCTTTAAAAGTTTCAATTTCCTATACGAATCCATACCAAGCCACAGCCATTCTAAAGACTTTAATCAATGTTAATAATACCGAAGAATTGACAGAAATAACAAATTGGCTCCTTTTTCTAGGTGGGGATATTAAGGTCAGGGAAATGCCAGAAGAAGTCTTAAAAGGTTTACAAGAAAGATTAGGCTTATACTGCCCATAAGCATAATCTTTTTAACTTAAAAACCGACTAACTTAAGTCCAAGGACAAAGTTAGCAGGAAACATAAGTTTGATTTCGTCATTTTTCTTAATGGATGCTTCCCCTCAAAAGTTGATTGTCCCATATGTATTTTCCTGCTACTGTTTTTAAACCTTGATTGTTAGATTTTTTAACTGGTTGCTTCTAAAGTGGTAGAGAAAATCCAAAAAAGAAAAAAGCCAGGTGCTATCCGACATGCGGATTTTACCTAGCTCCAAATAAAATTATAAAATGAACATTCCAACAATACCGCTTAATATTCCTAAAACTACTACAGATCCAGCTGTAAAGAATAGAACTCGTTTGGGAAACGAGCGTGCAACAATGATAAGTGATGGAAGGCTGACAGACGGCAAAGTAATCAAGAGTGCTGCTGCGGGTCCTCCGCCAAGTCCGAAAGACATAAAAGTCTGGATAATCGGAATCTCGGCAGCTGTTGGGATTACGAAAAGCATACCTGTGATGGCAAATCCAATTACAGTGATTAAACTGTTAGCGGCAGCTTCACTAATATGAGGAAACAGCCATGCTTTAATGGCACCCATTAATAAAATAGAAAGAACATAAGCTGGGACGATGTACAAAATCATATTTCCCATCGATTTTAGCCATCTGGTAATAAAAGAACCAGACACTTCAATCTCTGCTTTTTTAATCAAATTATCAATATCGGTGGACTTAACATTCGTAGCAAAACGATTGGCTAGATAACTTACGCCAAAAGTCAAAATAAGGCCAAAGGTTAGCCGGAGAAGGGTAAACTTCCACGATAACACAAACGTCATAAAAATTAAGGTCGCCGGATTAATGGTCGGATTACCTAACCAAAATGCAAGGCTGGCACCAACAGAGACATTTTTTTTTCGTAAACCTACTGCGATTGGGGCTGCACAGCAAGTGCACATCATACCAGGAATCGAGGCAAGGCCGGCAATCGCAGTGCTCCCAAAGGATGTTTTTCCAAGCACCTTTAAAAGCCAGTTAGCTGGCAGCAGTACCTGCAGTAATGATCCAAGTAAAATCCCTAAGATTGCCGCTTTCCAAACAGCTGTAAAATAAGTGACAGCGTAAGCCCAGGCACCGGACCAAGATACACCCTGCAAATTTGCTTTGTCTCCAAGTATCGAGCTCCCAATAGAATGGTTGCCAGCAGCAAGAATGGCCTTATTAAAATAAGGAAACCATTTTACATACCATAACCCGGCTGCTGCAATGATTATAAAAAGTACAGCAAATGAAACAGTTTTTTTGGGATTAGACTGATTTGCCGGTATAGACAGAGAATTATTTAATTGAGACAAGTTGGATGACCTCCCAAAAATGATAGAAATAATATAGAAACACCGATTTCCTTCAAGAAAGAAAATCGGCGTTTCTCATTATATGTTTAAAAATTTACCTCTTGCTTGTTGGATTGCATTACAAATGCTTTCTTTATCAAGAGACAATTCCATTAAACCAATTTGATCTTGGTACACATCTTCAGGAATTTCAGCTTTAATTTCATCCTCAAGAATGTGATAAACAGAAAGACCTAATGCCACACCAGCTAACGGGCCTGCATAAGTCGGGTCACCGACGGTTACCGTTTCCGCAAAAATGTCGGCACTATCTTCATCCGGCGAACCGAGAATGACTACGATATTTTCATTTCCATATTTCTCAGCCGCTTTCTTTAATTCTTCTTGGACCAACTGGTCCATCGCACCTGCAGCCGTTCAAACAAAGCACTGGGTATCTTTATAAATAACTTCTGCCCCAATTGCGTTCATGCACTCCTCAATAGATGGCGCCGGAACACCATCTCTTTCCCCTAAAACAAACACTTTTTTATTTTTTAAAATCATCTTAAATCATCCTTTCTCATTATTTATATAGAATAGTATTTAAATATTTTCTTTAATAAGATTTTCAATATCTTCTTTTGTAATTTCTCCGCCTGAAATTCTTTTAATTTCTTTTCCTTCTTTGAACATTAAAAAAGATGGTAATCCCATAACGCGATGGTTAATACAAACTCTTCGATTTTCAACGCTATTAAGTTTCACCACTTTGACCTTTTCACTATAGGTTTCTGCTAACACTTCAACATCTGGCATCAAATTAAGGCAGGGTTGACAACTTGGACCCCAAAAATCCACGATTACAGGCCGGTCTGCTTCAAGTACCTCAGTCTCAAAGTTATTTTTATTTACCTCAATCATTCTATTTCCCCCCATCGTTTTTTTCGATAACAAATGACATCCCATCTGATAGCGCTGTCATTTTCCCTAAAAACAGACTTCCTTTTCCTACAAACATGGCGTTTTCAATTTCGCCACTCATAATCATGTCCCTCGCATGGCCTATAAAGGGGATGGCCGATGCGATATGACCTTGTGTTGGAGAAAACCCTAACATTCCGTATTTATCTTCAAAGGAGTCCAATTCAGAGCGTTCTATCTCCTTTCTCATAACTGCCATAGCACCAATGGTACGGTAATTTCCTCTTGGTACATTTCCATTTCCATTTGGTTCTGTAACATCGGGATTGTGAAGTTCTACCGCAAATTTTCCGATATCTGTAATCTTCTTTCCAATTCTCTCAAGTGGCTTCACCACAAGAGATTGGTAGATTGCTTGGGCGGAAGAACCAGCGGAAATTTCATGCTTCCCAAATGAATCAGTCCGAATTTTAGGACTTTTCCCATCATCCTTTCCAATCAGGATTGCAATGGCTCCCATTTGATCCTCTGTAATCGGCATTCCTTTCGAAAGATTACCTGCAAATTTCATCCCTAATTTAGCTAAGCACCCTCCCCCAATTACGAGTACTTCGTTGTATATATCAGCTTGAACAAAAGCAGCTGCAACGCTGACAGCATGAGCTGGTGCACAGCAGAATGCTTTAACGTCAGAGCCAGATGCATGAATGCAGCCAGCATGTTCTGCAATGGATTTTGCCATATTACCGCCGCCCCGCTGGTAGCGATCACCAACAGCTTCTTCATCACAACCGATCACATAATCAATTTGCTCGGGAGTGACATCAAAAGAATGGAGAGCTTGACGCATAGCAATGACACCTGATGCTTTATTGCATAAGTTCTCTAGCAAAATATGTGCGGACAGAAATTTGTCCTCGTCATGCCCTGCCAGAAAAACGCCAATTAATTGATTCTTATTAACATAAAGGGGAAGGGCATCTCCTGCTGTTAGTTTTTCTTGAATATCATCAATCGGAACACCTTTACCTAAAGCATTTAGATCATCTGCTGTTATAAGGGGGTGCTTTTCTAATCTAGCTTTTACTTGGTCATTCACGAAGTTTTCTTCTAAAAATACCAGGTTATACTTGTCAGCAATTTTTAACCATCCATAGAACTCTTCTTCAGGAAGAATCTCACCCCAAGGGCTGAATCTGTTTGCATTTTCCAACTTCGCATTTGTCCAAGGTCTTTCATAATCTTTTAATAATTCAGGTCTCATATTCCCGATGAAAACTTGGTTTGGAGGATAAGCAACCGCCTCTTCAAAACTTCTTAAATTCGCTAAAATATCTTCAAGTATATATTGATTCTTCTCAATTTCTCGATCTGGTTTAGAACCATATCTGACTAGGCTTGGGGTATGGGTAATGACAAATGAAGCTCCTTTAATAACCGGCGTTGCCATATTGCACCTCCATCTCGTTTTCTTTTAATTCTTCTTCCAAGTTTTCTACATAGTGTTGAGCAGATAGGGCCGCAATACTGCCATCCCCTGTTGCCGTAATGACTTGCCGCAATTTTTTTTCATTGACATCACCGGCTGAGAAGATGCCTTTTACCCTTGTTTTCATATCTCCATCCACCACTATATATCCATCTTCATTTGTAATACCCAACCCATTCACACAATTGGTGATCGGATCCATTCCTACATAAATGAAAACACCATTGCATGGAAATTCCCTAGTTTCCCCCGTATTTTTATCCTTGATTATGACACCGGTAACCAAACCGTCGCCAAGAATTTCTTCCACCGTATGATTCCAAATAAAATCGATTTTTTCATTATCAAATGCCCGTTTTTGAATAATCTTTTGGGCTCGCAATTGATCACGGCGGTGAATAATAGTTACTTTTGTGGCAAACCGGGTTAAAAAAATGGCTTCTTCAACCGCTGAGTCTCCTCCGCCAACTACAACCAGCTCTTGGTCTTCGAAAAAAGCCCCATCACAAACGGCACAGTATGATACACCAAAACCTGATAACTCTTTTTCCCCTGGAACGCCAAGGCAGCGATGCTCTGCTCCAGTTGCGATAATAATCGATTTTGCTTTATATTCTCGATCATCCATAATGACTGTTTTCAGTGGATACCCATCTTTAATTTCCTTAATTTCACCACGTGCAAAATCGGCGCCGAATTTCTTAGAATGTTCAAACATCATCTTTGATAAATCTGGACCTAAAATGGATTCAAAGCCGGGGTAGTTTTCAATATCTTCCGTCTTTGTCATTTGCCCGCCAGGAAGACCTTTTTCAATCATTAAGGTATCCATTTTTGCCCGGGAAGTATAAACGGCTGCCGTCATTCCCGCTGGACCAGCCCCTGCAATGATACAATCGTATATTTTATTGACACTCACGTTATTCCCTCCCGTATATTAGATTTTCACTTCAAAAATGGTTGCTTCCTCAACTTGACGGGCCAATGCATCCAAGGCTGTTTCAACACGGTGTCTGCGCAATTTCCATTGTTCTTCCTGAGGCGTGTTCGGATCTCCCAAAGGATATGGAATGGAAACGGTAGGTACAATCCGATTGGCTCCAACCGTTTTCGCAATTGATACAAGGTTAGCCATTTGTACAATTGGAATGCCGGCACGTTCAATTTCTTTGGTCATCGTTGCCCCGCAACGAGTACAAGTCCCTCAGGTGGAGGTGAAGATAACGGCAGAAACATTGGCATCCTTTAACAGTTGGGCAATTTCAGTTCCCATGCGGCTTGCTTCCGCTTGAGTCGTTCCTGTCCCGACTGTGGAATACATATACTCATGGACTCTTCCAATTTTCCCTTCCTTTTCAAAATATCTCAAAGCATCTAATGGGACGATACGGTTGGGATTGGCATTCGCTGCAGAAGGGTCAAATCCCGCATGAATGGTCTCCCATTGCCCTGCCTCTAACTCATCGAGTTCCGAGATATTGTATCTTCCCCACTTTGTCGCTGAAGCTGACTGAATACGGTCTGGATTCCCTTTAGGAACAATTCCCCCTGAGGTGACAAGGGCAATTGAAGCCTGACTAAGATCCTTAACTTGATTGGCGATAGGTACTCGGTCTATGACAGGCAATGGCATTTCCGTTTTAAATTCTTCCCCGTTTATTTTCCTAAGTAACATATCCACTACACGATCTGCACCGCTGGCAGCTGATGCTTTAAACGCTTCCAAACGAATCCCGCGCGGTAAATAGCCTTCTTTTTCGGCTGGCAAAATGGTTTCTTCTGCTAGGATCTTTTTCGCAAAGTCCGCCATCTTTGGCATATCTTTTCGCATTGCCACAGCACCATTCCCACCTGGAAAGATATAAATATCCTTTCTGTACATTTCAACTCCAGGGTTTTCTACAAACATGCTTGTGATTACCGGGACATTAAACTTCTCTTTTACTGCTTTACAAATCCCACCGCATGCTACTCCGTAACGCCCTGCCATGAATGCCGGACCAGCAATGAAAATGTCAAACTCTTTATCTTCTAAAAATCCTAGAATTCTATCAATTGCTTCCTGCTTTCTCGAACCAAAGAAGTTATCACCGCAAATAATGGTGTGAGTTACTTCTATGTCAGGAGATAATAAATTGTTTAATAATAATCCCGGTCCAACGTAACCCTCACGTATTTCCGGTGCAAAGTCAGCTTTATCTTCCCCGCCAATTTGTCCGAAAAATTGGTTAATATAATGGATTGCTTTTTTCATGATTTCCCCCCTTAATACTCAACTACCGTCTTAAAATGATCTCCTGTACTTGAATCTGCGCAAAACATCCCGTTATTTTCCATTTGAACCGAACCATCCTTCCAAACAGATTCTTCCCATCCGCCTGAATTTCCATCTCTTGCTAATGATTCGAGTTCTCCAATGACAATCTCCATCGGTCCAAGCTGAATAAATTGTGATACATTCCCTGTAGATACGATGGCATCAGCCTTATCTGACAAATCAACAAGTGGTTGTGATTTCCCATCACGACCGGTACATTCATTTGTAATTCCTACCACTTTAATACCTGCATCTTCTAATTCATTAATCACAAGAATAAAGTCGGAATCCGGATTGCCGTATCCTTCCTCCGCTACAATTGCTCCTTGAGTACCTAAAGACACAGCCAGCTGACGAACAAAAAACGCGGAACGCTGTTTTTCTTCTAACTGAACATTTAGGTTCGACACAATTACGCCAAGGAAATTAATTGTTTTACCATGTTCTTTCATTAATCGCTTTATCGTCGCATTATTTACATGCTGGTAGGTTGAAATTTTAGATGATGACGGCATAAAACTTCCTGAGATAATCGCTCCATCCAGTAATTCATTGGGATTCATTAAAGTTGGCAGCATACGATTAGCATCCCACCCATATACAAGTGCATTGTAACCGGTTTCAAGCATTTGTGATTGAAGTTGCAAGATATACATTACCCTAGGAAGATTGTTGATTTCCTCACTCCGCTGATCTAAAGGAAGATGTTCAAACACTTCTAGTTCTTCCGGTTCTAAATCTTTGACACAGTTCCCTAAATACTCAGCTAAGCGCATCGCTGCCCACCGTAATGCTTTATTTTTTTTCTGTTGTTCATACCTCTCACTTTCTTCATTTGTTTCAGCTACTAAACAAATATTAAGCAATTGTGAGAATATGGTTTGTTTAGCCCCGGGACCGCTCATGTCTATCAAACCATCCTGAAACCCGCCCCAATGTTTGCCAACAGCCAACACACAACTTCCTTTCAGAACATGCGTCCGACCTTGACCGGCAGGGGTTAATTTGTTAATAACTCCAGGAAACATTACTCCTCCAGAAACTTTACTACGAGGCTCCACGGCTTCTTTCACTGGAGTAATACGAATCGGGTCTCCTTTTTTTGCGATGATTAGATCTGCCGTTGTTATGTTATCGTCTTCAAAAACAATGTCTAAAGCCTCTTTTTTGTTAATGGTTAATAGACCATTTTCAAAAAAGGTCTTTTCTCCAAAAACAATGTCTTCTACATGGAAGTACCCCATTTCCAATTTCATCTAACCCCTCCTCTAATCATGATTATTTGTAACTAAGCTTATTATAATT
>NZ_JBALPP010000051.1:0-27009 GCF_036965425.1 Neobacillus drentensis | reverse complement strand
TTTTTCAGATAAATTAATGGCAAACTTAATAATGTTCCTAAATCCAGTAAGTATATCCAATCTACAAACTGCAGTGGTATCCAGTTATAAAAAGGATCATATAGATTCTTTAAAGGAACTAATCAAGATGATTGAAAACTACTCAGAGAAAGGGCTGAAGTTATTAATTAGGAAAAATTGGTTTAATGAACCACCTGTATCTAATTGGTCACACAAATAGAAACGGTGGCAGGTGCTAATCATCCTGCCCCGTTCAATAAGAAAAGCCACCAAATTTGGCAGCTTGTTTTCGGAAATTTTTAGGTATGAATTTTATAGCATTGACAAAATGGTAAATACTTCTGTTTGTAATATGGATATAGATCATCCATCATAAACTTCTCTTTTTTTCTCATCTTCCTCGAAGAGTTCGTCAGTAACTTTTTCTTTTTGAATATTGTTAGGGCGGAGAAAATTCATGGTTTCGTGTTCTTCATCAAATTGCTGAACAATCCCTACCATGGTTGGATATTTTTGAATATGCTCTAAATAGCATGATTGAAAGTCTTTGCCCACAACGAGGATTTCTTATTTATGGACACCAATTTCATTATCTTCTAAATATGAAATAATAAATTCTTTCATAATTTCCTCCTTAAAAAACAATTTTTTATTATGGAAAATTTGGAAATAAAAAAGCGCTTTAGGAAGCCAATTATTCATTTATATCTAAACCAGATAAATTTAAAGAAAGTTCATCTATTACTAAAAATACACAACCGAAAACGGTTCTGTAATCGATAAAGTCCCCTTTACCTTCAACATTTATCTCAATAATATTCCTTTTATTATGTATGTATTTTTCTTCAAATTGATTAAAATGAATACTCGTAACAGAAACACTAATCTCCTCTAAGGATTTTTTTAGCTCTCTTTCAAATATTGAATTATTAAAGTTTTCCCTTTAGAAAATACGAATCGTAAATTTCATTTCAAATCCTCCTTCTATTTATGATTTGTCAAATCTTCCTTACTCAACCGTTTTTCGAATAACTTGTGTCGTTCAGGCATTTTTAGATAAAGGCAAACCATATCTTAAGATTTTTAAAGTTTTTCACACTGTTGAAGGTCTTAATATTCTTGTGAAATTTCTGGAGGAGGTTAAAGGTGTACAAAAGCAGCTTTCAAAAGGGTTATGAGAATCACTCACTTCTTTACGCGAAAAGACGGCAAACTATGCGGCCTTATTGAAAACGAAAAAGATAAAGGGAAAACAAAAAGGGCAACCCCATGGATGCCCTTTGACCTGTTCTGTTGGTTGCACTTTAAATTTATAGTTTACTGGTGAAGTAATTGAATAAATTCTTTTTCATTTAAAATTTTAATTGTTTTCCCCTTATTAATCAGTTCATTGGCTTTTCTTTCCTTAGTGCTTAAACCACTTTCTCCAACCAAGGACTTGTCTTGAGTACCGACGATTAGGAAATCGGTTTTACTGCTTACACCACTCTTAATAATTCCACCAGAGTTCACTACCTGCTGCATAGCTTCTTTACGTTCTAATGAATTTAATTCCCCTGTAAAGACAATATTTCTTTGAAAAAAAGGATGGTTGGTACTGATCGTTTCAACCGTTACCGCTATTTCTGAAATGGCAACCCTATTACTCTTAAATTTGTTTTTTCTAAATCCAGTTTGCGGTTTCAGTTCCTCAAAGCGCCGGACAGAAATTCCTAATAGGCTTATATATGTTTGAAGGGTTTTCTTCTCCATCGTTTTCATACAGGCAATCACTAACTCTGCACATGCTCTAGCATCTGATACGGCATTATGGTGATTGGTAATTTCAAGATCAAAATAGGCCAAGCGTTCCTTTAAAGAATTACCTAAACCGTTTCCGCCGCAAACTCCTGTACTTAATGGAATACTACAAATGTAGTTAAAATCAGGATGGGTCAAAGAGTACTCCGTTAAACAAGAATGCAATACACTCATATCAAATTGAGCATTATGAGCAATAATTGTGGTGCCTTCAAAATATTCCTTGATTTCGTCCCATATTTCGTCAAACCGTTTTGCATTTCTAACATCATCAGCGGTCATTCCATGAATTCTAGTATGAACCGAATCAAATTGTAAATTAGGTGGCTGAATTAAATAATATTTTTCATCAACGATTGTATGGTCTTTTACAAAAACCATCCCTAAAGAACAAGCACTGCTCATTTTGTTATTCGCTGTCTCAAAATCAATAGCGATAAAATCGACACTGCTTGGATCAAAGTTTTCTTCTGATATAGACATGCTTGTTAACCTGTCTTCGTTCCGTTTTAACTGGATAAGATCGACTGAAGACATTGGAATATCTTTCTCAGCTTCCTTCTCTTCTCTCTCATTGGGTGAACTAGAATTCGATTCCGTATGATTAGAAGATACTGATTCTTGTGGTTCTACAACATCCACTCCAAAAACACGGCATAATTCTTCAAGACCACCATAAAAACCAGCACCAACTGCTTGGAATTTCCAATCATTCGAATATCGATAGACGGCACCTAACTCAATGGCCGTCTCCTTTGTAAAGGAATAATCAATTGGAAAAGCGGCTAATTCTTCCTGGTTTTTACTGTTTGCAATTCTTAATTTAATATCAGAAACATCTTTAAAGCTTTGTCCATTTTGTTGGGATTCATAAATGGAAAGAGTAAAGGAGATTTTATTTACATCGGCAGGTACTTTTAATAAATCTATCATAAAATGCTGTTTTTCGATTTTTGAAATGGATTCCTCCAAACAAACAGAACCATTAGAGGATAACGGCTGTCCATAAAAAACAAAGTCATCTTCACGAATAATTTTATTATCCGCCCCTACCATGAAAGCAGAAACATCTATATCGAAATTACCCGGGGCATTCCAATCCAAGCCAATATGTAACAAATTTAACTCTGGATTGTTTTTTGTTAGAACTATTTTCTGTCCTTTTATTAAGGATATGACCAATTCTACCACTCCTTTTCTTATATTAAGAAAATATGAAGATAATAGTTTATTCTACTTTAATTTTGAATTAATCTTATTACAATTTATGACTTTTTTCCTAGTTTTGCAATAAGCAACTTTTTCCTCCTATTTATTTACATCTTGCACCGGTACAATTAGATTCGCAAAATGGTTTACATAATCAAATTATTGTTAATTAGAAATTGAATATAGAAAAAGTGCCAGTCTATTAAAGGACTGACACCATTTTTTATTTAACAACCTTTTCTCGAACCATTTCACTCTTAACCAATTCTTTCACCTTCTGATCAATTCTCTCGATTTCAGCAGCTGAGTTCCTCCACCAATTTCGACTCCAGATCCGTTCAATCGTCCATCCCCTGCTTTCCAGGAAACGCTGACGATAGACATCTCTTTCTTTGGCATTTGCGGAGCTGTGATACATGGCTCCATCACATTCGATTCCCAATATATAGCGTGAAGAATCATGCGGATGAACAATGGCCATATCAATTCGATAACCTGACATGCCATCTTGAGTTGTAACCTCGTATCCAATGTTTCTCAGTTGACGATACACTTGTTCCTCAAACGGAGAGTCAAAATGCAATTCTTTATCCTGTATATGTGTATTGACATTTTCATTTATTTCTTGAACCACTGCGGTTATTTGATCAAGTTGAGAGGTTGAAACCGCACGTACATATTTGAGATAGGCTTTTAGTAATTTCGGACCCATTTGTGAAGTGTTGGCTACATTCAGTTCTTCTGGTTCAATACTTGAAACAACAATGATTCCTTCTTTAGCCCTTGTAACGGCGACGTTAAGACGGTTTTCTCCGCCTTTTTGATTTAGCATCCCAAAGCGGTTATAAACCTTGCCCTCTTCGTTTTTCGCATACGTAATGGAGAAGAGGATAATATCCCTTTCATCTCCTTGCACATTTTCAATATTTTTTACAAAGACCCTTTCATCCAGATCTCTGGTTAACATTTGATTGTAAACGGCGTTAAATTCCTCATCTTCACTCATTAGTTTGTCAATTTGATCCTGTATTTTTGATTGCTGCTTTGAATTGAAGGTTATGATTCCCACTGTTTTTCCAGGCTGATTTATTAATATATCTTTTAGAATATTGACAACCTCTATTGCTTCCACTTCATTAGACTGATTAATCCATCTGCCATTGACTTTTTTCCATAGGATCGCAGGCGGTTTCCTAAAAGGAATAACATTAGGAGCAATTTGAATGTGCCCGTTGTAGAAGGCATGATTCGAATAATTGATTAATTCTTCGTATTTAGACCGATAGTGCCATTGAAGAAGCCTTTCAGGGAACCTTCTTTTAGCTAGATTTAACAGGCTTATCGAATCATCCGTATCGAATTCTTCCTCCTCCTCTTCATCGTTAATAAAGGAGGCTTGAAATAAATTATAGGGCGGCAGCTGTTTCTCATCCCCAGCAATGATTACTTGTTTAGCCCGATAGACGGATGGTATCCCACTTTCCACGGTACACTGCGAGGCTTCATCGAATATAACTAAATCAAATAATCCCTCTTGTAATGGAAAAATAGAAGAACCGATTTCAGGTGATACAAGCCAAACTGGCAAAATATCCACAAGACCATTTCCAGCGAATTCGTTTACTAACCTTCGCAGCGGCCAAACTTGTCTTTTCTTACCAACTTGGTGCTTCAACTCTCTGATATTTCTTGAATGATTGGTCTGAACAGCTTCTACTTTTTTAGTTAGGGTATGAATGAGAAACTGAGTCCCAACCTTTCTTCTTTCCTCAATCAGTTCTGCAAATGATTCTCTGATTCTGGATAATTCATTGGTTGAAATTTTCTGTACCTGCGGATTTCTTTTTTCGGTTTGGTCAATCCAATGGACATAGGCAGAGTTCTTAAATAATTCCACCCAATAATTAGAAAGAGTTAATTCATTTCGATCTGTTTTCTGTTGCAGTAGAAGAATGACTTTCTTTTCAATCTCGCTGCACTGATACCAAAAAACATCCATTTGTTGGAGCTCTTCGAAATCACGATGAATGTATTCCACCATTTTGTCTAATTCATGGACTGGAATATCTCCTTCTGATATCCTTGTTTTTAATCTGTCCACTTTCGAATCATCGAGAAATTTCTTTAACTTTTCTACTTCATCAGCCATTTCTTTTGTCACTTTACCCAATCGATGCATAAGTACTAAAGATTTCTTAATCTTAAGCCATTCCGAGGAGCTGGTCCCCTTAAATTTTTCACCATTAAGTAATTCCTCGATAATGTTTTTACCTGAAAAATTCGTCCACCACCAAAGTCTTAATCCTTGTAGTGTTTTTTTGGTTCCATCCTCTAAATCAGGATAAATCTTGTCTAACTTGTTTTCGATTAGCCATGTGTATCCTGGAGTAATTTTTTCATGGTCCAATGAATCAAGGAATTCAACCGCTTGTTTAGCCTTATCAATGACACCATCTAATAACTCAATGGCTTGCAGCTTTTCTTTCATATTAAAATTGGCAAACGATTTACGCTCTTTTAATGGAAAATCCGCGTCGCCAAAACGATCAAACCATTCCGCAAAGGTATACACTTTTTCTGAAATATCCTCTAGTACATCTTTATTTAATTCGGACAGAACCTCATGCAGATCCAGGATTTGAGTGGTTTCACCAATCGGCTTAGCCAAACCATATAAATCATATAATCGTAAACCAAAGTCTTGGTAAGTGTATAAGGCGGAAGCGATACTGTTTAATAACTCTTCTCGAGATGATAAGTTTTTTGATACTGATGGTAGGTTGTTGGAAGCATTTTCAAAGGAAACTTGATTTTGCTCCAAAACAGCTCCTATTTTCGGATAAAGGTTTTTTCGGTCATTTTTTTCATCATGTACAAGCGCAACATGATTACTTAATCCTAGGCTATCAAGACGTTGGTATACAACGTCAAGTGCTGCACGTTTTTGACAAACGACGAGGATTTTTTTCTCTTGTTGTAGGGCGTCGGTAATAAGATTAACAATAACTTGAGACTTCCCTGTACCAGGCGGTCCATGAACCACCAAACCTTTCTTATAACGCGCATCTTTGATAATCTCTTCTTGGGACCCATCTGCTTGTAATAGGTTTAATATGTCAGGATCTTTCGATGGATTCGTTTTTTCATGTTCGCCGCCTTCCATCTCAAATTCCGTATCCTTGGACTCAATCAGTTCACCTGCTAAGGCTAAATCACTTTCTTCAGCAAGCGTAATAAGCTCCTCATAATCCTTAACTAATGAAGATCCCCCTTGAGGGAAGTTACCGATGACTGCATACTCCAACAAGGTTAAATTTGAAACTCCTGGTATTTCTTCTTTCCTATATTCTTTTAGCTTTGTAATACCTTGAGGCGTAAAGGAGACATTCATTTCATGATCCTTTAAAAAGGTGAGCCATTCTTCGTAGTTGTAATGGGTTGCGATTTCAGCAGCTTTTTCATAAAAGTCTTCTGTAAAAGATAGGTTATTTAACTTTTTAAAAGCTAAGAACAATGTTCGATTAATTTGTGGTTCCCCTTCATCTAATTTGATCACCCATTTTTGTGCATTCACATTGTTTTTATCTAATCTAAGTGGGTATAGAAATAAAGGAGCCTGAAAAAACGTTCCATCTGACAAAGTTCCAGACAAAAAAGGAAAACCTAGGTAAAAATCATGGATCCCTGTTTCATCTTCGATTCCTTTAATATTTCTATATAAATCAGTCAGTTTTTTAGAAAGATTCATGGATCGTTCGTTGTTCATCGCAGGTTTTAGTAAGATAATTTCTTTCTTGGACTGACTAATAATTTGTTCCACGATCGCAGCACTTGCTTTTTCTTTCGATAACATAGATAAGCTATCCAGATCTGTTAAATCAAAGCTCCACTTATTATATAGCTTTAGCAGCCTGATGGAGCGATTTCGGCGGCTGATATCATTCAGCTTATCCCTCATATGTATTAATTTGTCTTTCATTTGCAGGACCTCTTTCCTTAAAGCACCTTCATATATAACGGTTCCTCAATTGATTCTACATATATGTAATATTCCACTTAATTTCCTTATATACCATTCAAAAGTTTTATACTCCAGAGCCTGTCAAAAAAGCCTACAATATTATTATAGGCTTTCTTTTTTTCAATAATTTATCTTTTCAATCCCAATTCTGCATTGATTTCTCTCAATTAATAATTGATCCAGATATTCCGTAAACTCCGATGCATTTGAATAGGACAAGCAAAGATATTCCTTTGCTCTGGTCATCCCGATGTATAAAAGTGACACTTCCCGCTCTTTATCCTCTTCCAATGGAAACGGCATGGAATCGACATTTACGATGAATACCGCTCTGAAATCTAGGCCCTTGCTGCTATCGATGGTACTGATTTTTACATTCCCATCCTCTTTCGCAAATGATCTCTTCGAAACATCATTTTCTGTAATCCAAAAGTATGGCAGCCCTGCTTCAGTTAATGACCTTTTGATAATGTCGATAATCGGATATTTATGTGTTCGCTTTACCCGATAAAGGATTAACATTTCATCTAGAGGAACCTTTCTTTCTTCATGCAGCTTTTTGATTTGTCTTGAGACAAGTCTCATCTCATCAAAGAAATTAGCTGCCTTTACGATCCCAGGATCTGGACCTTTTCGCTTGGTGCTTTGGGGGGGCAATAATGTCTCCTTCTAACTCGCGGTTCACTACTTTATTTTTGAACAGGGAATGCTTGCGATAGAAATCCCAGGCAAACTTGACGATTTGCTGCGTATTTCGGTAATTGATTGACAGCACCTTGGATCTTCCTTGAAAACTTAAACCGGTATCCTGCAAGTATGAACGTTTTCGTCTATAAATGGTTTGAGCTCTGTCCTCCACTAATAAAAGGGACTGCGTATCACCATTAATGAGTAAACTTACAAGACGAAGCCAATCAGCCTCAAAATCCTGTCCTTCATCAATCAAAACGGCATCATAGGTTGGCAGAATGGCTTCCTTTCTCTCTATTTTCTCAATGAAATCCGGAAGCTGCTGTTCCCTAATCCTTAAATCATTCTTTAGCCAAGCATGAAAATTTCGCACCAGAATGTTCTGATTTTGAACCGCTTTATGATTTGGTTCAAAATCGAATAAATCCTCAGGTTCATTCAACATATGATTGATCATTTGCTGTATGGCATTGGCCAGGGAAATGTTATAGCAAAGGATGAGAATTTTCCAGTCAGGATTCTGTTTTGACAGCATCTTCGCCCGGCTCGCCAAAATAATCGTTTTCCCGCTTCCTGCTACACCGCGTATTAAACGGTTCTTATCGCCAATTTGTTTGGCCAGATTCTCCTGGTGAAGATCCATGGTCTTAATATCATGAAGCGATAACAAAAGCTGATCCTGGTAAGGAACAGGTGGTTTAAATTCAGCACTGATCCGCACTTCAGGGAATAAATGATAACGGATGGCATTAATTTCCTCTATTGAAAGCGGCTCCTTTAAACGGAAAGGAACGACAAACATATTCAAGATTTTCTCCATAAGGACTTCTTCGGTAAACTCCTCTTTATCTGGATCAATCTCATCCCTCGTTAAACACAGATGTGGTTCAATTACCGAATAGAGCCCTTCCTTGATAAAGTCCTTGGAGGACATCCTGGTAAAAACAACACCATGTCCATAAGGAAATTTTAATTGAAATTTATATTTTCCATCTAATTGAACCAGATTTTTATCCCTTTTCAGTACATCTACCACATGGAACATATTATCTCTAGCCTGTTTCATTGGGCTTTTGAGAACAGCCTGTTCTCCTGAAGTAGTGACAATATGCCATTCATCATGGTTAATTTGGAAAAGAGTATTTTTGGTATAATCCTTTACTTCCAACACCACTAGACCAAGGTCAGGTCCAATAATGACGAAATCTGGCCTTTTCCCTTGAATTTCAGGTTCGAAGTAGACTATATAATCATCCGGCAAAAAGTTTTTAAGCGTTCGAAAAAATAACCGTTCTCCAGCAGTGGCAGATGATCGAATCGTTTCTGGAATCGTAATAGCCATAACAACCGCTCCAAAATTTGCATTTTTCTCCATTATACAACAATTAGGAACATTATCCTAAACAATTACTATAATTATCCTAGATAAACAGCATTTTTCTACAGAAATACACAAGAAATCCACCGAAAGTCTTGTTTTTTTGAAAGATTGTTTTAATAATAGAAAGGAAGAAATTATTTCCATACATAGAGTAGAAAAAATGAAAGCGATGTGAAAAAAATGTTGAAGGGAATCATTGATAAATTATTTAATGCCAATCAAAAACCGCCCCAGCCAGAGATAAAGTCCATGAGTCAAGCGGAAGTAGAGGCGCTAGTGGATGCACGGCTTAAGGAGCATGCTGCCACGATTGAAAAATCAGTAGAAGAAAAAATGAATACGGCGGTTCAGGTATCGGATCAAGAGGACTATAAATTAACTCCAAAGCAGATTGAATTTGCCCTCTCCTTAATTGATAAAGTAAAAAATGAGTATGAACTTGCAGTGGATCCTGCCTCATTGATGGTTAAAGATTTGAATAGGTTAATTGCTTATAATAAATTTAAAAATAAAGGGATACTAGTAAACCTTGCGAAGAAGGGTATATTGAGGAAAATAAGTAGTATTTAAAAAGTGATCTTGTCTCCTTATTCTTTTTATAAAAGAGCCCCGGTACATAATTAAATGAACCAGGGTTTTTCGCTTTTCATGAAGATATAATAAAGGCCGTTTTTATCAATTTTTTATTCTACATATATCTTTTACAAATAATCCTTTGTTATCCCTTGCCAAATTTTTAGACCCCGTTCATAATCCAACTGCACCATTGTGGGTGCTAATACTACATGGCTACCTACTATTTTATTAATTGAAGATGATGATACCGGCTTATTTAATTTTTCAAATCTATTTAAATGCATATAATATTCCTCATTTTCATGGAAACCTTCGTGATTAATATAATCAGCTATTTCAACTACTCCTGTTGCTATTCCCCTTGCAATATTTCCTTGGCCATTACTATATAAAAATACTAAATCATTTGGTTGAATTTGAGTTATTTTTTCTTTCCATGGAGAGAAATAGGCAGAACATTTTTCATTATTCAACATGTCTCTTTCAGTCTCTCCATCAGGCCGATTTGCACGATTACTATTTATTATGTAGGCTTTTCTCAATGCTTTCACTCCCTTTATTTTTCAATTTCCCTTAGATATTTTTGAGTCAACTCTCCACTCACAACCAAGAATTTCATAGAATTTTTCTTATTTTGAAAAAGATTTCATCCATTTTATGAACATCTATTAGTTTTGTATTAATATTTAATTTAGATGTATGATAGGAGCCTATCACATCAGGAAAACCACCTTGTACCTTATACTCCGCTCCATGACCAAACTTTAGATGTTGAACGTTTGCCCCTTTTTCCTTTAAAGTCCTTTTCACTTCCAAAAAAGCTTTTTCTCCTAACGCTAAAATGACTTTTACTTCTTTTAATAAACTAAGCTCTTCTAGCAAATATTCCCTGCAGTTATGAAACTCGTTTGTTTTTGGTTTGTTGCCAGGAGGTGCACATTTTACGGCGTTTGTGATATAGACATCCTTCAAAGATTCAAAGCTTTGATTAGGAGCGAATCCATTTCGTTCAAGTCCCGCAAATAAAAATTCACCTGCCGTATCTCCCATAAATGGGACTCCAGTACGATTGGCTCCATGGGCACCATGTGCCAGTCCTACAATTAATAACCTTGCACTTAAATCCCCTACTCCAAAAACTGGCTTTGCCCAATATTTCTCACCTACATAAGCAGCATTCAAACCCTCCCTTGTCTCACACCATTCTCTTAACCTATCACATTTATTACAACTGCTTATCACATCTTTTAAAAGGGAATTACTCAAAATGATCACCCCATAACTTGTCGTAAAATGGTAGGATTGAATATCTGCTTCCGTAACCGGATTATAATGACCGATTCATACTCGTAAATAAATTGTTCGACAGCTTTTAAAAATATATCGTTATAAATTTAATACCTGCTCCTACTTTTCAAAGTGTTCATAGCTAATTATCAATATTTAAAAAATAAAATTTTATTAAACCTATGTAATAATTCTGCACTCCTGTTAGAAATACCTTCCATTTTACTGGTCCTTATGTCTTTCAAACAGGAATAATCTATGAAGTTAATTTTGAAAATTACAGTTAATATTTCACATGGAGGATAATTTCTGAATGTAATTACTACACTTGGAAAAATTAAGGAAATCAAACACATTGAGAAAAATGCTAAGGAGAGATTAGCTAAAATATGAGCAAGACATATTTAAAAACTGCCTTCCAAAATTGGATGCGCAAGCAGAAAAAAGCAAATGGGGAACCGTATTCTTCCAATACCATTACCTCGTATATTAATGCGTTGAAAAATGCATCTTCTAAGTTAGAGCTTGAAAATATTCAACAGACAGATTTGTTCTATATTACCAATTCCACTGAATTTGAAGATATATATCCGATCCTTACTTCCGCACCGAATTTTGATGAAGTAGATTGGGCTACCAGTAAGAAGGCTTTTTCCAATGCACTTATTTTATATTCTAAATTCCTCAAGGAACTGGCACAGCCATCTTGTTGGATATTTCAAGGAAACCCTAAATATTATGATGTTATTAGAGCAGTAAATGACCTGAATCAAATCAAATGGGCTGTAAACCAAAATAAAAATCAAATTAAAAAAGGAGACAAAGCCTATATTTGGCTTTCCGGTTCTGACGGTGGGATCATTGCCGTTGGTTCCATCCTTAGTGATCCAGAAATAACGGAGCCAGATTTAGATGATCCTTACAACCGCAGCGATAATTTAAATAAAGAGCCGTATTTGGCTGTTGAGATTCTGATTCAAAAGAAACTTACAACCGATATAGTCGAAAGGACGACATTGCTAGCCGATGAGCGGACGAAACGGATGGAGATCTTAACCTTTCCAGGTGCGACCAATTTTCGTGTAACAAAAGAAGAAGATGAAGTCATTGAAAGCATCATCAGTGGTACATATGAACAAATTCCAGTCACCACTCCTACAGCGGTAACGAAAAACGAAAAAAAACGTTATTGGATTTATGCTCCTGGTGAAGGCTCAAGGTTGTGGGAAGAGTTTTATGACAAAGGGATTATGGGGATTGGTTGGGATGGCCTCGGCAATTTAAAAAATTACCCCTCTAAAGAAGCAATGAAGACCAAAATGAAAGAAATCTATGGGGATGAATATTCCTATATTAATGCTGGTCATCTTACCTGGCAATTTGCCAATGAAATGCAAATCGGTGATGTCATTATCGTGAAAAAAGGCCTAAAAAAAATCATCGGCCGTGGTATTGTTACATCGGATTACCAGTATGACGATAAAAGAAATGAGTATAAGCATATCCGAGCTGTCCGCTGGACCCATAAAGGGGAATGGGATCATGAAGGCCAAATCGTCCTAAAAACCCTCACAGATATTACGCCATATACGGATTACTACAAAAAGCTCGAAAATATGTTTGCTGAAGAAGCCGAAGAAGAAATAAATGCAGATGATGATGAAGTATCGAAATATGAAAGTTATACGGTTGAGGACTTCCTAAACGAAGTGTATTTAGATAAAGAAAGGTATAACACACTTAAGAACCTCCTGCTCAAAAAGAAAAATTTAATTTTAATGGGTGCACCGGGTGTGGGAAAAACATTTGCTGCCGAGCGGCTTGCCTATTCCATTATGAATGAGAGAGATACGAGTCGAGTAATGATTATCCAATTTCACCAAAGTTACAGCTATGAAGATTTCATCATGGGATATCGCCCTACTGAAAAAGGCTTTTCTTTATTAAAGGGACCATTTTATGAGTTCTGTAAAAAGGCAGAGCCGGATGATCGCCCATATTTCTTTATCATAGATGAAATCAACCGTGGAAACTTAAGTAAAATTTTTGGCGAATTATTGATGCTGATTGAAAACGATAAACGAGGAAAGGATGTCCGCCTCCTCTATTCTGATGAACAATTCTCTGTACCTAAAAACGTCAATATTGTAGGGATGATGAATACAGCAGACAGGAGTCTTGCCATGATTGATTATGCCCTTCGCCGGCGTTTTGCCTTTTTTGAATTTGAACCCGCTTTTGAAAGCGACGGTTTTAAAAAATACCAGGCTGCTGTGGCAAACGAAAAATTTGACCGTTTAATCGATAACGTTGTAACGCTTAATAACGTAATTGCGGAAGATGCTTCGCTTGGTAGAGGATTCAGGATTGGGCATAGCTATTTTTCTACCAATGAAAACATAGACAACGATTGGTTGTCTAATATCGTGGAATATGAGCTTATTCCCCTGATTAATGAATACTGGTTTGACGAACCCTCCAAGGTTGAATTATGGACCGGCAAAATTCGGGGTGCCCTACGTGATTAGGATAAAAAATGTATACTATATGCTTGCCTATGCCTTTCAAACACTTAATGAAGCTGAATTTCGCAGCATCCAGGCGGAGGAATTTAAAAACCTACATGATCTAATGGCAGCCATACTAATTCGGGGAATTGGCAACCAAATCAAACGTGGTTTGCATCGGGATTATATAGGACAAACAGAAGCAACAAGCAATTTGCGCGGAAAAATTGACGTGACGAATTCAATTAAACAGAACACCCTCCTTGCTCGACGGATGGTCTGTCATTACGATCAATTTTCCGAAAATACACCATTAAATCAAATATTGAAAACAACCATGCTCCTTCTTGTTCGATACGGGGATGTGAAGGAAGATAATCGGAAGGGATTACGTAAGCTTACCCTATTTTTTCAAAGTGTGGAAACACTCCATCCACATTCCATAAACTGGAGCGCGATTATTTATCATCGAAATAATGCGACGTATAAAATGCTAATAAACATCTGCCAGTTGGTCATTAAAGGTTTATTACTGACTACAGAAACTGGAAAATATAAAATGAAAGAGTATTTGGACGACCAGCAAATGCATCGGTTGTATGAGAAATTCATATTGGGCTATTTCAAAAAGGAGTATCCTCATTTTTCTGCCAATGCCTCGTATATTGAATGGAACGTTGACGATGGCATGACTGATTTTCTGCCGGCCATGAAAACAGACATTACACTAATCGATGGTTCTAAGACGCTCATTATCGATGCCAAATATTATGGTCGAACCTTGCAAACAAATCCATTGTTTAATAGCAAATCTATCATTTCCGGAAATCTATATCAGATTTTTACTTATGTTAAAAACAAAGATCGTGACGGCAGCGGCAACGTAAGCGGTGTACTTTTATATGCAAAAACGGATGAAGAAATAACACCTGATAACGACTATATAATTGGCGGGAATAGATTTAGCGTTAAAACACTGGACTTAGGGGCAGATTGGAATTCAATAGTAAAACAGCTTTCTGAAGTTGCAGCACTTATGTAAATAAAAAACAACCTTCTCAGAATGACTGAGGAGGTTGTTTAATGGAGCAAAGTAGTTCAGATACGATTGTATCATCTCCAACCAATTGTATGGTTATGGTTCTGATCGCCTTCCGTTCAAAATGGCAATGAAGACGGTATTCACATATTTCTTTTGTCCAGTTGGATAAAATGTCTTCATCGTCACTAGAAACTTATAAATTTAACCTGAATGTTTCATTTTCAGATGAAATTAACCCTTTACGCTGTTGCTCCATTTTGTCATTGACATGGCAATTGAAATTTTGAACTAGAGGATCATCAGTTATGGTTTACCTATGAATTATAGATATTTTTTGGTAATTTCCTTAAACCTATATAATTATTTTCTTAGGCACCCAAAATTCAGTAAAACCATTTTCAACTGAATAATGATATAAATCTTTCAGCTTTTTGCTATTATAGACCTGCATGTCTTCCCTTTTTCTAAGTTCCTGTATGGAAAGTAACTTTTCATTGCGATCAATTACAGTATTTAAGAACAGTTCTTTTGCTAACTTATCGCTTTTGGATAAATTACATGTGCTGCAAGCAATAACTAAATTCCACAGCTGATCTGTTTGAACAAAACTCCATGGAATAAAGTGATCTACATGTGCGTTATTTTTCTTTATGACACTCCCGCAATAAAAACATTTCCCATTATAAAAGGAAGAAAGTATCTCATAAAATTGATCAAGCGAAGACCTCTTAGAGACATTTTCAACTTTTAATAGCAGATTAGTTGTGTCACCCTTTTCATTAAATCTTTCTAAAAACAAAGCAAGATGATAATTTGTCAAATAATTTAAAACACGTTGAAATCGTTGCATAAAAGAATAATAAGTACTATTCAGTTTTAATTGTTCCTTACCATTATCAAAATCATAAATTGTGAATTGGGTATCACCATAAATGNNAAATGGCACCTATGACATTAATTTTGCATTTCTTTTTCACTTTATTAATGATGTCTACCTGTCTTTCATTTGAAAGCTTGTCAAAAACAAGCGTTTTAGGGATTTGATATTTTACCTGGACATCCTGTAAGATGCTTTGTACCTCGGCCTTTTTATCCGTCATATTAATTTGATTTAATTCATGATGGATAACCAAATTCCAGTATATTTTTGCAAAACTTGAAAAGAGCGTTGAGTAATTTAATTCCAATTTATCATTAACATTGTATAAGTTTTCCAAAATTGATTTTATTAGTACAAATTTGTATGTTGTAGAGTTTCTTGATTTTGAGGAGTAAATGAAATTAAAATGGGCCCATATTTCTTTATCTGTTAAATATTCAGTTTTCATTTCTCCTACTTGTAATTTATGACTCATTGCCCTTCACCTGCTATGTATATCTTAACTTCTTAATTATCTTCAACCTCAACTAAAAATATTTTCCTCTTAAAACCTCCTCGCGCTTCCAACTTTCTTCTACGTACTTCTTCCACTTCCTCAATCGAACTCCCATGATACTCCGCAAAAGAATGGATGATTTCCAACAAGTCTGCGAGTTCCTCGATTGACTCGGCGTTATTCTTGGTTGCTATGTATTCCTCAAGCTNNGATTTTATATATTCATCATTATTTAATATTCTAAACAAGCATTTTTTTCCAGAATCCTCTATTAATTCTGGTATTTTGTCTCGAACTAATTTGTTGTAAATAACCATTTTATCTATCTCACTCACTTTTTTTGAAAAAATGAGGAGGTTGATTTCACAACCTCCTTTTTTTACAGAAATCAATTAAAACGGAACTTCATTTGAATCGGCATAAATATAACCAAGTAAATCTACTTCATATTCATGATAAGTAGGGTCCAGTTTATTGCCGTCCCATCTTTGTCCGAAGACCTCTTTAACCAGCAGATCCATTCCGCCTTCTGCATATTCCTCAAGTCTTTTTCTCGCTTTTAAGCGAAATTCACTATTATCAAATGCTTCAATGTTTTTACCTATATCAGGATCATTGATAATGATCGAATAGACAGCTGCTCTTTGCCGAGAGTTAAAAAAGTTTGTCCGGAATTCCCTGCCTCGCTCATCCAATTTCTTTTTTTGGTTCTTTTTAAAGCCAATACTGGCACAAAGTAAAAATAGATCATGATATTTTATATCATGTTTGGAATTTAAATGAAAATAAATTTCCTCATACTCTTTACTAGTAAAAAGGGAAGCTTGTTCCATTAAAAAGTCCATGATTTACCCCCTTGTCGCGATTGCGTCATTAATGGCCATTGGAACAATTTTCGAATGTCCAGTGGTGATTTGTTCAAGTTTGTACCATTTACCAAGCTTGTTAGTACTTTTAAATCTCATTTCTTCTGTTTTGGATAACTCCGTATCTGTTAAAAGCAGAATCCACTGAGATGTCAGATTCGGGATGTGGTCAATGAGGTGGTCCCGGTTATTTCCACTAATTCTTCCAAAAGGTGTATCCATGAATAACGGGAAATTGATATCTTCGGATCCGCCTGATGCAACTTTTGCCAAAGCTGTAATAAAGGATAGTGCCACGACCTGTCTTTGCCCCTGCGATATGTCCTGAGTAATATTGATCTGATCCCAGCCAATAATATCAATCTCATACTTGTCATTAATGTTTATTTGGTTAATCAGATTCTTATCTTTACGGTCAATTAATTCTTTAAAAATTGCCGTAGCTTCCGTAGTCAATTTAAATCTCATTTCATCACTATATTCCTTAAAGACTGTTTCAAACTGTTCCTTTAAATCATCCATGTATTTCAGGACCTTAGAATCTACTTTCAGGCTTTCATTTGCACGAAGTAAACGACTAAATTCCTTATCTAAAGCCTCTTTGTTCTTTTCCTTGTCTTTTACTTGATTCTTTAAACCTTCAATTTCAATTCCTAAATTAAGTAAAAGCTGCTCTTTGGCTTTAAGTGAAGCTTCAAGGTGCTTTAAATTTTCTTGTTCCTTTGCTTTATCGTTGATTTCATCCTTATATTGTTGGAGCTGTTTGTTGAATTCATCGATGTTGGTTTTAATATCACGGAATTCTTTTAAATTTTTATTGATTTTGCTAACAATTTCTTCCTCTTCAAGTCCAAAATCGTGAATACTTGATGTAATAAGAGAAATGAGCGGAGTTAATTCTGAGCGTTTAAAGTTATTTTTTAATTGCTGAATATGTCTTAAGTATTCAGGGTTTTCGCGTAAATCACTGCTGCAGCAGGCGCAAACAAAGTCATTAAGTGATTTTTCAATTACCTCAAAGGGAATTAAGTCTCTTTGGTCTACCAATATCTGTTCCAGATACGATTTCACATAAAGATAGGTATCCTTCAAAACTAAATGAAACCCGTTTTGGAGCAGTAGACGTTTCATTTCCTCTTTTTTAGAACCTGCCAGTTTCTTTTCTTGATCTCTCATTTCTTTTTCGTGCTCATATTTTTCTTGAATTTGCCGGACCTCTTCATTTTCAGCTAGCCGTTCCTTGATATCGATAATTTCCCGTTCACATGAAATTTTGTTTTCTTCTTTTAAAACAATTCGTTCCTCAAAATTTGAAATTTCATTGCCTAAAGCTTCAATCTCATTTTCTTTTCGGTTTAAATCAAGATTTTGTGAGCTTTGCAGTACTCTTTTCTTCTCTGAAGAATAAAGCCTTTTTAATAACTGGATAGCCTCATCGAGCTTATCAATTTGTAAAAGCTTAACAATACCTGTTTTTACCTCCGCTTTTACCGTGGCGTCCGTTTTGGCAAGAGTTTCAATTTTTTCGGCATCAAACAGGAAGAAATCTTTAATATTTTCATGAAGGATATCATTCATTAAGTTTTTAATTTCAAGCGGATCCTTTATTGGATCAGCTGAATAATTCCCGTGTTCATCAATAATACTAAGCTCCGCATTTAATATTCGTTCCGTAATTTTCTCGTTAGTCTTAATTCCCTGAACGGTTCTTTTAATTTGATAATTGATGCCGTTCGATTCAAAGGCAACTTCAACTGTAGCCTCCACAGGCATATTTTCATTTTCGTCCAAAGCAATGAAGTTGACGAGATGAATCACCTCTTTTTGATTGTCTTGCTGGATATGGGTACTGCCATATAAGCCAAACATTAAAGCGCGAAAAATTCCCGTTTTTCCTTTCCCGTTTTCACCAAATATAATTGTAATGTTTTGTTTACCTGTGGCAAATTCAATTTTTTGATTCCCATAAAATTGCCGAAAGTTATTTAAGGAGATATTAAGTAATTTCATTCACCCATTTCCTCCAATACAATTTCTCTAATTTCCTGTCTGATCATTTCTTCTATTTGAGAATGTGATTTCTTCCCTGATTCAATCTCACTTAATAATATCTTTGCTAAATAGACGAGATCCTGTGGAAACTGTTGAATTTTTGCATCCAAATCTTTATTAATTTTCATTCCAAAACCTCCATTTTCTGAAATTCCCTATAAACATCCCATGGGAGCTTGTCCATCAAGTATTCAAGAGAATAGTACTTTAATTTATTCCCTACAATTTCTCTAGCATTAAAATTATTGATAGCAAAACGTGAAAATTCCGCAAATCTCGGTAGTTCTTTCGAGGCAATCGATTTATATAACTGATCATTTGCCTCAGTAGGAAGAACGATAAAGTCATAAATGACTGCAAGATTTTTATTCGTATATTTTCGTAAAATCCTGCCTCTCCGCTGAACAAATTCTCGAGGATTCGATGTACTGGCTAAGAAGTAGGCCACCTTTGTACTTGGTACATCAACCCCTTCATCTAAACATTTAATCGCAACCAAAATTTGAATCGATCCCAGATCAAAGGCATCTAATATTTTCATACGCTCAGTGAGAGGGACTTCCGAATCAAAACGATGGACCCGATAACCTAAGTCCGCAAGATTTTTTGTAATTAACTCCACTTCACCCGGTGCGCAGTAAACGAGTGTATGTGATACTTCTTCACGAATCTTATTCGCAAACATGGTAAAGAGAACGTCTTTTTTCTGTTCGGCCTTACTAATTATTAGACTTCTTTTCCGATTGACTTCACTTATTTCTTCTTTATTGTCTTTCTCATTTCCATAGAGAAAAATTAGTCTCTTTGTGAGTTTCTCATATCTGTCTAATTCGTCATCTGTCAAGTCTATTGTTAAAGGATTATAAATATATTCTGTCAGCGCCCCATTGGCTATCGCACTTTGCATATCATATTCATAGACGGTTTGGCCGAAAAAGTCAGTAATATATTGCGAACCTTGTTCATCCCACCACCGGTCTGGTGTTGCCGACAATCCCAGCTTTGCTTCCATATTTCCAAGCTTGTTGTTACGCAAGCTTTTTACACCAAAATAGTGGCATTCATCGGAAATGAGAAAGCTTTTTCCTCTAAGTCTTGCTATTAAATCATTAAACTCATCAGATGCAGCCGTTTTATAAGTAGTAATCACAACGTGTTTTTCAATTAAGCCGAGGTTAAAATCACGGACATCCGTTTGAAGTTTATTGACCCATGATTTTTTATTCCCAAAGCAATTGGTTATTGTTTTGTAGCCCCTATCATGGCAATTTTTTTCCCATTGCTCCACTAAATGGGTAAATGGAACAAGAATGACCAAAAAAATTCTTCCTCTATCTTTAAAAAATTCTTCCGAAATAAGTAAACTGGTGATGGTTTTTCCGGTTCCGGTTGCCATCTCCAGTATCCCGCACCAATTATTTTGAATGACGGCATTGATAGCTTCCTGCTGGTAGGGTCTTGGTTTTACAACTTTATGGGGAACGGACACCCTCCTTCCCTCCTTTTTATAACTTACGATTTTGTCTTTTATAATATCTGGTATTTCAATGACTGAAAGTCCATTGGTATTATTACGCCACAGATTTTCAAAATCGACAATCATATCATTAATACGTTCCATTTCATTCTCTTTCCAAAATACGTCAATTTTTTCAAAATTATCTCGGATTCCGCCTAGTGTTTCGTTCGCAGAACCAGTGAAGGCGATCTTATTTCCATCTCGATCATAAAAGATTCCGAATTTCTCATGATATAAACTGTTATTATTCGTAAAAGCTATTTTGATCTCGAGCTTTTCTTTATAGATTAGCCAAGCTAACGTATTAAGGGCATCTTCTCGAATTGTTTCTTCACTCATTTCAATTTGACGGAGAATAGCTTGGGAAATAACATCATACTTTGCTTTATACCCTAAGCGAATGGCTTCAACATCCTCAACTGTCAAATGGGGATTCGCAATCATTCGAATAGTTCCATTCTTATGAAGAAAAGTTTCAAGCCCTCTAGCTATGACGCTTAAACTGCCGCTTGTAAAATATCCCACTGCCCGGTCATAGGCAATGGCTTCCTCCAAGCATTTTTGATAAAAATCTGCATAAATCTGGTCATTATCTGAGCGATATTTATACTTTAATTCAAGTTGTTTGAAGGACATTAGCTCCCCTGCCTTAGCGTCACAATTCCAATTTCATTTACGGAAATAAGCGTGTTCTTTTCTTTGATTTCATATGGCAAAGTTTTTTGGTGGTCATATTCCTGTTCACGAAGGATCCCTTTTTCCACTAAGAAGTCATAGACCTTCACTTCATGCATATTCCCTTCGTATTCTTCCTTCAAGACATAAAAGACCAATTCCTCAAAGGTTGTTATCTTTGATTCTTTTTTGACAACTATGACCTTATCATAACGATAATCTCGATAAATTTTATTGATTTGACGGTAGCCATTTCTGACCAAAATACTCCTCATTAAGAAAGGATTCCATCTGAATTCCAGGATAGGAAGCTTTCGTTTATAACCTTTAAGGTTACTTAATGAAATATATTCCTTTTCCATCATTTGCTGTTCAATAAGAGATGTTAACGCTTTAACCGCTTCATCAGAGATTTCAAATAGGTTAGCGGGGTAAAGTAGGTTCAAATCTACTTCCACCAGCTCATCTCGGTCTAATAAACCGTTTAAGATGTGGGCAGCCATTATTTCTGCATATCCATGCTCAATGGCAAATTCTTGAACCTCCTGTCGGGTAGTTCCATCTTTAAAATGTGTCAGGATAACATCCTCAAAGCTAGTATACGGACATCCTTCTTCATAAAGAAAATTGGTATGCCCCCGTAACTCAGGTTTAATATTTTTTATTACCGCAGAAAGCTTTGACTTAGTATCAATTCCTTTTTTACCAATAAGTCCAGCTAAGTTTCGATCAAACATAAGTTCCCTGTGAATAATCCCGATCGTTGTGTATCCATCCCTAATTGTTCTGTTAACTAAAGCAAGCAAACCCTCTATTTCTTTGTTTGTTAAGCCGATTTTTTCTAATAATATGACCTGATTGGTTCCCCATGGAATCATTTTTTCTGAAGAAGAAATAGCTTGGTCTATTCGATACATCGGTACTCGGAGCATCTCTTGCAGATAATCTTTTGAACAAGTTCCTCCCATTTTTCGGATGGCTTCTACAATTGTCTCCTTACGATCAATCTTGTCTTCTTCATTTTGATAGATATTTAACGTATTACCTTTTCCAATGCTATACTCGTCATCAAGGAAAAATCTAATAATGGAGTAAAAATGGATTTTATTGAAAATCTTGTACGGTTTAAGCTGTTCTTCAAAAGCATTAAAGATTTCTTCAATGTTTATCACATTTACTTCTTGAAAACGATTTTTTAAGTAATGATCAACCTCTGTTATAATGGTTTGATCAAAATTTTCACTATCAAACCATTGATAGGTGTTACTGTCAACTAATAAAATGTTGTTCAAATCTCTTAAACGTGCATCAACAGATCGAACAGAGCCTTCAAGCTGATAATCAAAATGTTCCATGGCAAGGTTTTGTAAAGTTTCTAATCCTGTTTCATCTATCCTGAGCGGTGTTAAAATATATTTACTGAACAAAAGCTCTAGAATCTCACCAATGGTAAGCTTCTTTTTCGAATATAATTCACCATAGCGATTTAACCCATAGCCCTCAAGAACTTGATGAATCATATCAATTGACGGTTCCTTAACACCAACTTTTTCAAGAATTTCTTCAAGCAACTGTTCAAATTCATTTAAGTAAAAATAGTCGGGTAAATCAAAAATAAAGCCTTCAATTTCGTTAAAATCCTGACATTCTTCAGGATTACAACAAAAAACATCAAGTTTATCAAAATAAACAAAAAAGCTATTCTTGTCCTTTAAAACCTCTATTAAGTAGGAATTCTCTTCCCCAATCAGCCCTAGAAGCTCTTTTTTGGTAATCAATGAATGGGATGTTGTTAATAAGCTTACAATTAGATTGAAATGATGGATTTCTAAATAGCGAAATAGTTTCCTTAAGGCTTTGGCTTCAATTTGGCGAACCCGCTCACGTGTCACGCCGATGGGCTTAGCAGTTTCTTCCAACGTCCATTTTTCATTGAACCTATATTGAATTACTGTCATTTCTCGGTCATTTAGTACAATTGGGATCTCATCGGTAATCGTTTTAGGAAGCTTTAAAGAACGCAGCTTATTAGAAAATTCAATGAGTGTTCGTACATCAAATTCCTCTTCAAGTTTCTCATAATTTTCTCCTTCGATTTCCTCTATTTTTAAATTACTATTTGATATAGTTTGAAAACCAAAGACTTTTAACAATGACGAAACTTGCCAATGTTTAATCCCTTCAAACAATTCGCCTGTTTCAAATTTTTTAGGAATGTTTTCATCAGCATTTTTTTCGTAATTCTCAATTTTTTCTATAACATCTAGGACTTTTTTTCTACCAATCCCAGGACTATTCGTGAACGTATCGATATGCTTTTTCTTAATTTGACCAACCGTTTTAATACCCTTTTCCTGACAGAATAAACGAAACTTATTGAATCCATTTTCATAAAACAGTTCTGTGATTTCCTTATTACCTGCATATTTATTTTTAAACTGGATATAAGGCTCATCAGGATCAGGAGCTTCTTCAGGCAATTTGGCGAAGCCTAAGCGCTTAACCTCTTCTAATCGTTCCTCCACAGCACGGACTTTTCCACTACCAACACTGGGGGTACGTTTGTATTTCTCCAACACATCCGGTGTAATTTCTGAAGGGAATGTAATCTTTTTTCGTTCACAAAAATTTCTGAACGTTTTAAACTTATTATCTTCAAATAATTGATTAATGGTTATGGTGTTCATTAATTCTTCGGAATCTTTGTCCGGAGAATCTATTTCACTAGAGCCCTTCACTTCTTTATCAACTTCATTTTCGATTGAACGTTCTGCTGCTTCAGCTAAATTGGTAATCACAAAACCCGCATTTAAAAACTCTTTTTCTACATTTTCCAGATCAATATTCGCATTCAAAAACTTGAAGCCGCTAAGTGGAATTTTATGAAAAAACAAGTCGTTTTGGACATGAAATCTTTGGATTAAGCCACCCATGCCCAGACCACTAAGGTTGACATTCTTAAAACGGGTATCCTCCTCTATCACTTCAATATAGGAAGATATTTGTGTAGCGTAATTCGGTAAGATATTGGTTGGTTTCTCGGTAGCAAATCGAAAACCCCTGAGAAATAATTCGTCCACCATGCTGATAAAACTTGTACGATCAGTTTTATATTTTTCCCGTAAAAAATCTAATGAAATTTTATCCTCCCGGATCGTACTGTTCTCAAAGAGTTTTTTTAAATTTTCACTATGTATTTCCTTAACATCCTGTACATTATCAGGAGTGATAATGTAATCCTTCATTGCTTGACTATTGGTTATTGGTTTTAGTGGAGCCGTTTCAACTGTAACGGTTGGTATCGCTTCTCCAGCATCAGTACCTATTGATTCTTCAGAGGCATAAGAAGGCGGACTGAGAGATTCTTCTACTACAGTTGATTGAAGCTGATCTTGGGCTTCCTCAAGCGGATCATCCTCTACCTCAACACCGTATTCGTTACAAAGGGCAGCAAGTCCGCCGAAAAATCCTTCTCCTACAGCTTGAAATTTCCATTCACCTGCATATCGATATACATGCCCAAGTACTATCGCACTCACTTTGGCAAAAGAATCGTTCATGAGATATACTGCTAACTCATCCTGACTGCTGCTGTTAATTATACGTAAATGAACAGATGGTACTTCCTCAAAGGTATGGCCATTGAGCTCCGATTCATAAATAGAGAGAGATATCGCGATTTTTTTCACTTCTTCAGGAACATTTGGAAGCTTAATCACAAAATGCTGCTTTTCTATCGAAGAAATTGACTCTTCCAGAGTAACAGATCCATTGCTTGACGTTGGTTGCCCATAAAAAACAAAGTCTTCTTCACTTACAATTTTCTCATTTTGATCCAACATAAAAGCGGATACATCGATATCAAAACTGCCAGATGTATCCCAATCTAAGCCAATATGTATTATATTTGTATCCGGATTATTTTTTGTAAGATCAATCTTTTGACCTTTTACCAGCGATAAGACCATATACATCACCCCTTAAGACAACGTGTTTCTATAGGACGTTCTTTTAATAAATCTACATCCATATCATAAAAAATATAAATATAATGTAGACTTTTCCATATTTTATTTTCCCCTTAATTATGCAATAATCCTTATTATTATGAAAGAATTTTACCTTCAGTGAAAAAAAGACTGCATTTTCATCCACGACCTTCGCTTTTTGAGCTGGATATTTTTTATATAGACTTCCTGATATCGTTGTGTTTATCCCCAAAATAGTGGTAGCATTTTTGGAATCCCACACTTACCTTCAGGGGATATTAGAGGAAAACTAGATTACGAAAGCCTATCATATCGTATCACTAAACACGGAAATTCGAATTTAAGAGGAATCGTATATAACGAAATATCACTGAAGTTTACTTTTCAATCCGCTAAGATCCTCTTAAGTTTTATATACTTAAATTAGTAAAAAAAGAAAAATATTGAAATATAAATGTGTAGGTACGATTGGAAACAAGTATATTAAAATTGTGATACTTAAAAATAAGTCATCATTTAAGTGGGATAAGTTGTACTCAATGCCAAAAAACATCAATGCAGACTAAAAAGGAAAATACGGTAATTGTATTTAAACAAAAACTTGAAAAATGCATTTGTCATTGTATGTTAAACTAAAAAAAGCTTCCAAACAAAATTTAATTGTTTGCAAGCAAGAAAGGAAAATAAAAAAATTCATTTAAATATTTAAGGATAACTGTTTTTGTTCAAGAGATTTATACCGTTTTATTGTTAGATTAAGAAATTCTTCTTCCAAATCAATCCCTATATATTTTCTATTTAGCATAGCTGCTACAATTCCCGTTGTCCCACTTCCATTAAATGGATCCAAAATTATATCTCCCTCTTTCGTAGAAGAAAGTATAATCCTTTTCAACAACTCAATAGGTTTTTGAGTAGGGTGTTTTCCGAATTCCTTTTCAGATTTCTTAGTCGTAGGAATCTGCCAAACATCCCTCATTTGTTTGCCACCATTTATTTCTTTCATTATCTCGTAATTGAATGTATGCTTGGCTTTTTTACTTTTTTTGGCCCAAAGGACTGTTTCAGTTGAATGTGTGAAATACCTACAACTAAGGTTTGGTGAAGCATTTGTCTTATACCACGTAATATTATTAATGATTTTATAATTAAGCTCTTCAAGAGCTGCTCCAATTGAATATATATTATGGAAAGTTCCCGATATCCAAATCGTACCATCCTTCGAAAGTGGATTCTTACATTTCTCCAACCATTCGATATTAAAAGTATGCTTATTAATAAATTCTTCTTTACCTTTATCCCAATTACCTTTATTTACAGAAACCATTTTTCCAGAACTACAAGTTATTCCATCGTTTGATAAGAAATACGGAGGATCAGCAAATATCATGTTAATTGAGTTATCTTGTATCATACTTAATAATTGCAATGAATCTCCTTTTAACAAAATAAAATTATTGTCCTTGTAATAAAAAGATTCTTTATTAATCTTTTCTACAATATTATTAAACAAGCACTTCACCTCCAACCGTGAACACTCATTCTATTTATGAACGAAACTTACAGCAAAAGCTAAAAATTAATTATCAGTACAATAGTTCGTAATTAACAATTCATTTATTTTTCCTCTGTCACTTGATTTAGAGTTTATGCTTCTTCTCGCTTGAACTCGAATAATATGGAAAATATCCTCTTGGCCATAGGTCTCTTCTGTTTCAAAAAAATCATCTCCTGGATTAACGTTCCTAGGGTCAGAATTACTCAACATTAGTTTTGCATTAACCTTATTAAGATCCTTTAAGTATAAAGCTAATTCTTTTTGTTCTTTGTCGCCAAAGTCAAATTTACTGTATGATGTAAAACTGGAACTATTACTTATGGGTCTGTACGGTGGATCAAAATAAACAAATGTATCCTTATTTACAAATTTTTCACTTTCCCTATAATCCCCTGGCTTATTGATTTGTACTTTTTGTAAAACTTTATTAACTTCTCTTAAATTTCCTTCATTACAAATAG
>NZ_JBALPP010000050.1:101475-126510 GCF_036965425.1 Neobacillus drentensis | reverse complement strand
TATAAGGGGGGCAACCACTCTCACTACTAGAATTTTGTCGAATCTATTAAAAAACCCAAGGCTAGTTTCATAATAGCCTTGGGAAATATTAATGGTTTAGTGATTTTGATAGAAAATATTCTGAAAAAATCAGATTACCTACACGTAAATGCAACACTGCCTAATTCAGCAAATTGTACAAGAATGGAATCTTTTGGTTCAAAAGAAATCGCTTCGGACACGGCTCCGCTAAGGATGATATCCCCTTTTTTAATTCCTTTTCCTGCTTCCCCAAGCTTATTAACTGCCCAGGCAACTGATGTAGCGGGATGTCCTAGCACAGCTGCGCTTGAGCTGGTTTGGGAAACTTGCCCGTTCTTTGACATTACCATACCGATATCAGCCAAATTTAAAACTTTCGGCGACATCCACTTACTCCCAATAAAAAAGCTTGATGAGGAACAATTGTCGGCAACCACATCTGGCAGGGTAAACTTAAAATTTAAGTAACGGCTGTCAATGATTTCGATCGCCGGGGCCACATATTTAGTAACCCGCAGCACGTCCTCTGCTGTAATATTGGTTCCTTGCAGGTCTTCTGCAATCATAAAGGCGATTTCAGGTTCTGCTTTTGGATGGATGAATTTATTGTAATCAAGCGGTTCCCATTCAAGGGCAAGCATATCATCGGTCAAATAACCATAGATTGCTTCATGTACCCCCATCATTTCTTGCTTAGCCTTACTGGTAAGTCCGAGCTTTAACCCAATTCGGCGCGCCCCATCATTTTCTCTTCTTTGGATGAGTTTTTCTTGGATAAGATAAGCCTCATCGATGGTTAATTCCGGGTATTCATCCGTAACCTTAACCACTTCCCGACGCTCTTTTTCTGCCGAATACAAATAATCTACAATTTCTAAGTCAACACCGCTGGTTAACGTCATTATCTATACCTCCAATTTGCGGCCCTTCACCAATTATGAAAAGTTTGGCGCGTAAAAATTTTTTCGTGACCCTCTTCGCTGTAATAAGGCCTTTTCGGTCACGTAAACTCTTCCTACGTTACCCTTTTCTTGGTTCCTGAACCTTTTCGGTCACGTAGACTCTTCCTACGTTACCCTTTTCTTGGTCCCTGAACCTTTTCGGTCACGTAGACTCTTCCTACGTTACCCTTTTCTTGGTCCCTTAGCCTTTACAGTCACGTAGACGTTGTAAAAGTATAAAACTACTATCAAACCCTACTCAAAAGTAACCGAAACTGATCCAAGTGAACCGAAATGTGCAGAGAATTGATCGCCCGCCCGAACAGGCAAGGCCTTTGTCAGCGCACCTGGAAGGATTAATTCGCCGGCTTTAAGCGTAATACCAAATTCATGAAGTTTATTCGCGAGCCAGGCGACAGCTTGAGCGGGATGTCCAAGAACAGCAGCACCAGAACCGGTTTCAACCATTTCCCCATTTTGAAAAATCACCATTCCAACAGTTCGCAAATCGATTCCGTCAATCGGAGTTAATTGATTACCGGTCACCACCATTGCGGAAGAACCGTTATCGGCAACCGTATCGACTAATTGAATCTTCCAATCCTCTATCCGGCTATCAATAATCTCAAGTGTTGGCACCACGTACTTTGTGGCCATAAGGACATCCAAAAACGTGACATTCGGTCCTTTTAAGTCCTCGCCAAGAATGAAGCCGATCTCAGCTTCCACTTTTGGACTAATCAAGCCCTCAACCTTAACGATGCCTCCATCTTCCACCTTCATTTCTTCCAACAAATGACCATAATCTGGTTCGTCTACTCCCAGCATTTGCTGCATCGCCACGCTGGTCAAACCAACCTTTTTCCCAATGACCTTACTGCCCTGATTTACTTTTTTAGCCATAACCTCAAGTTGAATCTTATAGGCATCCTCTACCTTTAATTCAGGATACTCCACAGTAAGAGGAGCGATAGCATTCTTCGTGCGCTCCGCTTCTAAAAGACTTTCCACAATTTTGTCCACTACCTGATTCATACACTCACTCTTTCTATATGAACTCATAAAGAGTGCCTTAAAAGCACTCTTCGATTCTGCCCTAAAGCTTCAATGTAATTGTTTTTGCTTCTGTATAAAATTCAAAACTATGACGGCCGCCTTCACGGCCAATGCCGCTCGCTTTTGCCCCGCCAAATGGTGTTCGTAAATCGCGATAATACCAACAATTAATCCAAAGCAAACCAGAGTTGACTTTAGCCGCAACACGGTGGGCCCGGCGAAGGTCATTGGTCCAAACCACACCAGCAAGCCCATAGATGGAATCATTGGCAATTCGAATGGCATCTTCCTCTGTTTTAAATGGAATGACGACAAGGACAGGGCCAAAAATTTCTTCCTGAGCCACTCTCATTTTGTTATCTACATCATAAAGAACCGTTGGCTCGTAGAAATTTCCTTGGCCTAATTCTAGCATTCTTTTTCCGCCAATTGCCAGTTTAGCTCCTTCAGAAAGGCCGATTTGAACATATTGATCAACAGAATCCAAGTGACCTTTTGATACTAATGCTCCCATATCGGTCGTTTCATCCAGCGGATTTCCTACCTTAATTTTTCGAACAGCCTTTAAAAATTTATCCAGGAATAGATCGTAAACACTCTCTTGCACCAAAAGTCTAGAGCCAGCTAAGCAAATTTCACCCTGGTTTCGAAAAATGGCTTCGATGGATCCCGCTACTGCTTCATCCAAATCGGCATCTTCAAACACTATGTTCGCAGATTTACCGCCAAGCTCCAATGAAACCGGAATTAATTGGGAAGCGGCATTTTGCATTACCGTCCGGCCAGTTGTACTGTCTCCAACAAAGGATATGCGGCGAACCGATGGGTGGTTGGTCATCGTTGTTCCGGCTGTTCCGCCAGGTCCAGTAATAATATTCAATACACCAGGCGGCAGTCCTGCTTCATTAGCAATTTCTCCAAGCATGACGGCACTTAGCGGTGTATAGGATGCCGGCTTCACCACAACCGTGTTCCCCGCTGCCAATGCCGCCGATGCCTTCCAGGTCATTTGCATAAACGGAAGATTCCACGGAATAATTAAGCTGGTTACGCCTGCAGGTGCATACTTGGAATATGACATATATTTTGCTTGATCATAGTGTTCATGATGAATATAATTGGCCATTTCCGCAAAAAAACGGAGATTGGCAGCAGCCCTTGGAATATCAAAGCCGCGGCTCTCTTTAATAGGTTTTCCAACATCTAGTGTTTCAACGAGTGCTAATTCATCAACTCGCTCCATGACCAAGTCAGACATTTTACACAAAATCTTCGACCGTTCCGCGACAGGCATTTCGCTCCATATGCCGCTTTCAAACGTCCGCTGTGCCACTTCAATGGCATATTTAGCATCTTCTTCATTTGCCTTGGCAACCGAAGCAAGCTTTTGATTCGTGGAAGGATCGATGGTATCAAAGGTTTCACCTGAGAAAGCATCCCTATATTCTCCATTGATGAAGAGTTTTGCATCCTTGATTACTTGTTGCTGGGTTAAGTTCATCCCTATCCCCTCCTGTTACTCTACTTCTACGATCATTTCAACTTCCACTGCATTATTGTGTGGAAGCTGGGCCATTCCAACAGCCGATCTGGCATGTCTGCCTCTTTCGCCAAATACCTGAACAAGTAAATCGGAAGAACCATTCATCACTTTCGGCTGATCGACAAAATCAGGTGTGCTGTTGACAAAACCTAATATTTTCACAATCCGCTTCACTTTGCTTAATTCACCAAGTTCATTTTTAATAACACTTAGGAGATTTAACATACATTGTCTTGCGGCATCATAGCCGACTTCAATGGTGACATCCTTCCCCAATTGGCCGCGGAACTCATTCGTCCCCTGACCTGATGTAAAAATAAGATTTCCAGTCCGAACGCAGCTCACATAATTCCCTGAGGCAGGTCGAAGCGCCGGCAAGGTCAGCCCAAGTTCTGCTAATTTATCTTCAGGTGTAAGAATTTGATTTTCCATCATGTCACACTCCAGCCTTTACAGGAATATTTAAGAATCGCAGCGCATTTTTTCCGAGCATGGCTTCTGTTTGTTCTTGCGTGAGTCCCAGCGTTTCATCAATCACTTTTCCAGGCGGCACTTCTCTTAACAGGAAAGGGTAATCAGAGCCCATGATTATTTTTTCATGACCGAAATTTTCAATTAAGTATCGGAGATTAATAGGATCATTGACTAAAGAGTCAAAGTAAAAGTTTTTCGCATAATAGCTTGGCGGTTTATCGAGCAAACGTAAATGCGGCCAGACCTTCCAGCCTTGATCAAGTCTTGGCAAAAGGTATGGAAGGGATCCACCGCCGTGCGCAAAGCAAATTTTTAGCTTAGGGAATTTATCGATGACTCCTCCTAAAATAAGACTTGCACCCGCAAGAGCTGTTTCGCTCGGCATCCCCACTGTGTACATCAAATTATGACGCGGCATCCGCTCTTTTCCTAACGTTTCCCAAGGATGAATAAAGAGGGGAACCTCCCATTTTTCTGCCATCTCGAAAAACTCGATGAAAGAAGGATCATCCAAATTAACACCGTTTACATTAGTACCAATTTCAATGCCCTTTAACCCTAATTCGTGGATGCAGCGATCCATTTCACGAATGGCGATATCAACATTTTGCAGTGGCACAGCCCCTAATCCAATAAATCGAGTTGGATACTGATTGACAGTTTCAGCAATGAAATCATTTTGAATCCGTGCTAATCTTTCCGCTTCTTCGGCAGGTGCCCAATAGGAGAACGTTACTGGAATCGGTGAAAGTACTTGGATATCAACCGATTCACGCTCCATATCATAAATTCGCTTCTCCGGACTCCAAACTTGATCGGTGACTTCTCGAAATACCTTACCAGCGACCATAATATTGGCGCCGCAGGTACAGGTCCGTTCAAGCTTCGGCCATTTTTCTCCCGTAAAATGCTGAGTCAGCTCAGACCAATTCTCAGGAATAATATGCGTATGAAAGTCTACTCGCATTTCCATTCACTCGCTTCTTCCGGCATTACATGACCGCAATTCATGCATGTTCTTAGCTCACGGCTGCCGTTAAAACCGGCAATAGCTTCTTTAACTTGCACTTCGATATTGGTTAATTGAATCTTTACTCGATGCATTTCATGGTCGCACTCATCACAGAACCAGACGAAATCTTCCAGTTCTCCTTGTGCACGGTTTCGTTCAATGACAAGACCAATCGTATCTGCCACTCGGTGCGGTGAATGGGGCACATTGGCAGGGAGATGGAACATTTCCCCCTCTTTTACCTCAACAACCTCACGTTTTCCTTCCTGATTGATGACTTCCACGTAGCAGCTGCCTTTAATTTGATAGAAGATTTCTTCTGAAGGATCAACATGGAAATCACGTCTTTTGTTTGGTCCGCCAAGAAGCATCACCATCAATTCCGCATCCTTCCAAATCACTTTATTATTAACAGGAGGCTGAAGTTGATCCTTATTCTCTTCAATAAATTTCATTAGATTAATCGGTAAAAACTGAGTTTTTGTCATTTCCTCTTCTCCCTTCTATCCTCTTACAATTTCTAAATTTTGTTTAAGGGCTTTTTGCATTTGGACCACTTCATCTGCCAAATCGGAAATCCTCCGCAGCAAATCAGGGTCAACAATTTCATTTTTCTGGTTAAAATGCTCATTGTTCGCATAAACATAGCCTGGTGCGACAAAAGCACGGAAGTAACCTGCAATCGGTTTTAATTGATTTTCAATGACCAGATAATGCTGGTAGGTTCCGCCATTTGCCACAAATCCCATCACTTTGTTTCGGAAATCGTTTGGATGGATTAAGTCAAACAAGTTTTTTAACGGTCCAGGGATGGAGCCTTGAAAAATCGGTGTTCCAAATATATAAAAATCAGCAGAAGTAACCTTTTGAATCACCGTCTTTGTATCCTCGGAATAGGCGGAAGGATTGCGTCCGTCGCAAAATTGAACCTCGTAGTCCATCAGATCTAAATACTCCACTTCGATTTCCGGGTGCTTCTGCTTCACTTCTTCTAATACTCTTCTGACGAGAATTCCTGTTTTTGCCCCAATAATCGTCCCTGAAATACCTAATAATTTCATACTTGGCTCTCCAATCCTTTATTTAATACACTTACCTGCAATGCCTCTTCAACCATATCAGGCGAATGCGTACGCTTATAATTATTGTAAAAAATCGCCCGTTTACGGATCGGATCTCCTGTATAATAGCGCTCGTATTGAAGCAGACGCTGACCAAACGCTTCTCCGCATAAATCCCATGCAAGCTTGAACAGACTTACACGGTCTAAGGAAGACACTCCTTCTCTTCCCACATAATAATTTTCCATCGCATCCTTTAATGGCTCACTTTCAAAATCGGCGCCAGTTGGGGACATTAACAGCCCGCCAGCCCCAATAATCTGCATCACTTCAATGGCCCTTGGGTACATCGTCGGCAGCAGTCCTCTAATCGTTTCAAGAGGAATATAACTTGGCATTGCTTCACCGTGTTCTGTCATCGTATATTCCACTTCGGCAACTCGTAATAACGCTCTGATGGATTCTAGCGATTGGATCAATTCGCCAAGGTCATTTTGGACATTTAAATAGACATCGACTCCAATGGAATCCGCTAGCTTCATAGCTACTTCCGTGGCAAATTGCAACTTTACCAGTCCTCTAACACCCGATTGGTGTGCCGGCTGCTGGCCTGCTCCAGTCATTGGGTACAGCTTATTCGCTGCTTCAACATTGTTATAGAGGAAGACTCGGTCCCAAGGAACGACAACATCTTCAAAAACGAGCAGGGCATCCATTTCCTCAAATCTTGACGCTAATGGATGATCGAAGAGGGAACGAGTTCCATCCTGCATCGGTTCCCGGCAAATAATTTTTAACCCCGGTGTTTCAATTGGAATCGCAAAGGCAAGAGCATACTTTTCATCACCCGGTTTAAAGCCAGGGAACGAGTAAATGATGACTTCATCTGTAATCGGAGCAAGCGTAGCCAGCATTTTGGCTCCTCTTACGACTAAACCATCCGGAGTTTCCTTTACTGCCCCCAGGTGGGTATAAGTATCCTTTTGTTCGTGTGAGGTCTTACTTCTGTCATTTTGCGGATTGATAATCGCATGAGTTAAAAACAAGTCATGATCACGAAGATATTTATAATAATTACGGATGTTTTCAGCCCAATTTTGATTGTATTTTTCAAAAAACCAAGAATTATAGTACATCGACGTCACAACAACATTTAAAAAGTCCGGTGTTCTGCCCATTAGCCCAAAGGTTGCCTTTGCAAACACTTCAAAAACTTCTCGGCGTTTCATTAAATCTTCATAGCTTTTTGGCACTAAAAAAGCGTTATTGACTCTCTCGCCAGTTTCTTCGCATATATGGGTAATTCTATCTTGGTACTCTGGGTTATGCTGCAGATCATATAATTTGGCAATTTCCAGAATTGGCTGTTTAAAAACCGGTTCATCAAATAAATTGGTCACTTTTTTGCCATGCAGCCACACATCAGGTTTTCTGGATTTTACGGATTCAATATATTGATTACCTGTTCTAATTCCCATCGTTTGGGCCTCCTTGATTTACGGAAATTTACAACCAAATTGTAACCGCTTCCACAAAATGAAAGTGTAGCCTATTTAACATATTTTTTGATTTTATATTTTTAATTATCTAAATAATAAATCTAATCAATGGATAATCCCTTTGATTTCAACTATGATAAAAGTGAAAAACAGAAGACATCTGAGTAGGGCATCCAAAAATATTTTTGGAGGTAACACTATGGCCACACTATATGAACATGTTTTTGATTGGGACAGCTATTTACAGTTTGGAACGAGGCAGTTCTTTAAGAGAAAGGAAGCCATCTACAGTCAAGGGACCTGTGGGGATGGGTTTTATTTTCTTAAGAAGGGTTTAGTGAGGATTGTCAGTGTAAATGCATCAGGCAAGGAGCGAATCTTAAACATTGTGATTCCGAATCAGCTCATAGGCGTCCAGTCGCTGGATCAAAGGCAGCATTTCACAACCGCCATCGCCGTAAAGGATTCCGTCGTTTATCATTTTCCTTGTGAAACATTTAAAACACTCCTTAAAGAGCACCCTAAGCTAGTTCCACTCTTTTCGCGTACGGTTATTCACAAAATGAAAATTTTATTAGATCGCATTAATTTAGATACGCTTACATCCGAACAAAAAATCGCCCTTCTTTTGCACAATATTTGTTATGAATTTAAAAATTACGAGATCCCTATTTCACAGCAGGACATTGCCAGCTGCACAGGATTAACAAGAATCACAGTATACAAAGTGTTAAAACAATGGCAAGAGGATGGCATCATCGAGATTATGAATCGAAAATACTATATAAAAAAACCAGATTTCTTAAGAAACCTGGTTAACTAGAAATCTATTATTGGTTTGCAATCGCTTTTATTTTTTCCATATCTTTAATCACAATTTGACGATTATGAAGGGTGATATAGTTTTCCTGCTTCCACTTTTGAATCACCCTATTGAGGGTAATGCGGGACGTACCAATGTACTTTGCAAAAGAAGTTTGATTCATGGAAGCGTTGCCATTTTCCTCCGACAGTTTTAACAAATAATAAGCCATTTGTTGTTCCACTGGACTTTCGATGAGCGAAAGGATTTCTGCTAAAGTTCTAAATTTGTAGATTAGTGAGTCAGTATAAATCACAGAGGCCTCCGGATGTTCCGCGTAAATAGCTGCAGCTGCCTCATCAGAAAAGAAATAGATCATTGAGGGGCAGGCTGCGGTGGCACTTGTCAAATAAGGTTCCTGGTGGACACCATGTTCTCCAAACAGCATCCCTGGCGGCACAACATTTATGATCCGTTCATTCCCTTTTTCCGACAGAAGGGTGATATTTATTTCGCCGATGCTGAGATAATAAAATCCTTTTCCACTGTGCCCTTGGCGATAGATGACCTTATTTTTTTCTACCTCAAACCGCTGGCCATATTTTAAAAATGGTTCCCACTTATAGCGAAGCTCCTGCATTTTATCACCCTTTCACCTTTTTAGAGATAAAGTCCCCTAGTATAAATAGCCGTGATTGTTTTCGCAACTTCTTCTACAGTATCGAGATGTTCGTTCCGGACAATTTCCCATAGATACATTTCATTTGTGAAAAACCATCCTCTGGCTGCGAGCTTATGATTTAACTCCGGTCTGGCCAGTCTGCTTTCTTGAGCGTAGGCAATATCCTCTGAAATTCGCTGAATAAACTTTTCTCGAATCGCCTTCCATTTGTTTGAGATGGCGGTCGAAATGCCAATCGCCTGCTCGAATACCTGCATCATGTTACGTTCTGTTTCTGCCATTTTCAAAAATGCAGTGGCTTGCTCTAGGATAATCTCCATAGCTTCCTTTTTGGTTTTTGGAAAAAAGGAAACCTCAGCAATTTCATAGAACTTCTCCATGACATTCTCCATCAAAACAATTAATATGTCTTCCTTCCCTTCAAAATGAACATATGCCGTTCCGTACCCAATATTGGCCTTTTTGATCATTTGTGAAATGGTTGCCTTATGAAAGCCATCTTCAAGAAATACCTCTTTAGCTGCTTCTAATAACTTTTCCCGTGTTTTGATTGAGCGCAAATGCCGTTTATCTATCACTTTTTCATCCGTCATTCCAATTCCTCCTGTTTCTATTTACAGCATATAAGGATTCCTCTGAAAATAAAAGTTTTTATAAAAAAAGAACTCGTAGTGATATAACATTTATAATTTTCTGAAATGTATTATTGACATCATGTCATTTTCCTTGTTATGATTCACTTTGAATTATGGAAAAAGGAGGGTTTTGATCAAGGTAGATTTTTTCACTAATGGCATCCTTTGTCGAAAATCATTTGTAAGCGGTTCCAAAGAAGTGAAACTCTATCAATTTTAAAAAAAACAGCTAAACTCTCAAAATTCCATTATGATTAAAAGCAGTATGAATGAAAATTGAAGATAAAACAAGGGAAGGTGGGAAAGTATGACGAATATGAATACAAATGGACCAGAAAAAGGTTTAAAGAGGGAATTAAAAACAGGCCAGCTCACGATGATTGCGATGGGCTGCGCCATCGGAACGGGGCTCTTCCTCGGCAGCGGGCTCGCCATTCAAACAGCAGGACCAGGTGTTTTAATCAGCTATGCGGTTGGTGCCTTTATTGTCCTTCTTCTTATGGGATGTTTGTCTGAAATGACGGTTGCACACCCGGCTTCAGGATCCTTCGGCGTTATTGCAGAAAAATATATTCATCCAATGGCAGGCTTTCTTGTGCGCTACTCGTATTGGATTGCGAATGTACTGGCTGTTGGCGTAGAAGTAAGTGCCATCGCTGTTTATATGAAATACTGGTTCCCGACAGTGCCAGGAATGGTCTGGATATTACTATTTGGAGCTGTGTTAATTTACGTAAACGCTACAAGCGTCAATACCTTTGCAACCTTTGAGTATTGGTTCTCGATGATTAAAATTAGTGCTATTGTCGGATTTATCATTCTTGGAGCCTATGTTTTATTTGGAACATCTGATCATCCAAAAATGGGTGCAGAGAATTTTGTCAATGACGGTGGGTTTCTCCCGTTTGGCTGGAATGGAGTATGGATTGCCATCTTTATTTCCCTTTTTAGCTTCTTAGGGACTGAATTGATTGCGGTTACGGCAGGGGAAGCAAAGGACCCCGATGTTGCTGTTCCGAAAGCCTTAAAAGCAACAGTTTTCCGTTTGTCTACTTTCTATGTATTAACACTGGCGATCATGTTAATGATTGTTCCTTGGAAAGCGGCAGGAGTCGATAAAAGTCCGTTTGTTAAAGTTATGGAAATTTTGAATATCCCTGGAGCCTCTGGAATTATGAATTTTATTATTTTAACGGCTGCATTATCCGCCATGAACAGCCAGTTATATGCTTCAACACGGATGGTATTTTCATTATCCCGCAGTAATTTTGCACCTGCGTTCTTAGGCAAATTAAACAAAAAAGGTGTTCCGGGGGCAGCGCTGTCCGTTTCCACTCTTGGAATTATTGTGGCAGCAGTGGTAAGCGCGTTATTCCCTGGCACTTCCTATGCCTTCATGATGGGAATTTCGATGTTCGGTGCCTTATTTACATGGTTAATGGTCTTTGTTTCTCATTTATTTTTCAGAAGAATGTGGGAAAAATCAGGCGGACGCAAGTTACCAGTCAGAATGATGGGCTTCCCTTATTTGACCATTTTAGGAGCAGTACTTCTTGTAAGTTTAATGATTACCACATGGTTTACCGATTTCAAAATTTTACTGCAGTTTGGAATACCTTGGTTAGTCTTTTTATGTGTGGCATATTTCTTTTTTCATAAAAGAAACATGAATAATCTATCACAGCAGGATTCTTTGGAAGAACAAATTAAATAGATTAATGGAATGTGAGGGAAAATGTTATGAGCAACCTGGATAATCTACAAGAAAATAAAACATCGAATCTCGAAAAGGAAATTCAATTAGATTTTAAAAAAGAAATGTCTTACGGTGATTATCTTCACCTTGAGCAAATTTTATCAAGTCAGCATCGGCTTTCTGATCATCACGATGAAATGCTGTTTATTATTATTCATCAAACAAGCGAATTATGGATGAAGCTTATTCTACACGAGATGAATGCGGCGATTGAATGTATCAAACGTAATGATTTGGAACCATCATTTAAAATGCTGTCACGTGTATCCAGAATACAGCAGCAGCTGATTCAATCATGGAGTGTCCTATCCACTTTGACACCGGCTGAATATATGCAATTTCGGGATAAATTGGGACATTCCTCTGGATTCCAATCCTATCAAAACCGTTTGATAGAATTTGCGCTCGGAAACAAAAATGCCCATACACTTGCAGTTTATCAGCATCAGCCGGAGTTATATGCCCGTCTAATGGAATCACTTCATGCTCCAAGTATTTATGATGCTGCGATTTCAGCGCTTGTGGCACATGGTTTATCAGTAGATGAAAAAGCCTTGAACCGCGACTGGTCGCAAAACTATGAACCAAATGCCAGCGTGGAAGAAGCATGGCTCCATGTGTACCGTAATACTGATCAATACTGGGATTTGTATGAACTGGCTGAGAAGCTGGTCGACATTGGCAATCAGCAGCAATTATGGCGTTTTAATCATATGACAACAGTCGAAAGAATTATTGGCCATAAAATGGGTACTGGCGGCTCTTCTGGTGTTACCTATTTGAAACGAGTTCTTGACCAGCAATTCTTCCCGGAGCTATTGAGTCTTCGAACTAAGTTGTAGCATAATGAGGAAGTTGAATCTGAAGTGTTGGAGGCTGTAAGAGTGAGTAAATGGATTGATGTTTCGCAGCGCCTTGACAACAATATCGTTGTCTGGCCAGGAGATACACCCTTCAACTACAAAGTCAGTTGGAGTAAAGAAGAAAGTGGTTCTGTTAATGTAGGACAGATTACAATGAGTGCTCATACCGGTACTCATATTGACGCTCCTTTCCATTTTGATAACGATGGAAAAAAAGTAATCGATTTGGATCTAGATTTATATATGGGCGAGGCACGGGTCATTCATTTACAGGAAACGACCAGCATTGGTGTAAAGGACCTTGCCGGTATGAATCTTAAAGGGGTAACACGCTTATTAATTCGGACGGATGCCTGGAAGGATCGAAGTGTTTTTCCAGAGTCGATTCCCCCGATTGAACCCGAATTGGCTTCTTATCTTTCAGAACTTGGAGTCCGCCTGATTGGCCTTGATTTGCCGTCAGTGGATCAAATCGACAGTAAAGAACTGTCTGCCCACCATGAGCTTACCCGTCATAACATTCACATTTTGGAAGGACTTGTACTAGACGAAGTCGCTCCTGGGGATTATGAATTGGCTGCTCTTCCCCTTCCATTAGTGGAGGCGGATGGGAGTCCAGTCCGTGCGGTTTTGCGTAAAATGGATTAAAATAGACGGAAAAAGACGTATGCTGAGCAGACGTCTTTTTTTGTACTGTTTTTTGAAATTTTCAGGATGGTCTCTGTGCATACCAAGCAAGAGCATGCTGTTCCATTTCCTTTACAAATGATTTCTTTGCTGGGCTGTAGTCACTCGTATTTTCATATCGCTCAGCTAAGTTTTCTTTAAAGCGGCTGTACCTTGCTGCTTCCTCTGGATGGTTCCGAAGATAATCCCGAAAAATTAAATGACGTTCGATTTGGGGATTATCGAATTGATAAAAATGAATATGATGAGTTCTGTTATCCCCGCCCTTTCGAAATAATCTTCTGCCTGGAATGCCCCATTCTCCGGCAACATCATATCCAAGTTCACTCATTTTGTTGTTGAATAAATCCACCTTTACAATGTCTTTTACGATACACATCATGTCGATAACAGGCTTAGCCTTTAAGCCCTGGACAGACGTACTGCCAAAATGTTCGAATCCGATTATTTCCTCCCCAAAAATGGTGTTGAGAAATTCTGCCTCCTTTTGGAACATTATCCCCCAGCTTTCATTAAATTCGGAAAGTCTCACTTTCATTTAATACCCTCCAAGGACTCTATTTTCACCTCTCTATCTCATTATAAGTGCTGTTTTTATAAGTGGGTATTTTTTACCTGCTTTTTAAAAAAAGCACAAAATTTGGAAACAAAATGGGCAGTATTTTCGTCTAATAAGTAACATTAGTCCTAGGGATGGTGTTTGTACATGACCTGGTTTTATATAGCTTTGGGGTTTATTGGGATTGTTGCCATTATAACAATAGAGGAAAAGGCAAAAGAGTATATAATTGAAAAAGGATATAAATTATCAAAGCCGATTCAATTGCTATTAGCTATGGTTGGTGCCGGCCTGATTTCTCTTGTAATTTTTTACATAAGACATTAAATATTAATCCCCCACAAAATTGTGAGGGATTTGCTTTTTATGCCACTTTAATTGCTTTACCAAATGGAACCCGTGGTAAAAATGCCCCAGGTACCAGCCAAAATAATTCAAAATCGACCTTCTCCATCTCTTCAGAAAAAAATCCGGTTACGTCCGTTATATAAAACAGTGTATCTACTTTCTCTTCTTTTGCCCACTCAAGCACTAATGTATAGGAAGATTTCCCATGTGTATGATATTTGATCGTATCACTTTTTACGGGAGTAATGCTTCTAATTTTAAAATCCGCTTGAACCAATATCGTATCTGGCTTTAGCTGTTCAAACAGTTTCACTATGTTATTAATAAGGATGGCTGGAGCCTCGTTGGTGGAAGTATCCACGGCTAAGGCAACCTTTTTGTCTTGACGCTGCTGAATCATTGAAAGTATTGATTTTTGCCATTTCAACGCCATTTCCCCCTTTGTCTGAATGAGCGAGCCATATTATTTTCGGCTAAAAAGGAAGGGCTTATGATTGGATAATTGAGGTAGTACATGTATTGGATTAAAGAATTTGAAAATGAACAATCTATTCTTAAATAGGTAAATGCCCTATTAATATGTGAAATCACTCATAATATTTTAAGCAGCCTTAGGCCAAATAATGTTGATAATAGCCCAAAATAAAATAATGATGTTAAGTCGAAAAATGGATCCAATAAAAATCAAAAAAGGCACTCCGTTTTTCCTTTTAAGTGATGTATTTTTTAATCAGAGAACAGGAAAAGTAATGAAATCCAGATGCAAATAACTCCTAATATTAGAAAGAAGCTTATTCCATCAATTTGCTCACCTTGTTTCAATATGAGAAAAATCTTATTAAGTATACTGTCCAAATCATATTTAGATAATCTGCTCGTAAAAAATAGAGATGCCAAAGCAAATCAGTTTTTGACTTTTTCATTAATCCTTCTTTTATAAAAACACCAGCCCCCTCAACAGCCAACAAAAACAGTTGGTAAAATGAAAAGGCTGCGAATTCCTTTCTGAAACCAGTCAAAATGAAAAAATAGTAGCTAAACCGAAAACAATCCCGTGGGTCAATAACCCGAAAAATACTCTTATAAAATAGTCTTTTAAATTAAAAAAATCACCATTCTTATAATTTTCTTTTAATAAAAGGATGTTTTAGTAAATTTATTTGGTTTTAATACTCCTTAAAAGTCATTTTCCAGTATAAAATTATACTTTAGCAAATTAGCTAATAATTTATCGGCGAATTTTTAAAGTTTATCGGCGAATCTGCAAATTTATCGGCGAATTCCTCCACTTTATCGGCGAATTTTCAATTATATCGGCGAATCTAAAAAATACGATAAATTCATTCCCCGACATCCAGCAAGACTTTTCCCGTACTCATCCGATTTTCAACTAAATCCCTTTTGCGGCTTCTGCTAATAGGAATGGTGGCCGATATTTATTTTTAAGCGGCCATCAGCTAAGAGTGGCAATACTTTTTCCGCAACTGGCCGAATCCAATTTTCCCGCCATCTCAGTTTGGTTAGTTGCTTCAGAAGAAGGAATTATTTCTGCGAAATGGAATATGTATACAAAAACAATTCAAAACGTTAGCTCATCCTAAATAACGAAAAAAGGCTGCACATTTTATGTGCGAGCCCTTTTGTTAGCCTCTATTTGATTGAGTTCTTCGTATTCTCATAAATTCCGATTACTGCTTCATCAATTTCATCTCTCGACATCCGCAATGCTTTCTCCGATCTGGCAAAACCAATTTCAAGTTTACCTTCCTTCAGCCCTTTAAAAATGGCATCTGCGAATTCATTCAAATCGGCACCGAAAGTATGTAAGCCCACACCGCCTAAATCCGTATTTACCGCAGGAGGAGCCACTTCAATCACTTTAATCGAAGTTTCCGAAAGCTGCAATCTTAAACTTACAGTAAAGGAGTGCAGTGCTGCCTTTGTAGCCGAATAAATCGGGGCAATCGCCATTGGTGTGAAAGCCAGACCTGACGTTACATTGATAATAGTTCCATTTTCATTTTTAGCAAGATACGGCGCAAATAGCATTGTTAGATGAATGGGCGCTTCCAGGTTCGCTGTTATTTCATTATTGTAGTAGTTCCAATCCTCTTGGGGGTTCGCCTTAAGAATATTGAAGCGCTGCTGAATACCTGCATTATTCACAAGAACATTCACTTCAGGATAATGACTTGTTACCCATTCAAATAACGCCAACCGCTCTGATTCATTCGTTACATCACATACACGAGTCTCAATGTCAGGGAATTTTTCTTTTGCTTCCTTCAGCTTTTCTTCCCTTCTCCCGCAAACAATGACCTTGCTTCCCGCTTTGATAAAACGTTCTGCAAATGCTAAGCCAATTCCGGAGGCACCGCCTGTAATTAATATTGTATTTCCAGCTAAATTCATTAGTCTTCCTCTTCTCATTTTAATAAAATAAATTTAGAAACTATGGCTATTACAAAAGTAAGGAAACAAAAACCAATGATAAAATACCCTATATAGCGAATCCCTTTAGGCAAGGATTTTAATTTAAAGCTGTTTCTTTTGTAAACACCTCCAGCAGTTATCTTTTGCAATTCCTCGATAGGTGTATACAATTTATTATCATCAATCCCTTTAAATGCTTCACTAGATTGTGTTTCGTGTGTTTTTTCCATCCTTAATACCCCCTAACTTATAACTTTCTAATCATACAAGAAAAAACGATACATTAATGACGTATCGCTGTTACTGATTAATCACAATATATCCCAGCCAAGCGAATGCAAGAAAAATCGGGACCACTAACCAAAAGGCCATCCAGCGTTTCTTCTTTTTCAGGGATATTCCTGCACCAACATATAATAAGGGAAAAATTAACCCCCATACTTCAAAACGTGGAGTGGCAGCTAGATAAAGCGACATGGGTAAGATAAGAATGGAGGATATATAAAGAATTTTTCTCTTATTTAACGCTATGGCAATAATGGCGAGGATGAGCGAAATAATTGTAAAAGGCCAAAAAATTAACATGAATTGCCCCCAAATTTAAAATTGGTTCCTTTCAAGTAATTATATTCAACAGATAGGCTCAGCTATCCTGCAATCTTTCCACAATTAGGAAAATTATAAAAACCTTTTCCTCTGCCCGCAAGTAAACGAAGTTCTCACTTTCATAAAGTCATACATAAGTGCTGCTTTTCGGCCTTTATCAGTTTCTCTATTTCTTTTATTATGAAGGCAGTCCATGAACTCTTTATCACATTGACAAGATGATATTCCTTTATTTAGACATTGGTCATGTTTTTGGCAGCAGGCATCCACTTCATTAATCGGGGCGCCTGGACCGCTGCAGCCGGGTCCGCACCAACGATATCCGGGAAAAATACAGAAGGAAAAAAGACCACTTCGGCTTCTGTTTTGCAAAACTTACCACCTCCATATCAATTACTTTATATTAAAATATGATTGTCTGATAAAAATGAATTGGCAAATCCCCAGTTTCAAGACAAGTGCTAGCAGAAAGTTATATAATAAAAAATAATAGTATATACATATTTGAGGAGTAGATCCTTTTGGCTTTCCATCGGTTTTTAGCTTTACTTTTTAAAAATAAATGGCTCATATATATACTGCTAACGTTAATTCCTTCCTTGGCGATTAGTTCTTATTTGGCACAGCATCAGGTAAGTGTGGCGGAACGAGAATATAAAGCGAAAGCTCAGGAGTATGCCAATTTTCATGCCATGACTATTGAGCATTTTCTAGGTGAAACGGTCGGAAGACTAGAAATGCTTGCTACCTCGATCAAGGTACAAAATAATAATCTTAATGGTGTAGAAAAAATACTGCGGGAAACGATGGGGAAGGATCCACGTTTTTCTGGTTTCTACTGGGCAAGTACAAACGGGGACCTGTTAATTAGCACGAACGAAACCAATTCTTTAGTTAACGTAAGTGACCGTCATTATTTCCAGGAAGCGATTCAATCAGAGAAGACCAGTATATCAGAGCCACATTTTGGCCGTGTAACCGGCAGATATATCATTTCAATCGCCACCCCAATTGTGGAACATGGAGAAATTCAAGGTGTTCTTATTGCCAGCTTACGAATCGATGAAATAGAGACAGCAATTCAAAATTTATTAAAAGATGAAATGATTATCGTCTACGATGGAAACGGAAATCAATTAATAAAGGCCGGTTCGATCTCTAAACAAGACTCGGTTAACTCAAGCATGAATGTTTCTCAAGTACCATGGACGATTTCTGCCTTCGTCGCTTCTGATGATGAACTCATTTTTTGGAAGACCTTTTTTATTAGCCTTGCCGTAATCTTAACCATTACGAACATCATATTTTTACTGGCAAAATATGTCCTTTTACATCAAAGGTTGAAAAAGGAAAAAGCACAGACGGAGATTCAAAAACTGGAATTAATCGGCAATCTCGCTGCCAGCACGGCCCATGAAATTAGAAATCCACTTACTGGCATTAAGGGATTAGTGAAGCTCTTAAGTGAGGAAAATAGGGATGAAACGGCACAAAGATATTTCGATGTCATTCAAACGGAAATTGACCGGATTAATGCAATCGTGAGTGAATTACTTGTACTTGGCAAACCGACAGCTTATTCACTAAAAACATACAATGCCAATGACATTATCGCGGAGATCTTCCCGATTATTCATTCCGAAACCAATTTTATGAATGTGGAATTGAACATCCAATACGCTGAAGAAGATCTGCCTGTTTCCTGCGTGAAAGATCATTTAAAACAGGTTATACTCAATCTAACGAAAAACTCCATACATGCGATGCCCAGTGGCGGCAAACTTACCGTCCAACTAGAAAAAGAATCCAAGAATTGTAAAATAACTGTAATGGATAACGGGGTTGGAATGCAGAAGGATCAAATTTCGCAGGCCTTTAATCCTTTTTACACACTGAAGAAAGATGGCTCGGGATTAGGTTTAACTGTATGTAAACGGATAATCGATTCGTATGGCGGGGATATTTCAATCAAAAGCATGCCAAATGAAGGGACAGAAGTAGAAATTACCCTTCCTCTTTCATTTGAAAGAAAATCGTAGGATCCCCTGCGATTTTTTTAATATTCCTTCGCACAAAAAGGAGGAATACAATTTTTTTAAGAGAATAATATTGAGCGATGGGAGAGTGATAGGATGAAAAGAAAGTCTTTTTTGATGATGCCATTACCTGGCTATGAACCAGAAATTGGCCGCTGGCTCTGGTCTTTAGAAGATGTCCGGCGCACGATTAAAGAACGATTAGCTGGACTGAGTCAGGATTTGGTTGATAGAAGGCTAGACGGAAGACATACAATCGGAAGCCTGCTTTACCATATTGCGCTGATTGAAGCAGATTGGTTATATGAAGAAGTCCTTTGTTCAGGATGGCCGTCTGAAGTACAAGCTATGTTTCCGTTAGAACACCGGAATTCTTCCGGAGAATTAGCACATTTTCAAGGTGAAACCATTGAAGCTCACTTCAACCGCATGGATTCCATTCGTGAAATCTTCCTTTCTCACTTCCGGTCAATGGACATGGAGGATTGGAGAAAGCCAAGAGTTTTGCCAAACTACGATGTAACCCCAGAGTGGGTTGTATATCATCTAATTGAACATGAAGCCCATCACCGAGGACAAATTTTTCAACTATTGAGCTATTTGGAGCACCTTGAGGATTAAACTCAAAAAAAGCAGCTATGCAAAGTACATAGCTGCTTTTTTATTGATTAAACTTCTTCCCCTTTTTTCATTAAAGCCGAAGAGCCTTTGAACAGTGGCACGAGGAATAAAACACCAACGAAAAAGAGTAAGGCCGAACCTTCATACATCGCGACAAGAGATAAGCTCTTTTTCAACCAGCCGCTCGCAGTCATGGTGATGACCATTGTCCCCATAAACATCGGATTCAATATTCCGTTGACGCGTCCAATAAAGGCTTCATCGGTATTTTTCAAAATCATTGTATTAATACCAATGTGAATACAAGGCATAAACAAACCGCTAATGAATTGTGCCGTCAGCGTGATCCATAGCTGCTCCGATAGACCCATCACAAAAAATCCAAGGGCACTCACGGTCATTCCAATTGCAAGCAGAATTTGCGGAGGAGTCTTTTTCGCGAGCCCCATCGTGAGGCCTCCTCCTAAAATCATACCAGCGCCGAATGCAGCCATCAGCCATTGCAGCTGTTCTTTTGGCAACCCAAGTTTTTCAGTAATGAGGAAAACGGCGAGCGGCTGTGTCAGTCCCAGAGCCAACCCGGCTGCCGCAAAGCAGCCTCCAAGTAACGTAAGTGCTTTGCTGTTCAGCACATAGCGGAACCCTGCCTTCATTTCCTCAACGAGAGTGGTTTTTTCTTTATTTCCCTCAATTTCACGGTCAGGCGGCAGCAACATCAAAATCAAAGCAGATAAAATAAAGGCAACACCCATAATCGCAATCGCTGCGTTAATGCCGTAATGCTGGTAAACAAACGTTCCAATAATTGGTCCTAAAATCATAAACACCGCAAACAGCGTCTGATACATGGACATCCCCATCTGAATCATTTCTTCCCTCACATGAAGCTTGAACAGCTTCATTCCAGAAGGCTGGGAAAATTGCGATAGAATCGAGGAAACCAGTGTTGCAAAGAAAATCGCTTTCCAGCTTCCTAACACGAGTGTTAATAATACTACAAAAATAGAAACGGCGCTGAGCAAATCACACCAAACCATCGTTCGTTTTGGGCGCCACCTGTCAGCAAAAGTACCACCAATAAAGGAAAAAAGAAAGATTGGCGCGAACTCGGCAACTGATATAAGCGAGACCGCCACCGGATCTTCATTTGTCTGCTCGATTACAAATAATAAAATCGAATAGTTTCGTACCCAAATACCAATTTGCAAAAATAATGTCGAAAGCAAAATGGTGCGAATGACTTGATTACGGAATAATGCCCCTATTGAAAGTCCCTGGTTTGTTGTTTCCGTCATAAAAAAAACCTCCTTATCCATCAATCTGGATAGGAGGCACTTTGAGGCAACAGGGCAGAGTACACCGTTCATTACTTGTACTCCCCTATTACCTATAAAAGCCCGCACTAAACCTATCCAGAAAAAATATCCGTTTTATCCGAAATTTTTTTCTAAAAATAGGTTTAGTAGATCATTGGCTTTATGGTCACCCTTTCGTTATATCGTATGTTTTATAGTACTTGATTCTATTCAAAGAATCAAGAGAAATATTGTAGTTTTTGGAAAAAGGCATTATTCAGTTGATAAGCTTTTAAATTTGTAAGCTTCCATTTCAACGATTTTGTTTTTAATACATTCTAAACAATACTGTTTATTTAATTCTATATTCGCTGAGACACAGGATTCCGTCAAAACAAAACCATTTGGCAGCTGGACACTCACGATGGTGCACTTTCCAAAGAACTGGATTATTTCAATTTGTGACTTTTCAATCATCGCATCAATTTCCGACTTTGTTGCTTTCTGGGTAATTTGTTGCTCCTTTACCGCAAAGAAGGTATGTTCTGATGGCTCAAATGCCATATCAAAAGCTTGCTGCGTCGTTTCAATGATATCGTTACTGATTAAATTTCGAACCTTCACTTTTCCATCCGGTGTCATTTCCAATAGCTCAACTTTATTCTCTGGTATTCCCTTTACTTGAAAAACCTTCAAGTTGTTCCCCTCCATTATACATAAAACAGCTTTTTATAGTTTATTCAGGGCCTAGTCAAGCTGTGAGTTTTGTATAAAAAGGGGGCGCTTAGTTCGTAAAAAGAGTAGGTTTCGCAGATGAAAAAATGACCTATTTTCCTTCTAAAATGATATCATCAAAATAGATAAATTCTCCCCCACCTTCTTTACTGTCATTTTGTTCAAAATATAATGTGATATATTCACCCGCAAATTCTGACAAGTCGAAGTTCAATTCATGCCATTTATCATCATTAGCAAGAGTCCAAGGCTGTAGGATTTTTTCTCCATATTTGCTTACTACCCGAACACGTAACAATGCATCTCCACCGCCTTGTGCATCACGGTATTTTAAGCTTAAACCATATGATTGGTCTTTCGGCAGTTTTAAACTGCGATAAATCCAAGAATTTGGTGCAGCATTAGGTGAACCCCCATCAGATCCGTCTAAAACAACAGATCCACCTCCATTAGCTGTAGCATCAAAATCTTTTGTCCATTTAATACTATCCCAGCCCTGTCCAGAAGTACCACTGCTAAATCCGTTTACTCCGTTATCAAAGTGAGCTGTAAAGCCATTACTTTCTGTCGATGAATCGGCATCAACTGTCACAACACATTCTGCTTTATAGGAACCTATAGAAGCGGTAATCGTTGCTTCTCCATCATACTTTGCAGTCACGAGTCCGTTTTCATCTACTTCAGCTATATTTTTATTGCTGGAAGTCCAAGTGACTTCATCTGTTGTATCTACAGGATTTACAGTTGCATGTAATGGTAATTTCACATCGTTCGGAATTGTGAGAAAAGCATGTTCATGATCTAATGAAATACCAGTCGCTGGATTCCTTTTAACAGACACAATACAAGAAACTTTATGGCCATCGATGCTGGCCGTGATAATGGCCGTTCCCTCTGTTTTTCCAGTTATTAAACCTTTTGAATTTACAACTGCAACATCTGTATTATCGGAAGTCCATATGATTGGATTCGTATAGTTAGCTGGCTCAATTTTTGCATTTAATTGCAATGTTTGGCCTAAATATAGGCTAGCTTTGGGATCCAACGTAATTTCAGTTGCAGTAACTGTAGGAGCAACTGGATTTGGTACATCCGCCTTATACAATGTTATATGGTCCAAATTCACATTACCGATACTCCCATTATCAATACGATAACTGATAACATTTTTACCTGATTGTAATTTTAAACGCTCAGAAGCCGTAAACCATTCATCCCAGCTGATGGCGGTTTTATCCGGATTGATTGTTTTTACAAATATACCATTTACAAAAATATTGATTTTTGCTCTTGCAGGCAATTGAGTCGTAGGGTTATTGGTAGATTCCCCATTCGCCTGAACACCATAAGCATATCTGACACCTACGATATAATCACCTTTCTTTTTAACTTTTATAACAAAACTTGCTTCAGCACCTGTTTTATTCGGCAAGTTGATATAACCTGTGCCTTGATAATTTTTATGGCTATTGTCTTTTGTAATATCACCATAGCGAATGGCATCTTCCGCTTGATACATATCACCTTGCCCTAGGTCACCTGAGGGCAATTCTTGCCATTTATAAGGAGAAACAGGTTCTCCAAAATTAGGTGTTCCATCTTCATTCCAACCAAATTTCTTAATATTCACCTGGCGCCACCAGTTCCGGCTAGTATCTTTATATACCCGTGAATGGTAAATCATCCAATCTTCCTTACCGTCTGGCGACTTGACAAAACCTGCTCTTGCAGGACCAGATACATCACTTGTAGCAACAAAAACATCATTTTTGCGGGACCAGGAATCCTTGTCTAATATATCCCCATCCGTATTCATAAAATAAGATAAACGATAATTATTAGATTGATAGTCTCCCTCTGACACAGTGATAAATACTTTTCCGTCTCTTTGTAATACTCGAGGACCTTCTCCACCGCCACCTGGTAACAATGAGCGATCTGCTGTAATCGTATAAGGGTTATCCATTGGGGCAATAGCCGGACCAGCTGGTTCACCAGCTCCTAATGTCCCCCAAACAGCATACATTTTTCCATTATAGTCAAATACGGTAAAGTCGTTTGCTTGTTTGTACACACCATTTTCCCCAGTGTAGAAGGCACCTTTATCAACATATTCCCCTTGTGGATCATCGGTAACGGATTCCAAGACTGTTGCCATATGTTTGTATCCATAATCTTTTAAGTCCGCACAATAATAAATATACCATTTGCCATTGAAGAAGAAGATTTCAGGAGCAAATATACGGGTTTGTGTTCCCTTTGAATCAAAAACCATTACCTTTTCTCCTTGGTCTGTCAGGGTGCGGGATTTGGATACATAAACCTTATTGTTGGAGTCCAAGTTACTGGAAGATACAAAGTAATAAAATCCGTCTTTATATGTCACAAATGGGTCCTGTCCTTGATATAGAGGGTTGTTAAATTTGTCATAGACAGAAGAACTTGTAACTCCCATTTCTTTCATAAAATCGGAACGTGCAATGGACATTTTTTCTGTCGACTTTACTAATAAATCAAGCTTTTCACTATCACTAATATTTTTGTCATCTATTGTTTCCAGCAAATCTTCCGCAGCAGCTTTATTTGAATTTAATTGCTTTAATTTACCTTTTGTTACCTTTTCAGCAAAGTTTTGGGATAAGTAATCAACCTTTTGAACTTCTGCCGTCAAATCACTTTTTTTCGTTTTAATCAAATAGTTTGACGGTAAATATAGTGCAGATTCTGGAATGATTTCTCTTTTCTGGCTCGGACTTTCCCACTCCATACGCAGCCAGCTGCCGCCCCAGCCCTGTAAATATTCCACTTTGATCTCATAATGTTTTCCTGCTTCCAATGAAACTGGAACACTAACTTGTGGGACTTCCCATTTTTGCTGCCAAAAGTCAATGATCAGCTCTCCATTAATCCAAAGTCTAAAACCGTCATCACCTACCATATGAAACGTATAATCTTCTGAATATTTCGGTACTATTGTTCCAGTAAAACGTGCGGTATTATAGTCAGGTGTTCCTGAAAGTTGGTTAAAAATACTCACAAAGGAATCGCCATTTAAGTTTCCAATCACTCTTTCTCCACGAAAATTATCAAATTTAAATACATTAATATCTACTGGATTTTCAGGATTTTTTTCAGATTTATAGAATTCACCCAGCAAACCGTGACCATCCATCGTTGGATCTGCCGCACGAACATTCTTAGGCAGGTTAATCATGCCTGCCAAAAGGATGATTGCCATGAGTATTCCTATTATTCTTTTCATAGTTGTTCCTCCTATTCTCTAATTCTCTAATTCTCTAATGTTTTTTAAACAAAGGCTGTGTTAAACTTGCCTGTTGATTTCCGCTTCAGGCGCTTCGCTTTCCGCGGG
>NZ_JBALPP010000050.1:22313-101389 GCF_036965425.1 Neobacillus drentensis | reverse complement strand
GAGCTTTAACACAGCCTAACAAAAAAACTGCCGACAAAACCGATTAGCTTAGATTTGTCAGCAGTTTGAAAAAACATTTTCCCTTTACTTCTTCCTCCGAAATTACTGTTGAAGGTTTTGCAACGTAAAATAATCAAAACTAGCCTTCACATTTTTATTGCTGCCCGTACTAGTTCCGTATAATCCTACTTTACTCACGTTAATATTGGATGTAACGGGGTCAGCCGCTTGTTCCCATTTTCCATTAATAAAGAAGTAGGTGGTATAGACATTGCCGGTTTTTTTAAGTTTTAAATAAACGGTATCATCGTCTGGATGCGCCGCCATATTTTGCGGCTTACTATACTTCCCAGCTTCTTCCTTGGCTGTTTCAAGCTTCAGACCGTCATCCCACACGTGTCCAAAGCGAATATAATTATCCTCGTCCTGCCAAATATACAATCCAGCCTGTTCATGGTTGTTACGAACAGCCGCGTTCACTTTTGTCGTAATTTCAAAATCTCCTGTTGGCGCATCCTGAAGGAAAACATTTTTAATTGTATTGATATCTTGATAGCTATCACCCGTTTGGGTCGTGATTGTTAAATGCCCTAGATTTTCCGTTAGACTCCATTTGGAAGCGTCCTCGCGGAAAACAGACCAGCTATTCGATAAGGTCGATGAATCAAATTGATCCACTTTCGCATCCTTTTCAATAGGTGCATTCATTTTATCCTTAAATTCTTTAACCTGCTCTGTTAATTTACTTACCGCAGCAAATAGCTGGTTGGATGTTGCGTCTTTGTCATGATAAAGCTTATTTGCTTCTTTAATAGAATTCTTGAGGAATTCCATGGCACCCTTAGAGTATTCTCCAGGTTGATCCCCCATTTGTGAAGCTTTCTGAACACCCTTTACCTCATCAATTTTTATTTTTAGTACATTTCGTGGTGACGAAAGTGCGATTAATGATTGATTGGCTTCGCGCACCCGCTCCTCATCTAGCTTAGTTATTTTCCTGTCATAGGTTAAGAGACCATTCAACTCACCTTCGACATCAGTAGTTTGGGTGTATACTGCTGCACTAAGACCATTCTGATACATATAACCTTTTAAAGAATTAATATAGTCGACATACGTATTTGTTACTTCTTCTTTATCTTTCATCATGACGTAATTCCAGCCGGTTGTACCCCACTCATGTCCCGGAGTTGCTAATCCAAGTCCGCCATATTCTCCTATTACAGCAATCCGCTTGTCTTCAACTTGCGGTGATCTTGGCGCTGTATAAGTATGCCAGTCTAAAACATCCCCTACTCCTGCATCCGTCCAACCGCTGGCATTAGAAACTAAGCGAGTTGGATCAAGACTCTCAACCCATTTGGTCACCCGAACTGTATCATATTGCCCCCAGCCTTCATTAAAGACAGTCCATAAGAAGATCGATGGATGATTGTACCGTTCTTGAATCATTTCATTGAATTCATGTTCATACTGTTGACGGTAATCCACGGCACCATCCATGCTCGGCATATCCTGCCATACAATCATTCCCATTTTGTCTGCCCAATAATACCAACGTTCAGGTTCCACTTTAATATGCTTTCGAATCATATTAAAGCCAAGATCCTTTGTCTTCTCGATATCAAATTTCAGCGCGTCTTCCGTTGGGGCTGTTAAGCCGCTCTCTGGCCAGTAACCTTGATCCAATGGCCCCATTTGGAAAATAAATTCTCCATTTAATAATGGACGAAGCTGACCGTTCACCTTACCAAGCGAAATTTCCCTCATCCCAAAATAGCTTTTAACGGAATCTACAACAGAGGAATTATCTAGTACATTTACTTGTAAGTCATACAAAAATGGATCGGTTGTCGTCCATAAATGCGGTTCAGGTACAGGTACGGAGAATGTCTCACCTGCTTTACCAGTGGCTTTGCCCACTTTCTTGCCATTTTTAAGGACAACTGCCTCAATCGTTTTATTTTCAAGATTTGAGCCCTTTACGTTAAGATTCACTTTATTCTCATGGATATCTGTTTCTGTTTTGATTGAATCGATACTTGCTTCAGAAACAGGCTCTAACCATACGGACTGCCATATTCCCGATGTAGAGGTGTACCAGATTCCTTCTGGGGTCTTCGTTTGTTTCCCTCTTGCCTGCCCGCCTTTTGTCTCGTCATAGACCTCTACAATTAATTCATTATTTCCTTTCACTAAATAGTCGGTGATATCAAAGCTGAAAGCATCGTAGCCGCCAACATGGTCGCCCATTTTTTGCCCATTTACATAGACTATCGTTTTATAATCGACGGCATCAAAATTTAATTTTACTCTATCACCCTTCCAATCCGATGGAATGGTAAAGCTTCTTTTATACCACATATGAGATTCAGGTCTTTCAATCCCAGATAATGCTGACTCTACGGCAAATGGGACAAGAATCTTCTCGTTTAATGTTTTGCCTGTAGGAACAGCCTCACCATTTACAGCACTCTGAAATTCCCATTTCCCATTTAGATTCTGCCATTTGTCCCTTACCAATTGCGGCCTTGGATATTCAGCCAAAACATTATTTTCATCCACTTTATCAGCCCAAGGCGATTCAATATTGAATTGGGAAAAGTTCTCTGATCTATTCAGAAACTCCGAGATTTCTTTTCCTTCCTTCGTAACGAGATTCCCCTTACCGTCATACTTGATTAACACTTGGTTAGCCGTTCGTTCATAGACAGGCTCAGCCGTTTCAATGACCAAAGTAGATGGGTCATTCTTCTTTAAGGATAGATTTTTAAATGGCCAGTCACGACCAAATACGTTGATTTTAAAATGATTGTTCAGCCCTGCCGGCAAAGCAGCTAAGTCATGATTAAACTTCAGTTCAATATGTTTCCCGTCTTCTAATACCTTTGACGATTGGATATCATTGCTTACGCTATAGTCATCAGGAAGGTAAAAGGCACTCTTTGGAACTATTTGTTTTTGCACACTAGGGCTTGACCAGTATAGTTTTAAATTGGCGCCGCCAAAATGCTCGAAGTATTCAATTTTTATATCATATTCCTTGCCAGCTTCTAACGAAATAGGTGCACTTTTCTGTTCAAGGTCCCATTTATCCTGCCAAAAATCGATGGCTAATTTCCCATCAATCCAGACTCTGAACCCATTATCACCGATCATATAAAAGGTATAATCTTCTGTATGTTCAGGAACAATTTTTCCGGTCCACTTTGCGGCAACATTATCATTTTGTCCTGTGAACATATCAAATGTCGGGTTTAGATCTGGAAAATTAATATCATAGTCTACTATTGTTGTTTTTAAAGCATTGAAATCAAACTTCGCTTCCCCTGATGAGGTGTAATACTCACCTTTAAGGCCATGCGCCTTTGAAATGTCTTCTGCTTTGACAGAAGAAGGTGTCAATGGACTTAATCCCATTGCTTGTGATAGGACAACTGTCAACGTTGTTAAACCGACAAACAGCTTCTTTTTCATACTTCTTTCTAGCCTCCCTTAAATGGATATTGAACCGCTTTCATTTTGATAAAAGAATCTATCTCCTCCTATGTAACTATTTTCATTTTCAACTTTAACAAGAATATTGAAAAAAAGATTTACAATAAGACGTTTATTTTTGCAATTTTCCAATAATAAAATTTACCTATTTCTTTTGACCTATTATTTTTTAATAGGCTCTGTTAACTTTGGCTGTTGATTTCCGCTCCAGGCGCTCGCTTTCCGCGGGCGAGCCGGTGAGCCTCCTCGGCGCTNNACTCCCGCAGGAGTCGAGCGCACTCCGCTCCAATCAACAGAGTATAAAAAAACAACAATATCATTTAACAGAGATTTTTTATAAAAAATAATAGGATGGGTATCCATCCTATTTTCCTTTTTATGATATAGTGACATGCTGTCCTGCCGTTTCTGGCTTACTAGTTGGTTCGGATAAAGAGAGGATCTTCTTTTTCCCTCGTTTAATGACAATGAGCCGCTGCAGTAAAATAAAGAGGAAAAGTAAAAATCCAACCGCAATTTTTGTCCACCAAGAACTTAAGGTACCCTGAAACATGATAATCGTTTGAATGATCCCCATACTCAGAACACCTAATGTTGGGCCGAGGAGATAACCGACACCCCCAGTTAAGAGGATCCCTCCGATGACACAAGCCGCAATGGCATCCATCTCCATACCCATTAAGTGAAGCGCATAACCAGACTGCATATAAATAGTAAAAACGAAACCTCCAAGCGCAGAGCTAAAACCCGATAACGTATAAACCAAAATCGTCGTTTTGGCTACAGGCAGCCCCATTAGCTTGGCAGAATTAACGTTTCCCCCTATCGCATAAACATTCCGGCCAAACCTCGTATACTTGGAAACGAACATGGCGCCTGCGACAAAGAGCAGGGAAATAACCGCTCCTAAAGAAATATAATTCTCACCCATTATATAAACTTTATAATCTGATAGCGCAATAAACGTGTTGTCTGTAATCTCGATGCTTTCTGTATTAATCAAATAGCATAAACCCCTTGCAAAGAACATACCTGCTAGGGTGACAATCCAAGGGTGTAATTGGAACCTATAGATGAGATAACCTTGACCGGCGCCGAATAGAATTCCTATCACCAATGTTATGAAAATAACTAAATAGGCATTGATACCATGCTGTAATAGTGAGGCTGAAACCATACTAACGAAGGCCACAAATGAAGCAACCGAAAGATCAATCCCTCCGGTTATAATAACGAAGGCCATGCCTGTCGCTACAATAATGAGATACGCATTATCAATAAACAGATTGAGAAACACCTGCATGCTGAAAAATCCTGTAAAGGAAAATGAACCAAAGCCATACAACAATACGATTAAAAGAAGGGTCGCAACAATAATGATATTGTTTTCATTGATTCGAATACCAGACTGTTTCATGCCTCACTCACCTTCTTCTTCCACTTAAGTTGTTTTACTAGTTTCCTAAATTCCTCAGACTGCATGAGGCAAACTGTTATCACTACAATGGCTTTTACGACCATAATAATTTCAGGTCTGATTCCCATTGAATAAATAGTCGTTGACAGTGTCTGAATAAACAATGCTCCAATGACAGTTCCCCCAAGGAAGAATCTGCCACCACGCATGGAGGTCCCGCCAATTACCACTGCCAATATGGCATCTAATTCAATCCAAAGACCTGCATTATTTGCATCAGCACTACTAACATTGGAGCTTACAAGAATCCCGGCAATGGCGGCACAAATGCCTGAAATCATATAGACAATGAGAATAATTTTTTTAGGCTGAACACCTGCAAATTTACTAGAGGACATATTCGTACCAATGGATTCTAAAAATAGGCCGAGTGCCGTTTTCTTTTTTAATAATAAGATGATGCCAAAAACAGCGAGACCAATATAAATGGCAAAAGGCAATCCTAATAAAAATCCTTTCCCGACATACCCGTAGGCATCATTATTAATCGTTAATATTTGTCCGCCTGTTATTAATTGGGCAATCCCTCGTCCTACCGTCATCAAAATCAAGGTTGCGATCATGGGCTGGATTTCAAGAAAGGCGATCAGGATACCATTCCATAGTCCACAAATAAGTCCAATAACAAGCGCTAATAGGATAGCGATTGGAACAGAAGTAGTTTGAAGCAAGGATGCGGCTGCCGCTGCCGTGATAGCAAGGACGGATCCAACAGATATATCGATTCCTTCTTTTGCAATGACAAGTGTCATCCCAATCGCAATGACAAGAAGGGGAACAACGCGATTTAGAATATCGATTAAGCTGCCAAAAAGATGTCCATTTTTGACTGTAATTTGGAAAAATCCAGGAATCATAATGAAATTGATTACGAGGAGTAAAACAAGCGCAACGAAGGGCCAAAAGATTTTTGTTTGAATAAAGTTATTTAATGCCTGCCTCAACGACACCAGCTCCTTCTGCAATCATTTCCATAATATTGGATACACTCATTTGCTCTCCCTCTAATTGTCCAATTTGATAACGATCTCTTAATACAATTACGCGATCACAGCAAGCAACCATCTCTTCTAATTCTGCAGAAATAAACAGGATGCTCATCCCCTCTGCAGCAAGTTCTAGAATTAATTTACGAATCTCTGCTTTGGAGCCTACATCGATTCCTCTCGTAGGCTCATCTAGTATTAATAACTTCGGATTGGTGGCAAGCCATCTTGCAAGAATGACTTTTTGCTGATTTCCCCCACTGAGGTTTTCAATTCTCTGTTCCATACTTGGCGTTTTTATGTTTAATAGTTCAATATATTTTTGGGCAATTACTCTTTGATCCTTCATGGGGATATAATTGAACATCCCCTTTTTCGTCTGAAGGGCCAGCATAATATTTTCTCGAATAGTTAATTCTCCGACAATTCCTTCCACCTTTCGATCTTCTGGACAGAAACCCAGCCCTTTTTCGATGGCCAGTCTCGGATTCATGGATTTTATTTCATTGTTATCAATAACAAGGACACCTTCATCCGAAGAATCAATACCAAATAGTAATTTGGCTGTTTCCGTTCTACCTGAACCGAGCAGTCCGGCCAAACCTAAAACTTCCCCCTTCTTTATCGTTAAATCAATGGGATTGATTGAGCCTTTTTTCTCCAAACGGTTCGTCCTAAGGAAACTCCTCTCACCAAATTTAGGTGCATTTTTCTTACGAGTATTGGAGGACTCCCCCCATTCTTTTCCAATCATTTTCGATACCAAATCTGTTCGTGAAAGTTGGTTTGTTTGATATTCTCCAATCAGTTGACCATTTCTAAGAACTGTTATGCGATCTGATATTTCAAAAACCTGGTCCAGAAAATGGGAGACAAAGATGATTCCCATTCCTTTGCTTTTCAAGTTTCGCATGACTTCAAACAGCTTTTTCACTTCATTGTTATCCAAACTAGAGGTTGGTTCATCTAATATTAAAACGCCGCTTGAGATATCAACAGCTCTGGCTATTGCAACCATTTGTTGAATGGCAGTCGAGTAGGAAGATAGAGTTTGTTTGACATCAATGTCGATATTTAGGCTTTCTTTTAACAATTGGTCGGCTTTCTGGTACATTTCTTTCCAATCAATTTTTCCCTTTTTTTTAGGTTCTCTTCCGATAAAAATGTTTTCTGCCACCGATAAATTTTCACAAAGATTTACTTCTTGATAAACAGTACTGATTCCTAACCTTTGTGCCTCTTCTGCCGTGCCTGGGTTTATTAGCTGATTTTCAAGGAAAATCTGACCTTGATCCTTCTCACAGATCCCTGTTAGCACTTTTATTAAGGTAGATTTTCCGGCTCCATTTTCACCCATTAACGAATGAATCTCACCTTTACGCAAACAAAAATCTACATCCGAAAGGGCTTTTACACCTGGAAAGGCTTTTGAAATATTCTCCGCCTTTAGCATGTACTCTGAATTCATGCAATACACCTGCCTCATTCTTTATTTGTCATTTCGATTAGAAGTTACTCCCAGTATAAAAAAATCAATTTTATAAGTATTTAAAAAAAAGAATCATTTTTTGTAAATTTCGATTTTATTTCATAAAAAAATAAGCCCTTGGTTATCTGCCAAGGGCTTCAGAGATCTTATTATTTTAATAGGCCCTTTCGTTAAATTCCTTCTTGGCCTGTTTTTGATCAAATGTTTCTTCTGCTGTAATAATCCTTTGCGGAATTTCGATTCCATTTTTTAAGTCTTTAACTGCTTTCATGAGCTGTGGGCCAAGAAGTGGATTACATTCAACAGTAAAATTCATTTTGGCTAATCTGAGCGAGTTAAAAGCCTTTATCGTAGCATCAATTGAAATAATTTTAATATCAACACCAGGCTTCAATCCATAATCCTCTACGGCTTGAATCGCTCCTAGTGCCATATCATCATTATGGGCATAGACAACGTCTATTTTTGAACCATAGGTTTTTAGTGCCTCCTTCATTAGTTTCTTGCCTTTACCAACCGTAAAATCCCCGGAATAAGATTTTAATAGTTGAAATTTGGGGTTCTGTTGGATAATCTCATTGAATCCTTGTTTACGGTCGACTGCTGGCGCAGAATTTGCCGTCCCTTCGATTTCAATAATATGAACAGCCTTATTAGTAGACTCTGATTCAGAAACAAGCCATTTTCCGGCCCTTCTTCCTTCCTCCACAAAGTCAGAACCAATAAAAGATGTCCATAGGGTCTGATCATCGACATTTATTTCTCTATCTGAAAGAATGACTGGGATGCCTGCATTTTTTGCTTCCTTCAGGACCTCCTCCCATCCATCTTCTGTCTTAGGTGAAAAGGCAATCACATCTACATCTTGTTTAATAAAATCGCGGATAATTTCAATTTGTTTTTGTTGATTATAATCCGCATTCTTAAGTATTAGCTCGATGCCTGCTTCCTTTGCCGCTGAAATAATAGAATCGGTGTTGGCCAGCCTCCATTCGCTTTCTGAGCCAACTTGAGCAAAACCTAGCTTTAAACGCTTGTGCTTGTTTTGAATGATTGAGATGGATTCACTTTCTCTATCTTTTAAATAGAAATCAACATTGCTTAAAGTGACTTCGTGATCACGTAATATAATTTTCTTAGGCAGTCCCGGAACCTTATGTAAAATATCCATAGCATACTGTACGGCCGTAGTTCCGCCTGTTGGAGTAATATACGTTGCATCAATAAGCCCTTTTTTGACAAGCTGGAGCCCGCCGTTCTCTTCATTCAGTCCATCACTGCCGATAATTTTGACACCCTCGAGCCTAGATTGTTTAAGTGCATTATAGGCACCTAATGCCATTGCGTCGTTATGAGCATAAATCAAATTAGGCCTCTCTCCTGATTTGAGGATAGTTTTAAGATCGTCCTCGGCTTTATCCTTCAACCAATTCCCGTTAATTGACCGGATGATGGTATGATTCGATTCCTTCTGAATGGTTTCATGAAAACCTTTACTTCGCTCCTCTGCTTGAAGTGACTCCTCATTGCCCTTGACCTCGATAATCTGGCCACTTTTATTCCCTAATAAATTTATTGCTTCTTTTGCCGCCATTTTCCCATTTAATTGATTATCAGAGCCAATATAAAGTGTATAGTCATATCCCTTTACCCCTCTTCCTAGAACAATGACCGGAATCTTTTTATAAACTTCAGTAATCACCGGGGTTAATTTAACAGCATTATCTACTGAAACGATTAAAAGGTCTATGCCATAACTCATAAGTGTATGGATGTCTTGAACTTGCTGCTCATCATTTTGTGCGGCATCTGTGAAGAGAACTCTTGTATCTTTATGATGGGAGATTTCATTTTTAATTTCCTGATTCATTTGGATCTGCCAAGGCCCGTTTAAATTAGGATGAGAAACCCCTATCAGATATTTAACCTGTCCTCGGGAATTGGCTGTTTGGCTTTTGGTAAATTCACCAAAGCCGCCAAAAATAAAGAGACCAACCGCTGTTCCCAGGATTGTAAGTTTAATTAATACCTTCCTTAGCCTCACTTTCTATTTCCACTCCTATAGGAACTAGGCGAAATTCCCACCACTTTTTTAAAGGCATTACAGAAATAGTGCTGAGTGCTATAGCCTACCCTTTCTGATATCTCATAAACTTTCAAATAGGGGTCATTCATCAGTAAAAGAGATTTTTCAATTCTAACCTTTGTTAAGTACTGAATAAAGGATGCGCCTAATTCATTTTTGAACTGCTTGCTTAGATAGGATGGGCTGACTTGGACACTGCTTGCCACTTCGTTTAGGGTAATGAATGGATCAAAATATCGCTGATCAATATAATTCTTAGCCAAAACAACGATTGGTGACACATTCGAATGAGCGTTTAATTGATGAATCAAATCTTGATAAATGTTCGGTATTTCTCCAGTCATGTGAGCAATTTTTTCAGCATAAACAACCGTCTTTCCGAGGAAGGATTCTGCTTTTTCCTTAATTAACTGGTTGATGGACGTTAGTTCCTCAGCCCGTTCGATAGGAAATATGATGACGACATGACCATGGTTATCTTCAAAACATTCAGCTGCAGGAATATCATGTAAAAGATCGTTGATTATGTTTCTAAGTGAAAACGCTAACAAATTTTCACTCCAAAATTCTTCCGCTGTATGTAAATCGATATTCAACAGCTTAATGACTGAAACACCAATTGTTCCTTCAAGGTTTATGTTATATAGATGTAATTCTTCTGTAAGCTCTTCCTTTGCTATTAATCCACTTACCCATTTTTGCAGAAAGTCTACTTTTAAGATCTCTCGAGTACCTTCAAATTGCCTATCCCGTTTTTGCGAATGGTTTTTACTTTTTAATTCCTTAGCTGCTCGTTCAATCACATTTTCTAATTCCTTCACATTTACCGGTTTCAGCAAATAATCAAAAACCCTTAACCTTACTGCTTGTTGGGCATAAGAAAACTCGTCATGTCCCGTAATCAAGATAAAGAGCGAATCAGGTAAAATCGTTTCCAATTGTTTAATTAAATCTAACCCATTAAGGAACGGCATACAAATATCTAGAAATAATAAATCCGGCTTTAGTTCCTTGGCCATTTCCAAGGCTAATTCTCCATCTTCAGCCTCTCCCACTACTTCAATAGAGAACTTCTCCCAATCAACAGCTGCTTTTAATCCCCTTCTAATAATCACTTCATCATCTGCAATTAAAAGTTTCAACAAAGAATATCCCTCCAAATGAGAAAATGCTAGAATAACAGGTTATGGTTCGACAGGAAGTCTTATTTTTACCCTCGTCCATTCTGTATATTGGCTTTCAATCGAGATTCCATAATCAGATCCATAAACCAGTTTGATCCGGTCATTTACATTAAAAAGACCGTATCCCTGCTCCCTAGGCTCCATATGATTCTTGTTATCTAAATCCATATTCAACTCGATCAGTTTCTCTTCGAGCAGTCCTATTCCTGTATCCTGTACAGTAAGGAGAAGGTTATTGGCTTCTAGTTTGACATCAATCGTAATTTTCCCCTTCCCCCTTTTATTGCGAATCCCATGATAGATAGCATTCTCCACTAAAGGTTGGAGAAGTAGTTTGAGGATCTTAAAGTTTCTGACATTATCATCCATAATAATTTCGTATTCAAGCTTTGATTCGTACCTGGTCATTTGAATAATTAAATAACTTTCGACATGCTTGATTTCCTCAGCTATTGTTATAAATTCATTCCCTTTATTTAACCCTATCCTGAATAATGTTGTAAGGGCATTGACCATTTCTACTATTCTATTCGCTTTATATTCATAAGCCATCCACTGAATAGTATCTAACGTGTTATAAAGAAAGTGAGGCTTAATTTGAGCCTGCAAAATTTTCAATTCTGCTTCTCGCTTATTTTTCTGTTCCGTATAAACAAGCTGGATGAGTCTGCTTATTTCTTGAATCATCCGGTTGTAGCTGCTCCCCAGCTGACCAATTTCATCATTGTACTTTGAGTGAAAGGCCAAATCAAACCTTCCTTCTTCTACATTTTTCATCAATGCTTTTAGTTTATTGACTGGATTGATAATCGAACTAGTAAAAAACCACGACGCGATCGAAGATAAAAGTAAGGTGATGACTCCAATGATATACGTGTAAAACTGTACTCTTGAAACAACTTCTGTTGTCTCATCCAATGAGAATACACCAACTACCTTCCACTGAATGGAGGGGTATGTGTTGTAAATAATTTGATATTTATTATGATTAATAACTTTCTCAAGCGAATGCGTATGAATTTTAGTAAGCCAGTCGGGATTAATTCGGTAAACAATAGAATTAACGGGGGAATACACTACATTACCCTCTTTATTCAAAATAAAGATGAAACCGCTTTTTCCTAATCTGATCGATTGGATGACCTTTTTAATAAAATCCAGTTTTAGATCTATTAAAATGACACCGCTTACTTGATTGGATTTTGGATCTTTAATGGCCTTCACAACGGATAATAGATTATTCACTTGAATATTCGATGATTCTTTAATATTTCTTCCAACCGGATTACTAATTAATTGGAGCTTGTCAGGGGAGTTAATCGCCTGTTTATACCAATATTCTTTCGTTAACGTATCCCTTGAAATGGGGAAAGTCTCATTGCTGGCATATTGACCGCTTTGATTCACAATGAGGAGACCAGCCATTTCACTATGGCGATCTTTATAAACTTTTAATTTTTGATTCACTTTTTCTTTCAGCTCAGCCGAGGGATTTTCCTGATTCATATATTCCTGGATCGTTTCATCCATTGATAAGTAATGGATCATATCATCCTTTACGTTCAGATCGTTTTCAATTTGATTCCAAACCTGCTCCATCATTTGAACTGTATAGGAAGTGGCTTCATCTTGCAGAGATTTTTTATAAATACTGCTCCCTAGCAGCGTTAAGGTCATTACACAAAGAATAATAATAACAAAAAAGTAAAATAGCAGCTTGAAGCGGATGCTTTTATTATTAAAATAAGAAAAAAGCTTCATATAAACGTTTATCTCCCGCATAGTATAAATCTATTATTATTTTAAGAATTCAGAAAAACAAGGGCCTTTCAGTCCAAAAATTGGGAAATAATTGGTCACATAGCAAAATCGGAACTGCTTAAATAGCAATTCCGATCATGTTATGTTCATTCCTTAATACGAGATATTTCTCTATTAATATTTTCTTGAAGGTAATGCCTGTTCGGCCGCTTCCTTACCAACAAATACTGATTCTTCCGTTTTAATCCATCTAGGAATTTCTTTCCCAGCTTTCAAATCCTTCACAGCCTGTGCAAGCTGCGGCCCTAGTAATGGATTACATTCAACAATAATATTTGTTTTCCCCTGGACGGCTGCTTCAAACGCATCTTTCACACCATCAATAGAAACTACCTTAATGTCTTCTCCTGGTTTTAAACCATACTCTTCAATTGCTTGAATCGCACCAATTGCCATATCATCGTTATGAGCATAAACAGCATCAATGTTCTTCCCATCCGATTTTAAAAACGCTTCCATAACTTCTTTCCCTTTAGTCCTCGTAAAATCACCTGACTGTGACTTGATAATTTTGAAATTTGGATTATCCTTTAGGATGTTGGCAAAGCCGGTTTTACGGTCATTTGCGGCACTTGCTCCTACAGTTCCTTGAAGTTCTACAATATTTGCCTGCTTATCTGCACCAATTAAATTGATCAATTCTTTAGCTGCATTTTCCCCTTCAAGAATAAAATCAGATCCAATGAAGCTTGTGTATAGCGATTCATCTTTCACTTTAATGCCGCGATCAAGAAGAATGACTGGAATGTTCGCATCCTTAGCTTTTTTTAAGATACTTTCCCAACCTGTTTCCACAACAGGCGCTAAAGCAATGACATCTACTTTTTGTGCAATAAAGTTTCTAATCGCCTTAATTTGGTTTTCTTGTTTCTGCTGTGCGTCAGAAAACTTTAATTCAAAGTCAGGGCTGTTACCAAGTGTTTCTTTAATCGACTTCGTTTCTGCCGTTCTCCAGCCGCTCTCGGCACCAATTTGGGAGAATCCTACTACAATCTTGTCACTTTTGTTCCCGCCGCCTGATTCTTCCGTTTTTCCGTTCGTATTACTGGAACATGCAGCTAATAAAAATAAGGACATTAGAAAAACTAGCAAACTTATTGATGCTCTTTTAAACTTAACCATACCTTCATTCCTCCTTTTTGAACTATCTTAAAAGTACAAAAAAGCAGGACAAAAGTATTTACAAAAAAACAGCACTTATTTGCAATTTTTTGAACCTTCTTATAAATGTTTATGTTATGGATGATTCTCATTTTATAAGTGATGCAAAGAACCCAGTTAAAATAACTGGGTTCCTTGCATAATATTGATCAGACTGATATGACTATTAGCGCTCTTCCATTTGGAACGGCCTAACCACAATGTAATCCAGTTCATAAAATCCTTGATCTTTCATGAACGTGATTGTATTCATGCCTTTATTCAAAGGAACCTCAATTTTAGTTGCCATGAAGCGCCCCCATCCCTGTGTAGATTGATATTTTAGGGAATGCACTTTGCCATTGACAATCATTTTGCCGGTTGCTGGACTTAGGCCATTTGCAAACCAAATATCAATATTATAGGTGCCTGCTTCAGGAACAAAGACTTGGTTGAACTTTACATAACTGTCAGCAAAATCAATCCCGCCAACATAGCTGCTTCCGGATGCATTCGATTCATTATTTCTTACTGCCGCAGAGAACAGTTCAGCTTGTTCCGCTTCATATTTTGCTGCACCAGTATCAGACAATTTCTCGGTCACCTCAGGGAAATAGGTGATACGTAAGTTCTGTGCTCCATAAGGAACCAGAGTAATATTTTCAGTCTTCTCCGTCGAAACAATAGGACCAACTGGCGGCTCGGCAGCTTCCACATTGTTAGATCTTTTACCCCAGGTTGGAATTTTTTTCGCTTTGGCGATCAGTTTCACTGGTGTAGTTGCTTGCAAAAACGGGTTATCAGGCATTGGCCCGGTAATAACATCAATGGATTTCTCTGGATGTTTCCGATCAATAAGCAACCCGTAATTCCATGGATTATCCGCTTTCACACTGTACTCGTTGAAACCGAGAGCTGAAGCATTGAATCCTGGTGATCCCGCAATCGGTTTCGCTTTTATCTGCCAATTCTCATTCATCTGCAAGGAATATACAAGCGGACCACGTTCAATTCCAATTGAATTATTAATCCATGTTGTCGTTTTCAGTTTCATCGGGACTTGAAGAAGAACTTTGTCTCCGTTCTTCCAATTTCTTTTGATACTTACATATTCTCCTGCCTTCACAGCTTGCACAGGCTCTCCATTCACCATTACGGTCGGATCGACTGACCATGCTGGAATACGAAGTTTAAGTGGGAACTCTACATTTTTTGAAGTGGTAATATCAAAATTTATTTGATCTTCAAACGGATAATTTGTCGTTTCCTTAATTGTAACATCTGCCTTTTTAACTTTTGTGGATACCTGGCTTGGTCCATAGGCTATGACCCCTAGTCCTCCATCGGCCGATGCTGCCCACATATTTTTCACAAAGTACGGCCAGCCCATATGCATATTAAAACGGCAGCAAGGAAAACCAGAAATTGGAGAAGGCATCATTCCATTGGAATAATTTTGCTTAAAGCCATGATCTGCATAGTTACTCTCCACTTGATTAGGTAAAGAATAATATTGATGGTTCTTGATTTCCTTATCCATGGCCCCAGGAAGCGAATTGAAGGCAATTTTCTCTAAGTCATCTCCAATATGCGGATCGCCAAGAATCATCGCCGCTTCCTCATTACTTTGCATCCGCTCGGTAATGGCACAAAGCTCAACTCCTTGCGTGGATGAAAGGCCAGCAAGCATTTCTGTCCCTGAAGGCATACCGGTAATTTGGGTATGATTGGATAAATTGTTTACTCCTGCCTCAAATGCATCCCGATCGTTTAAAGATTTTGACCGCTGGTAGTATATCGCGGGCATTTTAATGGCTTCATTTACATTGACCGAATGGGTTGGTTGGAAATCATCTCCAAAATCCTGGAACTTATTCTTCGAAAACAGGTCTGAAATTGGATAACCCTGTCCAGCAAGCGTATCTGCCAGATTAAGCAAGAACGGGTCTTCCGTTCGGTTGTACAGCCATAAGACCGTATCAATATTATCTCCGACCCTTATTTTCCCCCAATCCTTTAAAGGCTGGGACGGTAATTTATCAGCTTGATACTGAAAATAGTTCTTCATAAACGGAAGTACGCGTGCATCACCAGATGCTTCATAATAATCTTTCATCGCATAAAGAGCGACCATGCGCGGCCACCAATCCTCATTACTTTCCGGACCAAAAGAACCATCCTCTCGTTGACTCGTCAATATTGCATTGATCCATTTTTGTGAAGTGGCGATAAGTTCCTCATCTTTCAAGGTATAGGCAAGAGCGATTAATCCCTTTAAATAATATACCGGACGCTCCCAATCAGAATCTGCTGCTGTGCCATCGAGCCATGCTGCATTTGTTCCCAGCTCGCTGTATATATCCTCCGCATAACCAGTAGCTCCGTCACGTTGAAGCTCAAGCTGCTTGAGGAGCCAGCCTTTAGCTTCTACTGAACCTAGAGGCAATGGTGTAAACGGAGTTTCAGCGAGTGGATTTTTGTTAGCAACCGGCTCTTTGAATGTCTTGTCCGGTACCACATACGCACTTGCAATAAAATCATCAAAAAATGGTTGGGATTGATGCATTTGCAAACCAACACCACCTTTTCCGTATTGGCCTCGTTGGTCATCGGTATACTGCATGACTGGCGTGTGCATATCATTAACATAAACGTTGATATTTTTTTTGCTAGTAACCACTTTTAAATGGTAAAACTTATTCGGGTCTATTCCATCAAACACTTTTAATGATTTTAGGACCTGTTGCTTTTTATTTTTTAATTGATTAAGAGTCACTGAACCATCGCCGCTAATTCCGGCATAATAGCCACGTACATTATCCTCTTCAAAGGAACCATTCTTTACTCCGAACAGCAGACCTGCGTCCCCGGTTTCTGTATCGGCAGGAAGTTTGACATTGACTTCCAAAGTCATATCCTCCAACTGGATATCCTCAGCGACTATGTTAGATTTTTCACTCTTATTGGTCATTAGGACTCCTGACTTTAATTTCCAATCACCTTGAACGATATTCCATGAAGAGATTGACTGTTCTGGAGGATTGTCAAATTTATCATCGAACAAGATGCTGCCATCCATAGTGCTAGCCATGAAATTATCATAGGTAGGCAATGAATTGTACACTCTAACTCCGATACTTCCAGAAATATAGGTGCTGTCGTTTTGTTCGACCACCAAGGCATCATTTAAAAAGACTTGTATTTTGCTGCCCACTGCAGACACTTTCAAATGATAAGATGTATTAGGATTTATTGAAACCGCAGACCGTTTTAGTTCGGTCCAGTTGTTGTTCATACGTCCCAGAAATACAGAACCTGTTCCATTTGCCGTCAAGCCCACATAGTAGCCTTTAACATTATCAGCACCTGGAACTGCACTATTGACCCGAAACAATACCCCTGCATCCCCATTCTTATCCGCAACGCTGAGATCGGTCTCCATAGTAAAGTCTTGCACTGTGGTGTTGTTGACAATAGCTTTATACCCCGCACCCTTACTAACCGTCAGTTTGCCTGAATCAATCCCCCAAGGACCTTCAATTATTTTCCAGTTATCATTGATGATTGTTTTATCGAAATGATCCGAAAAGTAATCAGGGATTTTTTTATTCACGGCGGCTTTAGCAGGATATTGAAAAACACTCGATACAAATAAAGTCAGAATAAGAAACTGAACAATCGTTAATTTGACTTTCATCGGATTCACCACACTCATCTAATTATTTAACTTACTTTTCAACAAGGCTACTAATCTTCTCTTCTAACTCAAGGGGATCTGCCATGTGGAACGTATCAACGATGTAGCCGTCTTCGTCAATCAAGAACATAGTTGGGAGTGCATGCAGTTCGTATAGATCAGCCACGTGCTTATGCTCATCGAGCAAAACAGGGTAGTGAAGATTGTTCTTCGAAATAAATGCCTTAATATTTTCGGGCTTTTCTTCGGTTGTCACATTAATTCCGTAGAAGTCAATTTGATTTTTGAACTGTTCATAGAGTTTTCTCAGCTCTATAGCTTCAACGGAGCAGGCGTCACACCAGCTCGCCCAAAAATTCAAGACAATTGGTTTAGCGCTTTTCCCCCCTACCGTTACATAGGAATCATCAAGTGATTTCAGAGTAAATGTCGGTGCTTTCACGCTCCGTAATTGTCCCGAATCCGCCTGATTAACGATTTTTTCTAAAGCCTCAGAGTCTAAACTCTTGACCTCCTCATTATTTACTCTCTGAGCAGATGTATTGTTTACCGCTTGGAGGGTGGCGAGGGTTATGACGAATATGATGGCAGCAATTAGCCATATGTTTTTTTTCATAAAAAAACCTTCCTTTTCCTCCTCAAGAATGAATACGCTATCAATCTATTGAGAGCTTTAAATTTATCATAATTAGATTCATAGCGAATGTATTTGTAAAAAACATAGAATTTTTATGATTTTCGGCAAAAAAAAGCAGCACCTTGCCAAAGGCTGCTGCTTTAAAAATAGATTTTTATCCAAACCATTGAGGAGATCGCTACGTTTTCCTCTAAAATTCAAATAACTTACTTAAAGTCTTCCTTGATTCTTTCATTAAACTTTCCTAAACAAATACAATCCAAATCCCAACGTATCCCTGCCCCACGTTAAATAGGTGCGGCGCCAGGCACGGATTCGCTCCAGCATTGCATCATGGTCTGGGTCTTCCGGATTTTCCAGACAATAATTCTCAACCGACATGGAATAGAGCCATTCATAATCATCCCACTCATCATCGCTGGCCACATACGACCATAACGGAATTAATCCTAATTCCTCACCAGCTTTCACATTCTCTGCATGGCTCCTGAGCTCAGACTCATCCGCCCCCCCAAGTGCCGCCAAATACTCTGCACTCGGAGTCTGCTTCCAGTAGCCTTCTCCTATTAAAATGAACCCATTTTTCCGTACGAGACCCTTCATAGCCTCCAAAGTAGACTCCAGCCCGCCTAAAGCATGTGTCGATCCGATACAAATTCCTAAATCATAGCTCCCGGCTTCACATTTTTCGACTGCAGCACCAGCATCATCCACAATAAACTCAATGCTTCCATCAGGAATTCTCGTACTTGCACGCCTTTTTGCTTCCTCAATGGCCCTATCGTACAACTCTACAGCTGTAGCAGATACCTGGTAGTTTTCCACCAGCCGAATCAACAGCTCACAGCGGCCAGCACCAATATCAATTACCTTATCCTGCGGTTTAAGTGCGGCCCTATCAATCATTTTCATAATCTTTCCTTCACTCATCGGGTTGTAAAAAGCATGATCCCGATGGGCTATCGCTGAAAATTTATTCCTGTCCAATTTCCTAACCCCCTTTTTTCAATAATTCTATTTTAATACTACATCTCCCATATTATAAGCCAGCTTTTTCCTTCTTTTTAAAATATGTGTTATGATTTTCCATAACAACATAGAGAAAGGATGAAATAAGTTGTCATTTGAAAGTGTAAAAGCTCATTTTAAACAATGGAATCGTGAACAAGATATGATGGAGTTTGAAACCTCAAGTGCTACTGTAGAACTGGCAGCTGAAGCAATTGGTGTGATTCCTGCCCGAATTGCGAAAACTTTGTCCTTTCGAGGAGAAGACGATCAAGCCATTTTGGTCGTGGCGGCCGGAGATGCCAAAATCGATAACAAGAAATTTCGCCAAACCTTCGGCTTCAAAGCGCGCATGCTTACTCCCGATGAGGTCCTCGAACAAACCGGACATGCTATCGGCGGTGTTTGTCCATTTGGCTTAAAAAATGAGCTCGATGTTTACTTAGATGTCTCTATGAAAAGGTTTGAAACCCTATTCCCAGCTTGCGGGAGCTCCAACTCTGCAATCGAGTTGACGAATGATGAAATGTTTCAATATTCATTTGCTAAGGATTGGGTTGATGTTTGCAAGGGATGGGAAGATGAAGAATTGAAGGAAAAAGTTACTTTAAATCATGAGGCTTAGCTGAAAAAACAAGCAGTTATTCGATGAAACAACTGCTTGTTTTTTTATATATTACAATTCCTTTTGATCTACATTTAATTCGATTAAATTTCCATCAGGGTCTGCGCAGAAGATTTGTGCGAATCCACTTATGCTATTGGGCTTTTCTAGAATCTCAATCTCATTTTTCCTCAGCCAATTTCGCGTTTCATGATAGTTCTCCACCCTTAGCGCGAAGTGTCCTTCTCTGCTTGATAGGCTTTTATCGTGTCGTATCGTCTGTGAGGACGGATCCACGATTAGGTGAAGCTGCTTCCCCTCTATATCATACCAAGCACCTGGAAAATCAAAAGCAGGGCGCTCGATTTCTTTCAAACATAGAATCTTACCGTAAAAAGCTTTTGCTCGTTCTAAATCTGTCACCGAAAGACTGACGTGATGAAGGCATTTATACCTGATCAAGAAACCAACTCCTATAAGATTATTAAGGTTATTTTATCATTTTCTGGCCTATGATGAACATCCTCCGCCGCAGCTTGAACAACTAGAGCAGCTTGAACCGCCGTGATCCCCGCCGCCCTGGTGGCTTCCACCGCTGTCACCTGGACCGTCCGAAGAGGAACCAGTTCCACAAAACACGGCGATCGTGCATCCGCTCGTGGAAATTGCCGCATTCGCATAGACATAAACTTTCGCATATTTCCAATAATCATCAAAATAATAATAGGAGAAAAAGACCATCATAAGGGACAATGAGGTCATTTCCCCAAATGTCCGCTGCCTTGTAAATGCCCCTTTCTTATCTACCTGATATATTTTTTCAGCTTCATTCAATTGCTTCTGCATTTGAGCAATCAAATAATCAACCAAATCTTTATTATCTTCATTTATATTAAAATATTTTTCTCGAAGCCATAGATTACTACTTTGTCTAAAATCCTTTAAAATCCCGGTGTCCATCGGATGTTTGAAAAAACTCCCCCACGATTTCCAGCTATATTCCGTAATTTGAAACAACTGTGAGAAGACCCAATCAAAAAAGGCACGTTCCTGTGGAGCAGGTTTGGGGCTAGTGTTAGGCGTATGGTGAAGCATTTTCCCCATAAATTTCTCTGAAAAAGATTGATATTTTTGTGTAAAAAGCAGCATAGCATGCCAGATTTCATCGACTTCTTCACTAAACATAGGCGTTTGTTTTAAGAGATTCGTCAGTACAAAATACCGTTTTAGCTCGAACAGCCGCCATTCAAATTCATCTTCAGTTCGTTTCGGATTTTCCTGAAGGAAGCGCTGCTTAACTTGCTGGATATAATCATCATCTATAGCGGCATTTAATTTTTCAAGCAACGGCTGAATGGTTACATGATCAAGGGCACCAAGACGGGCAGGGATATTTTCTTTTGCTAATTTTGGCCTGCCTTTCAGGACCATCGTAATAATTCCTGCGGTTACCAAGAAACCTGCTGCTAAAATTCCTAATACCAAATTACCACTCCCCCTTGATCCTTATTTTAGATGATGAGATAAAATATGTAAAAATAATAAAAAATTATGGTAAATTTAGATTACTAGACTACTAGAGGTGAACGATTGTGCTGGAAAATTTCCCTGTTTTTATGTCCTCCTTTAAACAAGAGAGAATAATAAGAGTCTATCTGCCGGAAAGCTATAACGATTATGAACGACGCTATCCTGTATTATATATGCACGATGGGCAAAATGTTTTTGAAGACGAAGGGGCTATTCGAGGGATATCGTTAGGAATGAAGGCCTACTTGGATCAAACTAGTCTTGACATTATTGTCGTTGCGATTGACTTGAACCCTGAGGGCGAGGAGCGGGTAAACGAATATTGCCCATGGGTGAACGGTGAAATCAGTAAGAAAGTTTTAGGTTACGCCAGCCCTTCAGGCGGGAGCGGCGCAAAATATCTGGACTTCATCGTCCATGAATTGAAACCGCTCATCGATAAGAAATACAGAACGGTTACGGACCATACTTCGATGGCAGGCATTTCGCTAGGCGGTCATATTTCAACATATGCTGCCTGCAAATATCCTCATATTTTTAAAAGAATTGCTGCTATTTCCCCAGGTTTTTACCGTAACCAGGAAGAAATCGAGAAACTATTAAAGCACTCCGACCTTAATGCCATCGAGAAATTTTACATGGACTTTGGCACAAAGGAAGTCGGTGAGGACGAAGAAATGAACCAATTGTTCTTGGGTCTTACTAACGGTGTATATGAAATTTTGAAGGAAAAAGTGGAGAACCTTCACTTTGAACTTATAGAAGGCGCAGAACACCGCTATGAATTTTTTAGAAAGAGAATCCCATCAATGCTTTCCTATCTATATTCAGACCTCAACAAAACAGGTATGGCGGATTAATCGCCATACCTGTTTATTTAAAATGGTTTTAAAATCATCAGGATAATGATAATAATAAAAATTACATTTGCCACGTTTTCAGTTCGGAATAGGGCTTTGGATAAGCGCCAATATTCCTCAGGGATTTCATCACCCTTATGGGATTCTAACAGGGCTTTTACCGGTTTGGACCTCGGTGATAGCAGGAGCGGACCAGACGCAAGAGCTACCAAAAATAGAATAAGACTTATGACATACCAACCCATCCGAAACAGGCTTGGATTAAGAAAGCCCATGATTAGACCTGTCACAAGTAAAAGCGTACCGCCGATCATCACATAAATATGTAACTTGTGACGGATTCTATAGGAATGCCGTAATTCGGTCATGGTATTTCCAGATTTGACAACTGTCGTTAAAATAAAACCGGGCCCCATCCCGATGATAGCTGAAAAAATATGAATAAAAACAATGACTTTGTAGAATGTAATCATTTTTAAGACGACCTCCAATCTCTACAAAGACATTTTAACACATAATATCTCTTCTCATGAATCGACTTTGTTACATATTCATGATTTATAAATGCAAAACCATATGCTCATCTGCATAATACACACCATTTATTTTCACGGCCTTTTCCTCGTATCCATACTCTTTAAATCCAAGTTTTGTATAGAGCTTTTTGGCCTTTTCATTACTGGCAATAACAGATAAGTTTATTTTTTCAATGGCTTCGACCAATTTTGCTTTCTTTATTGCCTCGGTCATCAGTGCCTCGCCGACGCCCGTGCCGCGTTTTGAAGGTGTTACATACATAGCATAGATATTGGCCCGGTGCTTGATTTTTTCCGCCTGTTCTTGCAGTAATGTGACAACTCCAATCAGCTCCCCATTTTTAAACGCTCCAAATGTATAGTTTCCTGGTGCGCTGAAATTCCGGGCTGTCTGCTCAATCGGATTTTCTCTTTTTATCGCATCTTCATAGCTTGTTAAAAAGGCCTCTGGATTTTGTTTTAACGCTTCTAATCTTAGATCCCAATACTTTTCGGCATCAGTTGCGGCTAATTGTCTTATTTCCATGTGGGTTCCCCCTTTGTGTTAAACAATCTTTCCACTTCTATTTTTAATTCCTCTAACAAGGTAAAGGTGGATTGGATGCCTAGGCTTTCTACGATTTTCGTATAATACCACTTTTGCTGATCCTTCCCGGCATTAAATCTCTCCCATACTTCTTCGCCTACTTGTTCATAATCGTTTAAAATGGAACGGATATTGTGGAGTTTATCGGCACAGGCTACTGCACGGATACTTTTCGGAAGCGGTCTTTAAAAATTCTATCGTATGCTCCTTCCTAGCTTTCCAAGGCAGTGATTTATCTGGTTCGGAGCAGCCTGCCACAACTTCAGCAATTTTTGCCCCAAACTCCCGCTCGATGTCTTCTAATGTTAGTTCCGTATCTTCCACTGTATCATGCAGGATCGCCGCTGCGACAACGTCTTCACTGTACCCCGCCTTCAATACCAGCATCCCGACTGAAGCAGGGTGAGCGATATAAGGAATATCGGTATTTTTCCTGAATTGGTTTTGGTGTGCTTTACTAGCAACTTGAAGCGCTTTATCAATTACGTCCATTTGAATGACCTCCCTTACTGATATTTTACATCGCAAAGTGGAGAAATGGAAAAAACAAGCAGAACGCTGCTTGTTTTTAAATAGAAAAATCCTCCGGTATAAAAACCTTCAACTGTTTTGGTTTTACGTACACTTCTTCCCCCGTTTTTAGATTGAGGCTTCGAAAGTGTTCTTTTGTTAATTCCGCTTCTAAAAAATCACCATTATCATTTCGGATAAGTTCAAGCTGAACCACTGCTCCAACCAAATGGATATAGCTGATTTTTGCAGCAACTGAATCAAGGCTTTGTTCCCGTTCAATGCTGATATCATAGGGCCGGACATAGCCAACTGCATCCGTATTCATCGATTCCGCAAATTCAGGCGGTACGTCAACCTGAAAATTCCCATGGTGCAGTTTCCCATTATGCAAACGTCCCTTAAATAAATTGACATTACCTAAGAAGTGATAAACAAATGGACTATTTGGATTTTCATAGACTTCTTCAGGCGTGCCAATCTGCTCAATTTTCCCTTCATTCATAACGACAATCCGGTCCGCAACATCAAGTGCCTCTTCTTGATCATGCGTCACAAAAATACTAGTAATCTGGTAATCATCATGCAGCTTTCGAAGCCATCTGCGAAGATCTTTCCGAACCTTCGCATCCAGGGCACCAAAAGGTTCATCTAATAGAAGGACCTTAGGTTCAACAGCTAAGGCTCTTGCAAGAGCGACCCGCTGCCGCTGCCCTCCAGACAAATTTGATGGATAGCGGTCGGCATAAGCCTCGAGCTTTACTAGTCTCAGTAATTCATAGACCTTGTCTTTTATTTCTTGTTTGGAAGGTCTTATTTTTCTAGGGCGCACCTTTAACCCATAGGCAATATTATCAAAAACGGTCATATGGCGGAACAAGGCATAATGCTGGAAAACAAAGCCGACTTTACGCTCCTTCGTATGGATGTGGGTCATATCTTCATCCCCGAAAAGAATGCTTCCCTTATTTGCCGCTTCTAATCCAGCAATAATCCTTAGCAAGGAAGTTTTTCCCGATCCTGACGGGCCAAGAAGAGCAACGAGTTCTCCCGTTTGAATATCAATATTTATTTTTTCAAGGGCTGTAAAGGTGCCGAATGATTTTGAGATATTTTGAATTTGGATGCTCATTTTAGGAAGCTCCTTTCGCTTTCCATTCAATTACATTTTTTATGATCAAGGTAAAGATAGCGAATAACGACATTAACGATGCGACTGCGAAAGCTGCGGAAAATTGATATTCATTGTATAAAATTTCAATATGAAGCGGCATCGTATTGGTCATTCCGCGAATATGGCCTGAAACGACCGAAACGGCACCGAACTCTCCTATTGCTCGGGCTGTGCTCAAAATAATGCCATATAAAAGACCCCATTTGATATTCGGTAATGTCACGAGCCAAAACGTCTTCCAGCCGCTGGCACCTAATGTCATGGAAGCTTCCTCATCAGTGGTTCCTTGCGTTTGCATCAATGGTATCAGTTCCCTGGCGACAAAAGGCAGTGTCACCAATAGAGTCGCAAGTACAATCCCCGGTACGGCAAAAATGATTTTGATATTATGCTCCAGCAGCCACTGTCCAAACAGACCGTGAGCACTGAATAATAAAACAAATACCAGACCAGCGATGACGGGGGAGATGGCAAACGGCAGGTCTATAATTGTAATGAGAAGACTTTTGCCTTTGAACTGGAATTTGGTCACGACCCAGGCAGCCGTAACACCAAAGATGGCATTCAATGGAACGGTAATGATGGCTATTGTAGCAGTTAGCTTAATAGCCGCTAAGGCGTCAGGGTCGCTTATCGCATTTCCAAAAACCGCTATACCCTTTTCGAAGGCTTTTATAAAAATCGCTGCAAGCGGCAGCAGTAAAAACAAACATATAAATGCTAAGGCGATTGCGATTAGGAACCAGCGCACCCAGCGAGGTTCTGAATCTTGGATTTTGGTTTGGTTTTGTTGTGGAGCGGTTGAATATTGTAAAGAAACATGTCCGGCCATGGTAACCCTCCTTGCTAAATTTTTTTCTTTATTGTTTGCTATACGTTACCTTTTTCTTTGTTTTTAACCTTTTTTGTCACGTAGACCATTTCTACGTTACCTTTTCCTTGTTTGTAACTTTTTTTGGTCACGTAGACCCTTCCTACGTTACCCTTTTCCTTGTTTCTAACTCTTTTCGGTCATGTAGAATTCTTTCTTACCGAATTTCGCTAAATAAACTTCCGATTCGTCCACCACTGCAATAAATTAATAACAAATAACAATATAAAAGAAAAAATAAGCATAACGGCGGCGATAGCCGTAGCTCCCGCGTAATCATATTGTTCCAGCTTCGTCATGATTAACAGCGGGGTAATTTCTGTGCGCATTGGCATATTCCCAGCAATAAAAACTACAGAACCGTACTCGCCCAAGGCACGGGCAAATGCTAAAGCGAATCCTGTTAGTGCCGCCGGCAGCAGCTCTGGAAAGAGTACTTTCACAAACGTTTGCAAACGGTTCGCTCCTAAACTTGCGGAGGCCTCTTCAATTTCTTTGTCCAAGTTTTGCAAAACAGGCTGTACGGTTCGAACAACAAAGGGTAACCCTATAAAAGTTAAGGCAATGGTGATTCCTAGTGGTGTGAACGCCACTTTAAATCCTAAAAATTGCCCAATCCAGCCATTTTCGGTGTACAACGTCGTTAAGGCAATACCAGCGATCGCCGTCGGCAAGGCGAAGGGCAAATCCACCAGCCCATCAATGATTTCCCCCCCCGGAAAGCGATAGCGAACCAACACCCAGGCGATTAACACACCGAATACAACATTGATGACCGCTGCCAGTAAGGATGCACCAATACTGAGCTGATAGGAAGCCACGACCCTTGGTTCCGATATTGTCTGCCAAATTTTTGACCACGGGGCAGCAGCAGAATTAATAAATATCATCGATAATGGCAAAATGACAAGAAAACTAATGTAAAACATCGTAAATCCCAGAGAAAGACCAAATCCGGGAAGGACATGATTCCTTTTTAAAGAACGAAACATGAGGTTGACCCCTTCCGCATTAAACTTCTTGGGTAAATGAACCAATTCATTTACCCTTTAAGCACTTTTTTCCGTTTTTGGGGAAATGAAACACATTTTCATTTCCCTTATTAACTCTTTTTTTCCCGTTTGGGAAAATAAAGCGCCTCTTCATTTACCTTACTAGCTCCTTTTTTCCAGTTTGGGGCAATGAAGCGCCTCTTCATTTACCCTGCTAACTCCTTTTTTCCTGTTGAGGGAAATGAAATGCCTCTTCATTTACCTTATTAGCTCTTTTCTTCCCGTTTGGGGCAATGAAACACATTTTCATTGCCCCAAACAGGAAAATCTTTCTATAAACTCTTTTATTCAGTCCCAAAATTATTTCGGTTGATAAATTTGATCAAACGTTCCGCCATCATTAAAGTGCTTTTCCTGTGCTTTTTTCCAGCCGCCAAAATAGTCATCAATTGTTACAAGATTGATTTTTGGAAAAACATCCGCATACTTGGCGAGAATATCCTGATTACGCGGGCGATAATAATTTTTGGCTACAATCTCCTGCCCCTTATCAGTGTATAAGAATTTCAAATAAGCCTCTGCCGCTTCTCTTGTTCCCTTTTTATCTACCACTTTATCGACCACGGCAACAGGCGGTTCTGCAAGTATGCTTAGGGAAGGAACCACTATCTCAAACTTGTCCTTGCCTAACTCATTTAGTGTCAAGAAGGCCTCATTCTCCCAAGCTATTAAAACATCCCCAATACCGCGCTCAACAAATGTCGTCGTTGCCCCGCGTGCCCCGGAATCCAGCACTTCCACATTTTTATATAATTGGCTCATGAAGTTTTTGGTCTTTGCTTCATCTCCGCCGAATTTTTCCTGTGCAAATGCCCAGGCCGCTAAATAATTCCATCTCGCCCCACCTGAAGTCTTCGGGTTCGGTGTAATAACGGAAACTCCTTTTTTCGTTAGATCATCCCAATCCTTAATCCCCTTTGGATTTCCTTTTCTAACAAGAAAAACAATCGTAGACGTGTAAGGTGTAGAATTATCGTCCAGCTTCTTTTGCCAATCCTTCGATAATAAGCCGGCTGTATTAGCAATTTCATCGATATCATAAGCTAAGGCTAGCGTGACAACATCGGCTTCAAGGCCGTCGATGACTGCGCGCCCCTGTTTGCCTGAACCGCCATGGGACTGTTGAATCGTCACTTGCTGGCCGGTTTTCTTTTCCCATTCCTTCGCGAATTCCGCATTAACCTCTTCGTAAAGCTCTCGAGTTGGGTCATAGGAAACATTTAATAATTGAATTGGCGCTTTCTTTTTAGCCGCATCCTCCGTTTTCTTGGCAGGCTGACTACCCGCCTCATTGCTGCTGCATCCCGCAAGAACAAGAGCAAAAAGCATGAGAAAGAATGATAATTTGTAAGCAATTTTTCGACTTAATAACATTGTTAATCCCCCTTTTTTCTAATAAAAAAGGCTGCCTACTTTAGCTCAATGCATAAAAAAAGATTGCCTATTACCAGGCAGAAAACTCTCTTAGCATTGTCTAAAAATAAGCAGCCTTCAGTACGACTGATCGGCAACTTTCTTTGTAAAAATACGGTTTACATAGTGTGGTCACTTTTGGTTCTTTACACCCGCACTTTTAGAGGCAAAGCGCGTTTTTTCTGTCTTATCTATTTGTGTGATATTACCGTCATGGACGGTTATGATGACAGAACCATACTCCATATTTTTTAAAGTTGATAAAATAAAATTGGCTTTCGCTTGATCCACAATTGCCATTTAATCATCCTCCCCTTAAACTACATATTTCATATAAGTTTACTTGGTTTTAACAAAATAAAAATCCCTTTTAACTAACAACAATGTGGACTCCCCTTAATAATCGGGTAAATCATGATCAGCCACTCTCCCTTCTGAACAAAAAAAGGCCTACACCCAGCAAGTGAGTATAAGCCTTTGGTTATCCAATCAGCTTAATATTAAATTATCTTGCAAACTTTTAAATTATTACCATTTTATTCTGACTTTTCCGACCTGTCAAGTGTGTTTTCGAAAATTCTCTTATTCTTTAAAAGCTAACCGAAATGCCTTTACGACGATCCCATCATCAGCAGGCACAAAGTCCAATTGGGGCACACGTTGAAAGCCAAGGCGCTCATACAATCTCATCGCATCATCCATAAATTCTCCCGTATGAAGTCCGATTGCTTTATGTCCCTTTGCCTTCGACCGACCAATGCATTCATGAATCAAAGCTGTTGCTATCCCTTTGCCTCTTGCCTGAGGGTTAACCGCAAGCATACGGATTTCGGGATAATCCAGTTTTTCCACATATCCATCATAGGCATCCGTTTTGGCCGGAAACAAAACGACACTCCCCAGTATGGATCCATCTGAAACTGCCACAATCCGCTCAACATCTGGGTTAGTATCATTTTCTGATAAAATGCCCCGCTTCAATGCCTGCCAATGCCCATCAGGAATTTTTTTTGCATGTTCTTCGTAGGATATAACCCGCTGCTCCCGAATATACGGCATTTCCTCATCTTTAGCATCACGTATGATCATTTTTATGCCCGCCCCTCAATGGATTAAAAATTTTTCCGTTTTATTACTTAATACTTCACGGTTATGCTGCGAATGCAAACCTGACAAGTCCGGACCCTTCGGCAATATATGAAAGCTTTTTTGATCATCGCTAGCAATATGGTTGGATAAATGATAATGCACTTTAATAGCATGAAAATCTGTCGTATTCCCAAATCCAGGTGTTTGATAGAGATCACGCAAATAGCCCCATAGATTGGTAAAATCAACAATCCGATTCCGGTTTGTCTTGAAAGCCGAGTAATAGGCGGCATCGAAACGGACTAATGTGGCATATAGCCGAACATCTGAATCGGTAATATAATCACCAAATAAGAAGCGGCGAGTGGATAGACGTTCTTCCAATTCATCTAATCTCGCAAATAGAGTGTCATACGCCGCTTCATAGGCTTCTTGCGACTGGGCAAAGCCGCATTTATACACACCGTTGTTGACCTCATGGAAAATGATATCATTTAAAGCATCGATCTCCCCGCGCAAGTGTTCTGGATACAAATCAGGAGCATTTTCTTTATGTAATGGGGCCCATACGGTTTCCAGGTAATTGGTTAGTTTAAAATAATCATTGTTTACTACTTTTTGTTCCTTCACATCCACCATCACAGGTACTGTTGGGCGTCCAGAGTAATCAGGAGCTGTTTTTTGATAAATTTCACTCATGTATCGGATTCCAAGTAATGGATCTACTCCGCCCTTATCAAGTGAAAATTCCCAGTCTACATGAGGAACCTTCGGACGCATTGGACTGGCGGTTCCTAAACTGATGGCCTCTTCTAGGCCAAGGATGCTGCGAACGATTACCGAACGGTGCGCCCATGGACAGACAGCAGACCATAAAAGCCGATATCTTCCCGCCTCAATCGGAAGCTCTCCTTCTTTATTTCCGAACGGTGTCGTAAATCTATTTTTCTGGCGATTAAATGAACCATCCGAGTTGATTTCTTTTATTCCTTTTGACATAAGAAAAACACCTTCTTTAGCGATTTTATCCATTTTAGTATGATTAATTTTTATTCGTCAATAAATATCACTGACTATATGTAATATTCAGTTAAATATCCATTAATGATTTCTTCTTGGTGTAAAAATTGAAAAATTAATCCAATTTACTTAATTACTATTAATCTAAAAGTAGTTAAACTGTAAAAAAGCCTTTATTTTCGTTCCAGGAGAGTAGGTTGATTGAATGTCCATAGGAAAAGTGATTTATTATCACCGCAGAAAGCAAAATAAGACACAGGAACAGCTATGCCATGGCATTTGCTCGATTACACACTTAAGCAAAATAGAAAATAATACGAAAGACGCCAATCCCAAAACTCTGAAGCTGTTATGTGAAAGATTGCAGATTTCAATAGAGGAAGAAAACAAAAAGACCGAATTAATCAGGCAGAAGCTGGATATATTTTACGAGACAATTGAACGGATGCATCAGGAAAAGGCAGCTGCAATCTATAAGGAATTGCAGGAGGACAAGGAATACATCTATTGTACGGACATGCTTTATTTATTTGAGCTATATAAGCTTCGTTATTACCTCCTTTTGGAGGATCTTAAAGCTTTTGAAAAATCTTCATTAGGCATTCATCGGTACATCTCGAAGTTTTCTCCCTTTGAGGCTTTCTTATGGGACCTTCTTCAGGGAATCTATTATGGGAAAAAGGAACAATTCCCGAAAGCACTCCTCTTCCTGTCACGCGCGGAGGAACAGGAAGAGCAATATCAGTCAAAAATTACAGAGTATAATTATTTCCGGTCAGCCTTAGAAGGCCATTTATGCCACTATTCTTTATCCATTCATTATGCCTATAAGGCATTACGTGTGTTTCAAAATACAAATAACTTTTTACGGATTGTCTACGTGAAAATGATTCTTGCTGTTAATTTTATTTTTATTGGGGAATTTGATAAAGCTAAAGAAATGCTTCTTCATATTTTAAATGATGCAGAAATGCTTCAGGATACAGAGACGCGGTCCCTTTCCCTGCATAATCTTGGTTTTTTGCATTATAGACAAGGAAAAATAGAAGAATCGGTCAACTATTATTTGCTGGCCCTTCAACTCAGAGAAAAAAACACTCTTAATTATTACATAACGATATCCAGTCTGGCAGAGGCCCTGATTTCCGATTCACAACATGAAAAGGCAGCGGGTATCCTAAAAGAAGCGCTAGACTCCTTTCAGGATCAAAAGTCACCGCGTTTTATAGAATTGAAAATCCTTTATCATGAAGCAGTCGGCCCGAAAAAAACACTTATTCAATTTCTACTTAATCATGGATTATCTATCATTGAAAATCATATGTCTGCCGAGAGAGGAAGCAAATATCTTCAGATGATGGCCGCCTATTATGAGGAAAATCAAGACTTCCGTTCTGCCAACCATTATCTTCGGATTGCCAACCAGCATCTTAAGAATCGGCTTTTCAATATAGGGTCTCCCGTTGAACTTAAGAAAGCGAATATAATCGAGGAATACGTTCGTTAACTTAATAGATTGACAAAGGATAATTGCCCGCAGCAATTGTCCTTTTTTGTCGGCTAATTAGAATTGTCCCAAGTAAACCTGATGATAAGGCTTCGTTATTTTACACAAAGAACCCCTGCTTCTCAAAAAATCCTCCTTCATCCACCACCTAAAAGTGAGAATTGTCCCAATTAACAGTCAACTTAATTCACTCTATAATTTTTTTTTAGATAGATTGCAAGACAAATTTTTTTACAGAATAGGAGAATGCAAAATGGAAAAGCCTAGATTCAAGAAGTATTTTGCGGCGATGATGACTACTGCGCTTCTTACCGTCCCCACCCTTCAAGCGTTTGCGGATGACTCTAGTATAAATTTGGTAAAATCAGCAGACGGCTTTTCAGAAGTTCTACAGGGTATAAACGCAAAAGCAAGTACAGGAAAGCATGTCATCACGCTTATTACGGGGGATGTTGTCACTGTAACAGAGTTAGCCGATGGGCAAAGTGTCATTAGCGTGGAACCCGCTGATCATGCTGGCGGCGGGGCACGGATTATGACAATCAACAAGGATACATATGTCATACCCGACCAAGCAATGCCATATTTAGCCTCCGGATTCATGGATAAGGATTTATTCAATATTACTACGCTCATTGCTGATGGATATGATGATGCATCTCAAACTACTTTGCCTGTCATCGTCCAATATTCTGAGTCTAAAACTCGTTCCGCTGCTCCTAAACCTACACCAAAAGGAGCCAAGCAAACCCATGTGCTAGAAAGCATTAATGGTGTGGCACTTTCCACTGATAAAAAGGAAACGAAAACGTTCTGGCAAGACATCACGAAAGGAACGCAACAAGCCAAGGCTTCACGAGCAGCGTTGACTCCAGGAATTGAAAAAGTCTGGCTGGATGGCAAAGTCGAAGCCACCCTTGCAGAAAGTGTTCCACAAATCGGTGCACCAACGGCTTGGAATGCCGGTTATGACGGAAAGGGTGTAAAAGTAGCGGTGCTTGATACCGGAATCGATGCGGAACACCCGGATATTTCCGGTCAGCTGGATGAGTCAAAGAGCTTTGTTCCTGGTGAAAACGCAGAGGACCATCATGCACACGGTACCCATGTTGCCTCCACTGTACTTGGAACAGGAGCAGCATCACAAGGAAAGTATAAAGGGGTTGCCCCAGGAGCCCGTCTATTAGTAGGGAAGGTGCTTAATAATGAAGGCTTTGGCCAAGATTCCTGGATTATCGATGGCATGGAATGGGCTTCCCATAATGCCAAGATTGTCAGCATGAGTTTGGGAAGCAGCGAGACAAGTGACGGAACAGATCCAATGGCTCAAGCTGTCAATAACCTGAGTGCAGAGACAGGTTCTCTGTTTGTCATTGCAGCAGGAAATACTGGTGCTGAAGGTATTGGTTCACCGGGAGCAGCAGATGCAGCACTAACAGTTGGTGCGGTGGACAAGTCTGATCAGCTTGCTTGGTTCTCCTCCAGAGGACCCCGTAATGGAAATTCAGGACTAAAGCCAGACCTCACTGCCCCTGGCGTAGGGATCACGGCGGCACGGTCTCATTTTGCCACGAATGGACAGGGATCCTATCTCACAATGGACGGAACGTCAATGGCAACACCGCATGTTGCCGGAGCAGCGGCAATTCTTTCTCAGTGCCATCCTGATTGGACAGGCACAGAACTGAAGGATGCCCTGATGAGTACAACGAAGGAGCTGGGAGAAATTAAGCCTTTCGAGGGCGGAACAGGTCGTGTTGATGTTGCAGCCGCAGTATTAGGCAACGTGCGGGCCACTGGCTCCGTCGATTTTGGCTATTTCGACTGGCCGCATGATGGAGATGTTCCGGTTGAGAAAAAGGTTACCTACACGAATGACAGCGTCCAGCCGGTAACACTGAATCTCTCAGCAAAAGTAACAGATAACAGCGGTTCAGATGCCCCTTCAGGGTTCTTAAAGCTTTCAACAGATAAAGTTACGATTCCAGCAAAAAGTTCAGCTGACGTCACCGTCACTCTTGATCCTCAGCTAGGTGCACTTGGCGCCCGTTATCAAGGACAGCTTTCAGCAGCTGCAGACGGCAAAACAGTTGCCCATACTGCAATCGGCATGATTAAAGAAGAGGAAAGATATCCTCTTACGTTGACAGCAATCGATCGTGACGGAGCTCCTGCCCTAGCGTACATCAACCTCCTTGGTCCGGATGGAGTTCCACAGTTTATGGCCGTTGACGGTAGGAAGGAATTGCGACTGCCGCCTGGAACTTATTCAGTTATGTCCATGATGGATGTTGACGATAATACAGATCATGCCGGTGTTGCACTCGTCGGTAACCCCGAAATCGAACTAACTGGACCGAAAACAGTTGAACTGGATGCCCGTAAAGCGAACGAAATTACCGCTAATGTCCCAAAAAAGACCGAAGCGAATTTTAGAAAAATGGAATATCACCGCACGATTGATGGAAATAACGTCGAGGACATTTACGTTCTGCCCGTTTGGAAGGATCATATGTACGCTCAACCAACGAAGCAAGTAAAAAATGGTGAATTCACCATGAACACACGCTGGCGTCTTACAGAGCCGTTATTGATGATCAACTTCCACGGCCAGGAATTAGATGAAATCCCTCAAGCGGGAAGTACGCTTCTAAAAGGGAAATACAATTTGGATACTGTATATGCAGGCAAGGGTGTTGCAGCAGAATATAATGGACTGAATGTGAAGGACAAGGCCGTTGTCGTGGAACGCAGTAATGAAGTATCCGGTGCTGAGAGGGCTGCGGCAGCCAGTAAGGCCGGGGCAAAACTCTTGATTACTGTAAATGATGGACCGAAAGAGCTCAGCGAATATGTAGGAATTGAAAATGAAGATTTCTCACTTTCAGATAGTCCAATTGCAGTAGCTGCTATTAGTGGAACAGAGGGTAAAAATCTCATTGAAGCTGCCCGTTCTGGAAAATTGAAATTGAATGTTGAAGGTAATCCTGATAGTGAATTCGTTTATGATCTTGTCGATAACCATCCTAATGCGATACCAAAGGATTTAACCTATTCACCTAAAACAAAGGATCTTGTAAAAATTAATACTCAGTATAGATCAGACCGCAAGGCTCCAGGTGCGGAGTTCCGCTGGGATCTCCCGGCATACCGGCCAATTGGAGTAGGCTACCCTATGAGTCTATCCCTTCCAGCTGTCCGGACAGAATGGGTATCCGCCCAGGAGGGTACATCCTGGTATCACCAGGCAAGTGTGCTTGACGGCCAATGGGAAGTGCGTCAGTCTGTAGCCCAATACAAGCCAGGTCAACAGTTTGTAGAAGACTGGTTTGCTCCAGTAGTCCGCCCTCGCTTTGGTGATGGCTTCTGGGTACCTTACCGTTCAGGGAACAGCCTGATTATCAATGTTCCTGCATGGGCTGATTCTGGCCTAGGAAGCACTGGGGCAGAAATGACGTACCCTGGTCAGCAAACACTAAAGCTTTATCAAGGTTCTAAACTCGTGAAGGAGGGTATAGGACAAGCAATCTATTCTTTTGCAAACTATCCTGTTGAAAATACCCAATATCGAATAGTCAGTGATGCCTCCCGTGATGAGAAGCGCTGGCATACATCCGTTCGAACACATACAGAGTGGACGTTCTGGTCTAAACAGCAAGAGGAATTTAAAACAGATTTACCGCTGCTTTCGCTTGATTACCAAGTGGATACCGACATGAACGGAGACGCCATAGCCGGCCATTCAAGCAAAATTGGTTTGTCGGCAATTCAAATTTCAGGTGCCCCAGGAAATGGAAAAATCGGTGGCGCATCCCTTGAAGTTTCATTCGACGAAGGAAAATCATGGGAAAATGTTGGATTAGTTGCTGAAGGTAAAGGCTGGGCAGCCACGATCAAGCATCCAAATAAACCGGGAAGCTTTGTCTCCCTTCGGGCCAGTGCCTGGGATGATGCCGGAAATAGTATTAAACAAGAGATCATAAAGGCATACGGATTAAAATAGTGGAGATTTAAAAAATTGAATTAAGAATCTTTTAATATAAAAAAGTAAGCTTCCAATAGGAGCTTACTTTTTTAAGGTATTTTTCACATAAACACAAGAAACGTCTGCTTGATAAGCAAACGTTCTCAGGAGGTAAAAATTTTATTTAGATTTGGCTTTGGTGTAATAATATCTTATGTACAAGAAAGAAAAGTGAATAGACAAGTGCTGATAATGATAAAAAAAATTCAACAAAAAAAAGCCCTAACAGGCTTTTTTTGTTGAAAGTATTGTTTTCTTAGAAACAGATAACTGCTCCTACGATGATTAATAAAATAAACAATACAACGATTAAAGCAAAGCCGCCGCCGTAACCGAAACCGCCGTAGCCATAGCCGCCGCAACAACCACCAAATCCACCATAACCGAACATATATAGACCTCCCTTATACTTATTCCCTACAATTTATGTAAAGAAACTAAGATTGGGAAGGGCTCTTTACCTAGAAATTTTATGGAAAAAATACTTCGATTAGTATCTTTCAAGTAATTCGATGATTACTTTGTATGTAGCGGTCGTATCCATATATGCGTATCTGCCTTTGCCGTTCCAAAAATTCCCCCGTTGGATAACTGGATAGCCTAGATTCTCTAGCAATTTCACTTTTTCATCCATATCATGTACGACGAATGCAATATGGTGGACACCTTCTCCATGAGTTTCGAGATGCTTTTTCCATGTGCTTGGCGAATCATCCGGCTCAATTAATTCCAGCTGAAGTAAAGGCGTGTTAATAAACATATACCTCGACTTTGCATCGGTTGGCTGGCCTTCAAAAACAACCTGAGTCAGCTCGCTTGGACCTGAATGAATAATAGATGGTTTTTCCACACCCAATAATCTGCAGTACGCTTCAGCAGCTGCATCCAACTCTTTTACAACAAGCGCAAGCTGCTCTACTTTATTGGTTCCTAATAATGGAGTGAAGACATCGGCAGGTGGTGCGATGTCCCTTGGATCCGCACTTTCGAGCAATTCCACTAGTGTTTTATAATCGTTTAACGTATCCACATACACGTATCTGCCATCACTCGACGTAAATTCACCGCTCTGCAGGAGCGGATATCCGTTTTCCTCAAAAACTGGCAATCTATCTTTTATAGAATCAACGTCAAAAGCGATATGATGAATGCCTTCTCCGACTGTATCCAAAAACTCGCGCATGGTGCCATGCTCCTGGTTTGGTTCAATCAATTCAATTTGCACCGTCGGAGTGTTGATGAATACAAGTTTACTGCGGGAATCCGTTGGCTGGCCGCGAAAGACCACTTTTGATACTTCACGGTCTCCGGTTAAGAACCAATTGGGCTTCGGGATGCCAAGAAGTTTAGAAAATGCTTCTGATGCCTTCTCAATATCACAAACCACAAAAGCGATTTGATTAATGACGTTATTGCCAGCCAGCTGCTTTTTTTCCGTTAAGGATCCGGTCACGTCGATTCACCTCGGTTATAGATTTTTTTCAAAAAAATTGGGCGGTGGCACCCACCCCCCTATCCCAGACCGCGAACAGCCAGTCCTCCATCACTTGAAATTACTTCACCGGTAATCGCGCGTGCCTGATCGGATGCAAGCAGGATATAGGCGCCAACATGATCTTCAGATTTCATCGCAATTTGCAATGGGTTCCGCTTTCTAATGCTTTTCTCTTTTGTTTCGTTATCGACTATTTTGACAAAGGGCTGTAGAGGCGGAATGACATACAGTGCCGTTAGCGTTCCTCCTGGCGCCACCGCATTCACACGTATTTCTGGCGCTAATTCAAACGCCAATTGGCGCATTAATCCAATTTGAGCATGCTTGCTTGCGGTGTACCAAACCCCGCCGCCATCGGGATAGAAGCCTGCACCGGAAACGGTGAAAATCATATTCCCGGACGTTTTCTTCAGCTCTTCTACACTGGCTTTTGCACCGTTAAAATAACCCTTTACGTTGATATCCATCAACAGATCATATGCATCCGACATGGCATCTGGAGTGACATTCTCAAACTTGGCAAAGCCGTCGAATACGCCTGCATTGGCCACAAAAACATCCAATTTACCGTAAGTTTCAACCGCTCTTTGGACTGCCCTAACATGATCCTCATAGACCGTCACATCTCCTTCGATACATTGAACCTTGTCACCCAATTGTTGTTTAAGTTCATGTAATCCAGCTGCCGATTTATCGAGGATGGTGACGGTCGCGCCCTCCTTTACAAATGCCTCGGTGACTGCCTTTCCAATACCGGAGGCACCTCCAGTCAAATAAATTGATTTTCCGCTAAGCTGATCCATCAGGGCGCTCCTTTCTATTTAAAGCTGCTAATTTTTGAGTTTGGTATGCGAGAGTAAATACTGCTTATCCGAGAGTAAGTTTTGCTTTCGAGAGTAAACGCAGCATATTCGAGAGTTAACCCCGTTTATCCGAGAGTAATTGACTTCTATCCGAGAGTAAGTTTTGTTTTCGAGAGTAAACACAGCATATTCGAGAGTTAACCCCGTTTATCCAAGAGTAATCATCTTTTTATCCGAGAATCACGACAAATCAGTTTGACGTTAAACAAAAATAGCCAGGTTTCTTGTATTTAAAGTCGTTTGGTCGACGATGAAGACGCGCTTGGACAGCTTCCATTCCCCGTCTACGAATGTAAATTCATCCTGACGCTCCCCTGAAATTAAATCGTGGTGGATATCGGTGCTCCGGCTCCGATAAATGGTCAAATAACTGTTTACAACTGCTTTTTCATTTGGCGTATACTCAAGAAGGCGGACATTATTGACAGACCTTCGTGTCCTTGATGGCGGGATTTCAGCCCAAGCGTAATCCGTTTTTAAACGATCAACGCGTATTTTCAATAATTCAATGTCGTCATAAAATGCAAACATATCTAAGGAATAATCAGGTCGTTCGATCCCTTCCTTGTTGACCCTGACCGGCATGGAATAAGAAATATCAGGATGCAGCATGCTGAACCATCCATCAAAATCAATATCATCCAACAGTTTCGCTTCTAAATATAACCATTGCTCAAATTCATAGGTTGCAAGCATCTTCTCTAAACTCATCATGACTCCTCCTTACACTTTTTTTCTTTGCTCACTTCAAAAATCCTTAAGAAGTCATTAGATCAAGCCAGTAGCGATAAAAGTTTCTTTGATTGGCCTCTGTGAATTTATCATCATAAACAACCCCCGGCCCAATGAAATCCTCTACAGGCTTGCGATGTAAGCCCATCGTATAGTTAAAAGTCAGCTGTTTAACCAATGGCATTGTACCAGACGCGGCAGCGGTAATATCCGTAAATACCTCTGTGTCATCCTGTTCAAAAATTCCTGAAGGACTGAATGTTAAAATAAACGACTCACGGGAACGTCTTTTCCAGTCGCTTGAAGCGTTCTTCTCCACTAACAACCAAGTAATGACCTCCATCTTGTCGACACTAATCGGTCTCCATAGACGAACAGAAGTATTCGAAATCAACTGGCCTTTGACTTTTGTATGGGAAATTAAGAAAGATAAATTCGGAAAAATATTGCCAATCATATTTTTTAGATTGCACAAAACATCATACTGTTCATCTGTTAAATTAGATTTGTATTCTTCTTTTAATTCCTCCGGAAAAGCAAAATCAGGATTCGGAGTGCCCAGATTTAAGCCATGCCCATTGGTTGTATGGATTTGATAGCCTTTTTTGGAATAGGTGGCACTTGGGACCATTCCCAATTTAACAATGGAACCATGAGTAACCATCGTATGATACGAGTCCCCGACAAAATTATCTGCACCTATTTTCCAGTTCGAGTGAATAACGAATCGCTGGGGCGGCCCCACAACCTCCATTTCAGCCCGGCCCGCTAAAATATCGAGATACCATTTAAATTCACCCAAAAAGTCTTCTAAAGGTTCAGCCTGATCATTCCATGTTCCGAACAAAAGACCTTTGTAGGATTCGATTCTAATTTTATGAAGCCCTAATCCAGATTTATCGAAATCACCGCCATAAATATCCTTTTGCAGCGGTACCCCAATACAATCTCCATTGTTTTTAAAATTAAAGCCATGATATGGGCAGGTAAACGAAGATTTATTTCCTGCATCGGCCCGGCAAAGCTTCATCCCGCGGTGGGTACACATATTATATAGGCCGCGAATTTCACCATCTGAGCCTCGGGAAATAATCACCGAATAACCAGCAAGGTCCCTTGTAATGAAATCATTTTTGTTTGGAATTTCAGATTCATGACCGATAAACAACCATGTTTTTAAAAATACTTTTTTATGCTCAATGTCATAAATCTTTGGGTCACCTAGAAGTGAGGCAGGAATTGCGCCCATTTCTGGCTGAACGGATTCTTTTAAGTATTCAATCGCATCTTGCTGAGACATTTCTTCAAGATTTATGTTTGTTTTCATCATAGCCTATTCCCCCTAAGTACTAAATTCTTGTATCTTATTTTTACAGGAGAATGATTTCAAAAATCTTCGGGTTTCCCCTGTTTTCTTCTTTATTATAATTGAACATCCCCATCTTCATTCTAGCACTTATCCAACCTTGACCACTGCATCTTTGTTTTTCAAAACAGACAAAACACTGAGGGCAGCGAGGTAGCTTGTTCTTGGATTATTCGGCATTGGATCATTCTCGACAACCAGAGATAATTTTCCGAACGACCCGGCGGCCTCAATCGAGTGGCTGTTTTTCCGAGCAGCTGGATCCGATATTATTTTAACTACCGTTTTATCCGGACCCAAGCCCGCTAAGGACAAAATGATTGATACATTAATATTTTTCGGAAACAATTCAATCGCTTCATGAGCTGAGCCCTCGAACATCACTTGTTCGCAGTCGGCAGGAGCACCTGGCAGGGCTGCTGGCGGCTTCCTCGTTACAATCGAAACCGATTCCAGCTCGCCAATGGATTTAGCTGCCTTTAGGATATCCAATCCGCCGATCGCCCCTGATGGCAAATATATTTTTGTGCAGTTTTTTTTGCAAATTTCCTCAAGCTGCCGATAAAAATCCACATCGGCTAACGCCCCAACACTGCTAAGCACTAAATCCTTGCCGCTTGCAAGAATGTCGGCGCCATAATCCTTCACCACTTGTATTGTCGCCGCTTCAATCACAACGTCAATGTCAGGGGACTGGATCAACGAGTGCGTATCTAGAAAACTTTCTGTATCAAACTGTGCCGCAAGCTGCCCTGCCAATTGTTCGTTTCGAGTATGAAGGCCGACAATTTTACTTCCTGGAAGAAGACCATTGGTATTGATACTTTGGAGAAGAAACTTCCCAATATTTCCTCCGCCAATTAACCCTATTTTCATCTGGTTTCCTCCTTTTAGTTGGCCAAACCGTAAGAATCTGCGAAATATTCCAGCCCGCAATGCCTTGTTTCACGAGACAATCCGCTCTCCTTTAAACCTGGAAAATCAAGATGAAGGTCTTGGAACACGGTATGGTTATTATGGAATACGGCACCAGCCTCCAAGCGGTCCGCCAATTTGGCGGCAAGCGCTTCATCCTCTGTCCAAACAGACGCTCTTAAACCGAACTCGCTGTCATTGGCTTGCTTCACGACTTCATCGATATCAGAAAACGGGAGGATTGGAATAACAGGGCCGAATTGTTCCGCACGAACGATTTCACTTCTTTGCTCTACACCGGTAATGATAGTCGGCATAATAAAATAACCTTGTTCCCATGATTCCGGATCCAGCTGAATGCCTCCTGTAATGACGTTAGCTCCTGATTCGGCTGCTCGTTCGATTAGTCCTTTGACATAGTCATATTGAGATTTATTATTTAAAGGCCCCATTTCCACATCAGGCTGAATCCCATTTCCAACCCGAATACGGCTGAATTCTTTCTTTAATTTTTCAACCGCTTCCTCATATCTAGATTCGTGCACATAAATCCTTTTAATCGCTGAACACACCTGCCCTGCCGCACGAAGAACTCCAAAACGCAGACGCTTGATCGCTTCATCATCCAAATTTACATCCGGAAGAAGAATTGCAGCATCGTTCCCGCCAAGCTCCATGTACAGTTTCTTTACGGTGCCGCTGGCGGCGCGCATAATTTCCTTCCCCGTTTCCGTGCTCCCCACGAATGCAATCGTGCGAACCCTTGGGTCCGAACAAAGCGCATCCCCAATCACACCTCCGGAGCCTGAAACAACATTGATGACCCCATCCGGAAAATAGGAAGCGACGACTTTTAAAAACGTCATGATCGTTAATGGACAGCTGGTTGCCGGTTTCACAACGACCGTATTTCCAGTCAGAACAGCCGGGATGACCCGCTTAAAGGTCAGAATCATTGGTGAGTTCCAAGGCGAGATGATCGCGGCAACACCGCGCGGACGCTTGCGGATTTGCACCTTTTGATTCCCAGGCAGGCTTTCAGGCTGCCACCATTCTAGTAATTCCTCTGCCCCTTGCTTCATAATATCGACACATCGGAGTAAATCCTTTTTCGCTTCAACTAAGACCTTACCATTCTCGCGGACTAGCAGACTAACATTCTCTTCAGTGATGGCACGAATCTCCTCTGCTGCCAGCTGCATCCGGTTTGCCCGGTCCTCAATTTCACTTTGCGACCAGCTTTCATAGGCTTTAGCTGCTGTGGCCACCGCCTGGTCTACATCCTCCTTTGAACATAAAGCCACCTCGCCGACCACTTCACTTGTATGTGCTGGATTGATGACATTTGCTGTTTTTGCCGCTTGAATCCATTTTCCGCCAATCAGATATTTACCAGATACAGATGGATATGTTGAAATCACTGTCATTCCTCCTTATAACTTCTTTGGCTTGAAAGCATCAGCTGCACCCGGAGGACCACCAAATGGTTTCGCCATTGGTCCAACCGCATCCATGTCTACTACAATCATCGTTGGCTTTTTGTTTTCTACGGCCTTCTCGAGCTCTGTGACAAACGCTGCTGGTGATCCGATTCGTGATGCATCAAATCCCATCGATTGACTTAACTGCACAAAGTCAGGGCTCATCAAATCAACAGCAACTTGACGTCCATAAGCGGCACTTTGAATATTTCGAAGCACCCCGTAACCTGCATCATCAAACAGGACAATGATTAATGGCAGTTTTTCTTGAGCGGCGGTTGCCATTTCTCCGACATTGACCATAAACCCGCCATCACCTGCCATCAGGACAACCGGGCGATCCTTGTAACCCATTTGCGCACCAATCGCAGTTGGCAGCCCTTGACCAATTCCGCCGCCAGATGCGTGAATCGATGTCCTAGGTTCATAGATTTCAAAAAGGCGGCTGCCCCACACATTCGCTTGAACGGTGACATCGCGGACTAAAATCGTGTTTTGCGGCAGTACTTTTCGCATGCCATCAAGAATTTGTTCATATGGCCCAAGTGTGGCTCTTAACTGGGTACGCAATTCTTCGCGAACGGACTGTACTTCATCAAGATAAGCAGAATCCGGAACAATAGATGTATTAGATAATTCTTGATTTAACCCTTGTAAAATTTGTTTGGCATCCCCTACTAGCCCATAGCTTGCTTCATAGTTTCGATTGATCGCCAGCCAGTCGGCATCAATGGCGATGTGTTCTTTTGGAACAGTGACTTTCCAATTGGAGGTTTCATTCCCTCTAAAACGAACACCTATACTGATCAACAAGTCGGCCTTTTTCAGCAGGTCTTTCGTTAATTCATATGCGGCAAAGTGACCGATACACTGAGGATGGTCTTCTGGAATACTTCCTTTTCCAGACTGGCTTGTGATGACAGCCGCACCAATCTTTTCTGCCAGCGCTTGAACTTCATTTGATGCACCAGATGTAATCACTCCTCCTCCTGCCCAAATAACCGGACGGCGGGCTTGGGAGATTTTCATTAATGCCTCTTCAGGCAAATATGGAAGGGTTTGATTGGATGGACCTATTGTTCTGATTTCATCAATCGGATAATTAGGGATAATAGCAGATTGAAAATCAATGGGGATTTCAAGCGTTACAGGTCCTGCCGGATAGGCAAAGGCGTCCTGAATCGCTTGCCTGACAACTGCCGCTGCCTGCTCAGGCTTTCTTAAACGGACCGCTTTTTTACTGCACCCTTCCATCATCGACAGCTGGTCCTTACATTCATGGATATATCCTCTGCCAGTTCCTAGATAAGATGAAGCCACCTCACCAGTTAGATGAAGAACCGGCACCCCTGCTGCCCATGCTTCAATTAAAGAACCTGCGGCATTCCCTGATCCCGTTCCCGTACTTGTAATCACTACACCTAATTTCCCTGTCGCTCTAGCATAGCCGTCCGCCATATTGGCCGCGCCGCTCTCACCGCGGGAACAGACTAAATGAATGCTCCCTTCGCGAAGGATCGCATCATAGATTGGCATGTTGTGGATACTGACAATGCCGAAAGCTACTTCCACGCCGACACGAACAAGTTCCTTTACTACTGCATCTGCTGTTGTAAATTCCATTTGCATTTGTTCACTCATCATCTATTCCTGCCTTTACCCGAAAATTAAAGCGCTTTCCCTAGCGCTCCAGCTGTTTCAATCGTGGAACCCGATACATAACTTGCCTTCTCTGAAGCTAAAAATAAAATCACACTGGCTACTTCCTCTGCTTCCCCTACTCTTCCCAGCGGAATATTTCTCTTTTTCGCCAAGTCTGTATAATAATCTTCAGCATTCAACTCCGGCGCATTTTTCAATCTGCGTCGTTCCCATTGATCGGTCCGTATCAAACCTAAGCTAACAGAGTTAACTAAAATATTATCGGAAGCAAGCTCTTGGGAAAGGGTCTTGCTTAAATTCAGTAGACCTGCTCTTGTAGCTGCTGTAGCAATCATATGTCTTTCCGGCTCTTTGGCTAAGGTAGCATTGATATTAATGATTCTGCCGCCGCCCTGCTCGACCAAATAAGGATGAACCGCCTTCACCGCGTAAATGATGGCAAAGTATTTCAATTGGATTTGCTGCTCCCATTGTTCATCCGTCACATCAAAAAAGTATCCCATCACACTTTGTCCTGCTGCATTCACAAGGATATCAATCCCGCCAAAATGGGCTGCTGTCCCGTTGATGAACTCGTTGACATCCTCTTTACTCGTTACATCACATGTTGCCGCATAAATGGAATCTATGGAGCCAAATTGCAGAAGATGATCATAGGCTTTTTCCTTACGCTCGGTGTTTCTGCCGCAGACCGCTACTTTAGCCCCCTCCTGAAGGAACATTTCCGCTGTTTTTAATCCGACTCCGGAGGTTCCTCCCATTATGACAGCTACTTTATCTTTTAATCCTAAATCCATCGTAGCATCCCTCCGTTACACCAATTCTTTTGCATTGACCCAGCCTGGATCAGGCTGTCCAGCCATCGCTGCCCGTGTTTCCGGTTTAGGAGGTCCGGCAATTCCCCATTGATCCATCAGATGCGGAACCCGTTTCCAAACACGCGCTACCCATTCAGCCTCATCTTCAACGGTTTCCAAATAACACGTATACTCCATGACAAACTTCGCCGGATCCTGGAAGTAGCAGAAAACATTATTGCCGGGACCATGGCGCCCAGGGCCCCAAATTTCTAGATAGCCTGCTTTTCTTACATTGGCGATTCCTCTCATCACCTCATCGACCGTGTCCACTTCATAAGCGATATGGTTAACAGAAGCGTGCTGGTCCTGATTAAAAGCAATCGAGTGGTGCTTTCGGTTGCATCTCAGGAACGCCATTTGATGCTCACTCCAGTCGGTTACCTTAAACCCAAGGACATTTGTATAAAAATCGACAATCATGTCGAGATCTTTCGTATTCATCACCACATGGTTCAATTTAACCGGGTCGACGTTTTTCTTATTCCAAATCGTCGTATGCATTTCCACATAGGCCGATAATTCGATGCAGCGATTTTCCGGATCAACAAAGCGCAGGCCGTAGCCTCTTCCTTCTTCATCCAGGTAGCCCGGTTCGGAAACAATTTTGACACCCTTTGAAGCCAGGATTTCCGCTGCCCGGTCGACTGCATTTTTATCAACCATGCCAAACGCGATATGGTGTAAGCCGCTATTTTCACCGGCTTGGAGACTTAAAATATGATTTTCAGGACCTGCCCCGCGGAAGTAAACCGAGTGATCATCCTGAGATACTTTATCCAATCCCCAGATTTTTTCATAAAAATCAGCCTGTTCATTCAGTACCGGAGTGATTAAGCTGATATGCCGTAAATGTGTAATACCTAACATCTCGCCACCTCCAAAGTCTTTTGAAAGTCAACAGGGATGATCCCGCCTATAAGGTAAGTGGACCATCCCTGTCAACGAAGAAATTCCTAGGTAATCAGGGAGTTTGAGTATGGAAACCCTGCCTAATCTTACTTTCCGTTAATAATTGCTTCTCTTTCTTTTGCACGCTGGATGCGAAGCTCTTCTAATGCGCTTCCCTTTGGATAAGTAGGAAGGTTCGGCTTCACGGCTCCAAGCATAACAAGCATGAGAGCCTCTTCATCGCTGTCGTTGCGGATTCCGCGGTAAACGCCAGGAGGTGAGCTGATGCAGTCTCTTTCGTTTAAAACGATTTCATGAACTTCCTCTTTGCCCTCTTCCTGAATAAGAGCGGTTACACTTCCTTTTAAGATAAAGAACACTTCTTCTACATCATCATGTAAATGAAGCGGACCTTCACAGCCAGCAGGCAATACCATGGTGCTTAGCGTAAAGTGTTCTCCAGTAATCACATTGCTGTCATTGTTAGCGGTTGCACCGCGGCCGATATAGCGCATTTGTGCTCTCTTATATTTTGGGTCGATTTCTTCCTGGAACTTTAAGACGTTCCAATCAAGGCTGCGATCCTTTAGTCTCGCCACATATTTTTTCTCAAATGCTTCTACTGAAAATTTTTCTTCAGACATTTTCCAACACTCCTTTTGTTTGATTTGTTTTATATATAAAACAATGTTTTCTTTATAAACCAATAATAAATCCCAATATTATAATTGTCAATTAAAAATATTGAGAAAATTATACTTTTTAAAACTATGTTTTATATACGTAACGTTTTAATCACATTTAAACGGTTACACGATTAGGTGGTACATTTTCAAGTTTGAGCTCTGAAGCTTCTTTCTTTAAGGTAAACAGATAGGCAATGAATCCAAGCGAAGCAGCGATAATTAACATGACGATTGAAGGTCCGAAATCCCCTCCAGAAATATCAACCATCCATCCCATGATATAGCTTGAAAATCCGCCAAGAATGTTGGTAAAGCCCATCAAACCAGCAGCACGTCCCGCTGTTTCAGGAGTAGAGAATTTAACAATAAATAAATTACTTAAATGGAATACACCGCCCTGTGCTCCCATTGCTAACCCCATACATACTCCTGCCATAACCGGTTGAGGTGAAAGAATTGCCGCTGTTAAAAATAACGTCGTCAAAAGAAACAGAATAGTCGCAAGTAAACCTGGACGCTTTGTTTTATCTGATAAGTACCCACAAATTAAGACGAATCCTAAAGCAAAAAGCCAAGATAAAGAGGTAATTCCTGTCATTGCTTCTCTTGTGAACCCTTTCGCGCCGACTAAATAAGTTGGGAGCCAAATACTAATACCGAAAAATAAAAATGATGCCACTAACATACCAAACCAGACAATCCAATAACGGAAATCCTGCACAAAACTTTGTTTTTTCGTTGATCCTTTTGAATCTGACTGGCGAATATAAGCTAATTCTTCTTTATCTAGTCGTGGATGTTCTTCAGGAGTATCACGAGTAAGGAAAATAAACATTGGAAGTACAATCAAAACATTAAACGCCGCTAAAATGAAAAAAGCAGCTTGCCAATGGAAGGTAGCAATCACAAGTGTCAAAATAATCGCTCCGCATGCAGGTCCTAAATAGTTTCCTGCCAGCCAGGAAGATTGCGCTCTGCCCAGTTCACGCTGATGGAACCAGTTAGAGATAAACTTTCCGCAAATCGGGATCATCATTCCTTCACCGATACCTAGGATGATACGGCTCACGATAAACATCTCATACGAAGTAGATAATCCTCCAATTACCATAGTAATCGCCCAAGCAGTCAGACCCAGGATACCGGTCTTTCTTGCTCCAAGCTTGTCGATAATAAAGCCCCAAAAAATATTGGATAAGGCATAAGAAATGGTAAAGACAAAAGTAATCATTCCAATTTTGGCATTCTTATCTGCACCTGTTATTCCAAGATCATTTAAGAAGCCTTGATCCGTCTGGATAATAGAAATACCTAATTTATCAATTTGTCCAAAAAACCAAAAGAAGAAGATTGGTAAAGCAATATAAATCCACCTTTTGTTACCTTTTAGCATCAAATAGCCCCCTTTAGTTTTAAATGTTCATGAACGCGCTTTCAAAAATTTTATTAATAGTATACAGCATTTCAGCGGACCTAAACGGACGTATATTCCTCCTTTATTATTATTCGCAGTGCACTTTATGTTTTATATACAAAACGAAGTTTCCTGCTAAGTTCATTTTAAAATTTTGAGAAAATTGTGTCAACACTAATTATGAATTTTGTTTTACAATTTAAAAATCGTTTTATATACAAAACATTAAATGAAATTGAGATAATAAAAAGGCTTGCGAAATTTCGCGAGCCTTTTAGTTTATTTTGGCGTGGTAACCCATAAAGCCTGATAATTGATCCGAGACTTCAAGCACTTTTGGTAACGCAATTTTTTCAATAAATTCACTATTGAATGTTTTCTCGGTTGCCACGACATTGATCGCAGCCATGACTTGACCTGTGCGTTCAAATATAGGAGCAGCCACCGATTGAATTCCATGGTGAAATTCACCCTTTGTAATCGCATATCCCTCTTTCCGAATTGTCGCTAATTCCTGTTGAAATTCCAAGAAATCAGTTTGCGTTCTTTCCGTATAAGGTTGTAAATTAGAGCCAAATAATATCTGGTTTAATCGATCTTGAGGCTGAAAGGCAAGCTGCACTTTTCCATTAGCAATCGCATGTGCGGGCAGTCTCAGCCCTATATTCACATTCACTGCCGAAACACCTCTAACAGGTGCGCTCCCAACATAGACAACTTCATTACCATCCAAGATTGATAAATGACAAGAGGCCCCTGTTTCATCCCTTAATTTTTCTAAATAGGGCTGAGCAATTTCAGGGAGCTTTAGTGTACTTAAATAAGCAAACCCTAATTCCAACACCTTTGGAGTTAAACTATAGCGCTTAGTATGTTCATCCTGGTACAGATATCCTAATGTTTGGAGCGTATACAATAATCGGAACGGAACCGTCCTGCTGACATCCAGTTCTTTCGCAATTTCAACTAGGGATAATGTTGGGCGCTCCTCACTGAATAGCTTTAAAATTTCCAATCCTCTCACCAAAGCATTGGCATTATATCGTTCCTTTTCTTCTTTTGCCATAAGCATTTCACCATCTTATCGTTATTAATTACTATTCTACAATTTTACCAAATTTTAAGCAAAGCCTCTGGGAACTTTTATTTGGCCGCGGCTGAATTTAGAAAATTCAGGACGATAGAATTAAAACGAATGGGATCTTCTTGATAACACAAATGACCGGTACCAGGGATGGTAACGAATTTTGAATCCTTTATGGACTCGTGGAAAATCTGGGACTCACTTATGGGTGTTACGATATCAAATTCACCACAAATAACAAGAGTTGGAGCAGAGATAGAAGCTAGAATATCCATTTGATTCAAATGAAATAGAGAATACGCAACAGAGCGGAATCCCATTGGCCTGATTTGAGAATAGATTCTTTCTGCTTCCTTCTTAATTTCTGGATCCGGATTTGGGGAAAGAAGTTCCTTTACTCTTAGTGCTGCAAGCTCTTTCGGTTCCAAAGATTCAATGTTATTCAATCGATTTTTCAATTTCCGATCATTCTCTTCTCCGCTCAGGGCAGCTGCCCCTCTTGTCGCATCAGAAATAATTAATGCATCCACCTTTTCCGGAAAGCGGTAACAAAAATCAAGAGCAATGGCCGAGCCCATAGAATGTCCTAGCAGCGTAACAGATTCATAGTTTAAATTTTCGATAAATCCTTTTAATACATCAGCAAATTGCCTAAACTCCCTTAATTCCTCTTTTGGATCAGAACTCTTTCCATAACCGGGGGCATCCCACGCAATCACCGTGTATTGCTTCGATAACCCACTTAATTGTTTTTTCCACGATTGAGAATTGTTTCCCATTCCATGTAAAATAATTAATGGGTCCCCCTCACCTTCAATTTCATAATGAATTTGTAAATCTCCTACTTGTAAAAAAGCCATATTCACCCTCCTTGTGTTTTATAAGCAAAACATTGTTTTATATTTTTCATATTAAAACAATTACAGGATAAGTCAACAGAATTTTTAGAAAGTTAACGGATTTCACTAAAAAAGATTCACACAAATAAATAAGGCGTGCAACCTGTGCACGCCTTATTTAATCATGAAATATGATCTTATATAAATCCTTGATTCGATGTAATATCCTTTCTGCGATACACACTTAACACCACACCAATTAAAATCGAATTTAGCAGCGTGGGCATTAATCCATAGCTTATGAATGGCAAGGACATAGAAATCAAAGGAACAACGCCCAATGACATTCCGACATTAGTCCCCAGTTGGACGCCATAAAGAGCAACCGCACCAATCAGAAGCAATTTGCCAAAAGGATCATGGATTTTGTTCATAACTACAATGATTCTTGCAACAAATAAGGATAAGATTACAACCAGGGCAATGGCGAAAAGCCAGCCGTAATAGTAGGTAAAGCTTACAAAAACAAAATTGGTATGAGCCTCGGGAATAAAAACTTGTTTGTCCAGATGGTTTCCGAACCATCCTGCTTTTGACAGCAAGTCCTTAGCGCGCAATATTAAATAACCTGCACCATCATAATATTTTTCAGGATTTAAAAAGGCAAGGAACCTGACTAACTGATAATCCTTAAGAGTATTCCATGAAATGACTCCTAGGAGTATGAGGATACTGAATGAAAACGACCAGATGAATAGAACCGTTTTTCGAGTAAATGTGCTCCACCATAGCATCACAAAAACCATGACGGTATAAATATAGGCATTTGAAACACTTGGGAGAGCCAAGAAGAAAAACAAAGGAATGAGTAAAAGAATTCCAAACTGCCAAACCTTAAATCGATTGTTACTAAAAAACGAAGCCCACGCAAGAAAGAAAAAAGGCACAGCCATAAGGCTTTCAAACGTGATAGGAGGAATTCTTAAGAGCGGCAGCCCATTGACCGTCGTATTTGAAAAAAACCTTAACAGAAAAAGAATCAGCATTCCGATGGTGTAAAACACCCATCCATGCTTTTTCCACTTCCGATAATCAATCAGCATGATTCCTAGAGCAGCCGTACCACTGATAAGGGCAATGATCATCTTAAAGGTTGAAAAATGCCCTTCATTCATATAACCAAGTGAGAACAATGGCAAAAATCCGAGACCCAGCGTGGTAACGAACAGGATGACCAGCAGCCAGTCAATCTTCGGCCGATGGAGCTTGTTCAGCTGCTGTCCTAATTTAACAGGGCTTCCCATCTGCTCAACCGCTTTTATTTCCGCTTCTGATTCTGAAAGCCCCTTCTCAATCCAGACTTTCTTTGTTTCCTTCAAATGATACCCTAATTCCACGGCAACAAATTTCTTAGCTTCCTTGGACTTGATTTGATCGGTGACTTCATTTAAAAAGATATGTTTAATATTCTTCACTTTGGCCTCACCACTCTAATAGTTCTTTTAACACAAACTGTTTCTTTGACTGCTTCTTTTCAGCTTTCCTTAGAGCTTTTCTCCCTTTATCCGTTAGCTGATAATATTTAGCTTCAGTTTCAAGGCACCAGCTTGATTGTAAATAACCGGTCTGTTCCAGTCGATGCAAAAGCGTATATAAAAAACCTTCATTTTCTTCGAACTTTTGTATGCCCCTTCCCCTAAGAAGCTTCGTTAATTCAAAGCCTGTTCTATCCTGAGCAAGCAGCTGCATGACCGCTAAAAGGATCGTTTCTTCACTTTCATCTTGTCGCTTGATTTTTTCCAGAATGTTTTTTCGATGCTCTTCGGAGAAGTTCAACTCAGAAAATGTCTTCCGATCCATCGCTTTTTTTAAATTTCTCAATCGATTTTCCATCTTCAACCCTCCAATTGTACCTTCAGTAGTTCTTTTGCACGTCTGAGCCTGGTTTTAACGGTGTTATCACCGACTTCGGTTAACTGGGCGATTTCTTTGATTGGCAGTTCCTCATAATAGTAAAGATAAATGGCTTCCCTATATTTGATTGGCAGCTTCATGATGGCTGCAATCAATTGATCATCCTCTTCCTTTTGGATTATGGTTTGCTCGACCAATTCTTTTTGTGTTGTATTGTTTATCGGTTCTTCTTCTGTGATAACAACGTTCTTGTTATACCAGCTTTTCAGAAAGTCCTTGCAATGGTTAATGGCAATCCGCCATAACCATGTTCTTAGTTTCGCTTTACCGCTGTATGTATGAAGACTTTGATAACACTTAACAAATATATCTTGAGTCAAGTCCTCTGCTACGGCTCGATTATTCACGTAGGAAAAAACAAGCTTCAGGACCTCCTGGCCATATCTGTTCATAATTTCATCGATAAGTGCTTCCTTATCTTCTGTATCTAACATTTCCAAAATTAATTCTTCCACGGATCCGTCCCTCCTTCTTTAACTATAGACGATATACTCCCTGAGGAAGTTCTTAAATTGAATTAATAAATTAAAAAACGTTAGGTACTCACCCAACGTTTCAACTCATTTACTTATCATTCGGATTGATAATCGCTAATACCTGATGGTCTTCCCATCTTCCGTTTATCTTTACATTTTTGATGGCAATGCCCTCTTTGTGAAAGCCGGATTTCTCCAGCACACGAATGGATCCAATATTATGTGGCATTACCCCTGCTTCAATCCTGTGCAATTTTAATTCATTAAATGCATAATCGACCAATAGCTGCACAGCTTCTGTCGTATAGCCTTTGCCATTTTGCTTTTTATCTAAAAAATAACCAATAAAGGCACTTTGGAGAGAGAATCGCCAAACTTGAAAAAGATTTATGGTGCCGATTAATGTACCGTCATTTTTAAAAATGCCATAATTATAGGCTAGATCGTTTTGACGATCTTCTTCATATTGCTTAATTCTTCTAATCTGAGAATCTAATGTATAAAACTCCTCTTTACGTTCCATTGAAAATTTCTCAAAGAAACTACGGTTTTCTAGAAGTAATCCTAATAAATCTTCCGCATCCTCTGTTGAAAAAGGTCTTATGCAAATATTTTCAGCAATAAGCATACAATCTTCCTTTCCTTCGTAAAAACTGCGATACCCCGTATCGAAGTATCGCAGCTCCATACATTCTATTATACTAAAAACGCTCCAAGTGCTACCATTGCCTTTTTTAGAGCCTGTTCATAGGCTTTATCTTTACCAACCACAGCACGAAAATCTTTTACATCACGCACTGTCGAGCGTCCTTCTATCTCATAGCCATTATTAAAAATAAGCAGACAGATGGTTGATTTATCACTCATCCGGTGAAACTTTTTCTCGACGATCATTTCTTCCAATTTTTCGAGCTTATCGTCCTTAATCGAATGTGTCCGGGAATATGGGATTACGATATGATCATAAATGTGGTGATTTTTACAAGTTACAAACAGAATATTTTCGCCTTTATGCTCGACATGATTGATCTCTCCACATTTTGGGCAAATACTATCTATGAACATAATTTTCGCTCTCCCCTTAAATAATTTTTTAAATAAAAAAAAAACGATTTTGGCTAGCCTGCTGTGTTCTTTTATATATTTCAATTTCATTAAAAAAATACCTTCCAACATGGGAAGGTACGTTAAATTTAATCTTATTTTAATGTTTTCTAATTTAAATTTTAAAATAGTAATAGCGGAATTCCTCATCCAGCTTAAACTCTTGTTTTTCCCAAAATTCCCATGCCTTCTGATTAGTATGTTCGACAGAAAGTTCAATCCCTTTCGACTTCGTTAACGTGCCAAATTCCTTCACTTTGGCAAAAAGCTGCTTTCCCACTCCTTGATGACGAAAAGATTCAATGATAAAAAAATCATTTAGCAGCCATACACGCTTTAGTGATAAGGAAGAAAAAACGGGATAAAGCTGCGCAAATCCAATGACCTCACCCTCCCGCTCTACGATAAAGATAACGGATTCCAAGTGTTCAAATCTTTCAAACAGGAAATTTTCAACGTTCACCGGACTTCTTTGTTGGTTAAAATACTCACGATAAGAATCGAAGATAGGTACTATTTTATCTAAGTCCTTTATAGTTGCTTGTCTAATAATTAGGTTGTCATTCATTGCTGAATCCACTTTTCAGTCCCCACCATTAACAACTCAGAGACAAACTCTTTACTATCACCAACCAATACCCCTCCATGTCCTGTGCACATAGCGATGGATTCAAATGATTGAATCGTCTTTAAACCCTCAAGAAACGCTGGCAAATGTTCTTTCGCTACTCCCCCATCCTTCAAATAGTCTAACCATGCTTCCCGAAGCTCTTTTCCCTCCGAGACTAAACCACCTGCTGATAAAGGATCTCCGAAAAAGCAAAGAAAATCGCCAGTAAACAAAACTTGTGTTGGTCTATGATAAAAAATGACAGAACCTGGAGTATGATAGCCTACAAGTTGACAATCAAAATCACGGAAAATACCTTGGTCAGGCAATTCATAATGGAATTGTTCCGGATCAGGGTACTCAATCATCTCTTTTTCATTCAGATGAATAAACTTTTTTGCATTCGAAAAAAGTGTGGCTGCCTGCACATGATCTTCATGTCCATGGGTTGCGATAAACAGGGCAACATCATCAACTGATTTACCGATGCTATGCAAGGCATCTTCTACATATTTGGCGTGTTGTAATTTCCCAGAATCAATAACCGTCACACCATGGTCTTCGACTATAAAGTAGCAGTTATTATAGGAATTCCAACTCGAATCCCACACGGCTAACACAAAAACGTTTTTAGTTACATTTTCAAAAATATAATTCATCTAAATTTCCCCCTAGTATCTCTATGCTGTATTATTCGCTTTCGAAGATACTCTCCCCTGCAATAAATAAAATCTAGCCATGGTGACTAGATTTTTTTCGAGACATCTTCTCTTATTGATTCAATCATTTGATCTGATAAATTGGCTGGCAGCGAGGTACCCTCCTTAAAAACCCAGGAATTAACGAGTTCAAGATCTTCTTTTTTAAAAGTAATGCTGTAAACTTGATTCTCATATGTAATTTCCGCGGTGACAAATTCCTCATTGTAAAAATCATCATCAATGATCATATTAGTTATTTCATAAGGCTTCACGAGTACTCTCCTTTTATCTTTTATGAATATAGGGTTAGCCTTATATTGTTGATTATTCACTTGGTTTTGACAATATCCTTATTCTTGCGGTTCCTGACTTCTTCCATCTTGGCATAAAAACTTTCCTCAGCATCGATTCCGAAAAAGTTGTAAAACTTAAGCATATAAGCTAGGCAGTCAGCTAGCTCTTTCCCCAGATCTTCTTTAATCTGTTCCTTTGCCAGCTCAAAAGCCTTTTCTTCCGGTCTTCCTTCTTTGACGTATGAAGCAGTCATGTTAAATGCCTTCCTGAGCTCTTCTGCTACCTCTGCAACTTCTGTTGTCAAAAGCATGTAATTATTCAAAAGAGAAGCCCTGCTTTTTTCATAGTTCTCCTCGCTAATTTCCCATCCCATTTCTTTTTGATACTGTTTTGAGAAAGTTTGAATATCCTTCATCCAAAAATCACCCTCCTGATTTCATCCTTAGCATTATTTAATCAGACGATGGATTAGTTTTTCAAATCCCTTGAATACATATTTACACTAAACGTGGATAGGTTATAGGAAGGAGGCTGATGGCTATGAAAAAGGAAGATAAGCTGCAAAATTCAAGTCAGACGAGTACCAAAAGTAATCAAAATCAGGCAAGCCAGACTGTAAATCAAAATGACAATATCAAAGATTATAACAGAGCATGGGAAGATGACCGCCTTTAATATAGGCATCTTCCCTTTATTTTGTTTCATCACGGCCTCGGAGTAATAACCCATATTTACATAAGCTTTTGTGTTAAAAGCCATAATAAAAGCAAAAAAAAGAGGGTAATTTTATGAAAAAGATTCTAATTAGTTTAATTGTTTTAACGGCCCTTTTCAGTGAAAGTGTGAACCCGCTCAATTCTTCCAATAGAGCTGCGGCACAACATAAACCCATTCCACCGTATGCAAAATGGGGCGTTATGGCTATGGAGAAAACCCATGAGCGGTATCCAAAAGCAAATATCGTTGATTATCTTCATATTGGCAGAGTTACAGGTACAAAAACCTCAACCGAAAAATTCAAATTATGGTTAAAAGATAATAAAAAGGAATTCGGTGTATTTATAGATATTGAATTTAACAATGAAACACAGAAGGTTATTAAAATAACATTCAGGGAGTCATCGAAATAAAATGCTCAAGAAATTCACTATAAAAACCAACCAACGTGATCAAATGATTGAAGTTACGTATCAAGTTCGAGAGTTTATAAAGGAAATGAACTACCAAGAAGGTGCCGTCATTGTTTATTGCCCTCACACAACCGCGGGAATAACGATTAATGAAAACGCTGATCCCGATGTAAAAAGCGACATGATTCGCCGCTTCGACGAAGTGTATCCCTGGAATCATGAACTCGATCGCCATATGGAAGGCAATACCGCTGCGCATATGAAAGCCAGTACGGTAGGGTCATCGCAGCATGTCATTGTAACAAATGGACGTTTGCTGTTGGGGACATGGCAAGGAATTTATTTCTGTGAGTTTGACGGCCCGCGAGATCGGAACTTTTATGTGAAGATTCACTAAAATAAACTCATTTGTACTAATCCTCCAAATTCCCCAATAGAAAAATTTTCTAAAAAACACGATAAAATAGTAGTCGATTCCCACCACCTGTTATATAATATAATAAATAAATTATATCTGTTATATAATAATCGAACATGATATGGGGGATATGGAAATGAATAAAACAGACTCAATAGCTCGGAGAATATTAGGTTGGAAGTTAAATAGATGGGACCGATGGTATGACTATGAAAAAAATTTATTCATTCATGATTCTGAATTTCAACCAGAACATAACCTTGATCATGCCATGCTCATCGTGGAAAAGCTAGGGATGTTTGGATACACCTATACAACAAATGGTCATTCAGAGGTCAGCTTTAATGATGTCAGGGCAACTGGCGCCACGTTATCACAAGCCATTACAAATGCTGCCTACTCCATCATTGAAAAACACTCATCAGTTGACAGCGCAAGATTATGGCAGCAACTGTGCTAAAAACCCAATACAAAATCATAAATGAAAAAGAACCTGGAATCTCCAAGTTCTTTTTTTGTTGGCTCTGTTAAAGAGATTTTTTAACACTGTTTTTTTTAACACTGTTGATTGTAGCGGAAGGTGCGAAGACTCCTGCGGGAGTACGGGGCTGGGGAGACCCCGCAGGCGCCAAAGCGCCGAGGAGGCTCCCCGGCACGTCCGCGGAAAGCGAAGCACCTGGAGCGCAAATCAACAACTGAGTTTAACAGTGCCTTCTTAGTTATAGATGCCTTAAAAATCTCTCTGGATTATTTAAAAAATCTTTTGTGAGCCTGACATGCTCGACATCTTCATAATTAATCTGCTGAAGAACTCCATCCTCGATGGAGTATATTTCTGCATTTGGAAGGGCCATTAGTATTGGAGAATGCGTAGCGATAATGAACTGGGCGTCTTCCTTAACCATATCATTGATCATCGAAATTAACGTGAGCTGTTTTAGCGGCGATAACGGCGCTTCCGGTTCATCCAAAATATATAAACCATTCGGTTGAAAGCGCGCTTGAAACAAATCTAAAAAACTCTCCCCATGCGAACGTACCTCAAGCCCTTCACCGTAAAAATGCTGTAAATCGTACAATGTATGGGCATAAGGCAGTACTTCGAGACTAAAAGGATCCTTCGCTTTAATCTCTTTTAGAGTTTGTCGGGATTCTTCTTTTATCGTTGCTAGTCTATGGGTGAAATTGATAAAATCATTGGCCCTGAAAAAGAAGCCTTTTTTTGTTCTGACTTTCCAGGTTAACTTCAATTTTTCCCCAAGCACTCTTGCAGGTGCAAGTGTGGGATCGGAGTCAATGTTTTCGCCGCCGATTAAAATACTGCCAAAATTCGCTGCGATAGCTTCGAGTAAGGTCGATTTCCCTGAGCCATTATCCCCGACAAGAATCGTAACAGGCTTAGTAAAAAGTAATTCTGTAAATTTTCTTATAAGAGGAAGATTAAATGGGTACTCATCTTCTTCAATTTCACTTGTTAAAAAAACTGATTTTAGATGCACCATTACGACCTCCAATTCTACTCTTTACTAGATTTTATTTCTGATAATAAATTCTTGGATGAAAGCAATCACTTCATTTGCCGCATGAATCGAGGCGATAATATCTCCAGGGATTTCTAAACTATGGTCAGCTTTAGGAGTTACCAAGGTGTTCACAAGCTCGTTATTTTTCAAAGAAGCAATTTTCTCCTCGATATAGTGATGATCAGCATCCCCTATAACACAAAGAGACGGACGTTCCGTTTTCATTATGGCCTGGTACACAGTATCCACTTTTAGCAAAGGTGTTAACCAGATTCCCAGCGCATTGGGAAAGAGATTTTTCTGCGTCCATTCCTTCGCCATCGGAATCGTCCCAATGGATTTACTCAATAGAAACGATTGTTCATAGTGGGTGTCCCTCAGGACTTCCTTTATAACAGCCTTAACATCTTCATACATCCAACTCTCTTGTTCCGCTTCGTTTTGCTTTTTGAAGTGTTCATTTTTTGCAAAGGTATAATTGATATGGAGAACATCCACGTGATTGTTTAAGCACATACTTGTTGCATAATAAAATATTGGTCTGTCAGTTGAATATCCAAGCCCTGGAAGCATAATACAAATGTTTTTACTAGGTTGTTCATGCCGAATCCATGTATAGGGAATGGTTGAATGTTCGTTTCTCACCACTTGGTCTGCACTTATTTGATGCATGCCATTCACCTCTTATTCATTTGGTCCGAAAACCATTAAAAACGGATTTTAATAGAATGCCCACTGTCAGTTTCCCCGTAGATTTACTTGTTCAAAATGTTCAACCGTTGGGAATGGATCATAAAAATGATGCAATAGCTGTTTCCATTCCTGATATTCCTCTGATTGCCTGAATCCAACCGTATGATCCTCTAACGTTTCCCACTTTACCAACAGCAGGTATTTTCCGTCTGCTTCGATGCAGCGATGTAATTCGTGAGATTGATAGCCATTCATCGATGAAATAATGGTTGAGGCCATTCGAAAAACTTCTTCAAATTCTTGTTCCATTCCCTGTTTAACCTGCAGCATGGCCGCTTCTAGTATCATTTTCACTCCCCCTATATATCATAAATTTTGGTAATCTAAGTCTATCACACGCAGACCCTTAATTGGAAACCAACAACTAGGTATTTTTAAAGTGATTCTTGATATAATGGTATATTCAAGGAGTGATTTTTTTGAAAATAATCAAATACCTTTTGATATTTATACTTTTTATTGGTGTTGGGGTCGGGGCATGGCTTTATTACCCGCAATATCAAATTCATAAAATGAAAAAGCAAACCGTTGAAGCTAGCAAAGATTATGCTACTGTTTCTTATTTAGATTACTTTCGGGATTCTAACGCTTCTCAAATAAATCATCTTGCTCTTGGCGATTCTATCATTCGCGGAGTGGGAGCTAGGGAGAATGAAAATCTCGTTTCGCAATTCTCTAGCAAGTTGGAAAAGCAAATTCAAAAGCCAATTGTCTTTCAAAATGAAGGTATAAATGGGATTACAAGCGGGGAATTAGTTGCAATTGTTCAAGAAGGCCGGTTTGATGAAGAAATCAAAAAAGCTAACATTGTGACGATTAATGTTGGCGGAAATGACGTTCTTAGGATGGCAAAAGAGCAAAACTTCCAAAACGTCTTCCAATCGTTTAGTCAATTACAAACCTCTTTTTCGAAAAATTTGTCTGGCATTGCTGATAGAATTCACATGCTGAATCCTGACGCTACAATCGTCTTTTTAGAATTGTATAATCCTTTGTCTCCTGATAACGATATGTATTCTTTGGCGGACAAATTGCTTCCAAAATGGAATCTGCAAATTTATCAGGTAGCTAGTCATTATTCATCATCCATGGTGGTGGAGACGACTCAGGCTATTAACGGGGAAAAGCAGCAAAATTTATCACCTGATGGAGTTCACCCCAATTCAGCTGGCTATACGGCCATATCGGAGCTTATGATTGATCAGTTTAAGCACCAATATCGGAAAGAACCGGTATAAAACCGAAGGAAATAATTCCTTTGGTTTTTTTTAATATTCTTACTTCACGAATTGGAGCATATAATGTATTACATTGCATTCACCTGCTTTAAAACGGAAAAGATTAAAGGTGGGTTTCATCATGAAATGCAAAATACATCGGTGTAATTGTCGAAAGGTATGGTCGATTCAAAATAGAAAGACAAAAACCATTGCAAATACCGTACTTTTGAATGGGGAATGGTTTGCAGAATTAAAGCATGAGAGAAAGTGTAACCCAAAAGGATTTGTGATATCGAATAAAATCCAAGATATCATTTTCAACCCTGATTACGAACTAGTGAATCAATTTCACAAGGTTACAAAACTAATTTACGACAAAGAAAATGTAGATTTTAATATTTTAAAAGGGAAATATTTATATTTTGCGGAAGATGGATCCTGTTATATATTAAAAAAAATTGGCTGCCGGCATAGCCGGCAACCCGAAACAGCCACTTAGGCTGTTTTTTATTTTCCAATAAACTCCTGTGTCCAGTAATTCCCTTGTGACACATAACCTACACCAATATAGTTGTAGTTTGGACTTAAAATATTTTTTCGGTGTCCTTCACTATTCATCCAGGCATTCACAACTTCCTCTGGAGTGCGTTGGCCCATAGCAATGTTTTCACCTGCATAACGGTAGGTAATACCGTATTTTTTCATCATATCAAATGGTGAACCATATGTCGGGCTCGTATGGCTGAAATAACCATTAGCAGACATATCGCGTGATTTTTCATGAGCCATTTTGCTAAGCGTCAAATCAACCTTAAGCGCAGGCAAACCGTTTTTTGCCCGTTCTTGGTTAGTAAGATCAACGACTTTTTGTTCATATGCACTTAAGGTGCTGGTTGTTTGATTTGTAGTTGTTGGTGTTGTCTGCTGCTTTACTGATTTCGGTGCCGGTGTCTGGGTAGACTGCTGAGCTTGCACCGTTTGATTGCTTGGTGCCTGAACCTGCTGTTTTTGAGTTAATGTGATTCCAAAGCTGGCAAGATATTTTTCTATTATGCTATTAATCTCGTTCATATTGGAGCCTTGAAAAACATGTACCGCCTCTTGTGTTGTTGCGGTATTTGAGGCTGCGTGTGCCTTATTTAGTACTGGATTGGCTAAAGCTAATGCCGCCGCTGCAGCCACTGTTAGAATTGCTTTTTTCTTAAACATGATAAAATCCTCCTGTTATGAAAAATTGCCGTTCATTAGCAAACTCATCATAACATGCGTTTTTTGTCATATTTTAGGAAGGATTTTACAGTTTTTCATCATAAACTATTCCTAAAGCTTTTTTAAATGGGTACTCTATTAATTATTTGAAAAACTCCCAGAAATTATAGTAAAAATGAGGGTTGACAGCCTTTAATATAGCGGGTGTTTATGACAAACATTTCAGAAAAATATCTATGCTTACAGGAAGGTGACTGTGCTAGTTTGTTAGAACACGGCTATGTGACCAGAGCCTCCTCTTTTCCACCTTTTTGGTCACCTAGAACCCGGCAACGTGACCGAACCCCTGCTCCATCTCCATTTCGAGCACGTAGAGCAACTTTAAAGTTATTTATGAGCAATCTCCTTCGCAACGGCTACCTTTTCTTCCTAAAGTAATCGATAATGGCTCAGGCATGGACGATCAAACTCTATTAACTCTCCAAAAACGTCTTCTGGAGGACGAACATACCCTGGGCGGCAAAAATATTGGCATTAAAAATGTCCATGATCGGATTCGTCTTCACTTTGGTGCGAAATACGGGCTGCAAGTCGAAAGTAAACTTGGAGAGGGAACGGCTGTGACAATTTGTCTGCCGATTGTATAATCAACTGAAAAGGTTGTTATGGCTGACGGCCTCTTCAGTTGATATTAATCCGAACGGTTAATTAATTTATCTCGATCGTGAACTTGAGGCGGCTTTTCCAGCCACCTTTCTTTGATCATCATTTTGGCTCCATCTTCTGCATAACTGGCTAATTCAGCGATTAATTTTGCATATTCTAGCCCAATGTCTTTTCTAACACTTCCACCAATAGCGGTCCCAAAATCAGCAATGGCAATAGCACTTAAAAGATTGGCTTGAAACAGCATTAATTTATCGGAAAATGGCGGTTCAATCGATCCGGTGATTAAGGAATCCCAAGTAGATGGATAGGAAGTATTGCTGTCTTGTAAAATTTCAAAAAAGGTTTTGATCTGTTTTTTCCCAATCTTAGACCCCCGTTGCAGGAAGGTCCTTAACTCTTGTGACTTAGCCACTTGGCTAAATCCCAATAACACGGTTTGGCCTACATGGCAAACTTCGATATTGGTCCCTAAATGGGCAATTTCAATCGCTAACAAGGGGCGCTTCTTGCCCAAAAATTGTCCTAAAAAATCATTGTCCTCCACGAATAAAACCTCATGCGGATAATCCAAATAGGGCGACCTTACATAGAAACCATATTCCAGAGATAAATCAACCGCTAAATCATACATCGTTTCTGTTTGGCTGTACCACAGTTTATAAAATTCACGAATGTCCTTTCTTGAAGCAATGGCTTTCGCTAATGAATAAGTGCTCAAGCCTGTTCGGCCCATATGCTCTAGATACCGCAAGTAAAATTCATCGGAAAACAATCTTGGGGCATTTTTATGTATGTCGTGTTCGCCAAAGCCTTGAGGTATAGCAATTTCCTCTTTTTGAAATAACTCAGTGAGTGATTCAAGGTGATTTTCTGCAATTTTCAAACCGAAATCGATAATTTTTTCCGTTTTTTTATCTTCGACGGTATTTTTAAAGTGGAGGAGCATGCATTTGCCCATCGTGTCAGCCATATAAGTATTCCATAAGGTTGCAAGCTCAGAGGCTGTAAGACGCGGGTGGCGATTGGTACTCATTCATTCATCTCCCCTTTTTTGAATAAATTTCCCTAAGTAAGGCATTTTTATAAATGAAAAAATATAGCGCAAATAAAAAAAACACTCCCGCTTACTGCGAAAGTGTCGTTTCATGTTATTATGCTATATTCTCTATTTTATCATCATGAAGTTTATGGCCTTCCCATTTGGTAATGACAATGGCAGCAAGGGAGTTTCCAACAATATTGACGCATGTACGTGCCATATCCAAAATTCGGTCAATTCCCGCAATAAACGCCAGTCCTTCAACTGGGATTCCAACACTTCCCAGAGTAGCAAGGAGGACGACAAATGATACGCCAGGAACTCCGGCAATTCCTTTTGAAGTTAACATCAATACAAGTACTAATGTAATTTGGTGTCCTATGCTCATATGAATACCATACATTTGGGCAATGAACAACGCCGCAATCGCTTGATATAACGTTGACCCATCAAGATTAAAAGAATATCCCGTAGGAATGACAAATGAGGTAATTGCTTTTGGACAACCGATTCTCTCCATTTTTTCCATGATTCTTGGGAGAACGGTTTCTGAACTTGCTGTAGAGTACCCCAGAATAAGTTCGTCTTTCAAGTAACGAATTAGTTTAAAAATACTGTAACCAGCAATTTTTGCTACTAAACCAAGAACAACTAAAATAAAGAAAATCATAGCTCCATAAACAACGAGTACTAATTTACCTAATGGAATCAATGAAGTAATTCCAAACTTTGAAACGGTAACACCAATTAAGGCAAAAACACCAAGTGGAGCCAGTTTCATGATTTGATTCGTGACATAGAACATCGCATCAGCTGTTCCTCTAAAGAACTTGAGGATAGGCTCCCCTTTTTCCCCAATAGCCGCTATACCAATTCCGAACATGACGGAAAAGAAAATGATCGCAAGCATATCTCCATTTGCTAATGATTGGATAATATTGGTCGGTACAATATTGATAAAGGTATCAGCCATTGAATGTGACTCTGTTTGTTCCGCAGTTTGAACATAAGTATTAATATCAGTTTTCGTTAAGTGGGAGCGGTCAACCCCAGACCCAGGCTGGAACACATTAGCCGCAAGAAGGCCCACAAAAATAGCAATTGTCGTAATGATTTCGAAATAAAGAAGGGTCTTACCTCCAAGCTTCCCCAGCGATTTCATATCACCCGCGCCGGCAACCCCAACGATTAGACTTGAAACCACAATCGGCACAACAATCATCTTAATTAGTCGAATAAATATCGTTCCGATAGGCTGAAGCCAAGTTACTACCCCTTCGTTTCCATAAAAAATTGCTCCGACAATAATACCAAGTGCCAGACCAATGAATATTTGCCACGCTAAACTAATTCTCTTCAATACAATTCCTCCTCTTCAACAGCTAAATTGTTAGTTATTTTTTACTATATAAAAATTAATATGTAGAGATATATTCCACAGCTCAACATTCAAAATAACTATATATACCAAGGATAGCGCTTACTTGATAACTGTTTGATTTTTAAAAATCATTTTTTTAGAATAGCATGAAATTCATTATTGAGGAAGAGATATTTTTACCATTACTTTCTTCTAGGTTCGATTCATTGGACATTCAAGCATAAACCGTCAACAATGGAATAACTAGGAAACCTGTTCAAACAAAGCAAAAATTGACAGGAAGTCCATTTGGATGGCTGTTAATATACACTCAAGGAGTGAGCGATATGGGTTGGGTCGAATCACTGCAAAGGGCCATTAATTATATCGAAGAAAATTTATTAGAACCTATTTCAATTGAAAGCATTGCTAAACAGGCAAATGTCTCAGAATTTCACTTTCAGCGTACTTTTGCCATCTTAACCGATATTACAGTAGGAGACTATATAAGACGGCGACGGTTAACACTTGCTGCACAGGAGCTATCCCATTCAAGCAGCAAGATCATTGATATCGCCCTTAAATATGGTTACGACACTCCTGAGGCCTTTGCTAAAGCCTTTCGCCGTCAGCACGGCATCACACCAAGTCAGGCAAGAAATTATAGTGGAAAACTGAAATCTTATAACCGCCTGGCCATCCAGGTAAATCTGAAAGGAGTCGAACCTATGAACTACAAAATTATTGAAAGAGATGGATTTCAAGTGGTCGGAGTTAAACGAGAGTTTTCCTGCCAAAATGGAGAGAATTTAGAAGGAATCCCGAAAATGTGGGGAGATGTACATCGAGATGGAACAAATGATTTATTATTTAATTTGAATCATGGGGAAATTAAAGGTGTTCTTGGGGTATGCGTCGATAAGCGCGGCGAACAGCCCGAATTAATGGATTACTGGATTGCTGCTGAATTTTCCGGTGACACTCCAGCAGAATTGATGCAGCTTGAAATACCTGCTTCCAAATGGGGAGTATTTGAAGTGCACGGGGCCATGCCAGAAGCGATGCAGAAAGCGTGGAAACAAATTTTTTCAGAATGGTTTCCATCCAGTCATTATAAGCATGCAGGTACACCTGACTTAGAAGTTTATCCTGCTGGAGACCCTTGGAGCCTTAGTTATTATTCGGAAATTTGGATTCCGTTAAAATAAATTTGCAAAACGAAAATATTGCCATTTCTCTATACGTTGTCACTCCCATTTTCTGTGTTATAATATTTTTCGGCATAAGTTGAATATAAATTATTTACTTAATGCGGGTGGGAGAGGGCAACACGAGAGTGTGTGATTAAAATATGAGAGGAGTTTTCAAACTTAAGCAGAACAAAACAAATTTGAAAAAGGAGGTTATAGCAGGGTTAACATCGTTTTTTTCCATTGTCTACATTATAGCCGTGAATGGAAATATCCTTCAGGATGCCGGAATACCACTTGAAGCTGGGATTATCGCAACCGTACTTTCTTCGCTGATTGGCTGTTTACTTGTCGCCTTTATGGCCAATGCACCATTGATCATCGTCCCTGGAATGGGCATTAATGCCTTATTCACCTATACCATAGTGGGTTCGATGGGGCTGAATTATATGGAAGCGTTAGGAGCCGTTGTCGTATCTGGAATCCTTTTTGTGATTGTAGCCTTTACAAAATTATCAACGATTTTGTCTAAGGCGATACCTTCGTCCTTAAAAGAATCGATTTCAGTGGGAATTGGCTTATTCATTGCCTTTATAGGCTTGCAAAAAAGCGGAATTATTGTGGGGAACCCCACTAACTTCGTTGCTATGGGGAATTTATCTGCCCCGATGGTTCTGGCATCGATCATTAATCTGATTATCACGTTATTTTTATTTTTGAAAAAAGTACCGGGGAATTTCTTAATCAGTATTATTTTGGGGACTATCATTTCCTACTTTTTTGGTATCGTTCATTTTTCGAAAATGGATACCAGCTTTATTTCCTTCGCAGACTATAAAAATGTTTTATTAAGCGCAGACTTTGGAAATATGGCCACCATTCCGTTTTGGACGGCTGCCTTTTCACTGGTTTTAGTTCTCGTTTTTGAAAATATCGGTCTGCTTCATTCGCAGGTGAACGGAATGCTTGAAGCACCGGAAAAGAATGAAAAATCACTTAAAGCCATTTCAATTTCTACAATTGTTTGTGGATTATTAGGCACAAGTCCATCTGTTTCCACGGTGGAAACAGCAGCGGGAATCACGGCTGGCGGAAGAACGGGGTTAACCTCTGTTGTAACAGGTTTACTCATTTTATCATCACTTTTCTTCATGCCTTTTATCAAACTCGTACCAAGTTCGGCAATCGCACCAATCCTCATCATCATTGGAGGATTGATGCTGACAAATATTGTAAATATCGATTTTACCGACTTTACCGAAGCGTTTCCGGCATTTCTTGTTATTATCATGATCCCGTTAACCTACAGTATTGTCGATGGTATTGCATTTGGATTTATCGCTTACCCATTGGTTAAGCTTTTTACAAACAAACAAAAGCAGCTTTCTCTCTCGATTTATATTATTTCGATGCTGTTTTTGACCAATTTCCTGTTGCACACAGTTTAATTAAGCGCAAAAAGGAGCCGTTTGGCTCCTTTTTGCTATTTTTATACTTGTATTTTAAAGTGTTGGCTTTCGGTTTCAAACGGATTTTCTTCAATTTCGAATCCAAGGTCTTCAATCAACTGGTAATCTTCCTTTGCCGCTTGCCCATCGGTTGTGAGATAATCACCCACGAAGATGGAGTTCGCAATAAACAGCCCCAAGTTCTGTAAGGAGCGTAAATTGAATTCCCGTCCCCCAGAAATCCGAATTTCTTTAGTTGGATTCACAAATCGGAAAAGGGCCAGGATTTTCAGGCACCGAATTGGCGTTAAATCATCCAAATCCTCTAGCTTTGTTCCTTTTATCGGATGCAGGAAATTAACCGGGATGGAATCTGCATCAAGCTCTTTAAGTGCAAATGCCATTTCGACAATATCATCATCCGTTTCACCCATGCCGCAAATCACACCAGAGCATGGTGAAATCCCTGCTTTTTTCAAGTTTTCAATCGTATGGATTCGATCATCATAATCGTGGGTAGTCGTAATATTGGCATGATGATTGGCACTAGTATTGATGTTGTGATTAAAGCGGTCGACACCTGCCGCTTTCAGCTTTACCGCCTGATCTTCAGTCACCAGCCCCAAACAGGCGCATACTTTAATTTGTTCTACCTCTTGTTTGATTTGTTCGACAGCTGTAATCACTGTATCGACTTCATTGTTGGTGGGTCTTCTCCCGCTCATGACAATACAATATGTACCGATTCTGTTCTTTTTCGCTTCTTTTGCCCCTTCGACTATCGTTTGTTTGCTGATTAACGTGTAACGGTCAATTTCTGTTTTTGCTTTAATCGATTGGGAACAGTAGCCGCAGTCCTCCGGGCAAAGCCCGCTTTTCGCATTAATAATCAAATTCAGTTTTACTTTTTTCCCATAAAAATGTCTGCGAATCTCATAGGCAGCATGGACAAGTGCCAAGACTTCGTCATCATTTACTGCCAAAATCTCCTTAGCTTCTTCTTTCGTTAATGAATACCCTTCGATTACTCTCCGTGCCAGCTTTAGCCACTCCACTTGATCACCTCGTTATTATTTGTTAACCATTTTAAACTTTTAGTTTACATATAAAATTATAAAACATTTAATCTTCTAATCAAGTATTATTTGTTAACCAAATTAAAAAGTAGTTGACATAAATTTATCGATGCTTTTAAAATCATTAATATACAAATAAAAAAGTGGGGATGAATTATGAAAATTTTAGATATTACATACGTTGCTCTGCTTGCGGCATTTATGGGAGTATTGGGGTTTATTCCGCCAATTATGCTTTCGTTCACACCGGTTCCGATTACGATTCAAACCTTAGGCGTTCTACTAGCCGGCGGCGTTTTAGGGCCACGGCTCGGCGCCTTAAGCATGACGGTATTTTTATTGGTTGTTGCAGCTGGGGCACCACTATTGTCAGGAGGCCGGGGAGGAATTGCTGTTTTCGTTGGACCAAGTGCCGGTTACCTATTCGCCTATCCTTTAGCCGCTTTTTGTGTAGGTTACCTAATTACTCGATTTAGTAAATTGAAATTGCGAAATATTTTACTTGTCAATTTAACAGTGGGCATTTTCCTGCTTTACCTCATCGGTATTCCGGTTCAGGCTTTTGTAATGGATATTCCGATTGAAAAAGCCATCTTAACAAGCATGGCCTATATTCCTGGAGATATTTTAAAAGCAATACTTGCTTCTTATTTAGTTTATAGACTAGTTAAATCTCCTGCTATAAAACGCAATTTGCATAAAAATGTAGAGACACTTTAATGTGTCTTCTTTTTTTGGTGATGGTTTTCCGCTGATTGGAGTATGCTATCCGCCAATTGATTTGCTTCTCGCTGATTGGATTACGTTATCCGCTGATTGGAGGACGCTATCCGCCAATTGATTTGCTTTTCGCTAATTGGAGTGCGTTATCCGCTAATTGGCTCCACTTATCCGCTGATTGGCTCACGCTATCCGATAATAACTTTACCTAAACTTATGTTAGTATGTAAAAAGAGGTGATAAATATGGGATCCATTACGGAATCATACATAAACCATGCTCAATCCTACCCTGAAAAAATCGCTATTCAAACTAACAATAAACAAATAAACTATCACACCTGGCACAAGATGGTGTGCAAAACGGCAAACTGGCTGGATTCTCTTAATCTTGAACATCGAACAATAGGAATCTTACTTCCGAACGGAATCCCCTTCCTGCAGCTTTTTGCTGGGGCAGCCACTGCCGGCTGGACTGCCGTTCTCTTTGATTTGAAATGGACCGAGACCGAGCTGCAACAACGGCTAACATTAGCTCGGCCATCCATCCTTATCACAACAGGTGAGTTTTATTCAAAAGTCCAGCATCTCCCTGTACACATCCTCATATGGGAGAATGTTCTTTCAGCAGTCACAAACGCTGCCTCAAGCAGAGCCATAGAGATAGACGGAAAGACCCCGTTTTATATGGGATTTACATCTGGGACAACCGGGAATCCAAAAGCCTTTATTCGGGCACATGACTCATGGGTGGCAAGCTTCGATTGCAGCCAATATGATTTTCAGCTCAATGAAAATGATCATGTAATCGTGCCTGGGGCATTGATCCATTCCCATTTCCTCTATGGCGCCATTAGCACCTTATTTATAGGAGGAACAGTCTATCTACTCGAAAAATTTTCTTCTAGCATTTCCTTAGAATTAATGAAATCGCAGCCTATTACAGCTGTCTATGTCGTACCAACCATGGTCGCTGCCTTTTTAAAAGAAGAGCGTCGCATTGAAAAACACATTAAATTCCTCTCCTCTGGTGCAAAATGGGAAGAGAATTCCAAGCAGCGAATCCAGCAGATGTTCCCGTCTCTCTCCATGTACGAATTTTATGGAGCCAGCGAATTAAGCTTTGTTACCGTATTAAATGATAATGATAGAAAACCTGGCTCCGTCGGCAAGCCCTGTCATAATGTCCAAATCCAAATTCGCCGCCCGAACATGGAGACCGCTAAACCAAACGAACCGGGGAAAATTTTTGTAAAAAGTAACATGCTTTTCATTGGGTATCTCCAAACAGAGGAGACATCCGATCATCAACGCATTCGGCCGATCCACGACGAAAATGGCTGGATTACGGTTGACGATATGGGGTATCTAGATGAAGACGGCTACCTTTACATCTCGGGCCGTGAAAAAAATATGATTTTATACGGAGCAATTAATATTTTTCCAGAAGAAATTGAAAAGGTAATTGGGTTGCATCCTTCTGTCGAAGAAGTAGCCGTTATCGGCATCCAAGACTCATATTGGGGGCAAATTGCCGCCGCAGTCGTAAAAGGTAACGCAACGATTATGGACTTAAAAAAATTATGCAAGCAGCATTTATCATCCTATAAAATCCCGCGGAAATGGTTTTTCATCGAAGAAATGCCGCATACAACCAGCGGAAAAATTGCCCGCCCGGAAGTGAAGGAATTAATCGAAAGCGGGGTGACGAGCCATTAAACGAGCAGTCATTGTCCGTGCGAAACGAACACCTGTTGGAAAAAAGAATGGGATGCTGCATCGCCTCGAACTACAGGAATTGGCGGCTCCAGTCCTCAGCCATTTAGCTGTCGGACTTGGTGAAAACATTGATGACGTGATATTAGGAAATGTAACGGGGCCTGGAGGAAATATCGGCCGGTTATCTGCGCTGGAAGCAGGTCTTCCTCTTTCAATCCCAGGTTTGATGCTCGACCGACAATGCAGCGCTGGACTTGAGGCCATCCGGCTAGCCTGTTATTTCATTCAAGGCGGGGCAGGATCGTGCTATATCGCTGGCGGTGTCGAAAGCTCCAGTACCTCCCATTTTGAAAAAAGGGCGCGCTTTTCTCCTGACAGCATTGGAGACCCTGACATGCTGGAGGCGGCGGAAATGGTCGCCAAAAAATATGGAATATCGAAAGAACTCCAGGATGAATATGCCTTTCTAAGCTATGAACGCAGCTGGGAAGCGTTTGAGAGAGGACTTTTTGTGGAGGAAATCGTCCCCGTTGAACAATGGAACAATGATGAAGAGTTTTTTAAAAAGAGGAACATGGAAGCTTTGCTTAGAAGGGCCAAACCAATTTCTGAGAATGGTACCGTTACAGCGGCCAACAGCTGTGGAATTAATGACGGGGCGGCTGCTGTGGTGGTAATGGAGGAGGAAACCGCTCGTTCTAGCGGCTTCATGCCCGTTCTTCGCTTTGTTGACAGTCAGGTTGCCGGGGTCCATCCCTTTTATCCAGGGGCGGCACCCATACCAGCAATCCAAACATTATTAAAAAGAAATGGGCTCACTGTCGAAGACATTGACTTGTTTGAAATCAATGAAGCTTTTGCTTCAAAAATGGTTGCCTGTTCACAAGAACTCTCCATTCCCTATGAAAAATTGAATCTGGGCGGCGGCGCGTTAACGGTCGGCCACCCCTACGGCGCCTCTGGTGCTATTTTGGTCACTAGGCTTTTCTATGAAGTCCAAAGAAGACATGGAGTAAAATATGTTCTCGCTGCAATCGGAAGCGGCGGCGGAATTGGAGTTGCCGTGTTATTTGAAACGGTTCAGGAAAATGGTTTATAAAATACAAATGATGATAGTCAGTTCATTGCCCGCAATGAGGTAAAAAGTACTCTCACGAGCAATGAACTGACGTTTCATTTACCGTAATGACTACAAACTCACTCCCTCGGGCAATGAAACCCCTTTTCATTTACCCTAATGACTACAAACTCACTCCCTCGGGCAATGAAGCGCCTTTTCATTTACCCTAATGACTAAAAACTCACTCCCTCGGGCAATGAAATGCCTTTTCATTTACCGTAATCGCAAAATACACACTCTCTCGGTAATTGAAAGTCGATTAAAGCACGACATGTTCCTCGGAAATTTGCCTTTCCAGCCAAGCAATAAGGTCTTCCAAGAACTGTTCCCGTCCTACGTCATCAAACGGACGGTGCCGCATTGCTGGGTATTCTAATTTCTGTTTGTTCTGGGAAGCGACAGATCCAAAGAATTGTTTCAGCTTATCGGGAGGAGTTATTTCATCTTCCAGCCCAAACTGCAGCAGAAAAGGCAGCTTTATATAGCTTGCTTCCTTTGTTAAGCGCTCTACTGTCAGCATTAATCCCCGGCCTAGTCCAGGTGTTACCGTATCATGGCGCAATCCGTCAGAATTAAGTTTGTCGATCATATCCGGGTCTCGAGTTAACCTATTAATATCCCCAGGTTTTCCAATACTAAAATCCGGTTTAAGCTTCCCCATTAGAGATATCAGCAGCTTTTCCGATCTAGTCGCTTCGTAGGAAATCGCCGGAGCAATGGCAATAACACCTGCAAGATCGGTACCATGATCTATTACATAATCAAGTGTTACAACCCCGCCAAGGCTATGGCCAAGAATAAACAATGGCAGAGTAGGAAACTCGGAAACTACCATCCTGCGGAAATTATCTAAATCAGCTCTGTATTCCTCCCAGGTCCGAATAAAGCCTCGCTTACCCGAACTTTTTCCATGGCCGCGCTGATCATAGGCATAAACAATATAATCATTTTCCACCAATCTAGTACTTAAGTTTTCCAGGCCCCCACTATGGTCACCATGCCCATGTACTAAAATCATGGCTGCTTTTGGGATCGACTTCGGCTTCAAAACCCAATAATAAAGCTCCACTCCATTATGGCCAGTAAAAGTCCCCTCTATCATCGATTGAATCTCTCCTTTTTTATAAAAAAATCCGTGCCTGTCCATTACAAACCACGTAGTTCAGCATATGATGTACTACCTCGTAAAAAAGGAGGTGGATTCCATATGTCAGACGGACATCGCTCAAACTTTGCTTTAATCGTTGTGCTTTTCATCCTCTTAATTATTGTTGGTACAAGTTTCATGAGAGGATTCGGGTACTAATCAAATAAAATGATTGTACAAAAAAGCAGCAGGAAGCGTGAATGCCACGCTTCTTTTATTTTACAACCACAACCTTTTGAATAATTGGATGCAGCAGATAGCCAATCCCCACCCCGAGTACATTTAGAATAAAATCATCAATATCCATACTTCCCCGCTTTGTAAAGTATTGCGCCGTTTCAATAAGAAGAATGGCAATGATAGGAAGGAAAAACAATTTCACCTTCGCAGGACGTTTGTTTAGTAAGTACGCTGCAACTCCGTAAGGGACGAATAACAATATATTCGCGGTAATATTGTAGAAGGCAACTAGGAAATTTACATCTCCTGAAAAAAATCCTAGGATTGTTCTAAAGGGAATCAAGTTAAATTGGTTATATTCCTGATTTGAGGGCCGGAAAAATAACAATATGAATAAGCCCAAGCTATACAAAAACATGACAGACTTGATAAGTAGACTGGGAACGGCTATTGTCCCTTTCCCTATTAAATAAACTAAGAAAAATACAACCAATGTCAGGCAGGCCCATACAACCACTAAAACAACAGGGTGAAGATAGGCCAAGAGTTTTAACCAAACCGGCAATAAAACCAAAAAGAGAATCTGAGATATTCCTAGCGATAACCATAGCAACCTGTTTTTCATTTTTGGATAACCCTATTCATAGTATTGGATTAATCGGTTTAATAATTGATTTAATGATATAAAGTTATACCCTAGTGAACGGGCAAAACTAGTATCGACAGACCATGAACCAGACAAATTGTATGGTGATGGATCTCCATCCTGTTGTAAAATTGCCTTTGTTGAAGTCAGGTCTTCAATTAACGTCACCAATTCTCTTAAACTTATATCCTCACTGGACCCAGGGTTTATGCCTCCATGAAAATCAGACCTTGCCATATTGAATAAAAACGTTGCCGCTTCTTTTGAATCTATAAAACTATAGCGCAAATCTGGATTCTCGATGAGCATCGCTTTCCCCTCTTTAACATGGTCCACATGGAATTTTAAACGATTGGTATAATCATCTTTTCCGATAATAATAGGAAAGCGGACGGCTGCAACGGGAACTTCTGCATTTTGAAAAAGAACGGCTTCGGCTGCCCGCTTTGCCTCCTGGTAACCTACATAACCGATATACTCGCCTCTAGTTTTTAACAATGGGTTAAACTCTAGAGGATTAAAGTTTTCTTCCTTATGCTTGATCCCAAAATCATAGACTGCCTGGCTGGATGTAAATATGTATTTTTGAATTTTCCCAGATAATGCTTGCAGCGTATCGGAAGCCTCCTGGGAAGAATAGCATGTTTGATCAAAGACAACATCCCATTTCTTGCCTTGAAAAGCGTTGTGTAAAGAACCGGCATCCTCACGGCTAATTTTCAACCTCGATACTTGATCACCAAAGGAATCGGGTGTCTTTCCCCTTGTCGCAATGGTTACCTCAATTCCATCATCTAACAATAATTGGACTAATCTTTTCCCTACAAACTGTGTTCCCCCAAGAATTAACGCAGATTTCACAAAGAATCTCCCCCTGCTTATTTTTTCAGCGATAGCCCCTTTAAAGCGTTTTCATTCTTTAATTATAACAGGGTTAGGGATCGTTTCGAAAATCAAAAACAAAAAGAGACATTAGACTGACGAATGTCCCAAACTCTCATTATCTTTTCTTTCATTTAATATATCCTTAATGATTTCCATATGAAAGGCGGCCCATGCCTTTTCACGAAAATGAAGAATGACGCTGGCAGCCACAGCAAAAATATAAAGGAAACTGAAGACAAGCCATAGCAAACTGCCATCATGAAAAAGATATTCCGATAATTGTTTTGAAAATAAAAGCATTAACCATGGTACCGAGGAAACAAGGATAGGAATAAAACCGGAACCGTTCTTTTCTTTTGTCATGCGGTAAAAAATTAATTTTAATGCACTGCTATCAAGCGCCCTGTATAGCTTTTGAATTTCTTCTATTTCAATAAGTTCCTTCATGTCTTGGACAGAATGCCCATGATCCATTGTTTTTTTCAAGCGAAGAAAAACTTTATGCGCATCCCCTCGTAATGAAAACATATTTTTTCCCTGCCTCAAAAAAATAAAATCTTTAGCACTTAATTAGATTACCCTGATACAATTTCAAATAAACGAAAAAGAACCTTGATTCGTGATCAAGGTTCTAAAAAGGAAATGCTTAACTTGATAATTTTTCTGTCATCAATCCTTGTGATGCATTTTCGGATTTCTTTGGCCTTACAGCAAGCCAAACCAGACCGCCGAACACAAGAAGAATCAAACCACAAACCTGGAAGGAATGGTGGAATCCTGCCGCTGGATTAGATGAATGTTGAACAAGATAACCTGTTACATAGGGTCCAACAATCCCGCCAAAGGAAGTCAACGCCATAAACCAACCTTGAATTTTACCTTGATGCTTTTTGGAAACTAACTCCGCCAAAATGGCTGGCCCAAGCACTAAGGTAATACATCCAAAGGTTAATCCCAAAGATAGTAATACGATCGCCATGATGTTCGAGCTTGCAAAGGTTCCTAAAGTGTAGCAAACTGCACCTGCCAGCATAACTGGCCCTAAAACAAATACCCGCCCCTTGACCACACTTTTCGTTTTATGAAAAAGTCGGTCCGAAACTGTAGAAAAAACAATCTGAGAAATGGTGATCATGATCCACGGTAAAGAAACAACAATCTTTAATGTGTCCGGACTTAATTTGCGAACATTCTGAAGGTAGTTCGGCAGCCAGTTTAGTCCAATTGTGAATGACCAATAGGTGGCAAATCCACATAATGCGATTAGGATGAAATTTTTTGAAAACAACACGGAAGTAAATTTTGACTCAGGAACAGCATCTGTCACTACAGCATCACTTTTAGAGTCAGATTGTCCCACAGGTGAAACCGCTTTCTCTTTTGCAAGCCATAACCACATGACAATCCAGATTCCACCGACAATTCCCGTTGCAATAAAGGCAGAGCGCCATCCATAGTTTAAGATTAGGTGCATTAAGATTGGTGCCGATATCGCTACGCCAAGAGGGCCGCCGATAGATACTAATGTTAAGCCGATACCCAATTTTTCCTTTGGCAGCCACTTTGATGCAGCCGTCATCGCTAATGAATAGGAAGGTCCTTCCCCTGCCCCTAAAATGATTCTCGTAATCAATAAATAAGTAAAGCTTGAAACAAAAACAGTGGAAAACTGAACAAGGGCCCAAATAGCTGCCATCCCGGCGATTACTTTTCGGGTTCCAATCTTATCGGCAAGTGCTCCAACGAGGACGGCGGAAAGAGAATAAAGTAAAAAGAATACACTGCCGACAACACCCCATTGCTCGGGATTCAGTCCTAATTCCTTCATAATTGGAACAGAGGCAAAGCCGATAATTGCCTTGTCGGCATTACTGATGACCGTTAATAAGAATAAAAGTAAAATAATGACCCACGCTTTTTTCGAGATTTTCGCACTATTGGTTTTCTTTTGATCCATATAAGGACCCCCTTTATTTAAATGTAACTTCCACTTTTCCTAAACCGGTAAAACCGGCCGTGAACCGATCTCCTTTATCAGCCGCAATAGCTGCTGATAATGCTCCAGATAAAATAACTTCGCCGGCCTTTAAAATGACATTATATTCTGATAATTTATTCGCCAGCCAGGCGACACAAGCGGCCGGGTGCCCTAAAACGTCAGAGCCATAGCCTGTATTCATCAACTCTCCATTTCGAAAAAGTTTCATTTCGATTTGGGTTAAATCCAAATCTGCCACCGAAAACTTTTCATCCCCCAAAACATAGAGACCGCAGGAAGCATTGTCCGCAATCGTATCCTGCAATTTAATTCTCCAGTCTATAATGCGGCTGTCGACTATTTCTAAGGCAGGTACAATATAGTCTGTTGCTTCTAACACATCCTCCATCGTGAGGGATGGACCTTGCAAATCTTTCCGAAGGACGAAAGCAATTTCCGCTTCTACCTTTGGCTGAAAGAGCTGATCCAGTGCAATAATGCCATTATTCGCCACTTCCATCCGATCCAATAAATGTCCATAATCCGGCTGATCTACGCCTAAAAGCTTCTGCATAGCAAATGAAGTTAGGCCAATTTTTTTGCCGACGATCTGCTGTCCATCCAGGACTTTCTCATCTATTGCTTTGATTTGGACATGATATGCCTCCTCAACAGTCATATCCGGATACAAATCCGTAAGCGGAGTAACCATTTTCTTTTCCGCTTCTGCCTCAAGCAAATGCTTATATGCCTGTTCTACTCGAGATGCTACATGGTTAGTCATTGAAAAAACCTCTCTCTATAAAAGTGTACAAAAAGAGCACTATTCAAAGATTCAGTGATTATTAAAGCCAATTGAATCAATTAAATAGTGCTTTTTCTTTAACTGCGAGATTTGCAGTTTGGTTGTCAGAACAAAGTCGGTCAGCCTTATTTATTCGTTACAAGATTAGCTTCTTCCTTATTGTTCGCCTGATTTTTTAAAAGGAAGTCTATTAAAATGCGGTTAAACTCTTCTGGCTTTTCCCATTGCGGCCAGTGTCCGGCATCTTTGATGACAACTAATTCGCTATTTGGAATCATGTCCTGAATTGGTTTAGCTTCCTCAACGGTTGACGTCGGATCATGGTCAGTCCAAGCCAATAAAGTAGGAACATTGATTTTGCCGCACCATGATGGGTCCCAACTGTATTGCTTTCGTACTTCGATATCCTGCAAGCAGACGATATGGTGTACCGCTTTTTGGTAAGACGGCTGGGTATAAATTTTATAGCGGGTGTCAATTAATTCTTCTGTAACTTGGCTCTTGTCATACATTAGCCACTCAAGCCGCGTTTTTACATTTTCATAGTTTGCTTCAAGAACGGCTTTTAAAGTCGAATCTTTTAATCTTTGCATCACTTCAGGCTTGTTGTTCACATTTCCAGGAGTATTCAGGACCATCGCTTTCACATATTCCGGATGCTCAGCCGCAAACCAAGCGGCCACCCAGCCTCCTAATGATTCACCAGAAAGATAGACTTTCTTTAAATCCAGGGCCTGAATCACCCATAATAAATGATCACTATAATAGTCAATTCCATACTGACGATCTGGTTTGTCGGTAAAGCCATGTCCCACCATATCAATGTTGATAACACGGAAATGTTCACTAAGACCCTTCATATTTTTAGCATAAGCCTCGATATGTCCCCCAGTGCCATGAAGTAGAATCAGAGGTTCACCAGTGCCTGCTTCCATTACTCTTGTTTTGATTCCATTGGCATCTAAATAATAGAGTTTATATTCAACATCCGCTAAATCCGTCCAAATTGTCATTCCAAATCGCTCCTTATTAAATATTCACTTCATATTCTGATGATTTACTAGACTTTTGATTTACTGGCTGTGAGAACTGAACAATCGCCATGCCTGTCACCCATTCCGGAATTGGCTCATAGCAGGCCACGGCCGCTTCAAACCCTTGCAGCACCCCGAGCAGGACAAGCCAATTGCGGATTTCCTGCCCGCCATTTCCTAGATGCTCTTCAATAAATTCAGCACTCCAGCTTCGTAAACCGGAATAATCTTTTTCTGTCACTAAGCGTAAAAATTCTCGGTCAATTTGCTCATTAACTGGACCTGATTTAATTCGAGTTACATTGGTTTCCCGTAATTGTAAATATTCATCCAGCTGGTCTATTTCCTGGCGGCCATTCTTTAAAACATTAATCAAAAATTGATCTTCTGGTTTTTCACTCTCAATCTTTGGAATCGGCACCCAATGAGATAATCCGCCTGAAGCAACAATCGCAACCTTTTTATCGGAATCCCATGATTCGATCGCACTACGGATAACTTCTCCCAGCTGGAAACAGCGGTCCATCGTCGGCAGCGGCGGTGCAGAGGTATTCACGGCAATAGG
>NZ_JBALPP010000050.1:0-22280 GCF_036965425.1 Neobacillus drentensis | reverse complement strand
CTTGTGTATGACCATGGTCCACCTTCATTTTTAATGTGAAGGCAAAATCGACATTTTTTTCTAAACTCGTATGGAGAATATGTTTGGCTAGTTCTTGTTGTACAGGAATTTTGTATTTCGGCAGCTGCCAGTCGCCCCAGCCTTCGCATTCGCCAATGCCAATCGTAAAGGACGGCATATGGTCGTAGAAATAACTATTAAAATGGTCATCGGAAACCAATACAATCACATCTGCACCAACGCTTTCCAGCCACTTCTTCATTTCTGCTGCTGTTTGAATAAAACGCTGTCCTTTTTCACCGGCGCCCGCTTCATTGGTCATAATCATTGGGCTGTGCGACATCGCTACACCTGCAATAATTTCAGCCATTTTTTCCACTTCCTTTCAAAAATTTACGAGATTAATCGTTTCTCCTCTTCCCGAATACGGCGGTGCCACACAATGGAAAGGCTGCCCTTCAAAAATAAGGGAATCTCTTTTTCACAGTGGAGGGAAGGCCCTTCCGTAACGATTATTTCAGTTTTGATAGAGCTGTGCTCATTTTTCAGTGATACAAAATAGCGTCCTTGAGCAGGAAGAGTATAGTAGGGCTGGAGCCTTAGCAAAATCCCGTCCCAATCACATTTCACTTCATAAGGCTGGCCAAGAAATTCAGGCAGCTCCTCGACATTCCCTGTTAAGAGCCGTTCTCGAATGCATGTGGAACTGATTTTCTCCCCACGGCACTCAACCTTCGCTACTTTTGTGACTTCAATGCGTCCGTCGGAATCCTCCTGCAGCCGGTCCATATGTCCGGCCCCACGGCAGCCATAGGAAAAATCAAAACCCGCTACCGCATGGACTACACCGAAATCAACCAAATATTTGGCAACAAACTGCTCTGGCGATAGAGCAGCAAACGGTTTATCAAATTCCACAATATAAAAAGTATCAACGCCCAGTTCCCGGAGCCGCTCTTCTTTTTCCGCAAGCGGCATTAAGTATTGAATTTGTTTTTTACCGTTCGATATCACCGTTTTCGGATGTGGAAAGAAACTCATAACAGCTAATGGAACCAGTTTTTCACTCGCCTTTTGCAACGCTGTTTTGATGACAGTACAATGGCCATGATGGAGACCGTCAAAACACCCAAGCGCCATAACATTTGGCGTCGCCTTTTTCTGCCAATCAGCCAAATTTTCCCGGTTCAAGTAAATGGTTTTCATTTCAGTCTCCTTTCATGTCCTTAGATTGTGACTGTTTCTAACTTTTCTAATGACAGGTACTTTCCACTGTAAAAAATCAGCGGCTCTGCATCTGAAAGATGAATGTCCGTTACTTTGCCAATGAATAAGGTATGATCTCCTTCCACATGTTCAGCTGAGACTTCACAGGCCACTTGGACAACAGATCCAGGTAAAACCGGCTTGCCATCCAGCCGTTCAAATACTACTTCACGATGTCCCTTCAATTGGCCGGCAAAAATCATAGAAAGCTCCTGCTGGTCGGCTGCTAAGATATTGACGGTGAAAATTTTGCTTTCTTTAATCTTGTTTAGGATCTTTGCTTTTTCACCGATTGAAATAACGACTAGTTTTGGATCAAGCGACACAGACATGAAAGCATTAGCTGTCATCCCGTGGATATCACCCTCCAACTCTGTAGCAATAACAGTTACGCCTGTTGCAAATTTCCCCATTGCTTGACGAAATTGACGATCATCCATTCTATTTACCTCCTAAATTATCAACTTATCCTCTTACTCCTGAATCGAATCCAAATAATTCTTTTCCGTATGCAGCAACAGAATCTTCGTACAATGAAGTCTTATGCGTAGCAACCGCCATAATATCTCGTAAGAACAATTCCATTGGTCCGCCTTTATAAAGAGCGCCGCCGCCAAGTGTTAATAGAGCTCTGACAGCGATATCCACACAAATCTTGATGGCTTTTGTCCGAATGGCAAAGAATTCAGCCGGCTTCGTCACACAGCCATCTTTTTCATAGTTTTCTAATAGATTGATATATTTGTCGATTAACGCTTCCGCTGCATGAAATTCTGTTGTCATTTCTGCTAAAACCCGCTGGCTGCGAGGAGATTCGCTTTCTCTTACACCATCCATTAAGCGAACGCGCTTTTCGGTAAGCACTTTAAACTCCTTAAGAATTCGCTCTGCACCCCCAAGTGCCATGGCAGCAAAGCCAAAATAAAAAGATGGGAAGAATGGTACATGATAAAATGGATAATCCTTGTCATAATCTTCTACTGGAGGTCTTCTTGTGAGCTCGGCCTCATCCAAACGCAAAATCCGCTCCATTGGAACATAAACATTATCAGCAATGACTTGATTACTCCCGGAACCTCTGAGTCCAAATGTATCCCAATTGTTCACCACTTCAACCTCTGAAACCTTCAGCATCGGCAAACAGTAAACAGGTTTTGGATTATCAGGGAATTGGATCATAACGCCAACACCAACCCACTCACTAAAATTGACGCCGCTTACAAAACTCCACTTGCCGCTGATCCGGTAACCGTCGCCATCTTTTTCTGCTTTTCCTAGGGCTGCAAAGATATCGCAGATTAAGCCGCCCTGATTAATAATTTCATCTGCCCCTTTTTCCGGAAGAAAAGATGGCAGCATATTGTGAAGCGGATAAAGGTACGTTAGCCAGGCAGCTGAAATATTATAATTCGCAACCTTTCGGACAATCTTCGCAAACGTTTTCAAATCTACCTGTGGTCCGCCATATTTTTTTGGAAGCATGATCCTCAAAATTTGTGTTTCCCTGATAAGGTTTACGACATTTTCAGAAATGGTCGCATTTTTTTCCGCTTCTTGTGCTTCTTGTTCAGCCAATATTCCAACTTTTTCAGCACCAGCCAATAACTCTTCAATGGTTACATCTTTGTCTTGTAATGCATAGTTTCCCATAATTACACCTCTTTCGATTGCTGTTCATATTTGTTGGGAATCAGATTATCTTGGCACCGCTTACATTAACTACATTTCCCACGTGTTTATGTTGTTTAATCCCTACATCAATAGTGTAGTGAATTTAAAATTTTCAGACTAGGACAAAAACTGTTCATGATTTTTGTATTAATAGACACTTTTTGTTCAATTGGATTAAAAAAGACCAGCCAGTTGATAACCGGTTGGTCTAAAAATAGGATTCTATTCAATATCAAATTCCCCTAAAGCGATTAACGATTTCAGTATCAGTAATAGCTGATGAGCTGCATCGGGGTCGCGCAAATCTTTCTCGAGCATGCTTTCTATCTTATTAATTCGGTGCCGCAAACCGCTCATAGATAAGGCGAGATCATTCATGGTTTGCTCCAGCTTCCCGCCATTTAACAAGAAATTGTATAATGTTTTAAGGAGTTCGATTGTTTTTGAATCCTTTGTATTATATAAAGGTCCAAGCTCTTGTTCTGCCAGCAATCTTATGCCGCTGATATTTTGGGAATTAAGCAGCACGCCAACAATTCCTAACGAACGGAATGGCACCACTTTTTTCCTATTGGCAAGCCTCAAAGCCATGGTTGCTTCTTCATAATGTTTTGAAACCTTTTTAATATCATCACCAACATTGCTAATTCCAAATTTGAAATCACCTTTGGGGTATTTTTTCATCAAATGCCCATGAAATTCTTTCATTACCTTTTCAATCGTGCTATTTTTCACGGTTTCCTTCGTGATAAAAAATAGAATGTTTCCATCCCGCTGCCCAATTAATAAATTATGTTTTTTATTATTAAAATAGCGAAACGTCGTTTCAAATATTTGTTCTTGTAAAAGGAATTCTTCCTCTATTGAACTTTGACTTTTCTTATATTCCATCACAGCAAAATAAAAATGCTGTCCCAGGTCAAGCCCCGTATATTTTCCTCTTTTGATAATTTCACTTTCCGACAGCTTACCGTCTATGATTTGTTCTAAGAAGTTCCCTTTCATTCTTTCAAATGACTCAAATTTTGTCTTTTCATTTAAGAGAACCAGGGAAGCGGCATTAGCCAGACGGTCGAGCAGCAGGTAATCTTCCTCTTGCTGCTCTCTTTGTGTGTTTTCAAAAATAAACGAACAATGGCCTAATACTTCCTTTTGGACAAGAATAGGAGTAATAAGACGTTCTTGGGCATCGGTTTTAATTGTTTTTCTACGAAACTTAGACTCCTTTTCCTTTGGGGCATGTTCTTCTAAATATTGCTCCAAATCTGCTTTTAGTTCAAGATATCTTTCTTCAGATACTCCCGAACAGGCAATGGTCTGAAGGTCGGTTCCTTCAATAATAATCGGAATTTGGACCATGCCGAATACCTTATCAACAATGGTTTGCAAATTGCTTCCGTTAATAATTGCTTCTGTTAATTTTTGCTGAAAATTAGCCAGTCTTGTAACTACTGTTTTCTGCTCCAACAGCTGGTCGTAGGTATATTCGAGTTCTTTTACGATCGGAGTTTCATTGTAATAATGAAGGTCCTCCTCATTATCCGCTTCCCATTCTAATTGCCGTTTAATGATCCAGCGGCACTCAGCATCACCTTTACCCACACATGTTATTTCTTTCGCCAGCAGTCTTTCCCCAAAAACGGTTGACATAAAGCCGCTGGCATAGCCAACAAGCGTATGACAAACCTGGGTCTTTGAGATTCCTAATTGTTTAATATGTTCTTCTGCCTCATAGGAATCAACCCACGTACCGGTTGAAAAGAATGATTTTATTTTCCCCTTTTCATCTAGTTCAAAGGTGCAATCATGCTGACTCCCCCTAATATGGCCGTTCTCGATATGCAGGATAGGGCCAAATTTGATTAAGGATTTCAACGATGTTTCGGTTTGCATAGCTTCTTTGGCATCTTTCTCACCCATCTCCCAGCCAAAATGAAACAGGAATCCCTTGATTCTCTCATTTCCAATGTTCTTAACTAACTGCTGCCTGAGGATTCCTAATGCGGACGAGGCAGTGATAATTTTTCGGTCATCCAGAGCCAGTTCATGACTATGACTTTCTTCAGAAAGTTGAATTCTCATACTAACACCCCCTGTTATCACCAAAATGGAAGCGCAATCATTATTAGGTATTATGAAAAGCGTTATCTATTAAAATGGTAACATATATAAGATGAAATATTAATAGTATCCCAAACTAACAAAAAATGACAGAAAGCCACTTTTGCTCTCTGTCTTGAAAAAAGAATTATTTAGCCCTCCCAGCCAAAAACGTGCGCATAACCTGCTCAGCCGCTTGCTCTAGTAATTCAGCACCACGATTCATCGCATCTTCAAGCGACATCGGGGCGTTAATGATACTGTGCACACTATGGATTCCATGTTGGTAAAGCTGGTCAATACCTTTTCCAATCGAACCTGCCAGAACAAAGACGGGAATCCCCTGTTTCTTAGCTTCCTCTGCTACTCCCATCGGTGTTTTTCCAGAAGCCGTTTGAAAATCGGTTTGACCTTCACCCGTAAACACACACACAGCTCCATTTAGCTTTTCAGCCAGACTAGTGTATTCGATAACGAGATCGATTCCTCTTTTTGTAGCAGCCTGAAAAAATGCTTGGAAAGCTCCACCTATACCACCTGCCGCACCGGCACCTGGCCTGTCATGCAAATGTATTCCCGTTCTAGTTTCAATCAAATCGGCCCAATGTGCTAAATTTTGGTCAAGGATTTCAACCATTTCAGGTGTCGCTCCCTTTTGCGGACCAAACACATGGGAGGCCCCATTTTGCCCGATTAACGGATTTTGAACATCTGTCGCAATTAAAAAGGATGCTTTTGAAATTCGTGAATCAAAATCACAATCCTCAATCACGGAGATTCGCGAAAGTTCATCAGCCCCAAAGCCAATCGGATTTCCCTCTGCATCTAAAAGCTTCATGCCCAGGGCCTGAAGCATGCCAATCCCGCCATCGTTAGTAGCGCTTCCGCCGATAGCTAAAATAAAATTACGGCAGCCGTCGTCTAATGCTTTTTTGATTAATTCTCCTGTCCCAAAAGTGGTCGTCAGCATCGGATTTCGCCTTTCAGGACGGATTAGATTTAATCCTGATGCAGCAGCCATCTCAATGACACAGGTTTTGTTATCCCCAAGAATTCCATATGCTGCATGAACCGGTTCTAGTAATGGCCCTTTCACCACAACTTCAACCATTCGTCCATTGGTCGCAGCCACTAAACTATCTGCTGTGCCTTCTCCTCCATCTGCAACTGGAACTAAAACAGTGTCTGCTTCTGGCAATGCTTTTTTTATGCCTCTTTCAATGGCCCGTGCTGCCTCTGGTGCGGTTAATGACCCTTTAAATGAATCAGGCGCAATGACGATTTTCACGTTATCTCCACCTTCCCCCAACATTATCAACTTAAATTTATTATAATCCTCAAACACTGCTCCTTCATCAGTTATAGCTTGGCTTTGCAGATGAAATAAGAAGACACTATAGGATTTCTGCATTAATATTATTATAATTAAGGTAATTAAATCATCCGAATGGTGGGGGTGTTCTTATCATGGGGAATCAATCTCGATTGCCTGGTACTCCAGCGACTCATGCAAAGCCTAATATTGGAAAGGCGATACTTTGCATGGGGCGGAAATAAATCTAAAAAATCGCCCAGGTAAGTAATATTTCTAATATGTGGCTTTGCACCTTATTTTCTTTCAATTTTAAAAATAAGGGGCTGGCTATCCATGAAATATGTCAATGCAAGCAATATTTTACCTGAACATCTCATTGCGGAAATTCAAAAATATGTACAAGGGGAAACCCTCTATATCCCCAAGCCAGAAACAGCTTACCGAAAATGGGGCAGCTGTTCCGGAGGGAGAAGGTTAATTGATGAGCGAAATGCTTCGATTAAGCGAGCATTTAAAAGCGGTCGCAGTATTGATCAATTAGCAGAAGAGCATTTCCTTTCTATAGAAACCATTAAGAAAATTGTCTATTCACGTAAGTAGCACTGATGTCATTTCAGTGCTTTTTTATGTATGGCTATTTTCGCATAAATTGTTGTTTTTCGTATAAGTTTATCAACCAGTATAACTAGAAGCGTCGTGGCATCTTTTCGTAAGCACTTTTGCGAAAATTGCCTAGAAACTTAGTAAATGAATCTTATTAGGTTCCAAAAGCAACAAAGTTTACGAAAAGAGCCTTATGTATTGTTTGCTTCTCAATCATCTTCACCCTATTAATGAATGTGTCATTCTTTTAAAATAACCATAGTGAGGTGGACTGCATGATGGAAAAATTTATTAAAAACGAACAATTTAATTTTATAAAAAAGCAAGTGGCTTTAATCAAGGACAGCTATAAAAAAAATTCCGACCCTACCGTTATTCGAGCCGTAAAGGAACTGGCGAACGCGAAGATCATAGAACTTTTTCCTTTTATATCACAAGAACAAACAGAAATGCTGGACCTATCAAAAAAGAAAACGGATTTTGAGTTTGACCAATACATTCAAGTGTTGGCTCAGTATCTGCTCCCGTTTCCTCAGGTGACTGAGCAGGAAATTAAAAAGATGTTTCCAAAAGCCAAAAAACTAAAAGTACCTGAGTTAGCGAAGCTCAATCGTGAACAAATAACCTACTTAAGCTGGACGGACATCAGTACGAACAAAAAGTATATTATTTATAAACTAAATGAGAAGATGATAGGAATTGAGTGCAAATATACCTTATTAAGCAAGGATAATGTTTGTTCATTCTGTAATCGTTTTGGTCCGGTAGCCTTTATTTCAACCGTAACAAAAGCCAAAAAGGCTAAAAATCCTGATTACTATAAAGCGATTGGAAACTACATCTGCTTTGATAGTACTGAATGCAACGGAAAAATAACCAACGTGGACTATTTGACGACTTTTTTAAAAGAGTCATTAGGGGAACCTTGCTAAACCTATAGCAAGGTCCTTTTTTCGAGATTCTTCTTCATAAGGTCAGCAATTTGTTGATTTTGTGGATCTGAAGTGTTTTCTAATTGCTGAATAACTAATGCTTGGCGATCCTCAGAATGATTTTGACTTAATTTCGCTTTGCCCTCTATTCTATCAATCATAATTTTAAATCCTACGATTCCCTTACTCATCCCCTCAATGAAATTGGTATCTACATCCTTTAATTGATAGGAACTATCTGGCTTTTCATATTTAGTAACCATCTCTGCCAACGAGCCGAAAAGTTCCTGGCTATCTTCTACTATCTCCATTTCCCCATATACATGAATGGCAACATAATTCCAAGTCGGGACAGCCTGATTGGATTCGTACCAGGACGGAGAAATGTAGCAGTGTGGACCTTGAAAGATAACAAGGATCTTTTGATTTTCGATATCCTTCCACTGACCGTTCGGACGAGCAAAATGACCGTATAATTGCTTCTTTTCTTTGTCTAAAATTAACGGCAGGTGCGTGGCATAAGGCTCCCCATTATGTTGGGAGATCAGGGTAGCAAAGCTGTTTTTTTCAATAAAGTCATAGATTGTTTCTTCATCTTCGATTTTGAAGTGTTTAGGTATATACATTTATTTCGCTCCATTCTTTAAAATCTAGAAAATGATCATTATTAAGGATTGGAACCGTTGGATAGGCATTAAGGCGGCTGCAATGGATGACATCGTCTTCAAAGCCCCGGCCGCGTAATTCCCGGCCGCTTCCACATTCCCAAATCAACTCTTTTAATTTTGGCGCGGCATGTTGGAACGCATAAACACAAACCTCTGCTTCCGGTGACTTTTTGCCTTCTAAATAATTTAGAATCGCACCGGCGCCTAAATAATCTTCGATCGCTGGACGAAGAGTATCTTCATTGTTTTGTACGTCGCTCCATTGTTCTCCGCAAGGGATAACCGTAATACTTGCTCTTGTTTGTTTTCTTAATTGATTAGCTGCAGAGGCAACTGCTTCTGCATTCAGTATGGAACCGATTAATAGTGCAGGAACCATAGAAGCAGCCCAGGTACAAAATGCTCCATTAAGTGAAGATAAAACAAACTTCTTTTTATGATGGTGCTCGTTGAAAGAAACAGGTGAAAGAGAGGGTTGACTTAGCCTAGCGGCTTCAGCTCTTCCTAACAAGTATTTCGCACCAATTTTTCCAGCATATTCTTTTCCATCTAAATTAGGTGGAAATGGATAGATGATGGCACCATTCGTTAATGCGGAAATGACCGTTGATGAAAAGCTAAGAACATCCACGATGATGACAATATCCCCTCTATCCGCAGCTTCTCGTGCCCCCCGCCTTCCCCATTCAACACGACATTCATAAGGAGATTGATCAAACCACATATTCCCCGCCTCTTTTTAGCTTTGACTTTTAATTGTTTTTGCATTTACTTCAGCTTATCATGGGGCCATATTATGTATTCAATTTTGCAAAAGCGATTACCTGTCTTTGCAACATACTTTCTATTAATCTATGTTTTATTATGTATTAGGACAACTTTTAGATTGGAAAAGCGAAAACTGTTTTCATGGGGTTTTCATGAAGACAAGAAGGTAAATGAACGGTGGTTCATTGAACGAAGGAAAGCTATTTTTATCTTTAGGGTAAATGAACAGCAGTTTCATTGACCGAGGAGCACTATTTTTTATCTTTGGGGTAAATGAACAGTGGTTTCATTGACCGAAGGATCCCCATTTTTGTCTTTGAGGTAAATGAACGGCGGTTTCATTGACCGAAGGAGGGCCATTTTTTTCTTTATGGTAAATGAACAGCGGTTTCATTGACCGAAGGATCCCCATTTTTGTCTTTGAGGTAAATGAACGGCGGTTTCATTGACCGAAGGAGTGCTATTTTTATCTTTGGGGTTAATGAACGGCGGTTTCATTGACCGAAGGAGCGCTATTTTTTTCTTTGTGGTAAATGAACAGTTGTTAAATCAAATTCAAATTACGAAAACTGTCCTTATGGGATTTTCATGTGAATAGTGGCACCAACGGAAAATAGTTATTTAAAAAGAAAAGCATAATCATCATGTCATTCAGCTTTCTTGCACTTTTAAAATATCGAAAAAAATGGGAGGACAATAAGGGAAAGCGTAAGAAAAAATACAGCAACGGCCCCCATTTTTTGTTGTTCCTTCCATAAGGTCATGCCAAAACCAAACGTATACATTGCAATAATCAACAAAACGATGATGATGGCTGTATTCAACCGAATCGCCCGCCTTAATGTTTTTTTGTGGTTTTACCGAAATCAACAATTTCGATATCTGAATTCACCTTTATGTCTGCATTAAGAAACGATTTATCCCAATTAAACTTTTTATATTCTGGAATCGTTCCAAAGTATTTTCGGGCATATAAAGCTAATGGAAATGGCACACCTTTTAGTTGGGTCTGAGATTTTTTAAACAGGTCATCATTTACCTTTTTGATATGTTTTGAAATCTGTTTTTTGAGAATTTGCTGGTTTTTTTTCTTTGTGTAGTCGACCATTGACGGATTGGACATAATTTCAATTTTTACCGGTACCGTAATAAAAATTTCGGGCTTCAATCCCTTTAAATTCATTTTTACTTTATTGTCTTCTGTTTTCATGATTCGAGCGGCAAATTGTTTTTTTTCGCCTGAAAAAGGGTCAGGAATATCTATCAATACATCTTTGATGTTTGTTGTATCATCCAAAATATTGACAATCCGTGTTTCTTGTCCTGTCAGCTTGCCAATCATAACACCCTTCTTAAAGACTGCTGCCCCAATAAATTGTGTATCATCAAGCTCGCCTGTAGCACCGACCTGGCCTGCTTGGTACTCATCTTCTCCTTTCACATTAGGATTCTTACCCACTTCAGCGGATGTGTTCATCGCCAAAAAGAGATCGGTTCCTCTTTCATAAGCTGTGAAAAATCGAAAGAGAGTGGAATCTGGAATGAGACCATTATCAACCCCATGTTCGACCATATATTGAAAATATTTATGTGGTCTTGTTTCCATTTTTGGATGGTTTTTTTTAAAATATACCTTTGCCTTTTCTTTAGAAACTGCTAAATAACTATTCAGGCGAATTTCCTTATCTTTTAATACATCGGAAATCATCGCAATAAAGTCTTTTTCTTTAGCAAAGTCCTCTGAAACAACAATGATCTTTAATAGGTCATAACTAATTTTACGAGAGATAATGGCATTAGCCGTCCCTTTCGCTGCAATAAAATCATTGGCATTAAATGAGATAATTTCCCGTGGCTTTTCTGTTGATCCCCCGCCGCCCTGCATACTGCCTACTTCAGGATTGGCAAGAAGCATCGTAACTATGATTTTCCCTTCATGTTGAGAACGGTCAAGACCGAGTCCGATTACATAGGCTTTATCTTCTAATTCTTCTCGATCCCAGCAGCCTGTTAATAAGCAAACAATGGCTAAAAGCCAGAATGCCTTATACCATTTCCTTGTTGTTTGCATGTTTAAATTCTCCTTTTAACCATGCGGTCAGCCACAAAATAATGGAAATCAACGTAAAGGATGGTCCCACTATATTTGTAATAATAGGTTTAATTATTAAACTAACATCAAAAGGGGTTTCAGAAATGCTTCCTATCAATAAATAAAGCGTTGCAAGTGCGGGAATTAAGTATTCATAGTCTTTAATTTTAAATATATGGCAAAACATTTGTACATTAATGTACAAAAATGCTGTGAAACGAATGAATGCCCCCATAATCCAAATGACGAAAAAGAAGATTTCAACATTTGGGAGGTAACTTCCAAGAGAAATATAACGAATTTCTATGTGGAAGGGATAGCCAATTCCGCTTAAGGATGTATCAAACAGGCTGATGAAAACCAGTACAGCAGCAGATATTTGTATACAGACGCATATATAAGCAACCCAAGTGCCCTTTCGAAAATCTTTGGTTGATTGGAAATAAGGAATTAACATGGCAAACAGAAAAAAATCAAGAAAAATATACAGATTTTTTGAGGCGCTCTTTAATATCTCTAATTTTCCTGGACCCCAAAAGGGAAATATTCCTTGAATATTACTATCTTGAAAACTTAATATTAACGCAATAGTCAAGGACAATACGGCATAGTAAACGACCAGATAAGCGGCAGAACCAATATGCTGAATTCCTTTTTTTGCCCCATATGCGCATACAAGCATTAAAATGGAATAAATGATTACGTTAGGAGTTGTCGTGAAATAAAACGTCCTTATAATGTTTGTATACGTCCGTGTATCTATCGAAATGATAGAGGAACTGATAATAAAGATAATAAGGCAGACAATCGATCCAATATATTTACCGAGTAATTTTTGAATAATAGAAAATAGGTTCTGATTTTGATACAGCATCATGGTTTTTACTAATAAGAACAGCGGAATAAAAAAGATTCCAGCGGATATCAACGGAATCATCCATCCAGCACCTTGTACCATACTATACAGAGCAGTTGGTAAATCTCCGGTGGGTTTCATTCCAACCATTAAAATAGCGATCGACACATATTCTCGAATACCTAATTTTCCAGACTGCTGACTCATATTATTTTTATCCCTTTCTTTGTCTTACCAGATCCTTTGGTTTTAAATATCCTGGACGAAACCTTTCTTTAAATGGAACATGACGGACGATTAAGTCCTTTGAAGAAATGGAATGCGGCGTCATCGGAGCAAAGTAAGGAACCCCAAATGACTTTAATGATACTAAATAAAATAAGGCGGCCATAAAAAAAGCAGTGGCACCATAAATGCCCAGAAATCCTGCCACAAGGATAAACAAGAAGCGGGCTAATCGTATCGCGAAATTCATGCTAATATCACTAATAATAAATGAGCTTAAGCCGCTGAGAGCGATGACGATGATTACAATCGGACTTATAATATTCGCCTGGACTGCTGCTTGTCCCAAAATTAAAGCACCGACAATCCCGATGGTAGGGCCGATTGGGGATGGCACTCGTAATCCTGCTTCTCGTATCAGTTCAAATGCCATTTCCATCATTAAGATTTCGATAATGGAGGGAAAGGGAACCCGCTCCCTTGTTCCCGCAATCGCCATTAATAAATCGGGAGGAATCATCCCTACATGATAATTTGTTATGGCAATATAAAGAGAAGAGGTAAAAACGGCGACAAATAAAGCAGCAAACCGCAAAATCCTAATGAAATTTCCATATGGTGTCCGAAGGTAATGATCTTCCGGTGAATGAATTAACGACCAAAAGGTTGCTGGCATGATCAGACAACTGGGTGAGTTGGACATTAACAAAATGATGTGACCTTCTTCAATGTATGAGGCTGCCCGGTCTGGACGCTCGGTATATAATATGGTTGGAAATAAAGATCTTGGCCGTTCTTCTAGATGTTGTTCTAATATACTCAAATCGAGAATCTTATCAGAATCGATGGAGTCTAACCGTTCTTTTATCTTTTGAAGGAGTTCATTATTCACTAAATCTTTTTCATAGACAAGAAACACATCGTTTCTTGAACGTTTCGAAATAACCTTAGACTCAACAATCAGATTTTCATTTTTTATCTTTTTCCGAAGTAAGCCAATATTATCGGCCACTCTTTCGTTAAATGACTCTTTTGCTCCTTTTACGATGATTTCATTATCAGTCTTTTCAATTCCGCGTCCTCGAACTTCCGTTGTCTCAAATATATAACACTGAGAATCGCCATCTATAAAGAGGGCTGTTACTCCACCGCAAATATATTCCGTAATTTCCCCAATGTTAGCAGCCGTTCTTTCCATGGGGTATGAAATGATATCTGAAATATTTCCAGAAGGCACCTGATTTTCAATAAGTTTTTCTACTATGGTTTCCTGAATACTTTTACTGTCTACCATCGTACTAATAAAAATGATAAAGCCACGGCGATTTAGAGAACGAATGGTAAACTCTCGAACCTTAATATCCGTATTTTGCGGATAGCTAAAAATAGATTTAAATGTTGTTAAATTTTGTTCATATTGTGTGGAAATATCTTGTTCTTTTAACTGAATTTCTGATTCATTTGACCTTTCATTATATGGAGGGGTTTTATTGAGCTCATTGAAAAATGTATTAAATAACCTTTTCTTCATAAGGATCCCCCCAATTTTTATATAGTTTTCCATCTTAAGGTACCTTTATGTATCATAATCAAGCACTAAATTGTAATTTTGTTTTCATCTTTATTTAACAGGTCTTTCATATTTTATTAACAATCTAGCGATATAGTATATATAGCGGGGATAGCATGCGTGGCTATCACGGTATTTGGCGAAGGAGGAGCCGATACCTGTAATACATTTAAACCAATCGATGTATAAGTCCCATTGAATCCGAAAAACCTATCTTTGTTTGAGACGAAGATTTAGTTTCTATTTGGTTTTGATGGAGGACAGCTATGGAAAATGTATTTGATTATGAAGATATTCAATTAATACCGGCAAAAAGTGTGGTGAATAGTCGTTCTGAGTGCGATACGACTGTGTCATTAGGCGGGCATACCTTTAAGTTACCTGTAGTTCCAGCAAATATGCAGACAATTATAGACGAGAAAATAGCTAATTACTTAGCGGAAAATGGTTATTTTTATATCATGCATCGTTTTGAACCGGAAAAAAGGATAGATTTTATTAAAGAGATGAAAGAACGCGGATTATTTTCATCTATTAGTGTCGGTGTCAAGGAAGGTGAGTATCATTTTATCCAGCAATTAGCTGATGAACAGCTCACACCTGAATTCATTACCATTGATATTGCTCACGGTCACTCCAATGCTGTAATTAAGATGATTAAGCATATTAAATCCCTCCTGCCTTCTAGTTTTGTGATAGCAGGAAATGTCGGTACTCCAGAAGCAGTAAGGGAATTAGAGAATGCTGGGGCGGATGCGACAAAAGTAGGGATTGGCCCGGGAAAGGTATGTATTACGAAGATAAAAACTGGATTTGGAACTGGAGGCTGGCAATTAGCCGCTCTTCGCTGGTGTGCAAAGGCTGCAAGTAAACCCATTATTGCGGATGGAGGGATTCGCACCAATGGTGATATCGCCAAATCGATTCGATTCGGCGCAGCTATGGTGATGATTGGTTCATTATTTGCCGGACATGAAGAATCTCCCGGAGAAACAATTGAGGACGAAAAGGACGGAAAGCTTTATAAAGAATACTTTGGATCAGCCTCGGAATATCAAAAAGGGGAAAGAAAAAATGTTGAAGGCAAGAGAATTTTAGTAGAGCACAAAGGTTACTTAGCTGATACGCTGAAAGAAATGGAACAAGACCTTCAATCCTCTATTTCCTATGCAGGAGGCAACAAGTTAGAAGCTATCCGGCTTGTCGATTATGTCATTGTGAAAAATTCCATCTTTAACGGTGATAGGGTCTATTAAAAAAGCTTGAGGCATTGTGTCCTCAAGCTTTTTGTTTTTTATGGAATCAGTCTCTATTAACTAAATGCTGATCTTTACTTAAGACTCTCAACCAAGCTCTGAATTTTACTTTCCAATTCCTTTGGTTCATTGGCATAGTTATACAACCCAAGGAAGGTTTGGGTTAAGCCTGGGTTCATCCCAATTAAATGATTGACCATGTGCTGTTCTTCTGTGAAAGGAACGTTTTTAGTGAATTGGCAGGCCATTTCAAATCTCGCCATCATTTTTTCAATCATTTTTTGGTTATACTGTTCCGCCATTTGCTCCCAGTTCTTGGACCAGTCCGCATGATGACTTAAGATTTCTGCCATGATTCTTGCTCCATAAAGGGCATCATGCATTCCTTGGCCAACGGCTGGGTCCTTAAAGGAAAGAGCATCGCCGACTAAGGCCCAGCCTTTGCCCATTCCGTTGTACCAGTCATTGTCATAACCCAATAAACCTTTGACTTGCCCCACAAAGGACGCAGCCTCTAATCGTCTCCGTAGGTCTGTATTTGCAAAACCTACATTCACAAGGGAACGAAAGGCTTCTTCTGGGTTACTTTTAAACCGCTCTACCCATTCCTTGTCTTCAAGCGGAAACATTATTCCGATGACATGCTGCTCATCACTTGTTGGAAAGGCGATAATAAGTTTATCCATCATTTTATAAAATTCTGCGCATCGTTCACCATTTTGGGTGAAGTCTTTCACATAACCAACATAAGAGGCGAAATCGGTAGGAATCGATTTCCACTTCTCACTGTTTACCTTTTTCCGAATCGTCGAATTTCTGCCGTCTGCCCCGATAACTAATTTTGCTGTAAATTGATGGGTTTCTCCGTTATCATCAACTGCTCGGACTCCTGTGACCACTCCCTCCTCTTCAAGTATGTCTTTTACGCGCATCCTTTGAAGAGCAGTGACATTTTCTTGGCTGGCAGCATGATCAAATAAGATTTGATCCAAAAACGTACGACGGATACATAAACAGTTGGTTTCACCCTCTACCTCCGGAAATTCACCATCAATTACTTCATGGTCAAATTGAATGAACGCCCGTTTGTATGTCGGTGTCCCAGTTGCCAAGAGCTTTCCAAGGACTCCTATTTCTTTTAACATAAGCAGTGAATTATTAAAAAAGTTATGCGTAGAAAGAATATCACTTGGAAACTGACTTCGCTCCAAGAGCAGGACCTTAAATCCCTTTTGTGATAGTTCATAAGCAGCCGCTGCGCCCGCAACTCTGCCTCCCACTATAATGACATCATATTGATTTTCCATTTTTGACTTCCCCCTATTACAGCCTTTGCTGAAGATATCCCCATCGTAACAAATCAATGGTTGATATGAATCTAACAAAGGTTATAGAGGGGGTTATATTTTATTAATGGTCTGTGAATCTAGTCATTCATTTTATTCATTTTTTGAATCGCTTCGACTCTCCCTTTTGCCCCGAGCTTGCTGTATATTCGGTTGAGGTGAATTTTCACGGTCCCCTCGGATAAGACGAGCTTAGCGGCGATTTCTTTATTCGATAAGCCCTTGGACAACAATTGAAGAACCTCTAGTTCTCTTGTTGTAAGTGTATGGCCTTTAGACTCATCGTTTTTATCGTATAAACCAACTACTTGAAGAACGGAAGCTAGATATTCTTTCGAGACGACTGTAATTATATCGAGTTGGCTGCGTTTATTTTTTACTTGAAGATATTGTTTAAACAGTGGTTTTGAATCAAAACTCACATCAGAAAAAATCCTTAGGTAACCATACTCTTCACCAAGTTTCAGTGCTTGCGTTAATTGGTTAATGCTTTCAAATGAATTGTCTATCCGCCGGAATACCTCTGCTAGATATAAGTGCGTCTCAATTCTGGTCATGATTCTTCCGCTTTTTTCGGCTTGATTCAAGAGACGCAGCGCCCAATGCTCAGCTTGCCCATACTTCTTTTCTTTCATCAATAATAAAATATAGACAAGAATCTCAAACTCTCTGTTGGGAGGGATTTCTGCCAGTTCCTGAAAACGGCATGTTGCCACCCATTTATCAACCCTTTTCATCTCACCACGAGCAAGCTCAAATTGAATGATTTGTGCTGATAAAAGCTGACTCCAGTAACTGGATTGCAAGTTTAATTCGGTTAAATATGCTTTCGCTAAATGAAGAATCTCAATGGCTTCGTTCTGGTTGATCTTTGCTTTAATAATAATTGCCGGTATATAGGCTCCAACCAAGCGAAAAGACTTTGCCAGCCTGATCGACGTTTCTGCATGTTTAAGAGCTAAATCATCATGATTCTTTTCATAATGAATTTCACTAAACGCCGCACGCTGGTAAGCTGCATAGGCGGTTTCATGGTAATGGTTCTTTTCAATAAAGACATCGTACAGCTGATGGAACTGATATGTCAGATTCATTCTTCCATTCATCCCATAAAAGCCGCGAATGAGAGGCAATTCTCCTGCATTTAGCTCGATTCCATAATCAAGCCAGATTTTCACATCCGGCATTGTTTGCCGTCCTGCTAATTCCATCAACAGCTTTATTGCCAGTTCATAATCCCCCATTAGTAAGGCATTAAAGTTTTCAAGCACCCCTACTTCTTCTTTTAGTCGAATGATCCTTTCGTCTTGTAGTTCTCTTTGTAGAGCGGAATTTATTTTTCCAAGAAAGAGATTAACATTTTCATATTTTCCTGCTAACATTTCTGCCCAAGTTAAGACTATCAAGATGTCAGGCCGTTCGATAAAGGATGAGGGTAGTTGACGCAGCCACTTTTGCAGTGTGGTGACTTCCCTTCTTCTCAATAAGTTCGAGACAATGCCCAAGATTAGGTCAGTGGCCAGCTCATAATTTTCAGCTGTTAAGGCATATTGAATGGCCTCTTCTTTATGTCCATGTTGGATGAACCAGTGACAGGCTTTTTGATGCAGGGATTTGTATTCATTCGGCATTTCCTTTTTAAGATGAGTTGTAAGAAAATCGGCAAAAAGATGATGATATCGATACCAATAAAGCTGGCTATCTAACGGTATGAGAAAAAAGTTTGATTGCTCAATTTTCATTAATATTTCTCTTGAATCAGTGCGATTTGTCACCATATCACATAATTGACTATTCATCCGATGAAGTATGGACGTTTTCATCAAAAATAATTTCAATTCATCAGGCAGTCGCTGAAAAACTTCCTCCATTAAGTAGTCAACGATATATCGATGGCTTCCGTTAAATTGGCTTAGGGTACCCATCTGACCAGAGCGTTCAGAAAGACTTGCCAGTTGGATTCCTGCTATCCAGCCTTCTGTAAGATCTGCTAAAAGCTGCAGGATGGATTCAGTTGGCTGCAAACCTGTTTGTTGGCTCCAGTATGAAGAGGTTTCCTCCTTGGTAAACTTCAGTTCTTGTATGCTAATTTCGTTTATTTGCCCCTTAGCCCGTAATGCCCCAATTGGAAAAGGCGGTTCATTTCGGCTTATTAAACAAATATGTATGTGATTAGGCAGGTATTGTAATAGAAGTGACACTGATTGATGGACTACCGGGTTTTCTATTTGATGGTAGTCATCAAAAATGATAACGAGCTTCCCTGGGGTGTCTATCAGCATATTGATTAAATGAGTCACCAGTTGTTCTGGAGAAAACATTAACGTTGGCTGTGATAATGATTCATGAATTCCTTTCATTCTTGGATCCACATTTACTAATGATGTAAGCAAGTATGTCCAAAACCGCAGTACATCATTATCTCCTTCATCAAGGGATACCCAGCAAGCACTTATGGATTGATGGCGAACCCATTCACTTACAATCGTGGATTTCCCATAACCAGGAGGCGCCGTCACCAACGTAAGTTTACAGTGCAATGTTTGTTCGAACGTTTTATAAAGTCGATCTCGTACTACATGATGGACGGGAGGATAAGGCAGGTGAAATTTAGTGGTCAACAGAAAATTTCGATTAGGAAAGGATTCTCCATTATCCACAGTTGATAAATGATTATTCAACTTACATCCCTCACTTTCGTTGAAATTTCCACCATTACCAATAATATTATTGAATTCTTCAATTCCACTGCTTATTCCTGCCTTTTAAACAATAGCAAAAAGCCGCCAGATGGCAGCTTGATTTGTAAAAGCAGCTTTTTTAAGGTTCCATTCTTAAGAAACGGCTTCACTGTTAACGATTCTAACCTCTTTAAGCTCTGGATGAGCCTTTCTAACAACGGATGGTCTTGCAAGAATCAGAGTGACGACGAGGAACAGGCAAGCCGAGAGAAGAAGTATCCATTGAGCCGGGAAAATATCATACAAAAAGCCGTACAACACCATTCCTAACGGCATTAAGGCCATTGCCATCGTCTCCACTATGGAAAACACGCGCCCTTTAAAATCATCCTCAATCTGCTTTTGCAGCATTACCTGAATAGGAGTATTAACGATGATAATCATAGTCCCTAAAGTAAACATGATAATTAAATAATAAACAAATACTGCGGTGCCAGACATTGAGATGAGGATCGGCAATGCCGCGCCCCCCATGATAATTCCCATTCCGATAAAGGCTCGTTTAGCTAAACGAAACGGAAATTTAACTTCTTTTCTGACGGAAAAATAAACGGACAATACTAGCATTCCGATCGCAAATGCTCCTTGGGTTAAACCAAAGTTCCGAGAACCCATTTTTAATTTCTCAATTAGGATAAAGGAATAACCGACCTCGTAGGCACCAAAGAGGAAATTAATTAACAGTGCCATCCAGATGATGGTGACGATTAATGAATGCTGTTTCAAATAATGAATTCCAGCCTTCATGCTCTGCCACATCGATTCTTTTGCTTCCCCCTTTACCTCCTCCTTCCTGTTGGCAAACAAGGTAAAATTCATCGTTGATTCCAACAAAATGGCAATGATAGATGCGCTCATATAGGTAATAAGGAAAACTGGCATGGATACAGCGCCATAGAGAAGGCCTCCCACAGCCGGACTGGCAATCGCGGCAAAGGAAATCGACATTTGATTCAAAGACATCGCTTTATGAATTCGTTCCTTGTCAACAAGCCCAGTTATCGATGAGGTAAACGCCACTCCCGAAAACATCGAGGTCAGTGACAAAATACAAGAAGTCGTATATACGGCTACCAAGGATAAACCCGATGTTACGGTTACTGTGAGCAGCCCGGCAATGGCCAAGGTTGTCGCTGCTTGCGAGGTAATGGCGATTATTTTTCGCGAATATTTATCCGTTAAGTAGCCAGCAAAGGGAGCTGCAAGGGTACGCGGCAATATATTGCAGATAAGATTGGCGGCAAAACTTGTGGCCGATCCTGTTAGTTGTAAAATATAAAAACTGACGGCAAAGGAATATATTTGTGCTCCAAAGGAAGAAATCAGCTTGCTTATTGTGAATGTCCAGAGATGATACGTGGCTTTTTTTAGCTTTAAACGGTCCTCCATCATCAAACCCACCTCAAAAAGTTTAATTTAATTAAACAAATCATAACATGGCAGCCACTTCCATTTCAAGCAAAAGTTTAATATAATTAAACTTATTAACTATTTTGCCTAGGGAAGTGCTTATTGAAATGTTAGGAGAACGAATTCGGGAAATTAGAAAAAGGAAAAAGATGACGCTTGAAGCGCTTGCCGGCGAGGAACTCACAAAAGGAATGCTTAGTTTAATCGAAAATAATAAAGCAAAGCCTTCAATGGAAAGTTTAGCCTATATCGCAAAACGTCTCGGGGTAGAGGTCACTGAACTTTTAGAAGAGGTAAGTTCGCTGGAATTAAGAGAAGTGTTAGAAAAAGCGGAGAAATTATATAATGTTAAGCTTGATAAATCACCTGAGAGATATCGCCAGATTGCAGCCCTCATTGAACCATATTTAGAGAGCCTCTCAAATGGATATGAGTCTGCCCGATTATTGGATATATATAGCCGAGTTCTTTACCATGACAAAAAAGAGGGCTGGCGGGAGCTTTCCGATCGTGCGGCCATCATGTACGATGAGATGATGCTAACGGCAAAACGGGCTAGTATTGGTATCTTCCGTGCAATCGTGAAATTCCAAGAGCATGATTATTCTGAATCATTATCCATATTGTTGTCAGAGCGGACTGAACTTGAAGCAAACCATGCTTACATCGATCCGATGACCCGTGTGGACCTAGATTACAATGAAGCGATTTTGCACTTCGCTGTCGGAGATTCTGATTCCGCCACATGTGTGATGGAAAGCGCCATTGATTTTTCAAAAGAGCACCGAATCTTCTATCGGATTGATGATTTATATCGTCTTGCTGCAGCACATGGCGAGATGACCCGCGATGAGAAGAAAAAACGGCATTTTACGTTGAAGTTAAAGCAATATGGTGAATTTGCTGATGATACGTTTTCACTTGTGTTTTATGATGTTTTCACGGTTATGTCGCTCATTTCTGAACAGAAAGCTTATGCAGAAGCGTTAGTTATTATTGATGACTATTTATCGGACCCGAAATTAGCGGATAGCTTTGAAGACTTATTTTTCCTTGAAAAAGGAAAAGCCTTCTATGGACTAAAACGATATGAGGAAGCCATTTCATACCTTGAAAAAGCAAAAACAACGAAATGGGCACATCATCCGTTTGATTTGTCGTTAGTATACATTTCCGAGGTGTACAAAGCCCTTTGTTATCACGAACTTGGAAACAGAGATAAAGCCCTCCAAATTTCTTTGGAGGCAGTCGAAAATTATCGGCCGCTCCCGGCTTCGAAGTATAAGGATTTTGCTAATGAAACGTATAGAATTATACAGGAGTCCGGGAAAAATTCATGCTAAAGGATATAAGGAGCTCTTCCTAATTACCTCGGGCCGCACTTTTTCTTGCTGATGGGCATTAGGAGCTCTTCCTAATTACCGCGAGCGGCATTTTTTCTTGCTGATGGGCATTAGGAGC
>NZ_JBALPP010000049.1:6478-81211 GCF_036965425.1 Neobacillus drentensis | reverse complement strand
CCCCTTTACTCTTAAAAAGATAAATGTATATCAATTTCCTTGAAAGGTTTGGAGAATTTCAGTAAAAGTATTTTCATTGACACCTTCGTATTTTGTTAATTGCTTCAGTTGTGGCAGAATATCTAATTGATGAAAAACAAACTGGGAGAGAAAAAGAAATATAAATTGGATTATCACAATCTTAACTAAAATACTTTCCACTTTTTTCATTACTTCACTCCTGGAGTTAACTTATTCCTATTATTGGGGTGGATGAATTTTTTTATTCTTTATGCCTGCTTAAAAAAATAAAGGAAAGCAAATGCTTCCCTTTTTAAATAACTTCCTCATATACAGCTTCTGCATTCTTCAGTTTTTCCACTTTTTCTTCCCTACTATTTTTTGCATTAATAAAAATTCGATAGGTATCATCGCCAATTGTGCCTAGGAATTCATAACATAATACTTCGTCACCTAAATCGCTGGTAATAACAGCTTGTCTATCTTCCATAACTTTCAAATTAGGATTTATTTTTGAACGTGCTTGTTCCATTGTTATAGCTGGTTTCTCTATAGTTCTGGTTTGGAAGGATTGTAAATACTCTTCTGCAGAAACGCCCATAATATCTCCATTATCAAGTGCAACCTTGACTTTAATAGCTTCAGGGTAAATTCTAACACCATTACTATTGGTTACAAAATTGAAAACGCCAATGTTATCATATTGTGTGCTTTCAAATAGCTCTAAATCTTTAAATCCATTTTCTTTTAAAAATGCTGAAGCTTTATTAGTTGCATCATTTAAACTAATAACCTGTTTTTTGATATCACGTTGATTGATAAACCAAATTGGATGTCCAGCCTTTTTGGTTATATCCATACTTGCTTCCTGACCTGTTTTTTTATTTTTTATTGCGACACTGTAAAATCCGTAGTCTGATCCTTTACCATTTTCAGTTACTTTTACTTCTGCATTTCCATCAAACTTCATATACTTTTTTGCAATTCGGATAGCTTCTTGACGTGAAATTGTTTTTCCTTTGATTTTTTTAAAGTTCTCATCCTTTTTTTGCCCATTTGTAAATGTAACTCCAAGGTCTGTTTCGTCAAATCCAGATACGGTCTTTTCAACCTTTTTTAATCCATCAATGATGGTATTATCGGTTTGTTCTTTGCCAGAAGCCAAGGCGAGTTCAACATCCATCCAGCGCAAATTGTTTTTTAGGACCATATGCTGGACTGAACGAAGCTCATTCTGTATATCACTAGACTGTTTATACAGGACTTTTAATGATTCGTATTCATCTTTTGATAAAGGTTCTTTGTCTAAATCTCTCACGGCAGTTTTATAGCTAAAATTTCCTATTTTGGCTAGAAAATCTTCAGTCTTATTAAATGGAAGTAATGTCAATGGAAGCTGCCCTACATCAGTATGTGCTTCTGAAGTGATTCTCCACACCTCAGTTAAAGATGGGGACAATGAATGTCTTGAGTTCATTGCCAGAGTTGTTCCAATTTTATCATGCAATAAATCCATTTGATAAGAAAGATCGTGAAAAGCTCGTTGGTAGTTGTTTTCTGCATTTAACAGAATCGCATTTTTCTCTTGGTGTTCTTGATAGCCCCAATAGGCAGTTCCTGCAACACCGACAGCGAGAACTCCTATTAATATACCTCTGATCAATTCTCTTCACCTCTTTAATGGCAAAATATATGTTTCCCGATTCTTTTGATTTGCGGTCTTCCCCAAATCCACCCGCTTGTGGCTGTGGCAGGGTTAAAATAGTATAATGCTTCCCCTGTTGGATCCCAGCCATTTATCGCATCAATTACCGCTTTCTTGGCATTTTCATTTGGAGTAAGCCATATTTGGCCATCAGCTACGGCAGTAAAAGCTCCCGGTTCAAATATAACTCCAGAAACAGTGTTCGGGAAATTCGGGCTATTAACTCTATTAAGAATAACCGCTGCTACTGCTACCTGACCAATATACGGTTCACCTCGTGATTCCCCATGAACAGCATTCGCTATTAAACGTATATCATTTTGCGAAAATCCATTAGGAGTATTTGCTGCAGTTGGTTTTTTGGGTGCTTTTTTTACTGGTGCAGCTTTTGGTTTCGTTGCCTTTGGAGCGGCCTTTTTTATAGCTGTATTGTTTGTTGGAGCCTTTTTTACAGTTGTATTGTTTGTTGGAGCCTTATTTGCCGGTGTCTTGCCTGCTGGCTGCTTGTTTGCAGGGGCTTTATTTGCCGGTTTCTTATTACTCGGGGCAACTTGTTTGCTTTGGTCTACTCCGCCATAATGAGTAAATTTTCTTCCCTTATTTAAATTGGTTTTAACAAAATACTCATTATACTTGGATGCTTTTGCCAGTTTATTCTTAGTTGTTGTTCCTGCTAACCCATCAATTGGCAAACCGAATTCATATTGGAAATTTCTCAAGGCCCAATAGGTACTCCATCCAAATACTCCGTCAATTTGACCATTATAAAAGCCTAAATACTGGAGCCTTGCCTGAAGTTCAATAACATCTTCTCCAACAGCTCCCTTTTGGATTACTTGTCTGGAAAATGCATACGCCCCATCTGGATTTACCAATGACAGAGGCATAATGAAAACAGAAATTAAAATGAAAGACTTTATTAGGATGTTTTTCATATGCATGGAATAATAACCCCCATTGTAAATCTTTTTGCAGTAACCCTATTTTTTGTCTAATTGGTGTTTTTATTCCAAAAATAAAAAAACCCTTCATCAGGAATGAAGAGTTTTTTGAACTGGATACTGTTTTTTTAAATGTTTGGCACTCAATATTTTAGCTTTTTTCACTTTTCTTAAGCCAAACCACCAAAGAAAAATCATAAACGGAAAAATAATAACCAGCCAATGTTCTTGTGAAATTAAAATAAAATCATAGAATCCATGAAGAATGAAAGGCAGTAGAAGCGAAAGGAAAATCCACTTTGCTTTGTTTCCATCCGTGAACTTCGCCTTTCCAAGATAAAAGCCCATTATAACCCCAAACAATGCATGACTTGATACTGGCAATAATGCTCTGGTCATCGCATGTTCAATCCCATTTGCAACTAGATAAAAAATATTTTCCACTGTCGCAAAACCAAGAGAAACGGAAACGGCATATACAATTCCATCGAATGGCTCATCAAACTCAACATGCTGGTAAATAGCATAAAAAAGGATAAACCACTTAAAAAATTCCTCCAGAAGACCGGTGTTTAGAAATGCATCGAACAAGTGGGATTGAAGCAGATTTTCAGTTTCAAGAACATGCTGAATAAACATAATCGGAAACACCAATAAAGCACCGTACAAAAATGTCCGAAGTACAAATGAAATTGGCTCTGGCTCATATTCATCTTTTAAATAAAAATAACTAAGTAAGGCCAGTCCGGGGGCAATCCCGGCAGATAATATCCCCAGCATGTTGAACCTCTTTTCCAATCCGTTTTCTTAATCGTAACATGGAAACAAAATAAAGAAAATGATAGTTTCCTTCCACTTTATTTAGAAGGATTCTCTAATCATTTAAAAGATTATTTTTTCTAAGCCGCTTGCAAGGGCCACAGCCAATTTGATTCTAGCCTTTTTAGAATCATTGTCACTTCCTAAAATTACACCTTTTTTATAGAGATCATAAGCACTGCCTTCATAATCATAAGTAGTGTAAACTGCACCCTCTTCTGCGCTAGTTGTAACGACCAATTTAATTCCCTGCTTAATTGCCTTTTCAATTTCCTCCATCATTTGAGGAGCAACCTGGCCGCGGCCCACACCTTCAAGGACAATTCCTTTTACCCCTGCTTCACGTGCTGCTTTAATAAATTTTCCATCTGCACCAATATAGCATTTAATCAATTCAACCTGAGGGATTTCAGTCTGAATTTCATAATATTCTCTTTTAATCGGCTTTTGAAAGACATGGACTTGATCATTATCAATAATGCCAAGATATCCAAAACCAAAGGCATTAAACCCTTGTATATTAGAAGCATGTTCTTTTTTTACATAGCGTGCAGCGAATATCCTTTCATTAAAGACAACAACTGCCCCAGCATCATGCAGGTCAGTGGAGCAGGCTGAGTAAATGGCATGTCGTAAATTAATATAAACATCGCTCCCTAAATCTTCAGGAGAACGTTGAGAGCCTGTGACCACCACTGGCCGATGGTCTTTTATTGTTAAATCAAGAAAGTATGCAGTTTCTTCCATTGTATCCGTTCCGTGTGTCACTACAACACCAGCAACTGTCTCATCTTTAAAATAGTCCACTATTTTGTTTTTTAATGTAGTAAGATCTTCAAATGTAATATGAATGCTCGCTTTTTGAAAAACAGATTCTACGATGACTTCAATGTCTTTTGGTAAATTACACATCGCAGCAAGTTCTTCCCCTGTAAGAGCACCAGAAGCAAGTTTTCCAGAATCCTTATTTGGTTTACTAGCGATTGTTCCACCAGTTGTTAATAAAACAACCTTTTTCATCATCTCAATCACCCTTCAGCTTCTTTTTCTATGATGGAGTGCGCAATTTGTCCACCATGGAACCTGCCATTTTCGATAAAAATTTCATTCGCATTGTTTCCGGCTGCAATTACCCCCGCTATATAGATCCCCTCCACATTTGTCTCCATGGTTTCAGGATTAAATAACGGTCTTCCTGATTCTGGATCAATTTTCACGCCCATTGTTTTTAAAAATTGATGATCGGGATGATAACCTGTCATCGCAAAAACAAAATCGTTGCTAATAGTTTTTTCAACTCCATCTTTATTATATATAATTTGCTCCTCGGTTATGGCTTTAACATTTGCATTAAATTCCATTAATATAGTCCCTGTACGAACTAATGCTTCAAATTCCGGGAGAATCCAAGGCTTAATGCTTGGAGAATATTCTTTTCCGCGATAAAGTACGGTCACCCTCGCTCCTGCCTTCACCAATTCCAGTGCAGCATCGACACTAGAATTTTTTCCTCCAATAACACACACATCTTTATCAAAGTACGGATGGGCTTCTTTAAAATAATGTTTAACTTTAGACAAGTCTTCTCCAGGGACATTCATGTAATTAGGATGATCGTAATATCCGGTTGCAACAACGACATAACGAGCACAGTAACTGTTTTTATCCGTATTAATATGAAATAAATCATCTTTCTTTACCACTTGAATAACCTTTTCGAAGGCGCTTATACGAAGTTGCTTCCGCTTAGCTACTTCCCTATAATAGACCAATGCCTGATTACGTTTCGGCTTATAGGTATCTGTTAAAAAGGGAACATCTCCAATTTCTAATTTTTCACTCGTACTAAAAAAGGTTTGATGGGTTGGATAATGATAAATGGAATTAACTACATTTCCTTTTTCTATTATTAATGGCTTTTTTCCGATCTCCTGTAGAGAAATAGCTGCTGCCATGCCGCAAGGTCCGCCGCCAACAATGATTATGTCTTCTATTTGCACTTTAGGTACACTCCTTAATAAATACATTAGCTGTGTTAAACTTGGCTGTTGATTTGCGCTCCAGGCGCTTCGCTTTCCGCGGGCGGTTCGGGGAGACCCCGCAGGAGTCTCACGCCTTCCGCTCCAATCAACAGGGGTTCAAAATCAGTTATATCCTTAAACATTACCTAAATGAAAAAACTCCTACCGTTTATGATAGGAGTTTTTTCATTTTATTTCAATGTTTAGCGTTTAAATCCAGCCTCTGAAGCGGCTTGCTTCAGCCATCTTTCTTACCCCAACCATATAAGCAGCCAGGCGCATGTCTACCCTGCGTGTTTGGGCAGTATCATAAATATTTTTAAAGGATTTAACCATTACTTTTTCAAGCTTTTCTTCCACTTCTTCTTCTGACCAGTAGTAGCCTTGGTTATTTTGTACCCATTCGAAATAAGATACCGTAACCCCTCCAGCAGAAGCTAAAACGTCTGGAACAAGCAGAATACCCCGTTCTGTTAAAATTTCTGTTGCCTCTAATGTTGTTGGACCATTTGCCGCCTCTACTACGATGCTAGCACGTATGTTATGAGCGTTCTCCGCAGTAATTTGATTTTCAATTGCTGCAGGGACAAGAATGTCACACTCAAGTTCTAGTAATTCTTTATTTGTAATTGTATTATTAAACAATTTTGTTACTGTTCCAAAGCTGTCTCTTCTATCTAAAAGATAATCAATATCCAGACCATTTGGATCATATAATGCACCGTAAGCATCCGAAATCCCTACAACCTTCGCTCCTGCGTCATGCATGAATTTTGATAAATAGCTTCCAGCATTACCAAAACCTTGGACTACTACTCTTGCACCCTCGATTTGAATTCCCTTCTTTTGGGCTGCTTCACGAATACAGATGGTTACACCCTTTGCAGTTGCAGATTCGCGTCCATGTGATCCGCCGAGAACAAGCGGCTTACCAGTGATAAAGCCTGGCGAGTTAAATTCATCGATTCGGCTGTATTCATCCATCATCCAAGCCATAATTTGTGAATTGGTAAATACATCCGGAGCAGGAATATCCTTTGTAGGTCCTACAATTTGACTGATAGCGCGTACGTATCCACGGCTAAGTCTTTCAAGTTCTCTAAAAGACATATCACGAGGATCGCAGATGATACCACCTTTTCCACCTCCGTATGGAAGGTCGACAATTCCACATTTTAAACTCATCCAAATTGAAAGGGCTTTCACTTCTGTCTCTGTTACTCCTGGGTGGAAGCGAATTCCGCCCTTTGTCGGCCCAACGGCATCATTATGCTGTGCACGGTAGCCAGTAAATATTTTTATTGAACCGTCATCCATTCTAATTGGAATTTTTACTGTCATCATACGTAACGGCTCTTTCAAGAGCTCGTATACCTCTTCAGGATAACCTAACTTTTCAAGGGCCTTATGTATTACAGTCTGTGTTGATTTTAACACATCATGTTGTTCCTCTTGATTAGTCTTTTCATTTGCTTTTTCGGCTCCCATTTGTAATCCTCCTAGAAATTGCTTTTACGAATGTTGTCCGCTTTCAGACACAAGTATACACCTTTAAATGATTTATGCAAGAAAAAAAACATACTTTTCTTCAATAACTCGTTATTATGTAAACGGTGCCATCCATGATTAATTTAATGAATTATGGATAGCATTTGTCCAATAGGTTTCCTTCATCCATTTTTTATAATTTGAAAAAATGAAGAATAGTTTCCACCGCTTTATCTTCGATAATTCTTTTTCCATATTCCATAAGTACAAATGGACTAATGATTGAAGCATTGCCAAATTCTGAGAAAAGACAAGCCGCTTGTTCATTTATGTTAGAGTCTAATTTTTCCATTAAAAAGTAATAGTGGTTGTTCATAAAATATAGGCTTCCGCCAAATATATTCATGTAAGATAGTCTTTGGGCTAGACAAATAATGTCTTCAAAATCCTTAAATTCATAAATTAGGTCATCAAATCCTCCGACCCTGACCTGCATTTCAATAAATCCATCATATAATATCTCTTCATCTTCCTCTGCTTCATTTACAGTAATGATCATAATCATCCCCTGTGCCTGAAGGGAGAATATTTCCACTGCCACAGACCCCTGGATATCTACATCAAATTCCTCACTTGCTTCCTCAAGCATATCATGAAAAAGCTGATTCCATTTGCTTGAATCCTTCCAAATATCTTCCTTGGAAAGTCCTCTATCAATTAAATCATCAGAGGTTAAAAAAATTTTAATTTTATTGGCTGTTAAGCGTTCTAAGCGCATGATTTTGCCCCCTGCTGTGACATCACTCTTGTTTGTAGTGTATGCCTCAGGGCTTTGTTGGTGAATTGTCTACATCACCTTATCCGGAGCAGGACCATTCTTAAGGGTAATGAGATGGCATTCTGCCGGTGCGCCTAACCTTAAGGGCAGCGTAGTTGTTCCATATCCATTACTAATTAAAAGGGTTGTATTTTGAAGTCTTATCAGCCTTCCACGTTTATAGGGGCTATACCCCAAAATATGAATTTGACCTCCATGGGTATGTCCGCTTAATACTAGACGTATTTCATGCTCTGGAAGAATTTTGTTAGTTATATTAGGATAATGGCTTGCCAAAATTTTAAAACTGTCTTCCTCTGCATCTAACAGCGCTAACTCAAGGCGGTCACGATTTTGGTTTAAGTCATCTACTCCTAGCAAACATAATTTTTCTCCTTGATTTGATTCAAAGGTAACAGAGGTATTGTCTAACACCTTTACCCCATGATCCATTAGGGCAGCATCTAATTCATGATAGTCAACCTCATAATCATTGTTTCCCCAAACAAAGTAAACAGGTCCAATTTGTTTTAATGCGTTTAAATTGGTTTTCACTCTTACCAAGGGGACTCCCTTCTCTGTTAAATCTCCACCGATGATGACAATATCAGCCTTCCCTTTAACATTGTTTATGATGGTTTCTGAGATTGTTCTTCTATGTATATCTGAAATAAAAAAGATTTTTACCTCTCCAAACGTTGCCGGAAAGTCCGGAAAATAAATATCCTGTTCTTTTACTTTATTTAGAAAAGCTTGATTTAGCATATATAAAAGCAAAAGTATGCCGCCTATAACGATCAAAGCAACTAATATAATAATCATTCCCTGTTCCCCTTATCAACGCTTAATTTTCTACGGAAATCATACCATAAAGAAGACTCAAACTAAAAAAAATTAGTGTTTCTTCCCAACCAATATAAAAAAGAAGGAAAAACACGATTCCAAAACCACAATATTCCAATAACATTAGGATACTCCAAGGCGATTGCTTTTTCCATGTCTTGATCGTCTTATTAATAACCCCATTAATTACCCCTCCGCTGATTAAAATCCCAATGAATAAAGCAATTGCGGCTGCGAAAAATTGCAATGGATTTATGACAATTCCGACAAAAAAGTCAGTAAGTACATAAGGATGTGGTATTGAAATCCATTTAATCACTAAATATCCACATAAAAAAACTAAAGAAAAATGAACTAACCTGATAAACATAAAAACCCCCTCCCATAAAAATATATGAGAAGGAGTCTATTTTTTTCCTTTATTCGAGTTTAATCATCCTCTTGAATACTTAAAATTCGGAAGCCATGCTCTTCCAGTTTCTTTGTGAACCGGTCTATATTGTTTTTCTTTTCAACCTTCATGACAATTCTCCGAACAAGTCTATCTGTTTCATCAAAAGTAACAAGTGAGATAATATGCTCGTGGAATTGATGAGCAATTTCAGAGAGTCGGGCAATCCTTCCCTCAGTTTCTACCGATGTAAAAGCAATTCTAACTCCTGGGCGGTTTACACCAAATGCACTTTCAAATGAACTTAATACATCGGACCGAGTAACAACCCCTAGAAATTGATAATTAGTGCCAACAACTGCTAATAATGGAAAATCCTTTAAATCAAGGAGTGTCCTTTCAAATAATTCAGAGCCCTCTAGGAACTTTTCTTGGTGAGTGGCAATATCTTTCACTGTCGTAAAATTTAAATATTCATCCTTTTGTTTATTCGAAAGGAAATAATTTTCATAGATACTGTATCTTGTAACTACACCTGCATATTGCTCACCTTGTAAAACCGGTAACCCATCAATTTGATGTTTTTCAAGACTTTCCAAAGCCTGTTTAAGGGTTACATCTGCTTGTACTGTAAAGCATTCATGCTTTGGTATCATAATATTTTTCACGAACAATTTCCATCACCTCAAAAGTTATAATCCTGACTCATTTATTATACTTCTACAAGATAGTGAAAAACCCTTTCATATATTAAAGTTTTATGTCATGTCTTAATTTAAATTTCATATATTTAATTGATATTGAAAAAAGGGAGGGTCACAATGCACACCCATTATAAGGTATTTCATCCGTTTGCAAGTCAGTTTGATCCCTGCAAACCGATACTTGAAAAAACCTATTCCACTCCACCCCATTTATATATAGGATTCCAGCCGCCAAATCTTCCGCAATTTTCCCCGCTTGAGGCTTTGAGAGCAGGCACACTTTGGAAGGATTTTTATGACCCGTATTACAATGCTTTTGAGAAAGCGGGAGGGGGACAGCCTACATGAAACAGGTTCCTGCCGAATATTATCAGATGATGGAACAGCTGCAAGCTGTCGACTTTGTCTTGGTAGAGCTTACCTTATACTTAGATACTCACAATGATGATCTTGAAGCAATAAACCAATTTAATCATTATGTGAAGGAAAGGAAAAGACTCAAAAAAGCATTTGAAAGCCAATTTGGTCCTTTACAGCAGTTTGGCAACAGTTACTCCGGTTATCCTTGGAACTGGGACGATAGTCCATGGCCATGGCAGGTTTAATTTAGAGGAGGGATTACACTAAATGTGGATTTACGAAAAGAAGCTCCAATATCCCGTTCGAGTCAGTACCTGTAATCCGACTTTAGCAAAATACCTGATTGAACAGTATGGAGGTGCTGATGGAGAGCTTGCCGCAGCATTACGATACTTAAACCAGAGGTACACCATACCTGATAAAGTAATTGGCCTTTTGACAGATATCGGTACCGAAGAATTCGCCCATCTGGAAATGATTGCCACCATGGTGTATAAATTAACAAAAGATGCCACACCAGAGCAAATGAAGGCAGCAGGTTTGGCAGAACATTATGCTGACCATGACAGTGCATTATACTACCATAATGCTGCAGGAGTTCCATGGACAGCCACCTATATCACCGCGAAAGGAGACCCGATTGCCGATTTATATGAAGACATTGCAGCTGAAGAAAAGGCACGGGCAACTTACCAATGGTTGATTAACATCAGTGATGATCCTGATATAAATGATGGTCTTCGTTTCTTGCGTGAACGAGAAATCATTCATTCCCAGCGCTTCCGTGAAGCAGTGGAAATATTAAAAGATGAACGCGGCAAAAAGAAAATATTCTAATGAGTAAAAGAAGCAGGAAAACTCTCTGCTTCTTATTTCTTTTCATGATAAAGGTTTATATCATAATTTTTTTTCATAATCTCAAATACTAAATGGCGGTTTTTCCATTCTTCTTCTTTTTTCCAATAATCCTTGCTTCGGTCAACGATTTCACATCGTAATTCATGATATTCCTTTTCTGCTTTATCTTTTTTTTCTTTAAGCAAATTCATCGTGCCGTACATACCAACCACAAAAACTAATAAGGTAAAATTATTCGAATCGTTAACAAAAGCAGAAAACATCGCGGCAAATGAATAAGAATATACGCTGGCGACTGTAAAGTACAGATAAATAAAAAAGCAGGTTGCTAAAATGATTGTTCCCCAGATAGATAAATTATGGCGGCGTTTGAACTTGTCAAACTTTTCTTTCCTTTTCCTTACATTTTCAAGTGCCTGTTTCGTGGCTTGATCCGTATTTTCAAGTAATTGGATTGGAGAATCCATTTTATCCCCTCCTTTTCTCCGTATATAATTATGAACTTGTCCGCTGCATTATGTTTTTTTTATTAAAATCGCTTATAAGCTTGGTTGTTGATTTGCGCTCCAGGCGCTTCGCTCCAATCAACAGTTTAAAAAATTTAACAATGCCCTTTAACACAGCCTCATCAAAAAAACCAATCTAAAGATAGATCGGTTAGTTATTTAATGGTATTTTTAGAACTTGGCCTGCTTCGATATTATCACCTTGAATATGGTTGGCCTTCCTGATAATGTTCATGCCTGATTGTGACTTATAGTACTCCATCGCAATATGATATAAAGTTTCTTTTGGCTGAACCGTGTGGTAAACAATTTTACTTGTTTTTTTCGGCGCAGTTGGTTGGCTCTTTTTCGTTTCTTGTATTGGCTGACTATTTTTGTCTCCTGACTTATTTGCATCAATGGTGACAGGACTCGGAGGGGGTGTTGAAATTTCTTTTGTACTATTCTCTTCGGTTATAGCCGCTTCGTTTTTTACTTGGTTACTTTCCATCTGTTGCTCATCAGCCTGCTTATTTTTCTCATCGATTTCTGTCTTTTCTAGATTAATAGTTTCATAGCCAACAGAATCCCCTGATGTCTTAACGGTACTGCTTATTTTTTTACCATCTAGATATGATATTACGCTGAAAATAATGATAGGAAGAAGGATAAAGAAAAGAACTAATAGACGAATAACCGGGTATTTAAACTTCCATTTTGTTTTCTTCTTTTTTTGACGGTGCAGCTGCTCCCTTGGAGGCAAATCACCTGATTCATCAATTTTTTCATTAATTTTTTGAATCCGCTGTTTTAACCTTTCAGCTTGATCTCGATATGGCTCCTCTTTATTCACGTAGAAACTCCTTTCTCGTCGTCATTACCTGGTGAACGTCTATATTTTATATATACACCTAATAAAAAATCGATGATAAAATGCATGACAATTGTAACGGCTAAATTATCTGTCCACTCATAAATCATACCGATAAAAAAACTGAGGACGACAATATTTAAAAATAAAAACCAATTAAAAAGATATCGATAATGGATAATAGCAAAAATGATACTTGCCAGTATGAGACCGACTTTTGTTTGGATGATCCCACGAAATAACAATTCTTCGCTAAACGAGACAATGGCAGCAATGATGAAGATATGAAGAATATTTCTATGTTTAAAAATTCTTTCATTTAATCCACCATCATCATAAAAGGAGGACGGGAGACACTTCATTAAGATTAAATCAACGATCACAACAGCTACTCCCGAGGATATCCCTATAAGAACAATATTAAAGTCCTTAAAGTGCAAATGATTCAAATAGGAGAAATGATCAAATAAAATAAATCCTAATACGAACGAAATGACTAAAAGGATGGCTTGCGTCATATAGAGATGAAGAAGCAACTCTTTGTCAGTTAGGTTTTTTATCAATTCATTATACTTCTTTTTCATTCACTCAACTCATTCTTCATTAAAATTTTACCGAGATACTCCATCCAAGATAATTCATTTATTGTCGTTTTTGTCTGGTCGATAGAAGAATGATAATCCTTCAGCTGAAGCCCACATTGATCGCAACAGGGAATCACCTTATTGGTCAATTCATCATCAAAGTATTCCATTATAAATTCTCTTCTACATACATTTGATTCTACCCATGCTTTCATGTGAAATATATTGTTCATTTTTGCAGTTAGCCTACTCTTTAAAAATAATTGAATGGTTTTCTGTAGTTCTTTTCGGTTATTTTGGGGTGTATCATTAATCAATTCTTCAAGGATACGCCATTGAATTTCATTAAAACCACCGAGCTCGCATAATTGATCATTCAAATGGAGCTTTCCATTCGTAAACTCTTCTTCCTGCTCTATTTTAGAAAAAAGCCAATCAATTTGCTGCTCAGATGGCAGTTCACCCTCTGCCAACTGAATCGGAAGGTGCTCGTCCCCGGGGGAGTACAATAAAATGGCAATGCTAAGCTTTCCATCACGACCTGCTCTCCCAATTTCCTGAAGATAGGATTCTAGTTGCATCGGCATATGATAGTGGATAATAAAACGGATATTTTCTTTATTTACACCCATTCCAAAGGCACTAGTAGCACAGATGACATCCAACTGTCCGTGAATAAATTGCTGTTGGATTAATACCCTAGTATTCGGATCTTGTCCCCCGTGATAAGCCATAGTCCGGCAAATCCCTTTTTCTGCTAATAAAGAAGCCATTTGTTCTGCTAATTTTTTACTAGAAAAATAAATAATTCCCGGTTTCTGCAGTTTAGTAACCAACTCAACAACCCGGTTTTGTTTTTCAGAGTAAATTGCTATTTTCTCCACCTTAAAAGCAATATTGGGACGATCAATGGTTGTTTCTACTTTTCTACAATTTTCAATACTGAGTGATTGAATTATATCCTTCCGAACTTGCTTTGTAGCTGTGGCAGTCAGAGCAAGTGTCAAGGGATCCCCCAGCTTTTGGCGAATATCGCCTAATTTTGAATAATCAGGCCGAAAATCATAGCCCCACTGTGAAATACAATGTGCCTCATCTACAACGAATAAGGAAATAGATAGTTCACTAAGCTTTCGTAAAATAAAAGGAACATTTAACATTTCCGGTGATATAAAAATAAATTTATATTGTTTTAACTGACGCAAGATACTATTTTTTTCCTCTTGTGTAAGAAAGGAATTCAATGCAACCACTCTTTTTTCACCGAAGCGTTTAAATTGCTCTACTTGATCCTGCATCAGGGAAAGGAGAGGAGAAATAATTAATATGTGACCACTAAAAATAAGCCCTGGAAGCTGGTAGCATAAGGACTTTCCAGTACCAGTAGGAAGCATGGCTAAAGTATGCTTTCCTGCTAAAATAGAAGTGATTACTTCCTTTTGTCCTATCTTGAATGAGTCATAGCCAAAATGTTCTTTTAATAGGATTTCTAAATTCATTATCGCTCACCATACTTCGCCAACACCAATCTTATTTGAAAGTAACTGGCTGTTTTCACTTTATCCCTGATAAACTTAAGCTGTCGCGAATTAATTTGCCGTGTAATTTCCAGAATTGTGTCCTGCAGATTTTTTTCAACATAGTCATCAATTGAAAAATCATTAATATGTAGGGCAAATTCTACAAAGTGGTCCTCAATTGTACTTAATTTTAAATGTCTTATGTCTGCAATCATTTCAAGGGAATACCCTTGATTTAATAGGGTCCATGTTTTCCTGGATGAAATTGTTAATTCATTATTTTGCTTTAAATCCCTAATAAGCAGAGATAATAATGGAAAGTTCTTTGGTTCCCGATTAATCTTTTGCAGCAAGTAATGGATAATATTGATAAATTCAATATTATAATCGTGTATATCCATATTGAGCCTTTTAGCTGTCTGCTCAGGAGTTAACCCAATTTGTTGATACCCTGTTAATCGAAAGATTAAGACAGATGGATCAGCATTTTTTGCTTCTTTAAAAATATCTACCAGCTCGGAATAAAGCCTGCTTCCCATTTCCAGCCTGGGTACTTGGGTTTCCTTTAATATTGTTTTCAACCAAAAATGAACATCTTTGTTTTTTTGAATGGGGATATATTGGTTTTCGTGGTTTACAAAATTCGAAGCTACCTGAACTAACAACGATAATCTTTCCCAAAAATTCATTGTAAATGTGTGATAAATCCACCCATTCAGAAAGCTGGGTATCTTGCTTTCATATAAATTTACTTCACCTTCTGGTGTAAGGACGAAGCGTTGCTCCCCGCAATTTTTAATCCACTTTTTTTCAACCATATTGTGAATGATATTTTCAAAGGATTCTCGAGTTAGCGTATCGTATATCCCAAATAAATGCTTCAGTGAAAATAAATGTGCATCCTGAATCGTTTGGGATGATTTTTTTCCATTTAATAGGTGATAGATGGAATAAATCGTCCTTTCCCTGTTTAATTTCTTTAAACAATATAGAAGAATCGATTCAATTTGTTTCATACATGGCCCCACACTTTTCTGACATTATCGACAAATTACCCATTTTTTCTATCTTATTTTAACATGAAATGACAGAACTTGTTGCTCAAAATTATGTTAATGTAACATAAACAAATCAAGAAACCGGGTTATTTAAAAGCAACTTTCTATTGAAAAGTTACTCGTACAGTTTTACAATAGATATGAGTATTGCATTTCCATATAATATGGATGAATTTTGTTATATTACTGGGAGGTTTTTTTCATGGCAAAGTACACAATTGTTGACAAGGAAACTTGCATCGCATGTGGCGCATGCGGTGCAGCAGCACCTGATATCTACGATTACGATGATGAAGGCATTGCATTCGTAACTCTTGACGATAATGAAGGAATCGTTGAAATTCCTGATGTATTAGTTGATGACATGATGGATGCATTTGAAGGCTGCCCTACAGATTCCATTAAGGTTGCTGACGAACCATTTGATGGCAATCCAACTAAATTTGAATAATATTTTGTCAATAAAATATTGTTATGCTGCTAACCCTCTTCTGAATTTGAAGAGGGTTTTTAATTTTTGGAATATGAAAAAGGCACTTCACATTAGAAGTGCCTTATGTTCATTATACACTTTTTATTACGGATAATTTATTTATCCATGTTTGCAGTCGTATGAATAATAACATGAAGATGGATGACATCATTACACCTTTAATAATATTAAATGGAAGGATTGCGGGTACAACTATGTTACGCATGTCAGGATATTTCAATAGGGCTGTATACGCTGGAAGAATGACAAAGTAATTGGCAATACTCATGATCACGGCCATCGTAATGGTACCTAATACTAATGCAATGGTCATTCCCTTTCGAGTTTTCATTTTGGTATATAAATAATAGGTTGGCAAAACAAATGAGATACCCGCGAGAAAATTAGCTATATGACCAACTGGGATTCCAGTTGGACTTCCGGTCGCGAAATAATTGAGTACAACTTTGATAAATTCAACAACTACTCCTGCAATAGGCCCAAAAATTAATGCTGCAATTAACGCTGGGATGTCACTGAAATCAACTAATAAGAAATTTTGGAAAAACGGCAGCGGAAAGTTTAATAGCATTAATAGATAGGCAATACTGCTTAGCATTGCAATTGAAACCATGGCCTTTACATTCGTTTTCTTCATTTTATTCATCTTCCTCTCTCCTTTTTTGATCCATCACCTTAGGAAGAGAGGTTCAGCATATAGACGCCCTGTAAATAAAAAACCCCCAAGTAAAATACACTTGAGGGAGTACAAAGGCACACTTAATAAACGTTCGTAATACCATTATTTTTTGAACGCTTGCAGAACCTCCATCTTCTCCCATCCAGACTATACTGTCGGCCTTGGAATCGCACCAAATCCTGCCTAAAAGGCTCGCGGGCTTAAGAGTATTCTCTAATACCGCCGATCGGGAATTTCACCCTGCCCCGAAGATAGATCGATATGAAATTATAAAATTATTATACTTGAGAAATGGTAATTTGTTAAGTAAAAAGAATGAAACCCGCAAACGATATCGTTCACGGGCCATTTTCTCCATTATTCGATAAGCAATATTTGTTTCGGTTTTATTACATCAGAACTCAAATGATTTATATCCTTTAACTTCTTTACGGACATATTTCTTTTTTTAGAGATCGCGTACAGGGTATCTCCTTGTTGAACGACATATTTATTAGCTTTTGCTTGTAATGAATGGTCTTTAGTTGAACTTTTAACATGTGAGCTTGCTTCAAGGACATTATATCCACTAGCGGCAACTCCGCCTTGTACAAACTCACCCACATCTGCTTTTCCTAAAAGCATTTCAGGGTCGATAGCATATTTCTTATCATATCGCCATTCTAATTCATGTGTTTCAAAATGGAGGTGAGTTCCAGTAGCTTGTCCAGTTTTCCCCATTTTCCCAACAACGTCACCTTGTTTTATATTTTGGCCAACATAAACGTTACGTCTAGTTAAATGTGCATAAACAGTAACAACCTTACTTGGGTGTTTAATAAACACGACATTTCCGTATGTATTGGAAAAATATGATTTGATGACAATTCCGTCATCAACCGCCAGTACAGGCGTATCCATTTTCCCAGCTATATCTATTCCTTTATGTTTTCCCTGCCTTGTTCCATATGTATCAGAAATGACACCATCTGCGGGCCAAATCCAATGTTCCTGTAATTCCTTCATTTCGTCCAAACTTGCAGCTTGTGAATGTTTCCCACCTAAAAACAATAAACTGACACAAAGTGCCATAATAATGGCAATCAAAAACCTCTTTATGTAGTCACGCATTCTAGTCCTTTTCCTCCTTAAATCTTCTACTCAAATCCACCATATGTTTCCAGTTTTAAGTTTAGAACTGAAACTAAAGAGATAATGGACCCTGAGCATACTTGTTATAATTTGGAGACATGCACTATTTTATACATAAATAAAAAAAATCAACCCATTATAGGTTGATTTGCAATTTATTGGATATTGCGCAAATTTGGAGCAATTGGCACTTTATTTTCCTTTGATAAATCAAAGGGCCCTATATGTGTTAACGGGGAATTCTTAACAATAATTTTTTCAACCCCAAACTCCTTAGCGGTTAACATCAAAGCCTCGAATGAATATAATGTCATTTGATTATCTTTTAACGTAGAATCGTCCTTAAGAGAAATAGATAAAGTTTTGTCCGAAATGGTCACATCATAAATTTGTAATGATGGCGACAACGAACTTTTTAAACCATTTTCAGGTTGATCTTCTTTCATTGCCTCTAAAGCAGTTCCAAAATCTTTATAAGTAGTTTTGGTTGGAGTTAAATATGGTAATTTACTGCCTACAGGATAGTAAAACAAAAAAGCATGATTTTGATCGATTACAATATTTTGTTCTTGCTTGATTCCGTAATTACCTAATTCTATACCTGGTTCTCCATTTGTTTTGAACTTTATCTTTCTAAGGTTACTATTTGATGCTATATCTTTTTGTAATACATTTATAAAGCTCGTTTCATTGGTCGAACCTTGTCCGTATAGGTGGTTTGAAGGGACATCAACAATAACGGTATTATTATTGTTGTCTAGCTCCAATCTCGCATTTAGAGGGTAGAAATCACTTAATCCCCATTCTTCTTCTTTTAGAGAAGCACTATTTTCTGCAAAAACAGTCAGCCAGGATTTGTTGCCTGTGTCTGAAACAATAGTAGAAACAGGAATAAGAATCTGTGCTTGTTGGTCAGGTATCCAGTAGGTTAACACCTTGCCATTCCCCACTTCATCATCATAGATCGCAGATTTCACGCTTTCAGTTCGTAAAAGTTTTACCTCTTGGGTACCGGAGTTTACCCCCTCCTTTGAAGTTGCTTCCTTCTTATCCATGGCAATTCCGGCATCTTTATTAGCTGTAGTTTGCTCCAAGGATTTTTTTTCTTGGGCTTGATCAAAGGAATTATTTGTTCGATCCATTAAGTTAGGTACTAAAATAAGAAAAAGAAGCATGGCCGCTGCAGTTGCGATTCCTGGTAATAACCAGGGTATCAATTTGCGCTTTTTTATAGAAAGATTCTGGTAAATGTCACGAGGATCGCGATGATCTTGTATTTTAGGCATTTGCCTTATTAGTTCCTCGAGCTGTTTATCGCTCCACTCTGACTTTCTCACTAGTTAATCCCTCCTTTTCATAAAACATTTCCATGTGCTTCTTTAAAACTTTTAAGGATCGATGCTGTGTTGTTTTTACTTTACTTTCTGTCCAACCTAATGTTTTTGCAGTTTCAGCAATGGATAAATCATTTAAATATCGTAAAATGATTACCGCCCGTTGATCCATCGTACAATATTCTAAACATTTATATATCCATTTAATCTCTTCATTTTGAACGGTTATCTCTTCTGGAATTGGATAGTCATCCTTAACTTGGTTGGATGACCAATCAAATTTTTCGAAAATTCTTTCCTTCCATCCTTTTTGCTTACGAAAAAAGTCTATTGCCACATTACGAGCAATAGAAAAAAGCCAGGTCTTTTCACTGCTTTTCCCCTCAAAACGGTTATAGGACTTAAAAACTCTTATATAAACTTCCTGGACAAGATCCTCTGCATGTTCTTTGTTTCTAACCATATAAAATAGAAATTGAAAAACGTCATGATGATATTTTTGATAAAGTTCATCGAAAACGGAGTCCATCAATTCCCCTCCCCGTTCATTAATATTAGTCGATATTTATGTATAAAAGGTTTCACCTATAAATATAGACTTATTTTAGGTAAAAAGAAAGGTATTTATTGGAAGCACTTAACGAAATCAAAAATGCTCATCCAAATTGGATGAGCTTTAATAATGTTCCTCGTGAATCAAGAACAATCGGCAAAATACCTGATGTTTTTACTATTTTCGAGGAAGATGGAAAGAAAATGTCGTCCCCTGTCCGATCTTGCTTTGAACAGAAATATGCCCCCGATGGGCATCAATAATATTTTTGGCTATAGCCAGTCCCAGTCCAGTACCTGCCCTTCCCCTGGTCCTTGCTTTATCGGCTTTATAAAAGCGTTCAAAAACAAAAGGTAAATCTTCTTCAGGAATCCCTGAACCTGAATCTTTAACTTCTATTAGTATCCCCTTTTCTTCTGAAGTTACGTTTAACCGAACTGAACCGCCTTTTGGTGTGTGTCTTATGGCATTGTCAATTAAGTTTGTTAAAACCTGTTCAATCCGGTCAGGGTCAAAGAAAACAACGGAAATTCCAATATCTATGTCAGCGTGCAATTGAATCTCATTATCTTTAGCAAGCCCTTGAAATTTATGAATAATTCTATTAATAAAGGAAGAAATATTTATTTCATCGATTGTTAATTGGATATGCCCCGCTTCCATTCGAGCCAAGTCAAGAAGTTCATTAACCAGCCTTCCCATTCGAAGGGACTCATCATAGATAACCTTTGCCATTTCTTTTTTCTCTTCTTGTGATTCAGCAATATCATCCACAATTGCTTCACTGTATCCCTGTAACATCGAAATGGGAGTTCTAAGTTCATGTGAAACATTGGCAATAAAGTCTCTTCTCATTTTTTCCAATTGCTTTTCCTTCGTCATATCCCTTAAGACTGCAACAGCCCCACGAATAAAGCGATTGCTGTATAAAGGACTGACAAGGATTACCCAATGGCGGCCCTGAAGAGAAATTTCCCCGACCTGCTCTTTTTCTGTATCTACTGCCTCTTGAAAAAGCTCCATGACTTGAGATGGAATGGCCTCCGAAGCAGGTCCAAACTCACCATTTTCATAGTACCAGTATTGGAGAAAGCGGTCTGCTGGAGGATTGGTGATCAATATTGTTCCATCCCGATTAAAGGTGATTACTCCATCTGCCATACTGCTTAATATGCTAGAGAGCTGTTCCTTTTCCTGACTAAGGGCATTCATATTGAATTTCAATTGTCGTCCCATTTGATTAAAGGCAGTTGCCAATTCCCCGATTTCATCATGTGTAAGAATCGGTACCTTTGTATCAAACTTTCCTCTCGCCACTTCAAAGGCTGCCTCTCTCATTTTCCGTAATGGCGCCGTAATTCTGGTTGATAAAAAGAAGGCAAAAATAGTTGTCAGAATAATCGCAACACCTGCGACAAGTAAAATAAATCTTGTTGTAGAGCGGGATGTTTCCTTCATATCTTCCAAGGATTGATAAATAAAAACAGCACCATTTTTATCGTCAGTCAAATGAAGAGGTACACCAATTATGGAATAACTGGCATCTTCATTATTTCGAATCATTTCTGATGAGAGGTTAGAGATTTTTTCTACAGTAATGTTTTTACTAAATACTTTAGACAATTCTGTATCATTTTTAATATCTGAAAGGGATAATTTCTTTCCCTTTTCCGTGTTCGGAGAGTAATAGACATCTTGACTGTTTTTAACAATTAACACTTTGGTATCATTATCAAGGATCTCCCAAGATATTTCTAACCCTAACGGAAATTTATCATCAGGATGGTTTTCGAGAACTCGGGCAATTTTTTCAGCTGTGTGTGTCAAATCACTTTTTGTTACCTTGATGTTATTGTTTTGGGTGTATTCCAAAAGCATGACTGTTAGGATAAATAGTACAAATGATACCAATAAAAGGATGGTAAACCAAAGTTTACCTACCACACTTCTTAAAAAGGTCATTCATTACTTACCTCAAATTTATACCCTACGCCCCAAACTGTAACGATCATTCTTGCAGCCTGTTCAGACACTTTGTTTAACTTTTCACGGAGACGCTTTACATGCGTATCAACGGTTCGCAGGTCACCGAAAAATTCATAATGCCAAACCTCTTTTAATAGCTGCTCACGATCAAATACTTTATCTGGTGCCTTGGCAAGAAAATATAGTAATTCATATTCTTTAGGAGTTAAGCTTACCTCTTTGCCATCAGCGGCGACTCTATGGGCATCATTATCTATTGTTAAATGTGGAAACACAATAACATCCTTTGTTGTTGTCTCAGTTTGCAGGTAGCTAGTTTGTGAAGATCTTCTTAAAAGAGCTTTTACACGCAGTACAACTTCCCTTGGGCTGAAAGGTTTCACAATATAATCGTCTGTTCCTACTTCAAATCCTTGAACGCGATTAACTTCTTCACCTTTTGCCGTTAACATGATAACAGGAGTTGCCTTTTTCTCCCTAAGCTCCCGGCATACTTCAATTCCATCTTTGCCAGGCATCATTAAATCGAGAAGAATGACATCATAGTCATTATCTATTGCTTTGGTTAAAGCTTCATTACCATCTTCAGCTTCATCAATTGTATAATCTTCACGCTCTAAATACATTTTTAATAAGCGGCGAATTCTTTCTTCATCATCTACTACTAAGATTTTCACGTCTTTTTCCATTATTAATCCCCCCATGAGGTTTATTTTACAAAATGCTAATGGTTTTTGCTATATTTTCAGGTAATTACTCCTATTAAAAGTGTCAATATTATGACAAAAGTATTTTTTTATAATAAACTATTGTTTTTTAAAAAAACCTTCACTTAAAGTGAAGGTTTCAATTAACTGCCTGCATAGGAATGCAGACCAGCGATGACTAGATTTACAGCTACTAAATTAAACATAATGATGACGAATCCTATTACGGCAAGCCACGCTGATTTTTCTCCATGCCATCCCTTCGATAAGCGAAGATGCATAAATGCCGCATAGAAAAGCCACGTAACTAATGCCCATACTTCTTTTGGGTCCCATCCCCAGAACCTCGACCATGCCATTTGTGCCCAAATCATTGCAAAGATTAATGCTCCAAGTGTAAACACCGGGAATCCAATAAGTACTGATCGATAGCTAATTTCATCAACGAAATCAAGTTTAATATTTTTTACTAGCGGCTTAAGTGCAGCTGCAATCCGCTTTCTTAAAATAACCCGAATTACTCCATAAAGAATAAGGCCTGCCATCAACGACCAAATAACCGTATTTAATTTTTTGGCATTAATGAAAGCCGGCATTTCTACCAGGGGCTGAAATCCCTCTTTTGTTAATAGTGTTCCTTCATGAGGGCCAGTAAGGGCGGGCATTGTATATTCAAGATTTGCTTCATTTCCATGTTTATCAATCCAGGTAAATTTTTCATCATACCCTAACCCTGAAAATGTCGAGGAAACTGCGACAAAGCCTAAAACTGTAACTAGCGAAAACATGACCACTTCAAGCCAAAAGGTTCTTTTTGATGCTTTCGATTGATCAATTGCCTTAACCAGATAAATTAACCCCGCAGCAAAACTAATGGCTAAAATTGCTTCGCCAATGGCTGCAGTGGTTACATGGATATGAAGCCAGTAGCTTTGTAATGCCGGTATTAATGGGGTTATTTCCCTAGGAAACATGCTGGCATAGGCAATAACCAGAATCGCAACAGGCATTGTAAACAAACCGAGTAAAGTTGTTCGATAAATAAAATATATAACTATAAATGCACCAACTAAAGCCATTCCAAAGAAAGTGGTAAACTCAAACATATTACTGACCGGTGCGTGTCCGGCTGCGATCCATCTGGTAATAAAATAGCCCAACTGTGATATAAAACCAATAATTGTTAATAAGACGGCAATTTTCCCCCAGCGATTAGTTCCCTTCTTATCAATTGCCCCCTTTTTAGAGGTAATGGCTCCGCCGTAAAAAAGCGTTGCAACTAAATAAAGTATAAAAGCAATAAACAATAAATTACTACTTATTGTTACCAACTAAACTACCTCCTTATCCTGTTTTTCCGTTTGTAGTTGATCCTCAGGCATATTTAGCTTCGTATCGGTTAAAACAGTTTCTATTTCTCTCTTTAGGCCGTACCAATTTTTATTCGTGTGTGCCGCAATCCAAACCTCACCGTTTTTATTTTGAACCCAAATCCTGCGGTGATTCCAATAGGCCCCTTGAATGACACCAATCATAAAGATAATGCCTCCCAATATGATAGCCCATAATGATGAATCCTTGCGCACGATAAATCCGGAAACATTTTTAGTTTCAATTCCTTTAAAGGCCATTTTATAAGTATTATTACCTGATGGTTCAATTGTTTGCCTGATTGCAACGAAACTCGTTTCTCCTTTTGGATTTTCAGGAGATATCATCCGAAACACAAAGGCAGGGTTATTGGGAACTCTTGATTTTGTAGAAGGTTCTCCATTTTTCCCAAACTCAAAATCAGGAAAATAACTTAGAACTTTAACCGAATAACCATTACCTAGTTCATAAACTGACTTAGGATTCCTAAGGTTGATTTTCATTTCCCCAAAGGCCTGATTTGTCTTTTTATTGGTCAAGGCAAATGTCATTGCTTCTAGGTCACTTCTAAACGAGGCTTGGAAAATAGAATACCCTTCATAGGTTAAAGGATGATTAACTCGGACCTTATAATCTTTTATCTTTTCAAGCTTTGGTTTTTCTCCGGGAATATTTTCACCGACACGATTGTAAAGAATAACGTTAGATTGGTAATTTTTCACCACTTCTCCTGCTTCTTCAATCGCCTTTTTAAAAGTTTTATCTTTGTTTTTATCATAATGCTGCAAGATGAATTGATTATTTTTCAGATAAAGCTTTTCACCTGTCTCAGGCACAAGGGCTGTTTCTCCTTCCCTGACCCAAAGGTTCTCATTAACGTACATTCCAGGCACAAAACGAAGCATTCCGCCAAATAGGAAGATAATTAACCCGACATGGTTTACATATGGACCCCATCTTGAAAAACGTCCCTTTTCAGCTAAAATATCTCCCTTTTCCTCACGAACCTGGTATCGTTTTTCTTTTAGATGCTTCTTAATGACCGTAAAGTCGTCGTTATTCACGTGTGTATTGACACCAAACACGCGCTGGCGCTTTAAGAAGCCTTCGTGTCTTGTAACCCGCTGGGCTTTTAATGCCTTATATAAAGGGACGACCCTGTCTAGGCTGCAAATAACAAGTGAAATACCTATCATGGCAATTAATAATAAGTACCACCAGGAACCATACAAATCATTGAATCCTAATTGATAATATAATTTACCAAACCAGCCGTATTCCTCTTCATAATACACTTCCGGAGGCTGGTCAATATACATTTCCTGCGGCAGAATTGTGCCAAGGGCAGAAGCAATTAGGGTAATGATAATAAGCCAAACTCCAACCTTTACAGAAGAAAAGAAATTCCAAATTTTATCAATAATTGTTTTGTTATAGGTCTGTGAGCGGCGTGCACTGCCTTCGTAGCGCATATCAAGTAATGGATTCTTTTTCTCATTTTCATCCAGCACTTTTCCACATGCTTCGCATAACACGGTTCCATGAGGATTTACATGCCCGCATTCACATTTAACATCTTTCATTGTAAAAAACTCCCTGTAATCTAAGGTTTAATTTTCTCCATAAAATCCCTGACAGTAGCCTCAGACATTTCTCCAGTATTGTATTTAATCACCTTGCCGTTTTTATCAATCAAGAAGGTAGCTGGCAATGGATCGATTCCATAGGCAGTCATTACTTCTTTATCAGTATCAATCATAATAGGAAAATCAAGCTTGTAGTGTTCAGCAAATTGATTAACAGCAAGTTCAGATTCTTGGATATCAACGGATAAAACCTGAACCCCTTTGTCCTTATATTGCTGATATTGATTATTGATATATGGCATTTCCTTCTTACAAGGCGGACACCATGTTCCCCAAAAATTCAAAAATACTCCTTGTCCACGGTAATCTGAAAGGCGATGCTTGTTTCCTTGCATATCGGTTAAAACAAAATCCGGAGCCGTTTCACCAACCGCGACTTTTAATTTATTGTCTTTTGTAAAATTAGCATACAGCGTATAGATAACGGCTGCACCTAGAACAAGTAATATTACCGTTCGGATTACTAATCGCCGTTTTTTCATTCCCAACCCTCCATTAAATCTCCTGACACAGTTAGTCTAAATTATATCATTTTTCAATCCTGTCATAGTGTAAACCCTCACTGCGAATTGTGACGGTTCTATGAATTTTTTTTAGAAACATCATTTGCAAGAGTTCGTAATTGTTTTACTTCATGCGGAGTTAGTTCTCTTGCCTCTCCCGCCTTCAAACCATTTAAGGTTAAAAAAGCATATCGTTCCCGCTTTAATTTCACAACCTCGTGACCAATAGCTTCAAACATTCTTCTAACTTGACGGTTACGGCCTTCATGAATACTTATCTCGACAATGGCTGTTTGTTTCTTCTTATCTACCGAAAGAACCTTAACTTTGGCAGGTGCTGTTTTTCCATCTTCCAGCTTAATTCCCTTTTCCAATTTTCTAATGTTTTCTCTTTGAGGAATTCCTTTGGTTTTGGCAACATACACTTTTTCAATTTCATTTCTTGGATGCATCAGTAAGTTAGCAAATTCTCCATCGTTGGTTAATAACAATAATCCTGATGTATCATAGTCCAGTCGACCAACCGGAAAGATTCTTTCTTTAAATTCAGAAAAGAAATCGGTTACAACCTTTCTTCCTTTGTCGTCACTGACACTTGAAATGACTCCTCTTGGTTTATATAAAAGAAAATAGACAGGTTCTTCTTTCTCGATTTGGATTTCATTCACTTCTACTCTATCGGAAGAAGATACCTTGACACCGAGTTCCTTAACAACTGTGCCATTTACTTTAACTCTTCCTTCTTTAATTAATTCCTCCGCTTTTCTTCTTGATGCAACTCCAGCTCGAGCTATTACTTTTTGCAATCTTTCCAAATTTTTCACCTCAAAATTAATCCATTCTATCCTAATGAATTATGACACAAATCCTTCACTTTTCAAAGTAGCGGGTTTTATGAATACGCATTAAAAAAGTAGATTCAATTAAGTGAACCTACTTTGTACCAAATATTAGGACTACAACAACAATTGAAACTATGATTCCGAATACATCGGCGAGGAGTCCTACCTTTAAAGCATCTCCCATTTTTTTTATCCCAACTGCACCAAAATAAACGGTTAATACATAAAAGGTAGTATCTGTGCTTCCTTGCAGCACCGATGCAAGTCTGCCAATAAAGGAATCTGGTCCGTATACAGCAATTAAATCACTTGTCATTCCAAGTGCAGCTGTACCTGAAATTGGTCTAATAAACAATAACGGCACGATTTCAGCTGGTACTCCAATTGATTTCATAAAAGGACGAATCCAATGCATTAAAGCATCTAATGCTCCTGAGGCCCGAAATATGGAGATGGCTACGAGCATGCCGACTAGGAAGGGGATGATGGTAATGGCAATTTTTATCCCCTCTTTGCCGCCTTCAACAAAACTTTCATAGGTTGGAACTTGTTTAAAAGTTCCGTATAATAAAATAAATCCGATTAACAGTGGAATAAAAGTAAGCGAAAGCCCCGAAATCAGCCCCATATAGTTCACCCTTTTCGGCTTCTGCGATAATAAAAATAACGATCTATGAGAATGGCACCTATTGCTGAAAGTATAGTAGCGATTATAGTAGGAACAACAATTTCTGTTGGGGAAATGGATTTATAATTCATCCTGATAGCAATAACGGTGGTTGGAATAATTGTTATGCTTGCAGTATTGATGGCTAAAAAGGTGACCATGGACCTGCTCGCTGTATTTTTTCCACCATTTATCTTTTTTAATTCTTCCATTGCTTTGATGCCAAGAGGTGTAGCAGCATTTCCCAAACCGAACATATTAGAAATCATGTTGGACAATATATACCCCATTGCTGGGTGGTTGGCTGGTACATCTGGGAATAGGATCTTTACAAGAGGCCGGAATAGCTTCGACAACCGTTCGAGGAGACCCGATTCCTCAGCAATCCGCATCATTCCAAGCCAAAAGACAAGGACACTGATTAATCCGATACATAGGGTCACAGCCTCTTTAGCTCCATCAAACACTGCCTTGTTTACTGCCTCCATTGTTCCGTTTAAAGCCGCGAAAACAATCCCAACGATAGTCATGAAAACCCATATATAATTAACCATTCGCGTTCACACCTATAATGGAATAGAAAATTTCTTTAACAGAATCAAGCAGCCCTTGCTTCTCTTCTTTTACTTTTTGATAGTAAATAGGAGTTTCAGTAACCATTCTTCCATCCAAATAGACGGCAGCCTTACCAACTATTTGCTCGGTTTTCTTTCCAATGTTCCATTTTTTCTCTGGCTTGTTCAATTTATATTTCACTGAAAATAAATCCATTTCCTCGCTCGTAGCAGGATACACAATTGTTTTTTTTACAAACAAATGATTTTTATACGCCTTATTGGTCGTTACATTAATTTTCCCCTTTTCTAAAACCTCAGCCATATCATAGTTTCTAAAGCCATCTTCGTACATGGAGATGTGGTCATCCCAATCATTGGAATCATTCAAGGTAACCGCTACTAAACTCATATCCCCTTTTGTTGCTGTTGTTACAAGCGTTCTTTTTGCCCGCTTTGTATAGCCGGTTTTTCCACCTGTGGCATATTTATATTTTGTCAGCAGCCTGTTTTTGTTCTTCCAAACACGATCCCATGCTTCTGTTGGGTTAGGGGCCCGGTGTACCTTTGTCCCCGAGATTTTCGCGAACGTTTTATCTTGCATCGCATAACGCATTAACATAGCCATATCATAGGCAGAGGAATAGTGATCTTCATGGTCATCAAGTCCATGCGGGTTGGAAAAATGAGTATCAAACATTCCGATTTCCCTGGCCTTTTGATTCATTAAATAGGCAAAGCCATCAACACTACCGCCAACATATTCGGCGATGGCTACTGCGGTATCATTCCCGGATCTTAGCATCAACCCATATACCAAGTCACTCAGTTTAATTTTTTCTCCAGGTTTTAAATAAACCGATGACCCTTCGGCACGGGTTGCCTGCTCACTGACTTTAACATATTTATTCATTTTTCCTGATTCAATCGCCAGAACTGCTGTCATGATTTTCGTTATACTGGCAATTCTCCTTTTTGTGTGCGCATCTTTTTCATATAGGACTCGTCCAGTCTTCTGCTCTATGAGTACAGCACTTGCAGCACTTACTCCAAGGGAAGCATCCACCTTTTGAGGAATGTTAGCAACGAGTATTGAGACCATGAGGAAAAAAATGACTAGCTTTGAAATCATTCTCATTAGATTTACCTCGTCCCCTTCTTTAATGTCTAGCTACAGCGCCTAGGGGCTCGAGGTCATAAGCCAATCCGTCGGGAAGGTTAAAAAGCAACCTTCCAGCCGGCTGGTCTTATGCTTGTCGCCCCTGGACAAGGCGCTTCCGCTTTTCTATTTAATAAAAGTTTATGCAGGACAAGGCTTGTTATGACAATAACCCATAGAAAAAGGCAAGCTGCCAATTGGCACTTGCCATTCCAATTACTTAAACTCTGTTTAAATTAGTTGTTGATTTGCTCTCCAGGCGCTTCGCTTTCCGCGGGCGTGCCGGTGAGCCTCCTCGGCGCTTAAGCGCCTCCGGGGTCTCCCCTGCCCCGTACTCCCGCAGGAGTCTTCGCGCCTTCCGCTCCAATCAACAGTGTTAAAAATCAACACTGTTCTTTAACATAGTCATTACTTAAAAAGCCGGCCATTTTATATCTGCTGCTTTTTCAAATCTCATTTCAACATCGCTCCAGTTCACAACATTCCACCAATTATCTACATAGTCTGCCCGCTTGTTTTTATATTGAAGATAATAGGCATGCTCCCATACATCTAAAACAAGCAACGGTATGGTATCCCACTGGGTTAAAAGCATATGCCGTTCGGATTGTAAAACCTCCAGATGCCTTGCTCTTGGTGACCAGACCAATATCGCCCAGCCGACTCCTTCCACTTGCTTTGCCGCTTCAGAAAACTGTTTTTTAAAAGCTGTTAAGCTACCAAAATAATTTTCTATTTCCTCTTTAAGAGGTCCATGGGGATTTCCGCCACCATTTGAGCTCATATTTTTCCAAAAAATTGTATGAAGGTAATGACCCGATCCATGAAAAGCGAGTTCCCTTGACCAATGCTTAATAAGTGAAAAATCATTCGTTTCTCTTGCCTTTTTGAGATTAAGTTCGGCCTTATTCAAACCGTCGACATAGGAACGGTGGTGTTTGTCATGGTGAAGCCTCATAATTTCCTCTGAGATATACGGCTCCAATGCGTTATATGAATAAGATAACTCCGGTAAAGAATGTCCTCCAGGCGGAATTGTCTTTTCAACTACCCAAAGCTGCCCGATTTCCTGCTTCCGTTTAAAATAGGTTTCCATTTGTTCATGGATGTTCTCTGCTTTTGTTTGAAGAGAAAGTAGTTCCTCATTAGAAAGCTCTCGATTGGTCCCTTCTATTAATTCCGTAAAGGCATCAAGCTGTTCCCATAATTCAGAGTTATTACCGACTGCTTCTGAACGAAGAAATTGTTTCATTTGTTCATTCCATTCAAATAATTCAGTCACATAGCGGCTAAACCGATCCATGATATCCACTCCTATTTATGCTGTAAATCTACATAAATAGTATGAAAATTTTAGACTATTAAGAACCCAAAAAAAGCTGCCATTGGTATTACTGTAACCAATGGCAGCACTCATTTTTTCTATTTAGATTGAATCATTTTTGTCCGGTAATCTGTTTCATAATATTCAAGTTCTTCTCTAATCCGCTGAAATTCACCCTCAAGACTTTTGATCAGCAGACTTACTGCTTCTGGCACATTCCGATAATATTTAATGGCGTTTCTGCCAGTATAAGCAGATCGGCTATTTTCAAACCACGCATCATTTTTAGGAGCAAAGAACTCTTCAATACAATTGTGGTAAATCTTATATAAAGTTTTTTCGGCTGCGGCTTTTTGAAAAGGTTCACTTTGCAAAATGACAGAACAAGCCTCCAGACCTTCTTCACTATAAACAATTAGTTTCCTTAGATTTGAAAAAATTAATTTAATATACGATTGATCTTCTTCATTTTCTAGATTGAACCCTTTAATTGTTGTTTCATTTAAGAAATCCTCTAATGTTGTAATGGTCTTAGTTAGAAAACCTTTCACATCCATAAGCTGAGATTTTACTAGTGAATTTCCCATTATTTACCCCCTGGAATTTATCCAATTTGAATTTATTTAGACTGTAATGTAAACTCTAGCGGAGAACGAATCTCATAGCTATTTTTCTGCTTAAGAGACTGAAAAACTTCAGGTAATTTTTTAAAATCAATATCTTGAAAATACAATGCAAATTCATACTTTGAATTAAGATAAAGACGTTTGCGCCCGCGTAAGCCGGGATTTTTCAATAAACATACAAGGGCAACGATATCTTTAAAAGTCACTTCAAGGCCTTGTCCTGACATAATAGGGTCCGTTGTGTACGGTGTAAATTCTTGGAGACACTCATCAAAATACCTAACATATAAAACGTGGAGCGTCCTTTCTTCCCCATTTTCAATAAAGGTCACTTCACTTCTGTTAAAAAAATCCTCTGAGGTATTGGATTTTTCTTTTTCTAATTCGAACCCTTTACACTCTTTAATTAGCAACTTAATCCCGCTCCTTATCGAAATGCACAACCATGTTAAAAAATTTTGAAATCTTATATTTATTTTAGCATAAATTCTGATGATTTGATTGTATTTTAAGAGTTAATTGTTTCTTGGAATTTCTCAAAAAATAAATCTGCTTCTTCTTGAATAAAATCATCCTCCACTTTTTCCGGAAGCTTAGGAAGCTCATCAACACTTTTTAATCCAAAATAATCAAGAAACTCTTTCGTGGTACCATATAAATAAGCTCTTCCTGTTCCTTCAGCGCGGCCTACTTCTTTTATTAATGCTTTTGATACAAGTGTATGCAACGGTCTTTCTGTTTTCACACCGCGAATTTCTTCAATTTCTGCACGAGTGATTGGCTGTTTGTAGGCGATAATAGCCAGAGTCTCCAAGGCGGCTTGAGAAAGAGTCGAATTATTCGGGGAATCAACCAGCTTTTTTAAATACGGGGCATTTTCCTTCTTCGTTGCCAGCTGAAAGGTTCCCGCAAGCTGAACAACAATTATTCCTCTATTTTCATCTTCATCATATTCCTGCTTCAATTCCTCAATAATTTCATTTGCCTTTATTTCATCTATTTCTAAGACCTCAGCTAATTGTTTAAGTGAAAGGCCTTCATCGCCGGCAGCAAACAAGAGGCTTTCAAGAATACTGCTCCAATTAATAATTTCCAACCACATTTACTCCTTTCTTTACAGCTTCTACAAAAATTTCACCGAAATTTTCTTGCTGTTCGACGTCAACTTCTTTTCTTTTTATCAGCTCCAAAATGGCTAAAAAAGTGACGACAACATGGTCTTTTGCCGGGTAAGGAAATAATTCGTTAAAGTTCTTCCTTCCTTTTAGCTGTTTTAATTCATCTAGTATTTCTGTCATTCTTTTCTCAATTGATATCTCTTGCCGCGCAATTTTTGTTGCCATTGGACGCTGCAGCTTTTTCCTTCTTAATAATTTTTGAAAAGCCGCTAACATGTCATATAAGGATACATTTAACTCTGTCTTTTCTGGTCGGATATCTTTTACATAATCAGACAAATCACTAGGCGGCTTTGTGTACATTAGACCACGTTCTTCTTCCATTGATTTTAAATCATGGGCAGCCTCTTTATATTTACGGTACTCAATCAAACGTTCTACAAGCTCATCTCTTGGATCTTCTTCATACGAAAACTCATCAAAATCTTCATTAGATTCTTCTTCATGCTTTGGCAGCAGCATTTTACTCTTTATTTCCAGCAATGTTGCCGCGATTACTAAATACTCACTGGCAATATCGAGTTTTAATTCGTTCATGGTTTTAATATAAAGCAAGTATTGCTCCGTAATTTGGGCAACTGGAATATCATAAATATCAATTTCGAGCCGATTAATTAAATGAAGGAGCAAGTCCAGCGGTCCCTCAAATGCATCAATTTTCACCTGATATGGCATCGTTACTCACCAAAATTCTTTTTACTTAGACTATTAATAGTATAGAGGATTCAATCTAGGTTATCCAATAGAAAAATCAAAACATAACAGCTTTATTGTGTAATCATGATGTTTGCCCAAACAATGGACAAATACCCTACATATGATGACAAAGAAAAGAACAAAAACTTTTTAGGAGGTATTTAATATGGCTGATGGCGGATATGGTGCCGGATTTGCTTTAATCGTAGTTCTATTCATTTTATTAATTATTGTTGGTGCTTCTTGGATTTACTAAGGCACAAACCTTGAAGAATGGATTAGAACTAGAAGCCCGTCATGATTGACGGGCTTTTTAGTTTGTTTATGCTAAACTATATATACATTCTTTTTTAGGGGGGATACCTTGTACCCAATAGAATATGTTCAATTTTTAGCCCACTTTCACGGTGACAGGGATTATTTTGAGTGTCATGAGATTCTTGAAGAATTTTGGAAAAAAACTGACCCAGGTAACAAAGAATCCATTTGGGTCGGTCTTATACAATTGGCAGTATCATGCTATCATTTCCGCCGCGGAAATTATAATGGGGCTGCAAGAACATTAGAAAAAGCAATAAAAATATTAGAATCAAAAAATGTCTCAGTTACTAGTCTTGGCCTTAATCAACAGATGCTTCATGAATTATTATTGAAGCAATTATCAGTCATCAAAGAAAAAAAAGAATATATGAGCATCCAATTGCCGATAAGTGACCCCTTTCTAATTGAGAGTTGTAAATTATTTTGTGAAGATCAGGGCTTCCAATGGGGGAAAAAAAGTGATATTAGCAACGTGGAACTCGTCGAGCGTCATAGATTAAGGGACAGAACAGAGGTCATTGAGGAAAGATATCGGTCTTTAAAGATGCGAAAGAGCAGCGAATAAGATATTCGCTGCTCTATTTTTTGAAACTAGCAAAAGTTACATTTTTCAATAAACGGAGCTGTATCTTCATTTGCAATAATTTCTCTATCTGCATACATTTCTCTAAGTGCTTGAACCATCCTTTTTCCAACCCCTTGAAAGCGATGTGAGGGATTTACGGAAATATGCTGTATTTCAAGAGCATTTGTATCACGATGATATAGAACGCCAAGAAGCCCAATAATATCTTCTTCCTTCCATAAAAACAGCTGCCAATTCTCTTCTGTTTCATATTCCTTCATCGTTTGCTGAAGTTTCTTTAAGTCCTTTTCATTCGGCATAAAAGACAATAAACCCATTGCAATTTTTTCGAATGCTTTCTTGTATCGAATTAACATTTAGATCCCTCATTATATTAAATAAACCGATGAAAATATTGGTTTAACAATAGTATATTTTTTCCTAATAAATCAATAATAAACATTTATTCATTATATGTAGTTAAAATTATAATGTTTCACTAACCACCATCATACATAATTCTAGGACAATCATCAATGAGAAATATTACTATTGCTTTGGTCCAATAAACATCCAATAAATGATTCCCCAGAGAACAGAAAGTCCAATAAGAATACCAAATAATATCCAGTTGCTTTTTTTCATGAAAAAGGTTCCTCCAAAACGAGTTCTTGCTCGACCTTCATTCTACACTATTTGACAAAAATAATCCATTTCCTCTATTAATTAAATTTTCATTCTATGAAACTTCTAAATCGTTTTTTTCGTTATATTTAATGAAATCGGATATATTATTAAGGTAAGGTATTTTTCAAGGAGGCTAACATGAAAAAAATTCTTATTCTCCTAATGGCAGCTATTATGTTCACATTCCCTATCCAAAGCTTTGCGGATTTAGCTGAAGGTGACATGATTGTAACATTGGGTGAAAATTTAACAGCAGAACAAAAGGACGCACTACTCGCAGAAATGAATGCTCCCAAGGATGTTCAAATCGTAACCGTATCTAATCAGGAGGAGCATCAATATTTAGGGAAATATGTAGCCAAATCACTCATCGGAACAAAGGCGATTTCATCCTCATCCATCACCATTGCTCCCAAAGGTGCCGGCATAACGGTTAAAACAAAAAATATAAATTGGGTAACCGATGAAATGTTTGTTAACGCCCTTATTACTGCAGGGGTCAAGGATGCCAACATTTACATTACAGCTCCAATTTCTGTTTCAGGAACCGCAGCTTTAACAGGAATTATTAAAGCATATGAAATCTCAGCAGATAAAACGATTCCTGAGGAAGTAAAGCAGGCTGCTAACCAGGAAATGGTCGAAACAGCCAAGCTCGGTGACTCCATCGGTGAAAAAAATGCGGCAGCTTTAATTGCAAAAGTAAAAGAGGAAATCGCCAAGAATAAACCAAAAAATGATGCAGAATTGCGAAGCATTATTGAACAGGCAGCTAAGGAATTAAACATTACCCTAACTGAAGAACAAATGAAACGCTTGATTGACCTTTTTAATAAGCTAAAGGGTTTGGACATTGACTGGAATCAGGTAGGGGATCAGCTAAATAAAGCAAAAGACCGCATTTCAAAATTCCTTCAATCGGAGGAAGGGCAAGGATTTTTAGAAAAATTAAAACAATTTTTCATTTCGCTCATTGATGCCATTAAATCGCTATTTTCTTAATAAGTCGAAAAAGCTGCCGAAGATACGGCAGCTTTTTTCTATCTTAGTGGTAAATCGTGTCTAATTAAATCCTCGTAGGTCTCTCTTTTTACGACAAGAGCAGCCTTGCCGTTTTCAACAAAAACGACAGCCGGACGCGGTATGCGGTTATAGTTGTTTGACATGGAATAGCCGTAGGCACCTGTGCAAAATACAGCCAGAATATCCTCATCGTCCGTTTCAGGTAAAGGCAAATCCCAAATCAACATATCTCCGGATTCACAGCATTTCCCTGCAATCGAAACTGTTTCATTCGGCTGTGCCAAGGGCTTATTAGCAAGAACAGCCTCATATTTTGCATGGTAAAGGGCTGGACGGATATTATCGCTCATCCCGCCATCCACTGCTAAATATTTTCTAACCCCAGGAACTTCCTTTGAAGACCCGACTTTATATAGAGTAATACCAGCATCACCGACTAACGAACGTCCTGGTTCAATCCATATTTCCGGCATTTTTAGCGAGTATTGTGCAGTCAAATTTTTTACTTCTTTTATTATCTCACTAACATATTGCGATGGCGGAATCGGTTCATCCTCTTTTGTATATCGAATTCCAAAACCTCCGCCTAAATTTAATACCTCTGCTTCAAAGGATAACTTGTTTTTCCAATCCGACATTCTTTCAACAATTTTTTTAGCTGCCAGCAAGAAACCCGTGGTTTCAAAAATTTGCGAGCCAATATGACAATGAAGTCCAAGGACATTAAAATGTTCAAATTGGAGAGCGGATGTTAAGGCCTGTTCCGCTTGTCCATTTTGCAGGTCGAAACCAAATTTGGAATCCTCCTGACCCGTTAAAATATAATCATGGGTATGGGCTTCAATTCCCGGCGTAATCCTTAATAAAATATTTACATTGGCCTTTTTCTCTAAACAGATCGATTTTAAAAGTTCCATCTCAAAAAAATTATCAATGACAATGCAGCCAATTCCATGCTCCAATGCCATTTCTAATTCTTCTCTGCTTTTGTTATTTCCATGAAAATGAATTCTCTCCACTGGGAATCCAGCAGTAATCGCTGTATATAATTCGCCGCCGGAGACAACATCCAGTGATAATCCTTCTTCTTCTGCCAGTTGAACCATGGCGACTGTTGAAAATGCTTTACTGGCATATGCAACTTGAGCCTTTACTTGCTGGTCTTCAAAAGTCTGTTTAAACCCACGCGCTCTTTCTCTCATTAATGCCACATCATAAACATATAACGGAGTCCCAAATTGCTGTGCCAGCTCGAGAGCATCAACACCGCCTATTTCTAAATTCCCGTTTTTATTTACACCTGTTGTTCCGTAAAAAAACATTCCCTTCCCTCTCTCCGTAACGACTCACTACATTTTATGTAGACAATCACAAAAGATAATAAATAAATAGACAGAATCTGCATAGAAACTGCCTATTTTTTTGCACTCTATTGAATATTTAATTAAAAACACTTTAGCATAACAGAGAAATTTCCGCAATCATTTCTCGTTGGCTTTTGGCGGCTGCCTGTAACGATTTCTTGGGTGGACAATGCTTGGTCTAAGGATTGACCCCGGAATAGCCCTTCGAAAAATAATTTGCATAAATCCTTTAGGCTCAAACGGAAGAAAAGGCCATAAGTATGGTGTATTAAGGGCACGGGTTTTAACAAGAAAAATAAAGAATAAGGTAGTCCCGATTACAAAACCTGGTGTATGGAAAAATGCGACAAGCAGTAACAAGGTTAATCTACCCATTTTGTTTGCTATACTTAACTCGTAACTTGGGGTTGTAAAAGATCCAATACCAGCTACAGCCACATACAAAATTACCTCAGGAACAAATAGACCTACACTAATGGCAATTTGCCCAATCAATACTGCTGCAATTAAGCCCATTGCTGTTGAAAGCGGTGTTGGTGTATGAATGGCAGCCAATCTCAAAAATTCCAGACCAAAATCTGCTAAAAATATTTGAACGATAATTGGAATATTGGTCTGTTCATTCGGTCCAATAAATGATAGCTTTTCAGGTAATAATGATGGTTCCAATACGAATAACAACCATAACGGAAGTAGTAATATAGAAGTTACTACACCAAGAAATCGAGCAAAGCGCATAAAAGTTCCCATTGCTGGTGATTCCCTGAATTCTTCCGCATGCTGAACATGATGAAAGTACGTCGTTGGTGTAATAATTACGCTTGGTGATGTGTCTACTAATATAATTACATGCCCTTCAAGGATATGGGTAGCGGCCACATCCGCACGCTCTGTATACCTTACAAGCGGAAATGGATTGAACCCTTGTTTTACTAAGAATTCTTCAATCGTTTTATCTGCCATTGGAATTCCATCCGTTTCAATAGCATTTAATTCTTTTCGGATTATATTAATTAGATCTGGGTCGGCCACATCCTCTAAATAACCTAAAGAAACATCGGTTCTTGAGCGCTCTCCTACTTTTAACATTTCAAAACGAAGCCGCTCGTCCCTGATTCTCCTTCTAATTAAAGCCGTATTTAGAATGATATTTTCTACTAAACCATCTCGTGATCCTCTTACTACCTTTTCTGTATCAGGTTCTTGAGGTGAACGCCCCGGGTAGCTTCTTACATCAATAGCAAAAGCCGTGCTTTCGCCTTCCATTACTACAACAATTAAACCTGATAGTACTTTTAATACAAGCTGGTCTAAATCTTTAATTTGCTCAACAGATTGGTTGATAAGCCTATTATCAATAATTTTGAACAGGTTCGTGGAAATTTTTTCATGATCATTAATCTCTACTAATTCTTTAATTAGTTGAATTATATAACTGGTGTCACATAGTCCATTGACATAATAAATATTGACTTCTTTTTTTAGAATGGTCAATTTCCGTATTCCTAAATCAAAGCTGACACCCAGCCCAACTCGTTGTTTCATATAATTTTCAATTTCATGCACGGATTCCGGAATCGGCCAAATATGCTCCTTACCTCTTGTCATAGAAGCCACTCCTTTCTAGTATAAGCTCTACTGCTTTTTTCGTGATGGGCGAACCTATCTTATAAGAATCACGGCGTGCCATTTTACCAATATCGCCTATTCCAACAATTATCGGTACATTCAATTCATCAAGACAGTAAACGGTATCTCCATTTATTCTGCCGATTTCAAGTTCTGGTATACCGTATTTATCTACTCCATATGGCGTTAATTCGCCATCGTGATCGATACTTATATCGACTCTCGTCCATTCCTCATGATGCGATTTTGCTGCCACTGCTATAATTCCCAATACTTCAATATCTTTATGTAATGCCACATATTTTAGGGCATTTTCACCATATCCTTCCCCTACAATTCCACTATCATCAAACATCACCAGTACTGGATCATACGGAGTTTTTTTTATTAATCGGACAAGCTCAGCACCTGTTAATTTAGACGGATTCCCTTGCGACATGGAAAGACAGCGGCCGCCTATTTCCTTGGCAACATGCTCGACAGCTTTCTTTGCGTATTCATCACCGTCAGTAATTAAAATAACACGCCTCCGATTACTCATCCTGTGATGTCCTTTCATGGAGAAGTTTACTTAATATGTACAAAATAAAGCCATTGAAAAATGGATCCAAAGATTTTTCCTAATACAATTGCCATAATTAAAATGACAATTTCTCCATCTAACCTAATCCGTTTAGCGAGGATTGGCAGAACATTTAAAACCTCCGTAAGAGCAGCTGCCAACATACCAACAAACACTCCCCCGCTGATACCAAGCGGAATCAAAAAATAGGCTGAAATAGGAAGGAGCGGGTCCCTTAAGCTTGCGAGCACACCGCTAATCGCACCAATCACAACTGCCCATTCATAGTGTTGAATCATTTTCATTGTTTTGGTCAGCTGAGTAAGTCTTGGGATAATTCCAAGAACGGTTAGAAACGCTACAAATCCCGACCCAACGGCTAATCCACTTGCTAATCCTAAAAATATGATCGATACAATTTTAATCGTCATTAACGCGTTTCATACTTTCTTTATTTTCATGGATAATCACATAATTATCTAAATCCATTTGATAATTAAACATTTCTACTTCAAGTGGACTGGGTTCATCATTTAAACGCTTCTTAAAAAAATGATTAAAGAATAAAATCATGCCGAGGCCTAAACCAATTGAATAAGGGATTTGAAAGAGTAATGGCTTTGCTTCATTTTTTCCGGTAATAATGGTGTAAATTTTTTCCTGGACACTCTTCATACTTACATCATCATGAAAATTCATAATCGCCATGGCTGATCCAAAAAATAATAGAAACCAAATTAGCAGAAAAAAAGGAATAGATATTCCTTTTTTCTTATTTGTTACTTCAATGATGGTCTGCGCAGGGCCAATCGTTTGAACCTCCATGTCCCCGAACTTAGTTGTTATCAACTGAATGATATGCATAACATCAATAACGATAATATTTCGATCCATTTCCGTTACCAGGTGAACAAGCATTTCTTTTAAATTTGAAAGTATAGCATCTGGGGCAATAATCTGGGCGACATCCTTCAATAAAACTCTTTCTTCAGGCTTTGTTTGAACACGGTTCCGCATGCGAATGTAGATTGTTTTTTCCAAAACATTCACTTCCCACACAATGTTTTCCTTGTGTATGTAGTATGAGTTTTAAAGAAGAGTTTCATGTATGAAAATGAAAAAACCGCATGAATCAGAGATCCATACGGTCTTTCATTTGTTGCAATATCTTTTTTTCGAGTCTTGAAACTTGTACTTGAGAAATCCCAAGGCGCCCGGCAACTTCGGATTGAGTTTGGTCCTTATAATAGCGCAAATAGACAATCAGCCTTTCCCGTTCATCTAATTCGCGAATTGCTTCTTTTAAGGCAATTTTATCAAACCACTTTCCTTCGTTGCCATCATCAATTTGATCTAATAATGTAATTGGATCTCCATCATTTTCATAAACGGTTTCATGAATGGAGGAAGGTGTTCTGCTTGCCTCTTGTGCAAGAATGACATCCTCCGGCGTCAGCTCAAGATACTCAGAAATCTCATTAACGGTAGGTATTCTTCCTAATGTTTTTGATAACTCATCCTTGGCCTTGCGGATTTTGTTTCCCATTTCTTTCAGTGAACGGCTGACCTTTACGGTTCCATCATCACGAATAAATCGTTGAATTTCTCCGATAATCATCGGTACGGCGTAGGTAGAAAACTTGACGTCGTAGGAAAGGTCAAACTTATCAACTGACTTCAATAATCCAATGCAGCCAATTTGGAATAAATCATCAGGGTCATACCCTCTATTAAGAAACCTTTGAACTACTGACCAAACAAGGCGCATATTCTTTTCAACAATTAAATCCCTTGCTTCTTGGTCTCCGTCCTGGCTCTTTTTTATGAGCTCTTTCACTTCATGATCCTTTAAATACGGTTGACTTTTATCGTTCTTGACCTCCACATCCATCGGCAAGTCTCCTTAATTGCAAAGCATTTTGCGGGATTGTAAATGCTTACGTAATCTAACCTCGGTTCCGCTGCCTGGCTGTGAATGAATCTCTACCTCATCCATGAAATTCTCCATGATGGTAAAACCCATACCGGACCTTTCTAAGTCCGGCTTTGTTGTAAATAATGGCTGACGAGCTTCCTCCACATCGATAATTCCTGATCCTATATCTTTAATTGTCATATCAATTAAACTATCTTCAATGGAAACACGGATATAAACAATTCCATTTGGATCGTTTTCATAACCATGAATAATCGCATTCGTCACGGCTTCTGAAACCACTGTTTTTATTTCGGTTAACTCATCCATCGTTGGGTCTAGTTGGGCAATAAATGCAGCTACAGTCACACGGGCAAAGGATTCATTTTGACTTAAAGCACTGAACTCAAGATTCATCTCATTTTTCATTCAGGCAACCCCCAATCTTTGCAATGCAAATTCCTCAGTCGGTTCCATTTTGATGATTTTAAATAAACCAGACATATCGAATAATCTTTGTATTGCTGGGGAAATTGCACAAACTACCATTTCACCATGCACCTGTTTAATTTGTTTATATCTTCCTAAAATTACGCCTAAACCTGAGCTATCCATAAAAGAGAGTTGTTCTAGATTCAAGACGATATGGCGAATGTCATTTTTTTCGATCGCTGCTGTTGCTTTTTCGCGAAGTTCATCCGCGGTGTGGTGGTCTAATTCACCGCTTAAGCGAATGCATAAAACATCATGTTTTGTAACTAATTCAATGTTAAGACTCACTATCCCCGGCCTCCTTAATCTGGTATAGTGAGTCAATTCGCTGTTTTATTATCAATATCCTTCTATAAATACAAAACTAGTCTTATTTCGTCAAAAGTAGTGGATTATCTTAACATTCGACAACGATAGCGTATGCGCTTTGAATTATTTTCCTGCTTTTGTAAACATTCCGAATGAACGCTTGTAAAGGGTCCACCAGCCTGCTTCTTTTACAGACTTACTTGCGACGAGCGGACTTTCAAGGATTACCTTTCCATCCTTAATCAGCTTAATCGTCCCAACCTTGTCACCTTTATTTAATGGTGCGTTGAGGTTTTTTTGGAGAATTACTTTTTGCTTTACATCCTCCGTTTTTTCACCTTTTTTAGTCAGTAACGAAAGTGGTTCACTAGTGACTGCCTCTACTGATTTATCCTTGCCTTTACTGATTCTGGCTGTGCCAATAGTTTGATTTCTTTTATACAGCGGGTGTGTTTGGTACTGACTAAAAGCATAATTAAGCATTTTTGTCACTTGAGCATTTCTCTCTTTCGACGTTGGTGCTCCAAAGACAACCGCAATGACACGCATGCCATCCTTTTGTGCTGTTGCTGTTAAGCAATATTTCGCTTCAGCCGTAAAACCCGTTTTTAACCCGTCAACTCCAGGGTAAAAACGAACCAATTTGTTTGTATTAACGAGCCAGAACTTTTTGTCTGTATTTTCACGAAGGTATGCCTCATACATTCCCGTAAATTTTGTAATGTCTTCATATTTTAATAGTTCTTTTGCCATTACTGCCATATCATGTGCAGAGCTGTAATGTCCGCTTACAGGTAAGCCCGTAGTATTTTTAAAAAAGGTATGCTTCAATCCCAGCTGTTTTGCCTTTGCATTCATCATATCGACAAAGGCTTCCTCCGAACCGGCAATTCTCTCAGCCATCGCTACTGAAGCGTCATTTCCTGAACCAATCGCGATGCCCTGAAGCATCTGCTTGGTTGTCATTTCTTCACCTGGTTCCAGGAATATTTGTGATCCACCCATAGAGGCGGCATATTCACTCGTCCGGACTTTTTCATTCCAGGAAAGCTTTCCTTTATCAATCGCTTCCATAATGAGTAACATCGTCATAATTTTGGTCATACTTGCAGGCGGCAATTTTTCTTGGCTATTTTTCTCATATAGAATCTTGCCTGTGTCCCGCTCAATTAAAATGGCAGAACTGACGTTACTGACAATATCTGTACCCTTATTTTCTATTTGGGCATTCTTTTTTTCTTCAGCAGCAAAGGAAGATGGTACCCATAAGCTAGTCAGTAAAAAAGATGCTACTATAAAAGAGAACAATCGTTTCATTCGCATAACCCTCCATTCTTTATAGCCACCATTTTTACCAAAATAAACAAGTTTATACATAAAAAGGTGTCAGGCACCATGTGAAATTTTCACATGGTGCCTGACACCTTAGAGCACGTTTATTATTCAGTTATTTCTCCATGGATGAGAACTGGCGCGTCGACTTTGGCTGCCGAGATTTTGATATTTTCATAAAGCTTTTGTTTTACTTCACTTACATCCTCAAAGTTGCTGTAGATAGTTACTAACGATTCACCTTTATTGACTTGGTCTCCGATCTTCTTCCTTAACACAAGGCCAACTGCCAAATCAATAATAGATTCCTTCGTTGCTCTTCCTGCTCCTAGTAACATTGCTGCTGTTCCAACCTCGTCAGCGACGATTTCGGAAACATACCCATCTTCTTTCGCTTCAAGTTCAAACGTGAATTTAGCCTGCGGCATTTTAGCAGGATCATCTACAATCGAAGCATCCCCGCCTTGAGAGCTTAAAAAGACTTTTAATTTTTCAAGGGCTGAACCATCTTTAATCACATTTTCAAGGAGTGTCCTTGCCTCTGCTAATGAGCCTGCCTTTTCTGCCAGGTAAACCATATGGCTGCCGAGTGTTAAGCATAACTCTGTTAAATCTTCGGGACCCTCACCTTTTAATGTGTCAATAGCTTCCTTTACTTCAAGCGCGTTACCGATAGCATATCCTAGCGGCTGGCTCATGTCGGAAATGACGGCCATTGTACGTCTGCCGACATTATTACCAATCCGAACCATTGCTTTTGCCAAGTCTTTTGAATCATCAAGCGTTTTCATGAAAGCTCCGGCACCTGTTTTTACATCCAGTACAATGGCATCAGCTCCTGCAGCAATTTTTTTGCTCATTATGGAACTAGCAATCAGCGGAATACTTTCAACAGTTGCCGTAACATCTCTTAGGGCATAAAGCTTTTTATCCGCAGGTGTTAAATTTCCGCTTTGGCCGATAACGGCGATTTTATTTTTATTTACTAGATCAATGAATTCAGCATTATCAATTTCAACATGGAAACCATTAACTGCTTCTAATTTATCAATGGTACCGCCGGTATGTCCCAATCCACGACCTGACATTTTCGCAACTGGGACCCCCAGGGCAGCTACAAGCGGGCCAAGAACAAGAGTGGTAGTATCACCAACTCCCCCAGTTGAATGTTTATCAACTTTTATTCCTTCAATTTGCGATAAATCAATTTGATCCCCGGATTCCACCATTGCCATTGTTAAATCGGCTCTTTCTTTCTCAGTCATCCCTTGAAAGACGATAGCCATTGTTAAGGCACTCATTTGATAATCCGGTATGGAACCATCTGTATAGCCGTTAATAATAAATTTGATTTCTTCCGTTGTTAATTCATGTCCATCTCGTTTTTTCTCAATTAGGTCAACCATTCTCATCGATTATCACCACTTTACAATAAATAGTTTTCTGCTCAATTACGCCATATTTTTAACGATTTCTTTTATATATAGAAGGAAATTTGCTTTAACTTTTTCAGTTGTTTCAATGACTTCATCATGTGTCAGCGGCTGGTCAAGAATTCCGGCAGCCATATTTGAAATACAAGATATCCCAAGAACCTTCATTCCACTGTGGCGGGCAACGATTACCTCTGGTACAGTAGACATTCCTACTGCATCACCGCCCAATACCCGAACCATGCGAATTTCAGCTGGCGTTTCATATACAGGGCCAGGGTTTCCGAAATAAACACCCTCTTGAATCTTAATATTTAAGCGAGAAGCGATTTCTTTTGCCATAGCACGTAATTCCTTCGTATAGGCTTCTGACATATCTGGAAAACGAACGCCTAATTTAGCATCATTTGGCCCAATTAATGGATTTGTTCCCATATTATTAATATGGTCGGTAATAATCATCAAATCTCCCGGCTCGAAGCTTTCATTGACACCGCCGGCAGCATTCGTAACGATTAACATTTCAACTCCCATTTCTTTCATGACGCGAACAGGGAAAGTTACTTTATCCATTGTATATCCTTCATAAAAATGAAAGCGACCCTGCATTGCAACAACTTCTACTCCACTTAATACCCCAAAAACAAGCTGTCCTGCATGTCCTTCTACTGTGGATACTGGAAAATCAGGTATTTGATTGTATGGAATTTTGACAGGATTCTCAATCTCATCCGCTAACACACCTAATCCAGAGCCTAAAATGAGACCAATTTTAGGTGTATTCGCATATTTATCTTTAAGAAATCCAGCAGCATTTTGAATTTTTTCAACGTTCATGTTCATTCCCCTTTTTAGCTTAATTCTTTTAAAAAGCTCTTTCCGTAATTTGGCATTTTCACATTGAAGTTTTCCGCCACTGTTGCACCTAGGTCAGCAAATGTTTCTCGGAGTGGCAGCTCTCTGCCCTCAGTCATTTTCTTAGAGTAAACCAATAATGGGACATATTCACGAGTATGGTCTGTGCCAGGTGCGACAGGATCGTTTCCGTGGTCTGCTGTAATCATTAATAGGTCATCTTCCTTCATTTTCGCAAACACTTCAGGAAGGCGCGCATCATATTCTTCAAGTGCTTTACCATAACCTTCAGGGTCGCGGCGGTGACCATACAATGCATCAAAATCCACTAGATTTAAAAAGCTTATTCCATTGAAGTCCATATCAAGGGTTTCAACAAGCTTATCCATACCGTCCATATTCGAAACAGTGCGGAGTGACTTTGTAACGCCTTCGCCGTCATAAATATCCGATATTTTACCAATCGCGATTACATCAAATCCTGCATCCTTCAATTCGCTCATTACTGTCCGATCGAATGGTTTTAAGGCATAATCATGACGGTTAGAAGTCCGTTTAAAGTTTCCTGGTTCCCCTAGGAATGGACGGGCAATTACCCGGCCAACCATGTACTTTTCATCAAGCGTCAGTTCGCGTGCAATTTTACAAATTTTATATAATTCTTCAAGCGGAATAATTTCCTCGTGGGCGGCAATTTGCAGGACAGAATCTGCCGATGTATATACAATCAATGCACCTGAATTCATGTGCTCTGCACCAAGTTCATCAAGAATTTCGGTTCCGCTGGCTGGTTTATTGCCAATAATTTTTCTGCCGGTGCGGTTTTCTAATTCAGATACAAGTTCCTCTGGAAACCCTTCTGGGAAAACACGGAATGGAGTCTGAATATTAAGTCCCATAATTTCCCAATGCCCTGTCATTGTATCTTTTCCGTTTGAAGCTTCCATCATTTTTGTATAAAAAGCTAAAGGCTTTTCTGCTTTATTAATTCCTTTTATTTCCCGAATATTACTTAATCCCAATTTCGCCATATTAGGCATATTAAGACCGTTCATTCTTTCAGCAATATGTCCAAATGTATCAGCACCTTTATCACCAAACTTTTCTGCATCCGGTGCTTCTCCAATTCCGACTGAGTCCATGACGATAATAAAAATACGCTTATATGTATCTGCCGTCATTCGAATCTTCCTCCTTTATCAATAGGAAACGTTTACAAATAAAAAAATACACAAAAATAGGTTACCCTGTTTATATTGGAACTATGAAGGGGTCCCATAATTGCATTCGTCAGAAGTCTGACATCTCTATTTTACTAAATGTTTTCGAAAATACAAGAAAAAGCTGCCTGAATTTTTGGCAGCTTTTTGACGTTTTTGTGAAATTGAGTAGCAACTATGATTCTATCAAGCTCTTGGGTGGAATTTACTATAAACGTCCTTCAACCTTGTCTTAGAAACGTTTGTATATATTTGTGTTGTGGCTATATTTGCATGTCCTAACATTTCTTGAACAGCCTTTAAATCAGCCCCATTTTCCAATAAATGAGCAGCAAAGGAATGACGGAGTGTATGTGGAGTCAGCTCTTTTACTATTCCAGCCTCTTTGGAAAGTTTTTTTAGAATTTTCCAAAAACCCTGTCTGGTCAACCTTTTACCCTGGTGATTTAAAAACAAGGCATTATCAGGGGTTTTTTTCGCCGCAAACAAAGGTCTGCCTTGTTCTAAATATTGCAATATCGCATTTGAGGCAGTTCGCCCAATCGGAATAATCCGTTCATTATTGCTTGTTCCATGACAACGAATAAACCCCATCGTTAAATGAACATGATCAACATCCAGACCAATAAGTTCACTAACACGAATTCCTGTTGCATAGAGAAGTTCAAGCATCGCTTTGTCCCGTTTTCCAAAATGATCATCCAATTTAGGCGCTTCTAAAAGGAATTCGACCTCTTTCATGCTCAAAACTTTAGGAATAGCCCTTTCAAGTTTCGGCGGTTCAATCAAATTCGAAGGATCCTGGTCAGCTGCTTTTTCCCTTAATAAAAATTGATGAAAGGCACGAATGGAAGCAATGTGCCGTGCAATTGTTTTCGCTGATTTTCCTTTCTCCTTTAAAAATCCCAGAAATTGCACAATATGGACGCGCTGTACATCATTAAAGGAGCGGATTGCCTCAACCTTTACTAAATAATGAAGATAGCTTTTCAAATCGCGTTCATAGGATAGAATCGTATTTTTGGCCAGCCCTTTTTCAACTATCAAATAATGCATAAATTCTTTTATTCGCTCTTCCATCGCCCTTACTCCCCATTTAAATAAAACAACATCAGCCGATCTAACAAGGAAGGATTTTCTTCATCTACTGCATTTGAAACCTTTAATGCTGCTCCTTCCGGTTCTTCATAGCGATGATAGCTTTGGTATTCTTCTGATACCCACATGATACCATAATAGAAGAGGATTGTGCATCCGGTGAAAATGATAAAAACCTTTAAGGTTTGCAGTGTAATTTTTAGAAAAGAAATCATCTTACTTCCCCCTAATTTTCAGGTACTCTAGTAAAAGGTATGCCAAAATGTACAAGTTTTATACCTTTATATCTGGAAATATGGGGAAACAAAAGAAAAAGCCCTTTGCACAAAAGGACCATTTATAAGCTATACAGTTTTTTCTTCCACTTTCGCCTGGCAGCGATAGCAAATCCCATGAAAAGTAAGGCGATGATCTTTAATTTTAAAATTCCATCGTCTTTCGACGATAGCTTCTACATCCTCAAGCAAATCTTCCTGAATTTCATCAACGGCTCCACATTCAATACAAACAAGGTGATGGTGAAAATGTGCTGCACCTTCCTGCCTTAAATCGTATCTCGATACGCCGTCGCCAAAATTTATTTTATCGACAATTTTTAATTCCGTTAATAATTCTAATGTTCGATAAACAGTTGCTAATCCAATTTCAGGCGATTTTTCTTTAACGAGGAGGTACACATCTTCCGCACTTAAATGATCCTCTTCATTTTCTAGTAAAACTCTGACGGTTGCTTCACGCTGAGGTGTTAGCTTATAACTTGCTGAATGCAACTGTTTTTTTATACGTTCAATTCTAGTTTCCATTCTGAAGTCCCTCCCTCGCCACTGTTAGTTCTCATTATAACAGATGAGAAATGAGATTCAAAATAAAATTATTATAAACAAGAACTTATAATTAATATTAAATAATAATTATTATAAAGATGTTGAAGTAATAATCGTTTTCATTAGCCATGGCGATAAATAAGCCTCTATTCCAGATGCTGCCGAGATAAAAATTACTGCAGCAATCAGGGCAAAAATATATCCTTTAAAAAAAGGCATGATTGGCTGGGCATATTTTTTCATAAACTGTTTTTTGATCATTCTCATTGAAAATATCACTGATAAGGCTGCCATCATGATAAACACTGGAATGATAATCAAGTTTTGCGGGAGGATCGAAGCAAACGCGAGCAGAAATCCTTTCCAGCCCATTTGACTTACTAAAAAGCCAACTGTAAACCCAACAACCATTCCTTTAACAAATAAGAGAATCAGAATAACAGGCAGTCCAATGATTGATATCCCAAGGATCCACATTAGTCCAATAAACTTACTATTGTGGGAAAAGCTTTGGAAAAATAGGTCATTATCTTCCGCTACCTTATCTCCGGAAACTTGGCCAAAAAATTGTGATAAGTAATAGTAGAGATCTTCCTTTTGGGTAAAACTCATACTGTTTACCACAACAGCTCCAAATATGACCCCCATTAAAAATAAAATTACAATAAATAAGAAAATCGAGGAATGCTCACGGAAATAACTAGCGGCATTGGAATGGTTCAATCGTTTTTTCATTTGCGGTTCCTCCTACTTTTGTCAATCTGTTATTACAATCTATGCCTAATCTAGTATTTCTATTACCATAATTTAATAGAGTATAGGAAAAATCCCGGCAGCACATCCTGCCGGGATTTTAATCCGCAATTTTACCATATTTTCCGCCGCCGCCGGCAGCTAGATTTATTTTTCCTTCCCTTGCTTTCATGATAAGGTCGGCTATTTTGGCCGGAACTACCTCTTTTAATGCTTCATATGGGACTTCATGTAATATAGCCATTTCACTGCCGAAATGATTCACCAGTTTTTCAAGTAACTTAGGCCCTAGGCCAGGGATAAATTCCAGTGGTACTTGATGAACATAGGGAGGGCGGCCAGGAGGACTTTCATCTGCCGTTTTCAATTCCAGAATTCGGTCAGCCACTCCTTTTATGATTTTCTTATTTCCACATAAATCACAAAGCTGATCTTCCTCACTAACATGATTTAAACATTCTGCGCACACAGTTTTATGATATTTCCCTAGCAGTGGATCAAGCCCATAGTTTGCAATAATTTGCCGGCCGTCTTCTCCTTTTAATGCTTTTTGCAGTTCAAGGAAGGTTGGTTCCTTCATCGCAGCCACTTGATATTCACGGGCAATCTTTGCAAGGGAATGCGCGTCTGAATTCGTTACAAACGTATAGCGGTGCAATTCTCCTAATTGATCAGCCATGCTTGTATCTGAGCTTAGGCCAAGCTCTATCCCGTCTATTAAATCGGGATCCAGTACCTCTGTTAGTGAATGATTGACCCCTTTTCCATATAAACTTTTAAAGGGCGTGAAAACATGAGCGGGAATGAAAATACCTCGAAGCTTTTTTACTTTTGTTTGCAATACCCGACCTGATACATAGATTCTTTGTGAACTTAATTGTATATTTTTCAAGTGGTTCGACAACCATGCTGAGAATTCTCTCATAATCGTTAGGTTCGGAAAATAGCATAGCAAATGAATTGGACCATTGCATTGTTCATCATAAATCTCCAGCTCCGACCCCGGGATAACCGTTAAGTCTCCAAATACTAAGCCACCATCCGGATGCTCATAAATTTCTCCGCTGTTAATCAGACTTTCCATCTCGAGAATGACTTCCGGTGAATGGCTGTCGATTATTCCGACCATATTGAGCCCTTTTTCGTGCCTGGCATGTTCGATAATATTTGTAAAAGTTAACGATTTGGCCCCGGTAATTTTGACCGGTTTACCTGTCCAGGTCCTGCCAATATGAATATGTAAATCTACATAATAACGATTCATTTTTTTCCTAATGCCCTTTGCAATTGTAAGTATTGGACAGCATAGATTGTTTTCGCATCATAAATTTTTTGTTCCTTGACATATTGTAAAGCTTCTTCAAGAGTTAATTCCTCGAGATTCACAAATTCGTCTTCATCAAGTGCGGCGGAATTTTCTATTTTTGATAAGCCCTTTGCCAAATATACATGGACGATTTCATCAGCAAAACCTGGTGAAGTATAAAAGGAAGTGAGTAATTCAAGACTTTCACATCCATAGCCTGTCTCTTCCTCAAGCTCGCGGCGGGCACAGACAGCTGGTTCTTCCCCTTTTTCCAGCTTTCCTGCAGGTATTTCCACAATCGTTCTTTCCAACGCTTTTCGGTATTGTTCGACCATGATGATCTTTTCATCATTGGTTACAGCTAAAATAGCAACTGCCCCGGGATGTTTGACGATTTCCCGTTTGGACTGCTTTCCATTTGGCAGTTCAACATCCTGTAAATGAAGACTGATTACCTTTCCTGAAAAAATTTCTTCACTATGAAGCGTTTTTTCTTCAAGCTTGCTCATTAAGGTCACTCCTGTTCTATTCCGATAATCTGCTCATACATTTTACCATACTTAAAATGGAGGGGTATGGATGAAGGTCGTCGTGCACGAAAAAGGAATTATCCTTGTCGGAAAGAGCTGGGAGATTCTTCAAAAACTTAAGGAATATAACAAGGATTATACTTTCGTTTCGGAATGGGTTCAAAATATTGTGCAAAAATGAGTTCTGCTGTTTGTAGTCTGCCCTGTTCTTTTTGTAAAATGATAGAAAAAAGAACGGGGTGTTTTTTTTGAAAAAAAGAAGATTAGGAGCCTCCGATTTGTATGTTACCGAGTTAGGGCTCGGCTGTATGTCCATCGGAACAGATGAGCTTTCTTCGAGAAAAATCATCGAAGCAGCACTTGAGGAAGGAATCAACTATTTCGATACAGCTGATTTATATGATTTCGGTGAAAATGAGAAAATCGTCGGAAGTGCGTTAAAGGATGTCCGTGAACAGGTGATTATTGCGACTAAAGTCGGGAATCGCTGGAAGGAGAATCGAAGCGGCTGGTCTTGGGACCCTTCTAAAGCCTATATAAAAGAAGCAGTGAAAAACAGTCTGAAACGGCTGGGAACAGACTATATTGATCTTTATCAATTGCATGGCGGCACGATTGAGGACCCGATTGACGAAACGATCGAAGCATTTGAGGAATTAAAGGCAGAAGGCTTGATTCGCTATTATGGCATCTCATCGATTCGGCCGAATGTGATTCGCGAATATGTGAGGAAATCGGGGATGGTTTCTGTCATGATGCAGTACAGCATGTTAGATCGCAGGCCTGAAGAAGAGGCATTACCGCTGCTTCATGAAAAAGGCATCAGTGCTGTTACCCGTGGACCGCTTGCAAAAGGGCTGCTCAGCGATAAGCTGCTTGAAAAAGCATCTGAAAAGGGGTATTTGGATTATTCCTACGAAGAGTTAAGAGAGACGCTTGGCTTATTAAAAGAAAAAGTGGGGGCTGGCCGTTCGTTTACAGAAGTGGCGTTGCAATACAATCTAGCTAACCCTGCTGTCGCATCTGTTGTTGCCGGTGCAAGCAGTGCAGAACAAATTAGAGGCAATGCCAAGGCGGTAAGAAGCCAGCCATTGACTAATCAAGAGGTTGCGCTAATCAAAGACTTAACAAAGAATAATATTTTTCCAGAACATCGGTAAAGGAGAGCAGCTGCCCTCCTTTTTTTATTATAGCTATTCGCATAAATTGTTGTTTTTCGTATAAGTTTATCAACCCGTATAACTAGTAGCTTCGGGGCATCTTTTCGTAAGTACATTTACGAAAATTGCCCAGAAACTTAGTTATTGAACCTTATTAAGTTCCATAAGCAACAAAGTTTACGAAAAGAGCCTTTATTATTTAAACTCCTTCCAGTTCATCCCGCTTTCGTTCAATAACTCTTCAAATGATTTATTCTTTTCTTTTAATCTGCGTTCTTCCCGTTTTTTTGCTTCTTCCTCTTGTTTTTTTCTTTCTTCTTCCGCCTTTAATTGATCCTGCTGATCTTTTAACTGCTTAATTAAGTCTGGATTAATCATATCTTTAAGTGTTACGGGTTTGTCATCTGTTTTTGGTTTAGATTGATTTTTTTGTTTCGCTTTCTTTTTCATTCTAAAATCCTCCAGAATTCAATTATTCCTTTTTATTATATCATGAAAAAAGCAGGCTGTTTGTTTACACAGCCTGCCTAAAACTTTTCTTTAATATGCTTCTAGTTTAACACTTTCATCGACATTTAGTGCTGCTTCCGTCGAATTTACGACTTCCTCTACGGTAAAACCTTTTGCTACTTCCACAAGCCGCAATCCGGAAACCGTGACATCCATAACGGCGCGTTCCGTGATAATCCGGTTGACGACCCCTTTCCCTGTTAATGGAAGAGTGCATTGTTTTAGAATTTTTGATTCGCCTTTTTTATTGACGTGCTCCATAATAACTATGATCTTCTGAGCGCCGTGAACAAGGTCCATCGCCCCGCCCATTCCTTTAATCATTTTTCCTGGAATCATCCAGTTTGCAAGATCGCCGGTTTCGGAGACTTCCATTCCACCAAGGATTGCCAAGTTCACATGTCCGCCGCGAATCATCGCAAACGATTCAGCACTGTCAAAATAGGCTGCACCGCTGATCGCTGTAACCGTTTCTTTCCCTGCATTTATTAAATCCGGGTCCACTTCATCTTCATGTGGATATGGACCAATTCCTAAAAGGCCATTTTCTGATTGCAAAACAACCTGTTTGTTATCCGTTATATAATTGGCAACGAGGGTGGGCATGCCGATTCCTAAGTTTACATAAAAGCCGTTTTCAATTTCCTTCTCTGCCCTAATCGCAATTCTCTCTCTGACAGAGACTTTCTCATTCGCCATTTACACTACTCCCTTCTACCAACTTTATTTACTTATTGTTAATCGCTCGATTCGTTTCTCCTGGGTTCCTTCGATAATGGCTTGCACATAAATGCTTGGGGTATGAATAAAATTCGGATCCAATTCGCCGATTTCATAGAGTGTTTCTAATTCAGCAATTGTTACTCTGCCAGCAGCCGCAATCATAGGATTAAAGTTTCGGGCTGTTTTGTGGTAAACGAGATTGCCCATTTTGTCGCCCTTCCATGCCCGCACCAAGCTAAAATCTGCTGTCAGCGCTTCCTCTAAAAGATATTCACGACCTTTAAAAACTTTTGTTTCTTTGCCTTCAGCAATCGGCGTCCCTACCCCTGCAGGAGTATAAAACGCTGGAATGCCGGCGCCTCCTGCTCGAATTTTTTCCGCTAATGTGCCTTGAGGTGTCAATTCCACTTCCAGCTCTCCTGTCAAAACCTGTCTCTCAAACTCTTTATTTTCCCCGACATAAGAGCCAATCATTTTTTTAATTTGCTTATTATTTAATAGGAGACCGAGCCCCCACTCATCAATTCCGCAGTTATTAGAAATAACGGTTAAATCCTTTACGCCTTTCTCTGCTAACGCTAAAATCAGGTTTTCTGGTATCCCGCACAAACCAAATCCACCTACCATCAGCGTCGCTCCGTCATGGATATCGGCAACTGCTTCCTGGAAGGATGTACAAATTTTCTTCATTTTCGTTCTCTCCCCCTTATCATGAACGTTTTATGCAAGCTCAACAATCGTTGCGACACCTTGCCCGCCGCCAATACAAAGAGTAGCCAATCCTACGCGCGCCTGTCTCTTTTTCATTTCGTGGATTAAGGTAACCAGAATTCTCGCCCCGCTTGCTCCGATAGGGTGGCCGAGAGCAATGGCGCCGCCATTTACATTGAGAATTTCTTTATTAAACTGAAGCTCACGGTCTACAGCCAGCGATTGTGCCGCAAAAGCTTCATTTGCTTCGATTAATTCAATCTCCTCCATCGAAACAGCTGCCTTTTCCAATGCTTTTCTTACGGCAGGTACTGGACCAATTCCCATGATGCTTGGGTCTACACCGGCACTGGCATTTGCTTTAATAGTTACTAGTGATTCAAGACCTAATTCTTCCGCCTTTTTCTTACTCATGACCACTACAGCAGCCGCGCCATCATTAATTCCTGAAGCATTTCCTGCCGTTACTGTGCCATCCTTTTTAAACGCTGTTCTCAACCCGGCCAATTTTTCTGCCGTTGTTCCTCTTTTCGGATATTCATCCACTGCAAAAACAATTGGCTCCCCTTTACGCTGCGGGATAACAACAGGAACGATTTCATCATTAAACTTCCCTGCTTCGATCGCCTTCACAGCTTTGTCCTGACTCCATGCCGAAAATTCGTCCTGCTCTCCTCTTGTGATCGAATATTTGCTAGCAAGGTTTTCTGCGGTAATCCCCATATGATAGTCGTTAAATACACATGTAAGACCATCAGAAGTTAATGTATCCACTAATTTTTGGTCGCCCATTTTAAAGCCGTCCCGGGCATTTTTTAATAGGTATGGCGCCTGGCTCATATTTTCCATTCCGCCGGCCACTACGATTTCAGCGTCACCCGCCAAAATGGCTTGCGTCGCAAGGTGAACAGCCTTAAGTCCGGAACCGCAAACTTTATTAATCGTCATTGAGGAAACGCTTTCAGGAATGCCCGCTTGAATAGCCGCCTGCCTTGCCGGGTTTTGCCCGAGGCCTGCTTGGAGAACATTTCCCATAATTACCTCATCCACTTGATCTGGCTTTACTCCTGCCTGCTCAAGTGCCCCTTTGATAACTGTCGCTCCCAGCTCCGGTGCGGATATATTTTTTAAACTTCCGTTAAAGTTTCCAAGTGCAGTTCGGACCGCACTGACAATGACTACTTCTATTTGACTCATTATCTTTCTCTCCCCTTCAACCTTTTTTCCTTTACTACTTCTAGTTTAACACGGAAATTCCTCTAATTTTGTCAAAATTTCATTTTTTCTTGATTTTTCAAAAATACCGACACTACAATGAAAGTATGAAAATGGGAGGGGAAAAATGATGCTTAATTTACCAAAAAAGGTGACCATTATTGAGGTTGGTCCGCGCGATGGTCTGCAAAATGAGAAGTTATTCGTACCGACTGATATAAAAAAACAATTTATTGCTGCTTTAAGAGATGCCGGGCTTCAGGAAATGGAGCTGACTTCGTTTGTTTCGCCAAAATGGGTGCCGCAAATGGGCGATGCGGCTGAAATTGTCACTGATTGCCTCGATGATAGGACAAGAAATATTGTCCTTGCCCCGAATCGAAAAGGGATTGACCGGGTTTATTCTACCGATTGCAAAGCGGTTGCCGTGTTTGTTGGGGTGAGCAACACTTTTAATCTAAAAAATATAAATAAATCAACGAAGGATAGTATGGAAGAATTAAAACCCATCATCCAAGAATTAAAAGAAAAGAATTATTTTGTTCGCGCCTGCATTTCTACCTCTTTTTATTGTCCTTATGAAGGGAAAATCAATGAGATTGACACATTGGCGCTTTGCCGTGATTTTGTAGAGGCTGGTGTCGATGAATTAAGCGTGGCCGATACGATTGGAATGGCAGCCCCTGATGAAGCCTACTCCTTGTTTTCTCAACTAAAAGCAGAATTCCATGGGGTTCTTTTAACAGCCCATTTTCATGACACCCGGAAGCTTGCCTTAGCCAATATTTTAGCTACTCTTCAAGCAGGAATTGACCGATTTGATTCTTCTGCCGGCGGGCTTGGCGGCTGCCCTTTCGCACCTGGAGCCAGCGGAAATGCAGCAACAGAGGACGTAGTTTACATGCTTGAGCGGATGGGAATTGAAACAGAAGTTAATCTCGAAAAGCTCGTGGATGCGATTGAAATCGTCCGGCCTCATCTTTCAAGGTCCATCGATAGCGGATATTATCGTTTACATGCTCAAACCATTTAGATTTTTGAATAATCACCCTTCTATCTATGCATCTTATTAGATGAAGCTACCTTGAAGGGAGATTGATTTTATGAGCCAAAAACGTGACAAAGGAAATAGCCAAAAGGGCAAAGACTATGCAGAAACAGGCGGTGGCGGTACACGAACAATGGCCGCTGAAGAGATGAACAAAGCGATTCATCCGACGAAGCGACAAAATGCAGAGTCATAATAGAAAAGCGGAAGCGCCTTCGGAACAAGCGAAGCTTGTTCCTGCGAGGCTTATTCAAAGGAGCTTTCCTTAGTGCCCAGGGAAAAAAGCAGTTCATTTTTTCCTAGGCGCTGGAGCTGGACAGTTCTTAAAGTGCGATATCATGTAATTTGTATTATGAGCGTAAGCCGCTACATTGGAATCAGCGGCTTTTTTCATGTTAAAATTTATGGGCGAATGTAGTTTATTTTCCATATATTATATTAATCACTTCGGGAGGTGCCGCTTTTGAAAAAGGCATTTCGAGCTTTGTTCATTTTATTGTTTTTCTGGTTATCTCTCGCTTTATATTTTACAAACCGGATTATGTATATGAAAAAAAAGGACGAGAATTTTATCTTAAAGCGGGAAAAGGATGCTGGCAGGTATAATCCTGATGAATTTGATTCCCTTCCACAACGAGAAGTGGATATACCTTCTCCTTTCGGCTACACCATTAAAGCCGTTTTGGTTGAACCTCACGAGACCAGCCGCTATATCATAATTACCCATGGTGTAACTGAAACGAAAATTAATTCGATTAAATATGCAAACCTTTTCCTTGAGCGCGGGTTCAATGCCTTGATTTATGACCATCGCCGCCACGGAGAATCCGGAGGGAAAACCACCAGCTTTGGCCACTATGAAAAATTTGATTTAAAAACAATTGTTGACTGGCTAAAAAAAGAAAAAGGGCCTAATCTTGAACTTGGAATTCACGGTGAATCGATGGGAGCAGCAACGATGCTGTTATATGCAGGTCTTTTAGAGGATGGCGCTGATTTTTATATTGCCGACTGTCCATTTTCTGATTTTAAAGAACAGCTTGCCTATCTGATTAAAAAGGATTTTAAACTCATCCCTGGACTCTTGCTGCCGATCGGTGACACTCTTTTAAGGTTACGTGATAAATATTCCATTCGAAATGTTTCTCCGATTTCGGTCATCGAGAACATCAAACATCCCGTTTTGTTCATTCACAGCCAAAAGGATGATTTTATTCTTCCTACCATGACGAAAGAGTTATTTGAGCAAAAGAAAGGGCCGAAAATGCTCTATCTCGCAGCAAACGGGCGCCATGCCCAATCCTTTAACGAAAATCCCGCCGATTACGCACGGGTGGTTGATGAATTTCTTCAAAAGTATGTTCAGCAGCCCATGCCTAATTAAAACAGACTGTCCATTGGATCAGTCTGTTTTTTCTTTCAGGATTAGGCTCATATGTCCGTTCAGGATTTGCCCTGGGCTTTTTAATTGAAAGCAATTAGTTGCCTTAGAAAAATCTATTTTCATTTGTTCATCAAAGAAGACCATTTTGGATTTTTCCACATAAACCGTTCTATCGTTTGTTTCTATCGCGATGTCGGTATCATCTAGTTCAGTAACATGCCATAAGGCAATTACGCCGTTTACGGCGCAGCCGCAGCCATCTGTATCATATTTTAATTTTAAATAGCCTTCACGGTTGCCGGTTCTTTCATTGATTTTTCCTGCCGCTTCTGCTGTTATGGTGATTTCCACGTTTAAAGCTCCTCTCTTTTGGCATATGATGATTGTATCATATGTTTTTAAAGGAGTGTCAGTTTATGTCCAAAGTTCAAATCAAAGTAAATGATAACGGCTCTCTAAGAATCACGGGTGATGTGGAGCTGCTAGATGGTGAAGGCAATGTTTATACTACTAAACCTTCTTTTTCTCTCTGCCGATGCGGCTTATCAAAAAACAAACCTTTTTGCGATGGCTCGCATAAAGGAAATTTCGAATCACAAGTCCGGGTTCCTGAAGGTGAATAGATTAAGAAACGCGGCTTCATATAGAAGCCGCGCTTTTTTATGTGTCCGTCAGCCTTATATCGGCAATCGCATCTATCGGAATCCGGTGCACTTCTTCAAAGCGGTCTACTACATGAAGCCTTTGGGCCATTTCGTCCCAGTAATGAATTTTGCCAATCACAATTTCATAGTTCCGATTATGGTAATGCGTAATTGTAACGTATTGATCAAATTCAATTGCTTCAGACAAGGTCTCATTCATGAGTTCGAGCTGCTGCTCATCCATTTCTCTTTTCTGTTCGTATTCATCTTCTTTTACCCAATCCCGGAGCAACTTCACATGCTCAGGAAGCATCATCGACGTCCATTTGATTCTGCCGCGGTCGCGAATCGTCATACGCCTCTACCTTCTTTCCCAATTACATTTTATGCCCGCCTACTAGTGTTGCCCTATGCTTTGCAGTTCCAGCAGCTGTATAGGAAACAGCGCGCAGCAGCGAGCCTGAACCGAAGCGCCGGCGGACCGAATCCACTACATAGCCAAGCTCCCGCCTCTTGTAGGCCCCCAAGTCAAAAAGATCGAGCTGAAGCTCGCTGTCGTCGACTATATTTCCGAGAGCAATCGCAATTTGTCTTACCGTCTTGCCTGTATAATTTTCATGAAACAATTCAAGGCAGACGCGGTAAAGCTCCATCGTTTCATTTGTTGGCTGCCTGATCGTACGGGAGCGATGAAAGCCGCCGCCAAATTCATCTTGGCTGTAACCGACGCTGAAACTAATGGTCCTCCCTGCTTTTCGGCGCGTTCTTGTTCTTCGGGCCACTTCCTCGCACATTTCTAAAATAACGGCCTTGATTTCCTTTTCCTCTTTATAATCCCTTAAGAGAATTTGGCTTTTTCCAAAGCTGATTTGCCCTTGAATGATTGGGGCTCCCAGTTCAGAAAGATCCACTCCCCAGGCATGATGATAAAGCTGGTTCCCCATAATGCCGAACTTCTTTTCCAGCTTTTCTAAATCATAGCGGGCCAGCTGGCCAACCGTAAAAATCCCCATTCCGTTTAATGTCTTTTCGACACGCCGGCCAATTCCCCACATTTCCCTAAGCGGGGATACATTCCAAAGCTTTGTCTTTACATCTTCATACGTCCACTCGGCCACTCCTTTTTTCTTTGCATCCAGATCCAGACAAAGCTTTGACATGAGCATGTTCGGGCCAATGCCGACAGCGCACGGCAGCTGAAATTCCCGTTCAATATCGTCCTTTATTTTTTCAGCAATCGTCCGGGCATCCCCCCATAAATGAATCGCGCCATCGACTTTAATAAAGCTTTCATCGACGCTGTACGTATGGATGGCTTCTTTTGGAACGTAGCGGTTAAAGACACGGGAAATTTCAGTTGAAACACGTAAGTAAGTTGCCATCCTTGGCTCAACAATTTGAATTCTTGGGTCTTTTGGAATCTCGAATAGCCGTGAACCTGTTTTAATCCCAAATTCCTTTTTGAGGCGCGGGGAAGCAGCAAGCACGACACTTCCCTGCCGATCCAAGTTGCCCGCCACCGCTAAATAGCAATTCAATGGGTCAAGACCTCTCATAACAGCCGAACAGCTTGCATAAAAACTCTTCATATCCACACATAGAATTTTATTTTGCGGCAGTGTGCTATAATCCACCATGGCTTTCCCCTCACAGTTTTCCAAAAAGTAGAACATTTGTTCTTTATTATTATATTTATTATGATAAGCGAATATACGTTCTCGTTCAATGGAAATTTTTTGACTGTTTTTTTAGATGGAGATTAAGCGGTAAAACAGTATAATAACGATGAGGTGCTTTTTATGGAGAAAAAATTAGTCGTTAAAATGATCAAGAATTGTTTTAAACAGTATTATGAGGCGGATTCGCTGCCTGTTGATGAGAAAGATTTGGAGGCACTTGTGAATCGGATTCTTCAAACAAAAGACGAAGAACCGAATGCGGATTTATATGAGGTAGTAAATGATATGGTGTATGAATTTTTAACGGGGTGATTCTATAGAAGAGCCCTATGGGACAAATCCACGGGAATCCCATGCAAACTGTCCCATAGAAAAGCTCTATGGGACAAAACCAGCGAGAATTCCATGCAAATTGTCCCATAGAAGGACTCTATGGGACAAAACCAGTGGCAATCCCATGCAAACTGTCCCATAGAAGAGCTCTATGAGAAAAAACCAGCGGGAATTCTATGCAAATTGTCCCATAAAAGAACTCGATTGAGAAAACAAGCAAGAATTCTCCATAAACAATTTTAAGATAATATTTCTTGTATATCCTCTTCGGTTAATACGGATTTGCCCTGCTCCTCGGAGTCAATGATTTCTTCTATCAGCTGTCTTTTTTTGTCCTGCAGTTCGCTGATTTTCTCTTCGATGGTGCCCCGGGAAACAAGCTTGATGACCTGGACAACATTTTTCTGGCCAATGCGATGAGCCCGGTCTGCGGCCTGTTCCTCGACCGCCGGATTCCACCAAATGTCATACAAAATGACCGTGTCCGCTCCCGTCAAATTAAGCCCTGTACCTCCAGCCTTAAGCGAAATAAGGAAAAAATCACGTTCCCCTTCATTAAATCGATTGCAGATTTCCAAGCGTTCTTCAGACGGAGTAGCCCCATCAAGATAGAAAAAAGGAAGGTCCTTAACCGCTAAAGCTCTCCCTATAAGACCGAGCATTTTTGTAAACTGGGAGAAAATCAACACCCGCCTTCCTGAAAGCCTGGATTCCTCAATAAGTCTCATCAGCATTTCAAATTTTGCAGAGCTGCCTTTGTAACCGTCCACAAACAAAGCCGGATGACAGCAAATCTGCCGCAAGCGCGTTAAACCTGCGAGGATTTTTATCCGGTTCTTCCGGATAGTTTCCTTGTCCAAATGCTTAAGTGTAACCTCTCGAAGCTTGGCCAAATACGCGGCATACAGCTTCTTTTGGTCTGGAAGAAGTTCTGCTGATTCCGTAAACTCTATTTTTTCCGGAAGCTCGGAAACGACGTCTTCCTTCATCCTGCGCAATAAGAATGGACGGACTCTCCGGGAGATCTTTTTCCTTGATAGGTTTGAGAATTCCTTTAAGCCACGAAATAGTTCAGGAAAGACAACATGAAAAATGGACCAGAGTTCTTCGAGAGAATTTTCCACCGGTGTTCCGGTCAAGGCAAACCGATAATCCGCCTTCAGCCTTTTTACCGCTCGTGCCGTTTGAGTCAGCGGGTTCTTAAAGGCTTGAGCTTCATCAAAAAAGACAGTGTGGAACTCTTGTTTCTCGTACCATTTGAGATCCCGCCGCAGTAAAGGATACGAAGTAATAACCACGTCCATTTGCAAAGCTTCCTTCAGGATACGATGCCTCTCAACTTGATTGCCATCCACGACAACAGCTTGAATTTCCGAAGCGAATTTCATTATTTCACTCAGCCAGTTATACGATAAAGAGGAAGGACAGACGATTAGAACTGGCTGCTTCTTTGAACGGATAATCGAAAGCTCCGATAAAATAAACGAGATGCTTTGCAGCGTTTTTCCAAGGCCCATATCATCAGCCAGAATTCCACCAAACCCGTAATGGGCTAGTGTTTTCATCCACTTGTAACCGCGTTTTTGATAGTCGCGTAAAATGGACTCTAAACTAGATGGCACCACAAACTCCAAGCTGCCAGGATTGCGGAGACTTTCAAGGAACTGACGAAAGGATTCTTCTGCGATGAACACCTGACTGTCATCAACGGAATCAAGCAGCGGCAGTCCCTGCATAATCGATAGCTCGAAGCTGTCTTCAAGATTTTTCTTCTCCGCTGGTATTTCCGCTAAAAACCGTTGGATTTCCTTAAACTCCCGTGTCTCTAATGACAATAGCGCACCATTCCGGAGACGATAATATTTCCGCTTTTCCTCTAAGGCCGCTAAAACTTCTTTAATTTGCTGCTCAGGAATTCCTAGTTCAAATTTAAATTCGAGCCAGTTTGTTCTTTCTTTTTTCACCTTTACTCTCAAGCCCGGGCGGGGATTCTCTCTAAAAATCCTGTTTCTTACAGCTGTTGTGGCATAAATTTGCACTAGCTTTTGAAGCTTCGGGACAGTATGGTAAAGAAACTCATATTCTAATTCTTCATTGTGAAGGTAATAACCGCCTTCAGTTTTGGAAAATGAGCTCTCCTCCATAAGCTGTAAAATCTGGCTCTCCTTTTCCTCATCTCGGATTACTCTAGAACCAGCATGAATATCCTGCTTCTCCAAAGGATTGATAACAACATGATCATAATGAAACTCCAGCCCGGCTAGCAGGCGATTTTTCACCCGGTCCAAGTACAATTTGGCAATTAGCGGCGTTTTCATATACTCTTTTGCCAGTGCATCAGAAAGCTGGACATAACCTATTTTTTTTAAGCCAGGAACTACTTTTTCTAAAAAATGCTGGATTTGTACCTGAGGGATGGAAATTTGATTCGTTCCTGATGCATCCAGCAGATGGTTAAGATCGGACAACCGCTGGCAGTCCTCCGTTTTCATCGTGACGATTTTCCCTGCAGATAAAACAGACCCGTATGAATCTAAGATAATCATATTAGATAATCCTTTGACTTTAAGAAAATAGCCAGTGCCTTCCGCCTCGCCAAATTCAAACTTTAACGGAGGCAGCTCGGCTGTAACAATTAAACTATCATAGGTATTGCCATTGTATTTAAGCTTCACCAATGGTGCCTTCGTAAGCAATGGCTGTAGCTCCTTCCAGGAAGATGGCGGAATAGGAAGAAGTTCTGACTCGCCAGTGTGCTTATTATCTTGAATCACTTGTATTAGTTTCTTAATCACGGAATCAATTTCAGGTTGAAAGCAATGCAAGTAAGGTTCATAGCTGAATAGGCTAGAAACCATAATTGGCCGTCCCTGATCGACGGCGCTAAGAAAGTCCCGGATGTTCGGTACTGTTATTGGTCCAATCTTTATCTCCATTCCGAGTAGGTACTGTTCATCAATCAAAATGGGTTCACAGGTAAGTTCGACTTCAAGCACGGTTCTATTTTCAAAATGAAGCTGATGCCGACTAGAGCGTATCGGCTGGTTATTGAAGAGGTTCAGCACGCCTTCAGCTAAATTCTCCCCACTGTTTGAAGAAACCTCTCGAAAGGGAGTGGTTCCTTTACGTTGATGGTCGTGGATAGCTAGCAATACCGCCGCAATATGCTGACAATCCTTTTGAAAGGAAGTCAACACAGGACAGGTGCACTTTGATCGAAAACCACCGTTGTCTTCCCTTTCAATCACAACATGGAAGTCCTCAGTTCCAGATACTATTGCTTCACATCGGTCAGGACCGTAATATTCAAAGGTTACTTTGTTGGAACGGTAGAAAGCCTCGCCTCTTTTGAAGGAGACAGTCCCGCACATTTCTTTAATCATTTTTTGGTGTAATCTTATATTCAAAAGCGGACTCCTTCCTGAGGTCATTTAGATTACCCATTATAACATTTTTATAGAATTGCTCCCATACAAAAAGCCGCCTTGACCAGGCAGCTTTTCCCTTACTTAGAACTGAGCATTCGTTTTCCCAGCCGCTCGAACAACCGAGGAAATAGAACATAGGCAACACTTCCAAAATTCATCCAACGCGGCAAATTGATCTCCCTCGTTTTCGTCAGCATGCTGTCAACGACCTTCTTTGCCACATACTCAGGCTGTAGCATATACCGTTGAACATTTTTAACATAAGTGCCCTTTTCATCGGCAATGTTAAAAAAATTAGTGGCAATTGGCCCTGGATTCACGGAGGTGACCTGAACATTATAGTCGGAAAGCTCCATCCTAAGAGCATTGGTGTAGCCAAGAACAGCATGCTTAGTGGCAGAATAGACACTTGATTTCGGAGTGGCAATTTTTCCAGCTTGTGAAGCAATATTAATAATATGCCCAAAGCGCCGCTCGCGCATTTTCGGCAGCACCATGTTGGTACAGGCCATCAGCCCAACAACATTTACTTCAAACATTCCCTTAATTTCATCAATCGGGGCTTCATGCGCTTCACGGAAAACCCCAAAGCCTGCATTATTTACAAGTATGTCTACTTGTCCTATTTCTGCAAAAATCTCCTTAAAAACGCTTTGAACTTGATCAGTATCAGACACATCAAGCTGAAAAACATCCACTCTTACTTGATACTTTTGCTGCAATACTGCCTTCAGTTGTTCCAGCTTATCGAGGCTTCGTGCCAGGAGGACAAGATTAGCGCCGCTCGCCGCACAAAGCTTGGCAATTTCCGCTCCGATCCCCCCGGATGCACCGGTAATCACAATATTTTTCCCCTTTAACTGTTCCCTAACCATTTATACACCCCATCAGAGTTAATCCCGTGGTTTTGCTTGATATACCACAGGCTGACCATCTCTACTAATAATCTCTCCGATAGAAGCCAAATAGTCAAGCTGAGCAACCGTTTCCGAAATCGTCAACATCAATTCACGCTGATAGACGGATGGAAACAGCCGCTGGCAGATTTGAAATACAGTAAGTTCCTCTTCCTCAAGCCAAGTTTTTACCGTCATCGCACGTTCATGCTGGCGGGTTAGCCTTTTTTCAATTAGTTCAGCTAACTGATAGACTTCATCACCATGACCAGTATAGACAGAATGAATTGGATAGTGAAGCAGCTTTTTCATCGAATCGTTATGCTGAAGCTGCGGCTTAGGCCTCTTTTTTTCTCCCGGCACCGGCGGCTCAAGTAATGGATTAGGTGAAATATGGGCAAGTATTAAATCCCCGCCAATCAAAACTCCGCCCTTTTCCCTAAAAAGCGCAATTTGACTTTGGGCATGACCAGGGGTTTCGAGTACCTTCCAGTCATGTAGTCCCGGAGGTCTCATGCCCTCCAAGAGATGTCCGGAAAGCGGCCGATTACACATATACTTCATCGTCTTTCTTAGTTTTGGAAGTATCGCAAAATATTCCTCCGGTAATCCAAACTCCTTAAAATGCTCTATGAAAAAATGTTCTTGTTCTTGAAAAAAAGCTTCATTTGGATGAATCCATCTTTCATTCAGCGGGTGCCCATACACCTCTAACGAATCGGGGAAAAAATCGAGCATCCCGGCATGATCAGGGTGATGATGAGTAAGAACTACCTGCTCGATATCCTTAGGGCTTAAATCTAATTCAGCCATTTGTTCTGTAAGGGAATTCCATGATTCTTCCGTTTTCGCTCCCGTATCAACAAGCGTTAAACGTTCTCCCCTAATCAAATAAACATTAACATCGCCAACGGCAAAAGGAGTCGGCAACGTAATCTTGGCAATTCCATCTTTCCATTCAGTCATATTCAAAACCCCTTAACATAATGGTTAATTTAAAGTGTAACGATTATTTTTTCCAATGTCATTATATTTACATAATTTTTTAGAAAAAATAAAAAATTCTTTAAATTTATTTCTTGACAGACAGGCTATTTTTCTTGCATAATCACTATTAAAATTTCATTTGTTCGAAGCGATGAGTAAGGCTAGTAAATGAGAAATGGCGAAAGAGAGTGAAGCTCGAAGGCTGAAAGGCTTCACCGCCCGCTTAATCATTGAACCTACCTTATGAGCATTTAGGAAAACCTAACGTATGTCCGGCGTTAACGGAGTCGAGTGAACCTTGTTGTGTATAGTTCCAACTGGGTAAATGAAGGTGGTACCGCGGAAGCTAGACCTTTCGTCCTTTGTGGATGAAGGGTCTTTTTGTTTTTTTTAAAAACATTAGGGAGGGTTTATGATGAAAAAAATCGCAATTGTTGGCGCAGGTTCGATGGCTGAAGCCTTTATTTCCGGCATTCTAGAAAATGGATTAATTGATAAAAAAAATGTATGGGTAACAAATAATTCAAATCAAGAACGATTACATCGTCTAGAAGAACGATATGGTGTCCGCGGAACATATGATTTAAATGTACTTTTTGATGGGGCCGACATTGTCATGTTAGCAATGAAGCCAAAGGATGCGGCATCTGCAATCGACTATATCCACGGGCATTTAACCGAGAAAATGCTGGTAGTTTCCGTTCTAGCAGGGGTATCGATGAATACGATTGAGACTCTAGCGAATAAATCCCTCTCCATCGCCAGGTCTATGCCTAATACATCTGCGGCAGTAGGAAAATCGGCGACCGCCATCGCTGTTAATAACCGTGTCACCACAGAACAGCTAGAAACTACAAAAAAGCTGTTTGGAACAGTCGGCCTGGCAGCCTTTGTTGCCGAAGAACAGCTCGATGCTGTAACAGGTTTGTCCGGCAGCGGACCAGCCTATATTTATTACCTGATTGAAGCAATGGAAAAAAGTGCTGTAGAGGTTGGATTGGAAAAGGAAATGGCAAGTGAATTAATTGTGCAAACGTTGATTGGAGCGGCAGAGATGGTTAAAAACTCCAGTAAAACTTCGACACAATTGCGGAAAGAAGTGACAAGTCCAGGCGGCACTACGGAAGCCGGCATTCGGATTTTAGAGGAAAACGGGGTTCAAGAGGCATTCATTTCCTGTATTAAAGCAGCGACTGCCCAATCTAGGAAAATGGGAGATACCCTCTGTTCACAGCTTAAGGTAGGAAAAACAATTTAAAAAGTTGTATCGTAATCCACAGTTCTCTTAAACTAATAGTAAACACATGATTTTAGAGGGCTGAGGATATGGACACCATACTTACCGTTTTATTCTCCTTGGGCATCCTGGTTTGGATTGTTTTTCTCGTAGATGCTCATTTTGGTTTTAAAAATTTAGACTCGCTTGAAAGCGAAGAATGCTTAGAAAATGGGCCATTATTGTCGGTAATTGTGGCAGCCCGTAATGAAGAGAAACAAATAAAATCAAGCATTATCAGTCAAATGAAGCAAACCTATAAAAATGTGGAATGGATTCTTGTCAATGACCGTTCAATTGATCATACCGGAAAAATCATGGATGAATTAATGGAACTAGACTCGCGAATAAAAGTTCTCCACATTAAGGACCTGCCTGAGGGCTGGCTTGGGAAAAATCATGCTTTATATCAAGGCTCTCTAAAGGCCTCGGGTAAATGGCTATTGTTTACCGATGCGGATGTAAAGTATGACGAAGAAGCATTCGCAAAGGCCCTCCATTATTTTGACAAACACCAGCTTGATCATTTAACGGCGGCACCAAATCTTAACGCAAACCATTTTTGGCTGAAAACCTTTGTCGCCTTCTTCCTATTTGGATTCTCCTATTTTAAGCGGCCATGGTCTGCAAATAACCCAAAGTCGAAAATCGGCACGGGAATCGGGGCGTTTAACCTCGTATCAAAAGCGGCCTATAAACAGTTTGGTACACATGAAAAAGTGAAAATGCGTCCGGATGATGATTTGCAGCTGGGGATGAAAATGAAAAAAGCAGGATTCCGGCAAAGAATTGTCACCGCGCTCAAATTAATTGAAGTCGAATGGTATGGCAGCTTAAAAGAGGCATTTGTGGGTCTTGAAAAAAATACTTTTGCCGGACTAAATTATCGGGTCAGCATGGTCCTTTTCTCGATATTTGGAGTCTTTGTCACTCATGTGCTTCCCTTTGTGACTATTTTTTCAAAAAATAAAACCATTGCCCTGCTCAGTTTAGGAAATATTGCTGCGAGCGGCATTCTGTATTGGATGATCGTGAAGAAAATGACGCGATTCTCCCCTTTTCTATTTGCTGTATTTCCGATTACGGCCTTGCTGTTTATTTATTCAATTATTAGAGCAAGCATTATTACGTTTAAACGCGGGGGAATAGTCTGGAGAGGCACCACCTACCGATTAAGCGAGCTTAGAGATAACGACTGAAGCAGAATTTTTAATTATCTTGGAGCCTTTTGCTATACTATGATTGTTAATATAACAGTTGAAGGAGGCTCCTTAACATGACAGCTAAATTATTTACTCCTTATACAATTAAAGGTGTCACATTCAAAAACAGAATTGTCATGGCACCAATGTGCATGTATTCCAGTCATAATGAGGATGGTCATATTCAAAATTGGCATCGCACGCATTACACAAGCAGAGCAGTTGGCCAAGTCGGCCTCATTATAGTAGAAGCAACAGCCGTAACACCTCAGGGACGGATTTCAACACAGGATTTAGGCATCTGGAATGATGACCATATTGCAGGATTCCAAGAACTAGTTAAGCTTGGTAAAGAACACGGGGCCAAAATGGGAATCCAGCTTGCCCACGCAGGTCGAAAAGCGATGCTAGAAGGAGAAATTGTTGCCCCTTCCGCGCTAGCTTTCAATGATAAAATGAAAACGCCAAGGGAAATGACAAAATCCGAAATTGAAGAAACCGTGGAGGCTTTTAAGAAGGGTGCCGAGCGGGCTGCCAAGGCTGGCTTTGATGTAATTGAGATTCATGGGGCGCATGGATATTTGATAAACGAATTCCTTTCACCTCTTTCCAACAAAAGAACCGATGAATATGGAGGATCAGCTGAAAATCGTTACCGATTCTTGCAAAAAGTGATTGATGCCATCAAAGCAGTTTGGGATGGGCCCCTTTTTGTGCGTGTTTCCGCTCATGATTACCATGAAGAAGGCTTAAAGCCGGAAGATTACGTAATCTTCTCTCAGTGGATGAAAGAACAGGGTGTCGATTTAATTGACGTAAGCTCAGGCGCAGTCGTTCCAGCACGCATTAATGTTTATCCGGGCTATCAGGTTAAATATGCCGAAACGATTAAGAATGGTGCTGACATCCCTACCGGTGCAGTCGGCTTAATCACTTCCGGGATTCAGGCAGAAGAAATATTACAAAACGAACGGGCCGAATTAGTTTTTTTAGCACGTGAATTACTAAGAGATCCATACTGGCCAAGAAACGCGGCGAAAGAACTTGGTGTCAGCATTGAAGGACCAAAACAATATGAGCGCGGCTGGATATAAAAGACAAAAAGCACTTACTAAATTTCGGTAAGTGCTTTTTTTATTAATTAAGCGGAATATTAATTTCTTTAAAATCCTCAGATATGTCCGTATTAGGAAAAATTTCTTTTGCTTCGTCAACTAATTCTTTCCAGTCATTTCGATCATACCGTGAACTGATATGAGTCAAGCACAGCTGCTTACATCCGGCCTCTCTAGCAATTTCTGCAGCCTGATGGGTCGTTGAATGAAAATAGTCGGAAGCCAATTTTTCTTCTCCTTTTGAAAAGGTCGCTTCGTGAACCAACAAATCAGCATTTTTTGCTAACAAAATCGCATTTTCGCAAAATCGGGTATCTCCTAAAATGGTAACGATTCTCCCCTTTTGCTCAGGACCAAGAAAATGATGCGGCTCAATGATACTGCCATCATCAAGTGTAATAGCTTCACCGTTCTTAATCTTTTTAAAAATAGGGCCAGGCTGGACGCCTGCTTCAATTAACTTATCGGCAAGCAACGTACCAGGCCTGTCCTTTTCGACCACCCGATATCCATAGGATGGGATTCCGTGATCGAGCAAACGAGCTTCGACGGAAAACTGATCATCTTCAAAAATGATACCCTCGGAGATTTCAATAACAGACAACGGATACTTTAAATAGGTTTGACTTAAAGATAAACTAACATGAATAAACTCTTTGATCCCTTTCGGTCCATATACTGTTACTTCGGTATCTCCACCTTGAAAAGACCGGCTCGATAACAGACCTGGAAGACCGTATATATGATCCCCATGAAGATGGGTTATAAAGATTTTTTCAATTCTCCGCGGTTTAATCGATGTATGTAAAATTTGATGCTGCGTTGCTTCACCGGCATCGAATAACCAGACTGCCCCGCGTTCCTCCAATAGTTTAAGGGCAATGGCCGTTACATTGCGAAGCTTTGCAGGCATTCCTGCGCCGGTTCCTAAGAAAAAAATGTCCAAAATTAAATCTCCTCTCTATACCGAACCTACTTCCAATTACTATAGCATAAACTGCTGCGGATTGCTTCTTAGCCCGTTATGTCCTACTAAATTGATACATGCAAATCATTATATTTGCGAAACCTATTCATAAGCGCTAAATTAAATACTTGTTAAGTACAAACTACATATGCATCAAACTTTAGAAATGAGGGCTTTGAACGTGGAAGAAAACATGACTTCTTTAATCATGATTTTTGGAGCAACTGGGGATTTAGCGAAACGGAAGCTTTTCCCTTCTCTGTACCGGTTATACAATAAAGGGAAATTCCATAAATTTGCTGTGATTGGCGTTGCCAGGAAATCTATGCCTAATGATGCTTTTCAGGCATCTGTAAGGGACTCCGTTGTATCGGCACTTGGAAACAAGGAAAATATTGATGAATTCATCTCGCATTTTTATTATCAACCTCATGATGTGTCAGATTCAAGTTCATACGGCTCCTTAAAAACCTTTGCTGACCAAATTGATGAACATCATAAACTGGAAGGAAACCGGATTTTTTACTTAGCCATGGCACCGGAATTTTTCGGTCCAATCGCCTTGCATTTAAAATCTGATGGGCTTACAGATGTATCGGGCTACAAGCGGCTTGTCATTGAAAAACCATTCGGGCATGATTTAGAATCCGCAAAGGAATTAAACAAACAAATTCGAACCGCCTTTTCGGAAAAAGAAGTGTACCGGATCGATCACTATTTAGGAAAAGAAATGGTGCGGAATATCGAAGTCATTCGTTTTGCCAATGCCATTTTTGAACCGCTTTGGAATAATCGATACATTTCCAATATCCAAATTACTTCCAGCGAAACCCTTGGTGTAGAAGAACGCGGGCGCTATTATGAGTCTAGCGGCGCCCTTAGAGATATGCTGCAAAACCATATGATGCAAATGGTCGCATTACTGGCGATGGAGCCGCCAATCCGGCTTACAACAGATGAAATTCGGTCTGAAAAAGTCAGAGTGTTTCGTGCGCTCCGATCAGTCGAAGGTGACGAAGTAAATGAATATTTCGTCCGCGGGCAATATGGCGAAGGTGAAATGGATGAAAATTCGGTTCCAAAATACCGTGATGAGCCAATGGTCGATAAAGAATCCAATACTGAAACCTATGTGGCTGGAAAAGTAATGATTGATAATTTCCGCTGGGCCGGCGTTCCTTTTTATATTCGAACAGGAAAAAGACTAAAGGTTAAATCGACCAAAATTGTCATTCAATTTAAAGATATTCCAATGAATCTATATTACCAAACCGAAAAAATGCTGAACCCAAATCTCCTTGTTATTCATATTCAGCCAGAAGAGGGAATCACTTTGCATCTAAATGCAAAAAAAGCAGGTGGTCATTTGGACGCACAAGAAGTAAGATTAAGCTTTGCAAATACTGGCATTCATGCAATGAATACGCCTGAAGGGTACGAAAAGCTGCTTTATGACTGTATGCGCGGCGATGCCACGAATTTCACCCATTGGGATGAAGTTGCCTATTCTTGGGCGTTTGTAGACAAAATTTCAGCTGAATGGCAGAAAACAAAAGCAGATTTCCCAAATTATGTATCCGGTTCGAAGGGACCAGATGCAGCAGATAAGCTTTTGGAAAAAGACGGCTTCTTCTGGTGGCCAGTAACAGATTTAGAAGTAGATATTTGCAAATAATTAATAAAGCTCCACTTGCTCTATATGGGCAATGTGGAGCTTTTTACTCTTCTTCCTCTTTTTTCTGGGGAAAAGAACGAAGAAAATCCTTATTAAAGCTTGTGCCTGTGCCAATTTTATGAACAGGATCAATATTATGAGTTCCAGCACTTTCAATAATATTTTTCCCATACTTTTCACGGAGGCCGGAAAGAGTTTTAAGTAACGGTTCCTTTTTTGCATCATGCTCATATGAAAATATGTCTAACTGTTTAAAAGCTTGATCCTGTTCAACTAAATCAAAACCAGTTATTCCTAACAAACGAATGGCATCACCATTCCAGGATTTAAGAAACAGCTGTTTCGCAAACGCTGCAATATCGTCTTTATGATTAACAGGGTTCGCTAATTTTCTACTTCTGGTAATTGTTCGGCGATCTTTATAACGGATGGTAATTCCCAGAGTTGCAGCCAAAACATTTTTTCGCTTTATCCTAACAGAAACAGTTTCAGCTAACGACTCAAGGACATGAAAAAGCTCTTGCTGATTGCTGATGTCTCGAGGCAGAGTTGTGGAATTGCCAATGCTTTTAAACTCCTCAATGGATTCAGGGTCAACCGGCCGTTGATCCATTCCATTTGCCCGTTCTTTCAGGCGGACTCCATTGATTCCTAATAGGGTTTTTAATTGAATTTCATTGCCCTTTGCTAAATCACCGATGGTGTGAATCCCAATAGTCGTTAGTTTTTCTGCTGTCTTTTTACCCACTCCATGCATTTCGCTTGTGTTTAACGGCCAAAGCACTGCTGAAATATCTCGCTTGCGGAGGATGGTAATCCCCAGCGGCTTTTTCATATCTGATGCCATCTTTGCTAAAAATTTATTCGGAGCAATACCGATGCTGCAGGGTAAATCCAGCTGCTTAAGTATTCTATTTTGGATGCTTTCTGCTATTTCAATTGGACTGCCAAATTGAAAGCTTTCCGTAATATCCATGTAACCCTCATCAATCGAAACAGGTTCTACTAGTGTTGTGTAATGCCTTAGGATGTCAAACATCCCCATAGACGCAGCCCGGTAGCGCTCAAAATTGGGAGTTTTTACGATTAACTGCGGACAAAGCTTTTTTGCTTCCCAAAGTGGCATCGTTGTTTTCACACCGAATTTCCTGGCTTCATAGCTGCAGGTGACGATAATTCCTCGTCTTTCCTCTGCGTTTCCAGCAATGGCTAGCGGTTTTCCCTTAAGAGATGGGTCATACGCCATTTCAACAGATGCGTAAAAGCTATTTATATCCACATGTAAAATGACACGACCATTCTTCGGATACATTTCCTTCAAGCCGACACACTTCCTAAAACAATTGATAGTTTAAGTATAACAAAAAGGAGAGCCCTTAGCCCTCCTTCAATACTATTGATTGGTTACTTCGTTAATAATCGCAATGGTCATTTCTGCCAACTTGTATAGCTCTTCAATCGGCATGCGTTCGTTAGTTGTATGGATTTCTTCATAACCAACTGCAAGGTTAACAGTAGGAATGCCGAATCCAGCGATTACATTAGCATCACTGCCCCCGCCGCTATGCTGCAATTCACAGCTGCGGCCGATTTTCCCAGCAGCCTTTCGGGCGATTTCTACTACCTGATCGCCTTCGCCGAATTTGAAGCCTGGGTACATGACTTCCACATTTACCTCTGCTCTGCCGCCCATTTCGGCTGCAACCGTCTCATACGCTTCCTTCATCTTGCTGACCTGTGCTTCCATTTTTTCAGGAATCAGGGAACGCGCTTCAGCTAGAATGTCAACTCGGTCGCAAACGATATTTGTAGCAGAACCACCCTCAAAACGGCCAATATTTGCTGTGGTTTCGTGGTCAATTCTTCCTAATGGCATTCTGGAAATTGCTTTGGCAGCGATGGTGATCGCCGAAACCCCTTTCTCTGGAGCGACACCCGCATGAGCTGTTTTTCCATAAATAGTCGTTTTTACTTTTGCCTGGGTTGGAGCCGCTACAACCACATTACCAACTAAACCATCACTATCAAGCGCGTAGCCATATTTTGCTTTCATTAAGGAAGGGTCAAGGGCTTTTGCACCAACTAAACCTGATTCCTCACCAACCGTAATAACAAATTGAATTAAGCCGTGCTCTATGCTCTGTTCTTTTAAAACACGAATGGTTTCAAGCATAACAGAAATACCTGTTTTATCATCCGCACCTAAGATTGTTGTACCATCGGTTACAACATAGCCATCCTTAATCGATGGTTTTACTCCTTTCGCAGGAGTAACGGTATCCATATGGCAGGTAAAATAAATCGGATCAATTCCTTCCTTAGTAGCTGCTAAATTACATACTAAGTTTCCTGCACCATGTCCAGTCACAGCCGTTGTATCGTCTTCGAAAACTTCAAGACCTAAATCAGAAAATTTTTGTTTTAAAACCTTTGCAATTTCAGTCTCAAATTTTGTTTCCGAGTCAATTTGTACAAGTTCTAAAAATTCATTTAAAAGACGTTCCTGATTAATCATCTGTAGAAACCCTCCCAATTATGTATACTCACTATTTCAGTATACCTTTTCAAATTCATACCATCAAATAAAAGGCAGGTCCTAGACCTGCCTTTTACAAAGCAATGTTAAACTTGGCTGTTGATTTGCGCTC
>NZ_JBALPP010000049.1:2425-6409 GCF_036965425.1 Neobacillus drentensis | reverse complement strand
GCAGGAGTCTTCGCGCCTTTCGCTCCAATCAACAGTTTATAAAATTTAACATTGGGCTTTTAAATAGCCAATTTATAATGGAATATTTCCATGTTTTTTATATGGTCTTGATTCTTTTTTGTTTCTGAGCATTTCTAGTGCTTGAATAATTTTGATCCTCGTTTCCCGTGGGTCAATGACATCATCTACCATACCTCTAGATGCAGCCACATACGGGTTCGCAAATTTTTCACGATACTCTTCAATCTTTTGCTGCCTTGTTTGCTCAGGATTTTCACTGTTTTGAATTTCCTTCGAAAAAATAATATTGGCTGCACCCTGCGGACCCATGACCGCGATTTCTGCATTCGGCCATGCAAATACAAGGTCTGCTCCAATTGATTTACTGTTAAGGGCAACGTACGCCCCGCCATAGGCCTTCCTTAAAATAACTGTCAGCTTAGGTACTGTTGCTTCGGAATAAGCAAATAAAATCTTCGCACCATGACGGATGATTCCTCCGTGCTCCTGCTTAACACCTGGGAAGAAACCCGTCACATCTTCAAAGGTAATAATAGGAATGTTAAAAGCATCACAGGTTCTGATAAATCTTGAAGCTTTATCAGATGAATCAATATCTAGACCCCCAGCCATAACCTTTGGCTGATTGCAGACAAGGCCCACCGGTTCTCCCTTAATTCTCGCGAACCCTACAACTATATTTTTAGCGAAATCCTTTTGAATTTCCATAAATGAGTCGCCGTCTACAACTTGTTTAATCACCTTTCGAACATCATAAGGCCTTACCGCATCAAACGGAATTACGTCGGTTAAATCAGGACGGTAATCATTTTCTTCCTCCGGATTTAGCCTTGGCGGTTTTTCCTCATTGTTTTGCGGCAAGAAACCTAAGAGCTTTCGAACATCCTGGAGCACTTCCGCTTCAGTCGAAGCACGGAAATGGGCGTTCCCGCTAATCGAGTTATGAACATCCGCTCCGCCTAGGTCCTCTGCACTTATTTTTTCACCGGTTACCGTTTCAATTACCTTTGGACCGGTAATGAACATTTGGCTTGTTTTTTCGACCATAAACACAAAATCCGTAATGGCTGGCGAATAAACTGCACCCCCGGCACACGGACCCATAATAACGGAAATTTGCGGAATGACCCCTGAATAAATGGCATTACGGTAAAATATATGACCATAGCCATCCAGCGAGACAACACCTTCCTGTATTCTAGCGCCGCCCGAGTCATTCAGACCAACAAATGGAGCGCCATTTTTCGCCGCTAAATCCATCACATTAGCAATCTTTTTAGCATGCATTTCCCCTAAGGCACCGCCAAACACAGTAAAGTCCTGGGAAAATAAATAAATCGGACGGCCATTAACCTTTCCGTAACCGGTTACAACTCCATCGCCAGGCCCTTTTTGTTCATCGAGCCCGAAATCATTGGTGCGATGCTCAATAAAAGGATTTAGTTCAACAAAGCTTCCTTTATCAACTAAAAGCTCAATTCTTTCTCGGGCAGTCAGTTTCCCTTTTTCATGCTGTTTATCAATTCGCTCGTCCCCGCCGCCTAGCTCAACCTCTCTGCGCTTATCATACAATTCGTTAATTTTCTCATAGATGTCGATCATGTTACCCCTTCAGTCCTTTCTTTTCACATAACTCGTATAATACACCGGAAGAAGACTTTGGATGCATAAATGCAATATGTGCGCCCCCTGCGCCAAGCCTTGGGCTTTCATCAATCATACGAATCCCTTTTTCTTTCAATTCCATAATTCTTTCTTCAATAGAGTTTACTCCAAGTGCAACATGGTGAATACCCTCACCGCGTTTTTCAATAAATTTTGCGATGGTACTTTCCTCTGACATAGGTTCCAGCAGTTCGAGTTTAGTTTCCCCTGCCTGCAAAAATGCAACTTTAACCTTTTGGCTTTCAACCACTTCAATTTTTAATAGTGGCAGACGTAACACTTCCGTATAAAAAGGCAGTGCATTCTCTAGTGAATTAACAGCTATTCCGATATGGTCGACTTTTTTAATCATGTTTTCCCCTCTGTTTCAATATTAAAATAATTCGACAATTATTGTATTCGGTAAAAAGTTCATAATTCCTTCCTAAATTGCCGGAGTTGTTCCATTGTTCATTTAGGCTTTTCCCTGTAAAATATAAATATAGTTTTAAAAATGAAGGAGGTCCCTGGATTGTCCAAAAAGAAAAATAGAAAAATTGTTGTTTATTTAATGTTGTTTGCCATGCTTGCGTCAACCCTCCTAATTGGAATCGGCCAGTTTATTCGTTAACCATATAAAAGGGAATGTTCAATTCGAACATTCCCTTCCCTCATTTTATTGCTCCATTTTCTTGGGCCAGCAATTCAAAGGATTTTTTTGAAGAAGTGACAAGAATTTTTGTCCCCAATGGGATTAATGGAAATAACGATTTTATTACCTCATTTTGCGAACGGATACAGCCCTGTGAAACGTATTTCCCAATTGAAGCAGGCTGATTGGTTCCATGAATTCCGTAGGTTCTGCCATCCGTTCCCCTTGCGTCAAAGCCAATCCATCTTGCCCCTAAAGGATTTTTCGGATTGCCGCCAGGAATATTCTCTCTTCGAAAATATGGGTCCTTTGCTTTTACAGTAATCGTGAAAAGTCCTTCAGGTGTCAATTCTTGTGTCTTTCCTGTTCCAACACTAACAACTGTTTGAACTTTGTTCTCATTAATAAAAGCCAGTTCATTTTTACTTTTATTGACAATAACAAAGGGGGCTCCTGGTACTGGATTAGGCCCTAACGGCCAAAGCGGAGATAGGAAAAAAGCAATCAGGATTGGCGATAAAATTTTTATCAAATTCATCCACCTGCCTTTTTTTTCCTAGTTTGCTTCAACTTTCTTCCTTTCATTCATGAAAGTTTTCATTCCTTTAAATGAACTTTTTATAATGAGGTAGTTATTCATTTCTTTCACTAATTGAAGCAGGGCCGCCCGCGTTTCAAATTCCTCTCTAGTTTTTGGAAGCTCCATTTCTTCAAATTCCTTTTTCATCTCTCTTAATTTATCGATATAAATATGTGCTGTATTTCCAGGATGAACATTTTCAGACAATTCTTCGAGGAAGTCAGCCACCATCTTCCCTTGCCTAACTGTTCTGGTAATGGAGGTTACAATCGGCAGGACACGTTCCATGATTTCAAATTGTTTTTCTCTCATTTTGAAATAATGAAAATAAAGATTCTCATCTCGTAAAAGATGATTTTCTACATCTCTGAAAGCTAGTGCTTTTGCCTCTTCGAGCAAGCGGGCACATTCGGTGATCTCTTTCCCTCCCCAATCGCTTTCGCCCGTTCGTAAGTATCGAACCAATTCACATAAAATAGTTTTAAAGTTTTCTTCTAATTTATGTTGATAGTCCCTTAGTTTTCTATCAGCACTAGGCATATAAAGATTGATGAGGAGAGCCACTCCGATTCCTGTAATAATGACACCCAGTTCATTTAAAAAATTAGCCATAGAAATTTTTTGAGCCATGTAAATATGTAGAATTATGACACTGCTAGTAACAATACCGTCCCTGGCCTTTAACATGACAAGTAGAGGAATAAAGAAAAACAGCATAACCCCGATAACGATTGGATGGTAGGCGATTCCCTCAAAGAACAGAGCGGAGAAAGGCATGGCTAATACACACGCCAAGAATCGGTCCCAGGATGTCCTAAGAGACCTTCTTTTCGTCACTTGAATACATAAAATAGTTAAAATTCCTGCAGAAGCGTAGTTGTGAAGGCCAAGCTGCTGCGCGATTAATATGGAAGCAGCAGTGCCTACTGCAGTTTTGATTGTCCGATAACCAATGCGAAATTTCATTTAAACTCTCCTATATTAATAAAGGCTCTGAGAAACTTAGTTGTTGATTTGCGCTCCAGGCGCGAGCGGTTCGCGGGCAGGGGAGCCTCCTCGGCGCTTTCACGCCTGCGGGGTCTCCCCT
>NZ_JBALPP010000049.1:0-2407 GCF_036965425.1 Neobacillus drentensis | reverse complement strand
CGCTCCAATCAACTGTGTTTAACATCAACAATTGCCTTTAATTTAGCCTAAATAAAAAGATGATCAATATGACCATCTTTTAACTTCATTTATATAATTATAACACTTTTTCCAGAAAGTCTTTTGCTCTGGTTGTACGAGGATTATTAAAAAATTCATTCGGAGTGCCTTCTTCTAGTAATTTCCCCTCATCAAGAAACATGATGCGGTCAGAAACCTCCCGCGCAAATCCCATTTCATGGGTTACGATGGCCATGGTCATTCCAGATTGTGCCAGGTCCTTCATAACGTTTAATACTTCTTTTACCATTTCCGGGTCAAGCGCTGAAGTAGGTTCATCAAACAGCATCAGCTTTGGTTCCATTGCCAGAGCACGAGCAATGGCAACACGCTGCTTCTGTCCGCCTGACAAATTATTTGGATATGCTGTTTCTTTTTCGGATAGACCAACTTTAGCCAGCAATTCCCGAGCTTTTTTTTCAGCAGTTTCCCTGGATTCCCCTTTAACCTTCATCGGTGCGTAAGTTAAGTTTTCCAGAACTGTCAAATGGGGAAATAAATAAAAGTGCTGAAAAACCATACCGATTTGTTCCCGAACCTTCATTATATTCGTTTTCTTATCAGTAATCTCCTGATTATTGACCCAGACCTTTCCTTGCGAAGGTGTTTCTAACATATTCAAACAACGAAGAAAGGTGGACTTACCGGAACCTGAAGGTCCAATAATGGAGACAACTTCCCCGCTGTCAATATGGGTAGAAATATTTTTTAAGACTTCGTTTTCTCCGAATTGTTTATAGAGGTTTTCCACTTTAATCACTGAACTTCATCCTCCTTTCAACTATTCGTCCCAGCGTTGTCAGTACCATTATCATTAACCAATAGATTAAACCTACAAAGATCAATGGTTCAAAATTCCGATACGTATCTGCCCCCACTACCTGAGCTCGGCGCATAAGGTCTAAATAGCCTATTGTAGAGACCAGTGCCGATTCCTTAGTCAAAGTGACAAATTCATTCATGAGTGCAGGTAAAATATTTTTAAACGCTTGGGGCAGGATGATATCCTTCATCATTAAACGGTAAGGAACTCCAAGCGCTTGGGCAGCTTCGGTTTGTCCCTTATCAACTGCCTGAATACCTGCTCTGATAATCTCTGAAACATATGCAGCTGAATTTAAGCCAAAAGCCAAGATCGATGCTAAGAATGGCTGAATGTCATAGCCTGTTAATTGTGGAATGGCAAAATATATTAACATTAATTGCAAAATTAACGGAGTACCACGAAAAATAGATGTGTATACCTTGCCAATCCAATTTAATGCCTTATTACTTGAAATCTTAAACAAAGATAAAATTGTTCCAAGGAGAAATCCAAAAATAATCGCAATGATAACAAATTTTAATGTAACCCATATTCCTTTTAGGATAAAAGGAATATAAGGCACAATTTGGCTAAAATCCAAATTCATGCCTTACACCTCACTTCAATATTTTAATTATTGTTGGTCTTTTAACCACTTATCTTTTAATTCTTGGAGTTTTCCGTTATCCTCCATGTTTTTAAGAACCTTATTTACATCGTCAATCATGTCACTGCCTTTAGGAAATGCAACGGCCATCCCTGGAGAACTTGTTGTTGGATCATCAAATCCAGCTAAGCCTTGTTCCTTAATGTAGCCTGTAGCAACTGATTTATCTAAATAAGCGACTTGAATTCGGTGTGATAATAACTCTTGAATTAAAGTAGTTGCATTATCTAATGGCTTAAGAGTGAAATCCACCTGTTTTTGCAGGGTTTTTGCACCTTCTTCTTGGATTGTCCCAAGCTGAACCCCAACTATTTTTCCTTTTAGATCATCAAGTGTTTTAATATTAGCATCCTTTAATGTTAAGAACATTTCACCTGAATGGTTATAAGGAGTTGAAAAATCAACATTTTTCTTGCGCTTTTCTGTTGCCGACATACCTGCAAGAACCATATCTACACGCTTAGCCTGTAAGGCACCGATTAAGCCATCAAACTTCATGTCTTTAATCTCTAATTTATAACCTAATTCCTTTGCAATTGCATTCGCTAAGTCAATATCAAAACCTTCAACCTTGCCAGATGGATCTCTTGATTCAAATGGAGCAAAATCAGCAGATGTTGCCATCGTTAATACTTTTTTGTCTGTAGTTTTTCCTCCATTTGCTCCGTCCTTATTAGTTTGGCCGCATGCAGCTAAAACAACTAAAGTTAAGATAAGAGTTAATGATAAGATTGTCTTTTTCATGATGTCTCCTCCTATATTTAAAAGGTATTTTTTTATAACAACTTGAATTTTTATTCAACAGAACGAATAATAACACATGAATATTATTTTGAAAAGATATTTTTTTAATATAAAAATATTCAAATAATTCT
>NZ_JBALPP010000048.1:82879-95874 GCF_036965425.1 Neobacillus drentensis | reverse complement strand
CTATATTGTCATTGTTTACTTCATTTTTTTGGCTAATCTTGAGATAAAATGTTACTAACGAATCCAAAATTGACATTTATATAAAAAATATGATAGAAGGTGAAATCCTATGTTAGCACAAATGAAACCAACCCATTCTATAGAAATAAAGGAATTACTTAAACTTGCAGACCGGAGATTCAAGAGTGAGAGGGATAGTTTTTTATTTCAAGAAGGTATGGTGGCGGAAGAACTTTACGTAATTATTTCTGGAAAGATTCAAATCAGTAAAATAACTTCTGACGGACGTGAGCTATCTTTAAGAATTTGCGGAGAAAATGATATTTGTGGTGAATTGACTCTTTTTACCGATAGTCCAAAGTATTTATTGAGTGCTAAGGTTCTTGAAGAAGGGGAAATTGCCGCAATTAAAAAGGATGTAATCGAAAGTGAAATTTTCCAAAACAGTAAGCTCGCCTTTGAATTTATGAAATGGATGAGTGACCATTTTCGAAAAACACAGACAAAATTTCGCGACCTTGTCCTTAATGGTAAACGCGGAGCACTTTTTTCAACATTAATTCGAATGACTAATAGCTATGGAGTTGAAAAAGGCAATGGAATTTTAATTGACTTGCCTTTAACTAATCAAGAACTTGCCAATTTCTGCGGCACTTCCCGTGAAAGCACAAACCGAATTCTTAGTGATTTAAAGAAAGAAAATATCATTTCTGTAAAAAAAGGAAAAATAACTATCTTTGATTTACAATATTTAAAGGATGAAATTGGCTGCGAAAACTGTTCAACTGTTTATTGCAATATCGAGTAGGATGGGAGATTTCTCCCATCCCTTTTTATTGGACTTTATTGTTCCAGTTTTTCCCTTAATGCTTGTGGAATGTAAACACAGAATGGTTCACTTTCAAGGTAATCGCCTGTCATGGCAAAGGCTCTTGATCTTGAGCCACCGCAAACATGCCGAAATTCGCAAACCCCACATTTCCCCTTAAACTCATCGGGATTTCTTAAGGATTTGAAAATAGGTGATTCTCGGTAAATTTCCGCTAAAGGCTGCTTACGAACATTTCCTGCTTTTACCGGAAGAAGACCACTAGGATATACATCTCCAATATGAGAAATGAACACAAAACCGTTACCATCATTTACTCCCTTTGGTGCTCGTCCGAGTCCATCAATCGAACCTGTTAATCCCTGTTCCGTTAAAGCACTTAAATAATTAATTTTTGCTGTCTGTTCCTTTGCTTCACGCATTTTTTGCTGAATAACAACGCGGCGATAATGCTGGGCAGCAGTTGTTTTAATATCAAAGGAAACTCGTTTGCTTAGATCATATAGCCATCTAAATACTTTTTCATGTTCTACAGGTGAAATCATATCGGATTCCTGTCCTCTTCCCGTCGGAACTAGGAAAAAGACACTCCATAATACGCAGCCTAAATCCTCCACCATTTTGGCCATTTCATCAAGGTAGTTAATATTGTACCTAGAAATTACCGTATTAATCTGAATCGGGATTTCAAGCTCGTGTAAGTATTTTATTCTTTCCATTGTTAAATCAAACGATCCTGCAGTTCCGCGGAAATGGTCATGGACTTCTGCAGTCGGTCCATCAATACTGAAAGCCCAGCGCGAAAGACCAACCTCTTTTGCCTTTTCAATTGCTTCTTTTGTCACATTCGGTGTAGCACTTGGAGTCATGGAAACACGAACTCCTTTTCCTACAGCGTATTTAGCAATATCAAAGACGTCTTCTCGCATCAAAGGGTCCCCGCCAGTAAATACAAGCATTGGATTATTCATTTTATATATTTGATCAATAAGGTTTTTGCCTTCTTCAAACGATAATTCACGCGGGTCACGTCTGTACTGTGCTTCTGCGCGGCAATGAAGGCATTTTAATTGACAGGCACGTGTAAGCTCCCAAATAACAATAAAAGGATCTTTATTAAAATCTCGGCTATAAGCCATATGAAACGCCTCCTAATAACAACTATTTCAAATCAAATAGCCTGTATTACTTTGTATTATAAAGGTGTTTATAGGGCAAAAAAGTGAACTATCTCACAACCTGGCCATTATGTATGTCTTTTTTGTGAAAGTGCAAAAAAAACAGCAGAACTCTCTCTGCTGTTTTTTAAGATAATTTATCTTATTCCAAGAGCAATTTTTGCATAACGTGACATCATCTCTTTGTTCCATGGCGGATTCCAGACAATATTAACGTCAACATCTTTAATTTCAGGGATATCCGTTAATGCTCGTTTCACTTGGTCAACGATGGTGCCTGCAAGCGGGCAGCCCATAGTAGTAAGAGTCATTGTAACGGTTAGTTTCCCTTCTTCATCCATTTCAAGATTATAAACTAATCCTAAATTAACAATATCCACACCTAACTCAGGGTCTATTACTAATTCCAAAGCTCCCATTATATTTTCTTTTAAATCTTCATTCATATTTTCTTCACTCCTATTTATTTTTGTATTTATTATAACAAAAGCTAATTTTAAACCACATTTCCTTTGCTTTTCATCTTTCTTACTAAGTATAAAGTTTTTTTAACCCTTTTAATGTGAATTTTTTTACACTTTAGATATAAAATTGTTAACATAGAAACTATAGAAATAAAAATTTCCATAGCCGTAGTGTATCATGGAAATAAAATATTTCCTAAATAAAAGGAGTCCATATGGCAGAAAAACATTTAATCGCATTAGATTTGGATGGGACATTATTAAAGGATGATAAAACAATATCTGAAAAAACAAAGGATACTCTAAAAAAGGCGAGAGATGAAGGTCATATCGTGATGATCGCTACAGGCAGACCGTATCGTTCCAGCGAAATGTATTATCGGGAGCTCGAGCTAGATACACCCATAGTAAATTTTAATGGCGCATTTATGCATCATCCACGAAATCCAAAATGGGGCTTTTACCATGAACCGTTGGATGTCAAAGTGGCGAAGGAAATTGTTGAAGCCTGCAGAAGCTTTCATTTTCATAATATAATCGCTGAAGTAATAGATGATGTATACTTCCATTACCATGATGAAAAGCTAATCGATATTTTTAACTTTGGAAATCCTAAAATCACAACAGGAGATTTAGCTAATTATTTACAGGATTCCCCTACTAGTTTGCTGATTCATACTGAAGAAGATCAATTAAAAACGATACGTGACCATTTATCAGCAGTACATGCTGAAGTTGTTGATCATCGAAGCTGGGCAGCACCATGGCACGTTATTGAAATCATTAAGGTAGGCTTAAATAAAGCTGTTGGTTTGAAAAAGGCAGCCGATTACTTTGATATACCTTCAGAACGAATTATTGCTTTTGGTGATGAAGATAATGACCTTGAAATGCTTGAATACGCTGGTCACGGGATTGCGATGGGTAATGCAATTGATAAAGTAAAGAATATTGCCAATGATGTTACACTTACAAATGAAGAAGATGGCGTTGCACAATATTTGGCAAATTTGTTAAATTTAAAAGTTTGATCGTAATTCACCATTGTTTACCTAAATGAACGAATCTTGATTGGTGCATACTATTTTATGAAGCAGCAATGCTGTTTCAATTTGAGCTATGAGCATATTGGAGGGATTCGAATGGGTAAACGAAACAAATCAAAACGCTTTGTCCAGCAAGGAAAGGATACCGTCAGCAAGCATGCCGAACGTATTCCTTATCACATGACCTACGCTGAAGCGGAAGCTCAGAAAATGGCCAATGTGCACGAATCCTCGCTTGGAGGAATATAAAATGGGAAACCAATTGTTCCAAGAAGCACGAAGATTTGTTGAAATGGCGAAGTCTGCCAGCCCTGCTGATGTTGACTCTGCTGTCGCCAAAGCAAAGAATGCCTTGAGTTCAGCATTTGCTAATTCGACTAGAGCAGAGCAAGCACAGCTCCAACAAATGCAACAAGAGCTTGAACAGATTACTTAAATTAAAATAAGAAAAGCGGAAGCTTCCATTCGGAACTTCCGCTTTTCTTATTGTATAACTTCTAAAACTATTGGGTATAGGCTAATATTATTTCCATTTTTATCTCGCTCATAAAGATTCAACATCAAAGAACCAGAAGCCGGATGTTTATCTATTGGAAGTTGAATGGGAAGCTTAAACTTCTCCCACTCTTCCTTCCCGTCTAAAACAACCTCTTTTTCCTTTATATACTCCCTATGGCCATCCTCTACCGAATAAAATAGCCTTCTGTTTGTTGGTCTAACTTCTCCTGTAACAACATAGTCCCCTTTGGTGCCTGACACCTTTACAAACCTAAATGCAGGGTTTTCTTCAGGAACCTTTAGCTTTTGACTATGGTATAGCTTTGCCCGATTTTTAATGGGTTCATCATTTAGACTTATTGGCTTGAGCGAGGCATTAACCGTATAAACACCTGAAGGTACCCTTTTACCCTTGAATTGATAATTCCATTTCTCATACCTTTTTACCGATTGATGCGGCTCTACAACAATAGTTTGAAACGCTTGAAGGAAATATCTTCCTTTTGAATAAACATACACTTCCGCCCCTTCTTGGTCGGTAATGGTTATTTCAATCATTTGCGAGGTAGGAAATTCAAAATGGAGCGGCAAGTCTCCTTCGTTTTTGATGACTATTTCAAATATCACCTTTTCAGGATCTGCTACTGGTATGAGATAAAACGAATAATTGAAATCATTCACCCCGTTCGCATTGGTATTCATTGCTATTGAAAAGAAAAGCAGGACTACACATAAAAGAGTTCGCATGTTGGTCTCCTTTTTCCTTTATTCTCTTCTAAAAAATCCATATACTCCAGTTGTCTGAATGATATTTGTGAAAGCATTGGGATCAACTTCTTTTATAATTCTCTCTAAATCAAACAGCTCATAGCGGGTAATAACGATCATCATGATTTCACGAGTTTCATTCGTAAAGGCTCCTTTACCCTGAATCATGGTAATACCCCTTACAAGTTTGGCATGAATCGCTTTTTTCATCTCTTCTGCTTTTTTTGTAATGATAAAAGCCGTAAGCTTTGCATGTCGGGTATGGATAGCGTCCACTACCCTTGTTGAGGTGTATAAGAAGACAAGGGTATAAAGGGCTTTTTCGGCACCATAAAGGAATCCCGCCGTGACAATGATAATACTATTTAACACAAACATATACGGACCAATTGGCTTGTCCTTTAATCTTGATAATACCATTGCAATGATATCTAGGCCTCCGGTGGAAGCTCCCCATTTTAATGTTATACCAACCCCTGCCGCTACAATGACACCGCCAAAAACAGCATTTAACAATATATCGTGCGATACTTGTTTAACTGGTATTATCTCTAAAAATAAAGATGAAAGCGCAACACTAAGAAAGCTATAAACAGTAAATGACCTACCCACTTTCATCCATCCAAGAATGGCAACTGGAATATTCAGTAACAATAGTAAAAATCCCATTGAAACGTGAATAGGTGTATGGTCACTTAATACCTTTGAAAGTAATTGAGCAATACCAGCCACCCCACTGGAGTATATATTTGCAGGGATAAGAAATAAATTCATTCCTAATGCATTTAGGAATGCCCCTGCAACGACAATGATGATTTTTTGAGTTTGGAGCCAAAGCAAGAAAACGCCCTCCTTTATTTTTTATACATGACAATTTGATAATTGTATTTTTAAGGTGAAACCTATAAACTGAAACTAAATATAATAGCTTGAAAGCAGGTGAGCTTCATGCAGGTGAAAATACTGGCTGACAGCGCATGCGATTTACCACTAAGTTTCTACGAAGATAATAATGTCACATTAATTCCCTTGAAGGTCCACATTAATGATGAAGAATTTGAAGATGTAAAAACAATTGACCCCAAAACAGTTTATGATGCCATTCGAGGAGGATCAGTTCCCAAAACCTCACAAGCTTCTCCCCTAACGTTTGAGGAGATTTTCACACAAATGGCCGAAAATAATGAAGATGGAATTTACATAGCCTTTTCTTCCGAATTGTCAGGAACATATTCCACTGCTGTTATGATTCTTGACCAAGTGAAGGAAAAATATCCAAATTTTAATTTAACGATAGTCGATACGAAGTGTGCCTCGCTTGGACAAGGATTAATTGTCAAGGAAGCAACAAGACTAGCTGCTGAAAATGCAGCAAAGGAAAACATTTTAAAAGAAGTTCAGTTTAGAAGTCAGCATATGGAGCATCTCTTTACGGTTGAAGATTTGGACTATTTGGCAAAAGGCGGACGAGTCTCTAAAGCATCTGCCTTTCTCGGCGGATTGCTGAATATCAAGCCTATACTAAATGTAGAAGATGGAAAACTTGTTCCGATTGAAAAATTACGGGGAAAGAAAAAAGTATTTCGACGTTTAATTGAGCTTATGGAAGATCGCGGTTCAAATATGCAGGAACAAATTATCGGGATCAGTCATGCTGATAATGAGGAAACTGCCTTAGAAATAAAATCAATGATAGAGGAAGCGTTCCATCCAAAAGCAGTTTACATTTCTTCAATTGGATCAGCCATTGGCGCTCATACAGGTGCAGGTACCATCGCCATATTCTTTTTAAACGAACATCCATAAAAAAACAGAGCAGATTCGCTCTGTTTTTTATTTGTGATCTGTCGTTTTCGAGTATTGATTTTTCCCTGCCTGACGATTTTTTTCGCGCATCATATTTTTTTCATGGCGAAGTGCATTATTATCTTTTGCTTTTTTATCATTATCTGATGTATGCGGCATCTTTTTCTTACCCCTTTCAAATTACTTCACTTGTAGTTTCTGTTAATTTGAAAAAGATATGTAATCGACTTATTATTCTTTCTTGACGTATGTCCAGCTGCCTTCCTGATATACCCTGCCATCTTTCATTAACTTTCCCAGTGCCCGTTTGAATGCACCCTTGCTTAATTGAAAACGTTCTTGTATATCTTCCGGCATACTTTTATCGTTGTATGGCATCGCACCATTTCTGCTCATCAAGTATTCATAAATCCTTTCCGCATCTAAGTCCTGCGATTCTTCTTTTCTGGCAAGCAAGGAAACGTTAATCGTTCCGTCTTCCTTAATATCGATGATTCGCCCTTCTACTTTTTCACCTAAACGCGGCTCCTGCTTTCGCTGCGACTCATGAATAAATCCTTTGAAGCCTTCCAAAGTGTAAACCCAGCTTCCAACTTTCGCTGTCCGGTAAATGTGCCCCTGAATATTTTTGTTAAAATCTTTTCTCGTTGCTTTTGCTGAAATAGATTGTATAACCTGATCACTTGCAAGCTTTGCATACAAAAGGTAATTTCGTGTAACTCTTAAGGTGATATAGACTAAATCTCCTTCCTTTGGCCATACAGATCTATATGTCGGGAGATCATCTCTTCCCAACAGGATATCCTTTTGCAGACCAATGTTAAGGAAGACGCCAAGATCAGGGGTAACATCTGTTACCTTGACCCATGCATATTTTCCAACAGCGATTTCCGGAATGTTTGTTGAAGCAGTTATTCGACCTGCTGCGTCAACGTAAAGAAAAACCTCAACTTGGTCCCCTTCATTTAATTCTTGATGCGCTTCATTATTATGTAATAACACATCTTCAGTTCCATCAGTTAAAAAATAACCAAATGCAGCTTGTCTAGCTACGGATAATGTTGTTGTTTGACCAATTAGTTCATATAAAGACATATATTACTCCCCTTTTCTTTTTGGAGCTTTATTTAAGTTGTAATAGCCTGCTATATTTTACTATAATGTACCCATAAAGGGAAACTTTAGCAGGGAAATATTTGTGCATATAGGTTAAAAAAATGGAGGTATTGTTATGTCTAAAGACAGCTCATTTGATATTGTATCCAAAGTTGATTTTTCCGAAGTTACCAATGCCATTACGCAAACGATGAAGGAAATTAGCACCCGCTACGATTTTAAAGGCAGCAAGAGTGAAGTTTCGCTCGACAAAGAAGAACTTGTCCTTGTTTCCGATGATGAGTATAAAATGGACCAGTTGAAAGATGTTTTACTAGGAAAATTAATCAAAAGAGGTGTTCCAGTAAGAAACCTGGATTATGGGAAAATCGAAAAAGCCTCAGGCGGTACAGTTCGTCAAAGAGCCAAGCTAGTTCAAGGCATTGACAAGGAAAATGCGAAAAAGATTAATACCATTATTAAAAACAGCGGGGTTAAGGTAAAAAGTCAGGTTCAAGATGACCAAGTGCGGGTTAGCGGCAAAAGCCGTGACGATTTGCAAAAAATAATTTCCTTGGTTCGCGAAGCCGATCTTACTGTAGATGTTCAATTTATTAATTACCGTTAAAATCATGGCGAAAGGATTTTTATCCTGACGCCTTTTTTTATTGTATTCAACATTAGATTTACACGAAAACTAACAGGTGAAATGATCACTTGGAGGTATTTACTCATGAGCAACCAGCAAAATCAGCAAAAATTCATCTTCCCGCCTCAGCATCAAAATCATCAGCCGGGTATTGAAAGCGAAATGAATCCACTGCCTGTATCGATTGACCCCAACTATAAGCCAGGCGGGAAGCTAGCAGGAAAATCAGCGATAATTACCGGCGGTGACAGCGGCATTGGGAAATCAGTAGCCATATATTTTGCCAAAGAAGGCGCTGATATAGCAATTGTTTACTTAGAAGAGCATGGAGATGCTGAGGAAACAAAGAAGTTAATTGAAGCAGAGGGTCGACGCTGCCTCCTATATGCAGGTGATATCGGAAATGAGGATTATTGTAAGGATATCGTTCATAAAATTATTTCTGAATTTGGTAAGCTGGACATTCTCGTTAATAATGCAGCTGAGCAGCATCCGCAAAAAAGCTTGCTAAATATTACTTCTGCACAATTAGAAAATACGTTCCGGACCAATATTTTTTCTTACTTTTACATGACAAAAATGACTTTGCCTTATTTAAAGAATGGGGCATCGATTATCAATACCGCTTCCATCACTGCCTACGAGGGGAATGAACAATTACTCGATTACTCTGCTACTAAAGGTGCCATTGTTACCTTTACGCGCTCACTGGCAAAATCGCTTGCACCTCAAGGAATCCGTGTAAACGGGGTTGCACCCGGACCAATCTGGACGCCGCTTATCCCCTCCACATTTCCTGCCGATCAGGTTGCAACCTTTGGTTCGACGACGACTATGGGAAGACCAGGGCAGCCTTGCGAACTTGCACCCAGCTATGTTTTCCTGGCATCAGACGACTCTTCCTATGTAAGCGGTCAAATGATACACGTGAACGGTGGAACCATTGTAAATGGGTAAGAAAAAACGCATCGGGAGAACAGCCCCCGATGCGTTTTTAATTCGTTCTTCTTTTTCTTCTCTTAAGAATTAAAATAAGAAATAAGAACACCAATAAATAAACGACAATTAACGATGCTATATGTGGAATATTGAGTCCGCTTTTCTTTGTCAAGACATATATTTCTGATTCATCGCGATCGATAATTAGATTATATTGATTATTATGGCTTCGAACAAGGTCTCCTCCAAGTAAGCCGCGCAGCTCTTTCCCACCTTCAAGCTGATTTTTTGTCAGCGTAACCTTTTGGGATTTTCGTGTATTATTGATTGCAATAATAGAGGTTTCACCTTGGTAGACACGCATATAAACAGTCATCCCATCCTGGTTATAGAGCATCTCCATAGTTCCTCTTGTTAATGATGGCAGAGTATTTCTTAATTCACCCAGCTTTGTAATATAGTCGATTAGCTCCTTTTCCGCTCTAAAACTCATTTGCCTGCGATTGTCCGGAATTTCTCCTCCATTTAATGCAATTTCAGTTCCATAATACACATTCGGAATTCCTGGAGTCGTATAGAGATAGGTCAAAGCTGTTTTCCAGCGTGAGCCAGGGAACTGCCTCTGGTCCACAATGTCACTCGTAAATCTGACTGTGTATTCATTATCAAAAAATGTTCCATTTTGAAAAGCTGATTGACTGTTTTCAGTATTAGATGAGACTGAATGTAAGGATTGATTGGTATTCGCAAAGGATTTCCGTAAAGACTCACTTTGATTATAATCAAACAAGCTATCGATACCAGCACTTTGAAATTTATTTAAATCAAGTGAAGTACTTTCTGCCGGAATTCCTTGTAGGAAGAAGTCCTTTTTATCTTTTTTAACCTCTTTCGAAAAGTCCTTCCAAAAACTTAATGGAACATGATTTACTTCAGGCAGACCAAAACCATCCACTTCTGTCTTTTTCATCCACCATTTAGCTGCGTCAATTAAATATTTTTTTACTTCCGGATTATCTTGATTTAGGTCGGGCAACCCATTTACCCATCCGTTTTCAATTTGCTCCCGATTATTCCAATCGGCTATCTCCTGTTTTGGATGAAACCAATTGCTTTTGCTGGGATCCTTCACCAACGGATTAGTAGCTGCTACATTGTTTGTAACAAAATCAAGAATCACTTTGATTTTTCTTTGATGTGCTTCTTTTACAAGCTTTTGAAAGGTTTCGAGCGTTCCAAAATGCTCGTCCACTTTATAAAAATCATTTACCCAATAGCCATGGTATCCATTCTTGGCATTGGCAAAAATGGGGGTTAGACGAATGGCGGTAAAACCCATATCCTGTATGTAATCCAATTTATCAATTATCCCTTGAATATCACCGCCATTAAAAGTTAACGGATCTTTTGTATTTGTATCTATATCATTGCTTGTGTCACCATCATTAAAGCGGTCGACCATGATTGAATATACCGTTTCATCCTGCCATAAACGTTTTTCTTTTTGTACCTTAGCGCTAACTGGAATGGATGAAATTAACAATATTGCAATTAAAATGAGTGTAATCCGTTTCATTATAATATCCTCCTCATAAAAAAAGCGGGGGATTGGGCCCCCACCCTACACTTATTTTAATCCAACCATTGCCTTATTCCAAATTTAAACTAACAATTTATTCTTCTAATTTACTATGTTGATATTATAATCTTTAAACCATGTGTGAAGCTGTACAAGATAAGCCAATAATTGCGGTCCTGTCATCAACTGGCCAAACCATGGCTCTTGAAAGGATTTCCCTCCTGAATCAACAATTGCCTCAAGTTTCTCTTTATTAAAGAATTCATGTAAGGCTGAGGATTTATCCTGAAGAACATTTTTTAAGATTTTCTGGACCGCCATTGTATACTGTGGATTATGTGTTTTGGGATAAGGACTTTTTTTCCGGTAAAGAACTTCCTCTGGAAGGATTCCTTCAAATGCCTTCCGTAACAGTCCTTTTTCTCTTCCACGATACATCTTCATCTCCCACGGGATATTCCAAACATATTCGACCACCCGGTGGTCTGCAAATGGGACTCTGACTTCAAGACTTGCGCCCATACTCATTCGGTCTTTCCGGTCGAGCAGGGTGGTCATAAACCAGGTCATATTTATATAGAATAATTCACGGCGTTTGGCTTCTTCTAAGCTTTCTCCTTCTAATTTTGGAGTTTCCGCAATTGCCTTTTGATATTGTTCCAAGCAATAATCCTGTAATTGTAATTTTTCTTTCCAATGAGGCTTTAATAAATTTTCCCGCTCTGACACTGACCGCATCCACGGGAATCCTGGACGCTCCAAGTCCTGTTTGCGATGGAACCATGGGTACCCTCCAAAAATTTCATCAGCACATTCCCCGGATAGACTTACAACAAAATCCTTTTTTATTTCCTTACAAAACCAAAGCAGTGAGGAATCAATATCTGCCATCCCTGGTAAGTCTCTTACATGAACCGCTTCGATTAAATCACTAACTAATTGCTGCTGAGAAATGACCTTGTTACGGTGCTTGGTGTGAAAATTGTCTGTCATCATTTTAATATATTTGCCGTCCGCATCTGGCTGAAACTCATTCGATGAAAAATATTGGTCATTTCCTTCATAGTCAATCGAATAAGTATGAAGTTTCCCTTTATTTTGATCTGCGAAGCCTTTTGCAGCAATGGCAGTGATAATACTTGAATCCAGACCACCTGATAAAAAGGTACATAACGGTACATCGGAAACTAGCTGCCTGGTCACTGCATCACTTACTAAAAAACGGACCTTTTCAGCCGTTTCCTCTATACTATCCTGATGTTTTTCGCTTTTTACATTCCAATAGCGCCAAATCTTTAATCCCTCTTTAGAAAAAGTTAATGCATGTGCAGGCCTAAGCTCCTGAACTCCTTTAAACACACCTGACCCAGGTGATCTTGATGGACCTGCTCCAAATATCTCAGCCAGACCTTCTTGGGTTACTTCGGTTTTCATTTCCGGGTGTACTAGGATTGCCTTCATTTCCGATGCAAATAAAAGCCCTTTATGATGTTCCGCGAAAAATAGCGGTTTTACCCCTAGTCTGTCTCGTCCAATAAAGAGTTTTTCGTTGTTGCTATCCCAGATTGCAAAGGCATAGATCCCATTTAAGTAATTTACGCATTCTTCCGCCCATTCTATATAGGCAGTTAACAGAACTTCTGTATCAGAATGACCTTTAAAGGAATATCCTTTAGTAAGGAGAATTTTGCGGATATCTTCAGTGTTATATAATTCCCCATTATAGCAAATGGTGAATTTTGCGTTTTCCTTTTGTTTGGACATGGGCTGCCTGCCCCCTTCAGGGTCGACAACAATAAGACGCTTGTGCCCAAAGCCTACATGTGTCTCAGTCCAGATGTTCGTTTCATCAGGGCCTCTCTTTGCCAGGGTTTTGGTCATTTTTTCAATTATATTTGATTCGTTTCTTACGTCCATATCATAATTAATCCATCCAGTGATTCCACACATGTACGTATCTCCTTTCAGTAAATCGAACTGACTGTACATCCAATTTATGGTTTATTGTATTCAGCCCATTATTTTTGGTTATTTGTCCATTATCAGAATCGCAAATTTTGGTATACCAAAAGGGTTTATATATTAATACTTAATTAAAAGGCTCTGTTAAACTTGGTTGTTGATTTGCGCTCCAGGCACTTCGC
>NZ_JBALPP010000048.1:18979-82797 GCF_036965425.1 Neobacillus drentensis | reverse complement strand
AGGAGTCTTCGTGCCTTCCGCTCCAATCAACAGTGGTAATAATCAACAATGGCCTTTAACACAGCAAATTAAAATAAAATTACCTTGTTATAAAATTTCAGGAAGATGTCTAAAAAGGATGATGAAAGCATCTGGTACGGAGGTTAATAATGAATCGACAACAACGAATGAATCTATACGATATTCAACAAAGAGCCTATACCGAGGGAACAGTCGAACAAATTAATGATCAGTGGATATTTTTTGATGAGGAGACGGAAGAAGCAGCTATGCTGGAGGATTATCTACAGCAGGAAATTGAAGTTTTCCGGATGAATCGATGGAAAAAAGGGATTTTGTATGAGTCTGGGAAAATTCGAATCGGAAAAGAAGCGACCATGCTTCGGGACCATGACTTGGTGAGAATCCGGAAGCATTTAGTCTACTCCCTCGAAAGGCTTTTAGAAGGGGTTAATGATGACGCCTTCTTCCAATTTGTTACCACATTAAACTCACTAAACTTTTCCATTTACGATTGTATTTATTGCTACAATCATCTCTCATTTTTATCGGATGAACACCGGAAAGATGGCGTAAATTTTATGGTTTTTGATAATCAGGAGCAAATTTGCAATGTTCAGCATCACTTTTTCTACTACGAAAAGGTCAACGACCGCTTCGAATTCACTTTAAATACCGGAAAAAGACTTATTATCGAGAAAATGATTTCATGAAACGAAAAGGCAGGGATAATCCCAGCCTTTTTTAGTTTCCAATAAATCTGGCATAAAGTAATTTTGCTTTTACACTATCATTTGTTCCATGGACTAATACACGCCCATCCTTGAAAATAACCATGGAAATTTGGTCGTCAGGGGAAAATCGGAGCAGAAAGTCATTGGCAAGCACTTTGCCGCTTTTCTTTAAACTTGCTCCTAATTTTTTAAAATCAATTTCTCTTTTATCGCGAAAGTATATTTGCACTGTATTTCGACCGCAAAGAGTTGTATAGACTATTTGCTGCCTAGAGGACCGATCTAAAAACTCAAACTCCCGTTTACCACAGGCCGGACAATCTGGATTTCTCCCTTTTGTTATATCCATTTGCAAAAACTCATTTGACCATACATCCAATTGTTCCAGGTTCGGGCTCGTCTCTGCCTCAACGATTATTTTTATCGATTCCATTGCCTGAAAAGAACCGATAATACTTGTAAGCGGTGAAAGAACCCCGATCGTATCACAGGTTTCTCCCGTTCCAGTTGGAACATGTGGGAACAGGCAGCGATAGCAAGGTGTTTTCCCCGGAATAATTGCTGCAAACATCCCCCTTGAACTGACCGCTGCACCATGAACCCAAGGGATACTGTGTTTAACAGCTGCATCATTAATTAAAAAACGCGTCATAAAATTATCCGTTCCATCAACAATCACATGGACATCCTTTAAAAGATCCTCCGCGTTTTCGAGGTTCACATCGGCAATCACCGGTTCAATTGTTACACTGGAATTAATCGCATTTAGCTTGCTCTTTGCCGCAATCACTTTGGGTAAATGTAATCTTGCATCCTTTTCCTCAAAAAGAATCTGCCTCTGTAAATTTGATAGTTCAACTAAATCCCTATCTATTAACTTGATATAGCCAACCCCAGAGCGAGTAAGCTGGTTGGCAATCACGGTTCCAAGTGCTCCAACGCCAACAATGGCTACTCTGCTATTTAGCAATTTACGCTGACCCTCTTCACCAATGGGCTGAAAGAGAATCTGTCTTGAATAACGTTCTAAATCGTTCATGAAAATCTTCTCCTCACTAATAACAAATTATCTAAATATTTTAATTTTAATTTATCTTTTTAAAAGTTATAATAAATATTGGAAGAACTTCTCAGATTTTTTTCTAATATAATTAGAGATTAGTATAAAATCACAAAATAGAAAAGAGGGGAAAAATTTGAATCTAGGCGGTTTTAAAAACAAAGAAGTAGTTGTGGATTTAACAAACGGCACTGTAAATTACAGAACGATTAATGAAGAAGATGCAAAAAAATACATAGGCGGCCGTGGACTCGGTGTCAAATATGTATTAGATAATGGTCCCGAAGTAGAACCATTATCTGCTGAAAACGCTCTGTGTATCATGACTGGCCCTGTTACGGGATCGCGTTCTTCTATGAGCGGACGACTTTGTGTGGTTACAAAATCTCCACTTACAGGTACTGTGACTGATTCTCACATCGGCGGCTGGACGGCTGCACGATTAAAGTGGGCAGGTGTCGATAATATTATTTTCACTGGAAAAAGCGATAAGCCTGTTTACCTTTACATTGAAAATGGGCAGGCTGAACTCCGGGATGCTTCAAATCTTTGGGGAACAAGCACAAGAGCCTTTATTAAGGCGATGAAGGACCAATACGGTGAGGAAGACCTTAGCGTCATGACGATTGGTCAAGCCGGTGAAAATACTGTTCGATTTGCATCCTTTATTAATGAGCATGATCGTGCTGCAGGCCGTGGCGGCACTGCTGCAGTTGCCGGCTATAAAAAGTTAAAAGCGATTGTTATCAAAGCTGCTCAAAAAGGAAACATGCCAGCAGCAAAATTAGAAAGCGATTACAAAGAAGCTAATAAAAAAGCGGTAAAAGCGATCCTTGATGGCGGACTAACAGCGCCAAATAAGGGCGGTTTATCTGTTTATGGAACAAATGTATTGACCAATCTCATCAATGAGGTCGGTGCCCTTCCAACGAAAAACTCACAATTCACACATTGGGATGAAGCAGAAAAACACAGCGGTGAATTCGTAAACACCCATTTGCGGGTCGCAAACAATACCTGCCACGCCTGCCCTGTAGGTTGTAAAATTGAAGTAGAGGTAAAAGATGGAAAATATAAAACTCGAGTAGAAAGCGTTGAGTTCGAATCTGCCTGGTCCCTTGGTTCAAACTGCCTCTTAAGCAATGCCGAAGCGATTTCCTATCTAATTGACCGCTGTAATGAGTATGGTCTAGATACAATCGAACTTGGTCATGCTTTCTCTGTAACCATGGAGGCCTATGAGAAAGGCATCATATCCGAAGAACTGATTTGGGGCGATGCTGATTCCATGATTGAATTAACAAGAAAAATTGCCCATCGTGAAGGCTTTGGCGGTATTTTAGCTGAAGGTCCCGCGCGTGCAACTGCTCTCTGGGGCGCCCCTGAATTATCTATGTCCGTTAAAGGTCAGTCAATTCCTGCTTATGATCCACGAGGTATTCAAGGAATCGGTCTTGGCTATGCAACCAGCAACCGTGGTGCCTGTCACTTGCGCGGCTATACTGTCGCGAGTGAAATTGCCGGTATTCCTGAACCAACTGACCGGTTAAAGCCAGAAGGCAAAGGCGAATTATTAAAAATATTCCAAGACATGCTTGCCTTTTCTGACTCTATGAACATTTGCAAGTTCTCGTCTTTCTCTGAAAGTGCTGAACACTACGCAGAACAATATGGTGCCATGACTGGTATCCCGATGACAGCTGAGGATGTAATGAAGGCTGGAGAAAGAATTTACAATCTTGAGCGCTACTATAATAATCTTGCAGGCTTCGATAAACGCGAAGACGACTTTCTTCCAAAACGATTCACTGAAGAACCTGCATCAGGAAACAGCGCTGGTCATGTAAGCCGTATGGATATCATGCTAGAAGAGTATTACCAGGTTCGCGGCTGGAAAGATGGCATAGCCACAAGTGAGAAGCTTCGTGAACTAGGGATTATTGATCCTGAAATAAAACAAACTATTTAATAATGAAAAGGCTTCTGCGAGATATTGCAGAAGCCTTTTTCACCCGCCTACTCTGGTGGTTTTATATCGATATTTTTTAATAAGGTCATCCAGCTCATTCTCATCATTAGCACTAATGCGAATTTGGATAGAATTGACCTTAAATATTTTTGTGAAAGAAATCTCCATTTCTGATAAAACCTGCCCTTCCCAGCTATCTGCAGAATAAATAAACGGGAATGAGTCAGTTATCCGTCTTGCCCCGAGCTCTTCAAAATACATACCGAGATGTTCCTTACTAATCCCACGAAACTCTAAATCCCGATGTGGCATTTTAACCTCCTGCAACAGGCGGAAAAAGAGCAAATTGATCCGTTTCATTTACTTTAGTTTGAAGATCATCTAGATGGATAATATTCCTTCCATTTACATACACATGAACAAAAGGAAGCAGCGCTTTCTCACTTGAAAAAATTTCATTTTGTAAATCAGGAAACATTTCAACCATTTTCTCAAGAACATCAATTACTCGTTCGCCATCTGGCTGAACTTCTACAGTAACTCCACCACAAATTTGCCGGAGATTAGCAAACACCTTTACAAGCACAAAACCCTCTCCTCTCTATATATTTCAATATTAAAAGTAAATAACTAACTTGTCACTAGGGTTATCTTAAAAAAGCGCAAACAAATAGGCTGTCTTAAATAGACAGCCATTCCTTGTACAAATATCAGGGACTCAAAAATGACATAGGCAGTTGAACAAAGCCTAAATATAATACTAGCAGAAATGCCACCACAAACTGAATCCAAAATGCAGAAACTCTTCTTTGGTTAGCAACTCTGCCAAGAATCATTTCAAATAAGCCAATTATCCAGAGACCAACGACAGCTTTTAACCAATACATTGGTGTAATATTTCCAATCCCGTTTAATTTAGCTAGAAGCCCAATTCCTGTTGCTATAATGAGTAAGTACAGCACCCTTAAGATCATTTGAACAATTTTAGCACCTTTTGCTTTTCCTCCTTTATGTAAGGAAAGAGCCACAAAAAATAATATTAGCGCTAAAACCCACGAAGTAATATGAGCGTGAATCATCGAATTGCCTCCTTATGTATGTTTATTTCGTTTATTCGGAAACTATCATACCATAGGGAGTTCCAAAAATCGAAAAAAGTATGTTCTAAAATAGATAATTAATATGATATTGTTACTAATTCATGTCAGAAAATTTTTTTGAATTTTTGGTGATTGTTATCATTGGGCCGTATGAAACAAGTGGTGGAATCATGGCTCTAACCTGCCCTTCATCTGGCAGCGTGATATCAATCATCGGTGAATTTTCGTCAATTTTTCTTCCAAAAGTGGTGCCAATTTTTTTTATTACACTTATTAAATGCTCGTTATTTCGGAATTGAGTGGATGTTAATAATATTTTACCATTCCGTTTACAGTACACTTCGTTTGGTCCATTCACCAAAACTTCTGTAACATCACTATCCAAAAGAAGTGATTTAATCGGCCCAAATACATGGAAAGGAGTTATCATCTTAAGTTTCGGTGTAGATGATAAACTTCCACCGGAAGATGATACTTTTTTCAATCCTCCGCCTGTTTGATTATTTTTTTCTTGAATGCGCTTTAATAGACCCATTCAGTCGACCCTCCTCTTTCGGTAACTGGCTGGCATTGTGCTAATGCACTTTAGCCCCTTTAGCTTTGCGTCACTGATTTTCATCAGTTTTGCCTTTATCGAGAATCAGTAAATTTGTTATCGACTGTTCTCACTATTATCATAGTATGATTTTACCTCACAGAATATCCTACTAATCTATCATTTATAACCTTAAACAATAGTCGTTTTGACTCATTTTAATGTTTTTCAATAAAAAACTTTATTTGGGCTAATGAATCACATTACACTCGCCCAATCATAGAATGTAAAGATATTAATAAAAAAAGGGTGTTGAACATGCCAGCAATTGTTGGAGTTGCACAGGTCATAACACTTGGAAGCAGCTCTGTTTTCCATATTGGCGACGTTTATAAGATTATGCCCCTCTCCACTGCCAAAACCTTTTCCGGAGCAGGGTCCTTCAATACCGGAGAAAGCTTACTTCTTCATAATAATATTAGCTCAACCAACACAGCTGACTCTGATGTCATCGATCAAGGAATCGCTCTTAACGCTTAATGAATGGGTGGTTTACAATGAATTTTTATATCCAGCAGTCCATTCAGATTCATTTTATTAGAATTAATGGAATATCCAATTCCTCTGTCTTTCAAATTGGCAGCGCTGGAATCATAAAACCGGCGGCACATCTTTACAATACTGGAGGATTTACAGGGCCTGCACCTACTGCAAAGAAAGTTGGGCAGCTTCCATCAACCTCCATGAGTGCCCCTGCCGTCCCTTTACAGGCGCCGGTACGAACGACAGGAAAATTGTGAGGTGATTGAATGTATCAGGATTTTCACCAATACCTTCAATGGCTACAAATGACTCTTCAAGCTCAAGAACAAAGAATTGCGGCGCTAGAGTCTTCTCTAAAAAGAATGAAAGAAGAAATGAAGCAATTAAATGAAAGGAAGGCTATACACGTCGATAAAATCGAATATAAATTTGATCAATTGAAAGTCGAAACTCTTGAAGGAACCTTAAACATTGGCCTAAATCCATCCGATTTATCCGAAGTCGAAGACTTTGCGGTACAAAATCAATCATTAACCACTCCCATCGCCCCAAAAGCTCAAATGCAACGATCAATGAAAATTGAAGAAGCAATTTATAGATATTTAGAAACAGATTTACCACTCTTAGTAGAAAATACTGAGAAGGAATTAGGCCTGCAGCCGAATGAATCGTATTTATCCTTTATTAAACAAGATATCATCAAACAGCTTCCCAATAGAATTGAATACCATCTAAACACCCATAAAACTAGGAACACTTCTTCAGAACATGCCAATTTTGAGGAGTTCATCATTGAAACCTTAAAGCAGGAAATCCAAAATGGCGTACATTTATTTTTAAACAATTTGCCAGAACATGTGAAAGGAATGGGAAAGAATGAACTTTGAAGTCTATAATAGGGAACTCTGTGTAGGAAGTATCCGCATTATTGGGGTAGCGAGTTCCTCATTAGTCTTCGTAGGCGATACTGAAACAATCCAGCTTGCGTCTACATTCGATACCCCTGCAGAATCGTTAATCATTGGACCGTTTGTTCCTTTAGCACCGGAAGGGAGATAATTATGTTTGAACGGACTTCTTGTGTGGACAGAATAAACGTTGAGATTTTTTCTTTTGCCTCTATTTTTCAATTGGGGGATTCTTGCATTGTGAATGGATTGTCACGAGCTTTAGCAGTTCAAAGGGAAGCAGAAATTTTTTATGGGGATGAAGGAGCTCTCTCCCCCTATCGGGTATTTTCTGAGCCTATTCCTTTCCAACCAATTACTGAAGCTGTTACTTTCTATACTCACAATCAAAGTCCTAAAATTAAAGTTAACACAATCGATATTATCGGCGTATCTTCTTCTTCTCTTCTTCACGTTGGAAACAGTAATCATATATCCATGGAGGCAAGAGTTAAGCATATTAGACAGCTCCTTCCTATTCCTAGTTCGGAGGAGGATAAGGAGAGGCAGAGTGAAAAATAAACGAACAGGGACAACGATAAACGAATAGGTTACCAGTAGAATCATATTAATGGAGTAAAAACCCAAAAGGATGTTTTTTATGCCAGCAATTATTGGTCCAGTACAAATTGTAAACGTAGGCGGGGGAATTGTTCAATTCGGAGATACTGTTTATATATCTCCAAAAAGCGCCTCTAAAACTGCAGCAGGTTCAGGGGCATTTAATACTGGTGGATTAATTGTAACAAATAACGGTTTAAATGGAACCAATGTTCTTGATACTAATTTAATTGATCAGCCTATAGCGGGCAATAATTAAAAATGACATAAACCAATACATTGGTCTATGTCATTTTTTGTATTATTCAAGTTTCAATATATGAGCCCCGTCGAAGAAAAATAAATATCTTTGCGAAATCTTTCTTCTCCAAATTTGTTCGATAGCTTTTGAATAAATATCAATTTGCAGTCTGTATCTATTTTCAAGAATTGGTCTTGCCTGGATAAACCCGCCCTTATATCTGTCATTAATTCCATCAGATTTATAGTCGATTAGGATTAGTCCATTCTCATCTTCAAGAATGCAGTCAATAATCCCTTGAACAAAAACAGATTCATTCTCGTCCTTCCAATCTGAATAAACTTCATTTGCTGGCAGTGTAAGTGTAAACGGAATTTCTCTATAAATAGTCTTAGCCGAAAAATATTTTTGCCCCAATTCTGTTTTAAAAAATTGACAAATCAAATTGGTGTCGATAATTCCCGCTTGCTCCTCTGTTAGTAATTCATTCTGAACCATCCGGCCTAGCTGCTTGAGAACAGACTCATTCGTAATTGGCTTTGTCAAATCCACGTGCTGCATCACCATGTGCATGGCAGTACCACGCTCTGCAGGGCTTATTGACTTTTCCTGCATAAATTTAGGCCGGCTTAAAATTGGCTTTTTAATTCGGCGAACAAGGTCTGTACCACTTTGCTCATCAGCTATCTCCCGCTGGCGTTTCATTTCAGAGACGGTTTGCTTAGAGCGATGAGATGACGCATTTGGATATAAATATTCCCACGACAGTCTCGAATTAATTTCTTCTGAGTAAGCAGATGTTACCGGAACGACATTTCCCTTTTGAACCAATTCTAAGTTATGGTCCTCTTCTATTTCTAAATTTACTTCCTGTTTTTTTATTTCTTCTGCAGACATAATGGAAATTTTCCAACGGGAGGAATGATGTGTAATTTCCTCCGGTATAAACCCATTTGCGTCAGCAGTAGGGTTTAACATCTTGCTGTTCTGATGACGGATAAGTGCCGGTCCTATCCAATCAATATAACTAGTGCTGCTTGCGCGCTCATAATCCTTTAACAGCCATTCTTGATTCGTGGACATGTCTATCCATTGCTCAATCTTTTTTATCGCTTCCTTTAATGTAGCTGTCATGTAAAGCTTCTCCTTCGCCCTTGTCATGGCCACATATAACACCCGCATTTCTTCTGCAAGCATTTCCATTTTCTTTTTTCGCTTAAACGCAATTTGCGGTAAGGACGGATAGGATATTCTTTTTTCAGAATTGACATACTTTGAGGCAAATCCGAATTCCTTATCAAGCATATATGATTTTCGTATATCCATCATATTAAAGTTTCTCGCCATACCAGCCATAAAAACAATCGGAAATTCCAATCCTTTACTGCTGTGAATCGTCATAATCCTCACAACATCCTCCTGCTCCCCAAGTGCTCGTGCTGCACCGAGGTCATCCCCTCTTTCCATCATTCGTTCTACGAAACGTAAAAAGCGGAACAATCCGCGAAATGAGGTTTGTTCATAACCTCGCGCCCTATCATAAAAGGCCCGCAAATTCGCCTGCCTTTGTTTACCGCCTGGGAGGCCACCAACAAAATCGTAAAACTGTGTGTCCCGATAAAGCTGCCAGATTAATTCGGAAAGCGAGCCTTGACGTGCTAATTCCCGCCAAACTTTTAAGGAGTCATAAAACAGGCGAACTTTTTCATAAAAAGCTTCATTACTTTCAGTTTCCCTACTCCGGCAAAAAGCAGAAACAGCCTCCCAAAAAGATCCCCTTTTCTGATGAATACGAATCTTTGATAACTCTTCTTCATTTATACCAACAATTGGCGAACGCAGTACCGACGCTAAAGGAATGTCCTGGTAAGGATTATCAATAACCCGGAGTAGAGAAAGCATTATTGCCACTTCGGTAGCTTCAAAATAGCCAGTGGATAAATTGGCATAAATTGGAATTCCTTGTTGCTTGAATTCCTCCATAATTTGAGGTGCCCACGTCATGGAACGGAGGAGAATGACGATATCCCGATACATTATAGGCCGTTCCGATTTCGTTTTTGTATTATAAACTGGTGCTCCTTCTGCAACTAATTCCTTTATTTTGGCGGCGATTACTCTCGCTTCCAGCTGAGACTGTTCAAGATCTGCCTGATCAAATTCAGGCGCCACATCATTGGACTCACCTTCGCTGTCTGAAGTCGATTCGGCTGTTTCTGCTGTTTGGTCAATCATCATAACCTCTACGGGATAGGGAACTTCCTCGGGATACGGTGCACCATTTTTCAATTCTGCAGCTTCGTCATAAGCAATTTCCCCGACCTTAACACCCATAATTTGTTTAAATAAATAATTGGTGGCATCGAGAACCTCTTTCCGGCTGCGGAAATTCTGGGCTAAATCAATTCTAAGACCTGTCGAGTCCCCACCAAGACGGAAACGATTATACTTTCCTAAAAACAGATTTGGCTCAGCTAAGCGAAATCGGTAAATCGATTGCTTAACATCCCCGACCATAAATAGGTTGCCGCTTGCCTCCTCCGGCTTTGCTACCAGCTTTAAAATCGTTTCCTGCACCATATTCGTGTCCTGATATTCGTCACAATAGACCTCTTTAAAATGATTTCGAAAAGCGAGGGCTGCTTCAGAGGGGAAAAATTCTCCTTCTGGCGAAATATGACCTGTTAAAATATAAAGGCAATAATGCTCTAAATCCGCATAATCCACAAGACCTTTCACTTTTTTTGCTTTTTCAAACCGTACGGAAAATTCTTTAACGAGATGGACAAGTGTTTCAATTAGAGGCAGCATTTCCTCCATATCATGTAAAAAACTTTCCGGCCTCCGAGAAAAGAGCTCTTCTTTAATATCTTGAATTTTCTTCTTTGCCTTTTCCCTTAGCTTTTGTGCCTTTTCTGTCATACTTTCATCATATTCGCCTTTTTTCAGCCTTTTGGCAGTAGAAAATGACCAGTTCTGCATTGCCTGATATAGAACTGCCCATGAATCTTGTTTAGCTAAAATAAGCGTATCAATGACCTGTAAATCATCAATAAAATTTTCCGCCCTCGGGGAGGGACCTCCTGGCAGCTTTGTTAGTTCCAACCCCTTTTTAATCATTTCCTTGGCTGCATCCAACTGTAATTCAATATCAAAAAGGAGCGCATGGGTAAAAGGAAGTTCTTCTATATTGGTAATCCCGCCTACATCATACATAGAAACAATCCCATGTAAATATTCATCAGGGAGAGGATTGGACCGGGCAAAATCATAAATGGATCGAACAATATCCATTAATGCCGAATCACTCCGATCATTCGTGAATGAATCGACCAATTTAAAAAAAACCTCATTCTCCCCTTTTCCATATTCTTCTTCAAACAACTCGTCCATTACTTCATCCCTGATTAGTTGCGCTTCAGTTTCATCCGCGATTCTAAATCCTGGGTCAACATCGATTAAATAATAATATTTCCGGATTACCTCCATGCAAAAAGAATGAAGTGTTGAAATGGATGCTTTATTCAGCAAACTAAGCTGTTTTCTTAAGTGGCGGGAGCTTGGATCTGCATCGAGTGCTCTTTCCAATGCCTCGCCAATCCGGTGTCGCATCTCAGCTGCCGAAGCATTTGTAAATGTCACGACTAATAATTCATCAACATCGATTGGATTATCCTCCGAAAGAATTTTTCGAATGATTCTCTCGACTAAAACAGCAGTTTTTCCAGACCCTGCCGCCGCGGCGACAAGAATATCTTTATCTCTCGCCATTATCGCTTTCCACTGGTCATCAGTCCATGTCATGTTTTCCGGCTTTGGCGGAATAACATAATTACTCATTTGAATCAACCTCCTTCCGTATTAATCCCAATACCTCTTCCTTCGAATATGGTGTTAGAATCTTGTATTGATTGTTTTCAATCGATTCATCAAATTGACATACTGATTTATAGACGCAAAATGTACAAGGTGTTTTATCCTTCAGTTTGTATGGTGTGATGCCAATCTCGCCATCGATAATGGCATTTCCTGTTTTTTGATATAACTTACGGATATGGTTTTTGAGATTGTTGAATTCATTTAAACTGGCAACCTTAGATTTTTTGGACAAATTACCGTCCTTCTTAATGCCAGCAGCAATTATTTGCGAATCGCCGGATTCAAGGGATTGGTCCATCATGCGGATGACATTTTGATCACTCAGCATTAACCCATTCATTTTAAATTTTTTCATGATTTGATTTTCAATTTCATCAATTGTCAGCATTTTGGTAGTATTAATGAATGGATTATGAACATGAAAATATAGAACACCAGCGGGACTTGCTTGCATCTCTACCAATTCTTTTGAATGCGTCATAACAATATCAAGATAGGTTAACATTTGAAGGGCAAGGCCATAATACACTTCCGTTAAATTGACATCCTTTTCGCTAGATTTGTAATCAATCACTCGTAAAAATACCTGGTCATCTTCACCTTTCGCTTGGTCAACCCGGTCAATCCTTCCTGCTAACTCCATCTTTTTTCCATTTTTCAAAGTGAAGGACAACGGTGGCAGCTTGCCATTCGGTCCAAAAGCTAATTCCAAACCGATTGGCGAGAATCCACTCACTTTTGCATGCTCGCTTAAAACAAGAGAAGCACGAGTAATAATTTGCTCCAATTTTCGCTTGATATAAAGATGGCGCTCTGAGCTGAGAAGAATTTCATTTTGAAGCTTAGGTGCCAATGTCTTAACTGCTTCTTTTGAAAGTTCCTCACATTGCTGACGCGTTAACTGCGCCCATGTTAAATTTTGTTCATTGACGATATCCGCAATCTGCTTTAAAGCAGCATGAAATAATTCCCCAATGTCTGGTGCTTCTAAACGGAATACCTGCCGCTCACGAAGTTTTAGTCCATGCTGGGCGAAATGTGAGAAAGCACAACCATTATAAAGTTCCATTCTGGAAACACTTGCCTGAATTGCTTCACCATATAGTTCATCTGCTACTTCTTTCGAAAGCTTCACAGCCTGATTAGTGTAAAAAAGACTTGAGAAAACTTTAAAAGCCTGTCCCTTCCACTTGCTCTTCATATAAAAGTTATAAACATCCCACCATAAATCAGAAATCGGATAATGACGTTTGTTTAATTGCAGCTGGGAATTAAGATAGGATAAGGCAGTTGTTACATTCGATACAAAGCTTAATTGACCCTCCTCCGTTAATTCAGCAGGGTCTGTAACATAGAAATCCTCTCGGACGTCTGGAAACATATCTTTTATTCTTTTAATATACGAAGACGGAATCAAAGCTTTTCCTTCATCATTTGCTAAGGGATAACTTACGTATAGGATTTCGGAAGGTGCTGTAAAAGCTTTATAGGCCAAGAAGTTCTCGTCCAGCAGGCGCGTCCTGCTGCTAGGAGCCACCTTAATGCCTGCGTCTACTAACATTTCTCTATCTTCATCTGCTAAAATTCCATCACCAGAAATTTTACCAGGCAAGATGCCTTCATTAACACCCACTACAAAGACCACCTTGATTTCAGTCAGGCGTGATTTCTCCAAATCTCCAATTAATACTTGGTCGAGTGCTGGCGGAATTAGGGAAAAATGCATTGATTCAAAGCCCGTTTCTAAAATGGAAGCAAACGTTTTTAATGAAACAGACTCTTCTCCCAATATTTCAACATATTGGTCAAGTAAATCAATTACAGAATTCCAAACCTGTTCGTGTTCTCTTGCTCTAACTAAATTCCCTTGCTCTTCAGCCGCTATTTTCCAGTTTTCCAGCTTCGCAGGAATATCTAACTCCTCTAAAAATAAATAAACGGCTTCACAAAGCTTTCTTCCTGTATCTGCTTTTTTCAAGCGGCGTGTTAGACGCAGTATTGGAGCAGTTATCATAAGTTTTAACTCATTTAATTCCTGCTCCATTTCTTTTTCTGCATCTGTTTGAACATTTGTTTCCAACTCCAATGCTCTTATTCGCCGATAACTCCATCGATCCTTTTTCGTCCACTTACTGCCGTTTATTCCATATGCTAAAACATAGTTTTCCAATTTATCAAGCTTCTCTCGCATTTTTGCGGGATTATCCTGCAAAGGGTAGATTAATTCAGTTTTTATTACCCTGAAGACAGACTCATAGCGCCAATAAGAATTAATGACTTCAAGGCTTGAACGAATGAGCTCAATTAGAGGATGGTTTAGCATTGTCCTTTTCTGGTCGATAAAATAAGGAATCTGATAATCAGCGAAAACAGGTTCAACCGTCTCATGATAATCGGCACCATTTCTTATCAATACCGCCATATCTCGAAAGCGGTACCCCTTTGTTCGAACTAATTGGCGAATTTCTCTTGCAATCCCCTCTATTTCGGCGCGCCGATTTACTGCCTGAAAAATCGTAATGGCTGTATCCCCATGAAAAGCTTCCGCTGGGCGGACATCAAACTTTTCCTCTAAATGAGCCAATGACATCGTTTGCCATTTTTTTTGTTCTTTTAGGAATATTGGTCGTTCGATTTCAATTCCGCAGGCTTTTGCTATTTCGTAAATTGAAAAGCAGGCATCACTAGTTAAACGGAACAATTCCAATTCGTCCGGTACAGCATCGAACAATATCCGATCGGTTGTCAAGGCGACCGAAACGCGTTTACAGTGCTTCATTAATTCTTGAATAACCTGGTATTCCTGCGGTGAAAAGTTATAAAAGCCATCTATATAGATTTCAGCCTCTTTGAGATAATCCGAGACTTGGATTTTCTCTGCAAGAAGTCTAAAATAATCTTCCGAATCAATGTACTTCCCAAAAACCTCGTCTTCAAATTTTTGATAAATTAGTTCTAAATCATTCAACTTATCCTGCAGGGCTTTGGTGGCCCCTCCGGACTTTAATGAATCTTGAATTAGCTCTTCCGGCCGAATACAATAACGTTTAAATTCTGTAATCATTTGTTCTAGCTGCTGAACAAAGCCACTCTTATCGGCAGCCCGGTGGAACAATTTTAATTGATCCTTTTGGTCATCAATTATTTTTCGGATCAGCATATTCATCCCGACACTGCTTAAATGAACCCGGCTTATTCCACCCGTTTCTTGTAGGATGCGCCATGCCAAGCGGGGAAAACTAAACACTTGGGCCCGAATCATTCCGCCAATCTCTGGATTCACAGCCATACGGTATTCAGACAAAAAGGTCATCTGTTCTGGGGCAATATATATAATGGGATTTCCTTTTGGGTCTTCCAAAAGTTGATTATGAATTTCGTCAAAAAACATCGTCGTTTTTCCGCTTCCCGATCGCCCAATTACCATTCTTAATGACATGCATGAACCTCTCCTTTCCTATCCCTTCAAAAAAACTCTGTATCTTTCATTCTATCATAATATGAGTACAAACGTTTGGATTGCTGAAGACAGATTCATACCAAAATTGGTAATAAAAAAACACGATCGCAAAATCGTGTTTTCCTTTTTAATATTGTCTGTTGATTTCCGCTCCAATCAACAGTGTTATTCCATTTATTTACTTAAAAATGCACGTCCATTTCGTTTAATGGCCAGTAGCGCAAATCCACCTTACCGACTACTTGTTGGGCATTAATAAAACCAAAATGCCGGCTGTCCCAGCTGCCTAATCGGTTGTCCCCGAGTACAAATAATTTTCCGTTAGGCACGGATTCTACACCCGTAATTTCTTTTAAACTGAAATCGCCTGTAATTTTCACACCAGGTGACTTTTGTTTATACACATTCAAAAATGGCTCATCATACTTATGCCCGTTAATGTACAAGGTATCATCACGGTATTCGATTTTATCGCCAGGTAATCCAATAATTCGTTTTACAAAATCTTCTTTTTCATTTGCATGAAAAACAATTACGTCAAAACGATGCAATTCTCCGACTTGGTATCCAAGTTTATTCACTACCAGCTTATTTCCGTCCTGAAGAGTTGGCATCATTGACTCGCCTTCGACTACATAATTTGAAAAGAAAAAGGTTCGAATAAAAGCAAAAATGATGATACCAATGGCAAAAGCCTTCACCCATTCCATTCCTTCTTGTTTCCATTCAATCTTCACTGACATTCCTCCTCCGTTTCTCCTGTTCTTTCATTCTATCTATTTCTCCAGTATGGACATTTTCTAATGGTTTATTCAATCTAATCTCGATTCGTTTACCTACATACCACAGGATGAAAATAACAATTAATACAATAACCGTTCGATACGGCTGTGTTATCAAGGAATGAATGTCATAACCCACAAAGCTTAGAGTGAAAATCATCACTAGTTTTCCAATACATACCGCAAGCATATATTGAGCAACGCTGATTTTCGAAAGTCCGGCGACAATATTCACGACTGCTGAGGGTGTAAAGGGAAAACATAGTAATATGAAGAGAGGACCAAAGCCATGCCTGTCAACCCAGTCCATTAATTTTCGAACCTTCGGGTGATTAGGCAAAAAGGATAAAAGCCTTTTTTGTCCATATTTTCTGATTAAAGTAAATACCAGTAACGCACCAATGCAGGCACCCAGCCAGGAATATAGAAACCCCAGCCAAAGCCCAAATGCACTGGCATTAGCCATCACAAACAAAAATAAAGGGAGAAACGGCAAAAAGGCTTCGATAACAATAAGCAATATGACAGGGATGGGACCAAGAGCCCGATATTCCTGGATAAGATTCATTAAATTCTCAATTGTAAACCATGCTCTAATCGTTTCGAAATCCATCCGTTTCTCCTTATTCTATTTCCATTATTTTAGATGATGTTTTGGGGCTTAATTTGTAATAAATTGGTGCAGCGCTTCTTTATTTTTTTCGATATCAATATCTAATACCGCTCCCTCTCCTTCTATACGTGGTTCCGTAAAGCTATTTTCGACAGGAATCCTAAATGTTTCAACGTTTCCTCTTTTATCAGAAAAGAAATCTTTTGCCATAAAAATCATGTCAGAAGTTTTCATATTTGTATTAACGTACGGGGCAACAACTCCAACTAGTTTTGGGAGTTTTGTAATTGTTTGAAATCCACTTAATTGGTCTCTAATCGCTTTTACTGCCTTTTGCTGCCGCTCTACTCGCCCAAAATCCCCCATGGCATCATGTCGAAAACGAACATATCCCAGCATCTGTGTGCCATTTAATCGTTGCAGACCGGGCTCTAGCGTCATGTAAATATTCTTTTCCATTTTTTTCTCAACATCAATTTCTACCCCATTTGGGAAAGCTTCATCGATAAGCTGCACAAAGCCCTGAAAATCAACAATCGCATAATATTGCAAGTCAATATCAAAATTTTGTTTGATTGTTTGTCTCATTAATTCTGGACCTCCACGGGCAAAGGCAGAATTTATTTTATGTTTTCCATGGTCCGGAATCTCCACATAACTGTCACGCATAATCGAGGTAAGCTTAAAGGTGCCTTTATCTTCGTTATAATGAGCAATCATAATCGTATCGGCTCTGGCTTTTTCTTTTCCTCGTGCATCACTTCCAAGCAATAAGATATTGGTGTCTCCATACTGATCCTTCTTGCCTTCAAATGTATAAACAACTTTCGTTTCCTTCTGGTCTTTATTTATTTTTTTTAAAGATTGATTAACTCCTTGCTTAAATTGATAATAAGCATATCCTGCCACACCGCCAATTAGTAATAAGAATACAAGCAAAATGGACGTCCATCTTCTCTTTTTCTTTTTTTGATGTTTTTCAGACCTCAATGTAATCACCTATCTCGTCCATGTATTTTCAGTTCATCTATCTATAGCCTTATTTTACTTTTTCAAGGTTTCTTCTTTAATTCATTTTCCCCTATCAGATATCCTTCTATTAATAAAAACTTTCTCACGAAAATGAGAAAATTTGCAATAAAAAAGCTCGCTTTTAAGCGAGTTTTCTAAAAAGTAATGCAGTATTGCTTTTAATGAAGCTTTTATGTAAAATAAAATAAGAACATTTGTTCTTTTTTAGACAGAAAGGTGTGGTGGTAAATGACCAGGATTCCAGAGAATGATCGCGATATCATGGAAAAAGCCATCTATTTACCGATGGTTTTAATCGTCTTAAATCGGGACTTAGAAGTTGTGGATAAAAGCCCCTTCAAATTAAAAAAACCTTATTTGGATTTAATTGAGGAGACAATGAAAGAAATCCAGAGGGAACTCTCGGAGGTAAAACAATATATGAAAAAGAACAATCTTCAGGTAAATGAAACAAAACGGGACGATGCCTTTACAATGTTCATGTTTATTTATAAAGGATATGAAGAAAACCATAATTACTTTAATCCTAGAATTCGCAATAAAGTTCAAGAATTAATGGAGCTATATTTATTAAAAAAACACCTGTCCCGTTAGAGGATAATAATTAACCGGTTTACTCTTCACCCTTCGAGAATTCACCAGCATATTCATGGATACTTTCTGAGGCTTGTAACGTCTTGGGAACGTGCAGCAAGTAAGTTAGCTTTCTTCCCTTATGTTCAATTCTTTGTAAAATGGTTGATTTTAATAATGCCGTTCTTAATAATTGAGTTTCAATTGTAGAGCATGAAACCGGAAAAAGATAAGATTGTTTATTATGGAAAGTAATCAGTGTTTGGTTTGCCCCTGCACGACGGTAGTCCTTAATATGCGCCTGTGAGAGCCAAATACATTCAGGAATGCTAGGTGAGGCAGTTGGAAAAAAGAAAATGTGATTAGTCGGTTCAATGGCAATTGGGTTTTTGCGATTATAACCAGTTAATTTTCGCGTTCCCCTTTTCCGGCTTTCATAATCGACACCAAAGTAATCACAGCTATTTTTTATAATATCTAATGGTTTAAACGGAGACAGGAAACAATCCTCCACTTCATAAATCTGGGAATAAATTTTACTTCCATAAACGACAGGCTTCAAAAACATGGTGCATGAACTAATCTCATATTCTTCAATTTGCTGCTCTTTCAATCCATTCAACTCCTTTTCATACTCCTAATTCCACCATATCTTACCACTTTTATTTTTCCAATTCCTCTACTTTTCTGAATTGTTATTAATTATTCACATTTTATCTGTCAAGTAAAATGTTTCTGAAAATTAAAATAATTTAATGATATTATTCAAAAAAGCCCATATAATAAAAAAAAGCATCAGAGGTGATTTTCATGAGTGAAAAATCATACACGGAATTAATGAAACTTGGTGCCATGAAACGGAATCGACTGAAGGAAAATTTCGTCCAGGATTTATACATTGATATGCTCTTATCAGAAATCCAGCTAACAGTTGAAAAGGAAAAATTATTACGAAAAATCGACTATGCCATTGACCATCGGGACAAAAAGTCATTTCTCCATCTATCAGGACAGCTAAAAGAAATTAACAAACGATTTGGAACTTAAGCCTTCGGATTAATAAAAAGTGCCAGCCTATCATCTAAACGTGACAGGCTGGCACTTTTTTGATTGTATTGCAATTAGGAACTACGAACAAATACGGAAACCCCAAAGTTTCCAAATTCTTCTTGAATTTCTCTCTCAAAGCCGTTATCTAATAAGCATCTTTGAGCACGTGAAAAACGATCATTAGGGTTTAAAAGATTCCTACATGGATTCGCGCTGCCGATAACAGTTGCTTGTACAATTCTCCGAGGGGCTCTTCTGTCACTTTGGTTTCTTTCCCAAAAAATGAACACAATATCTGGTGAATTATTCACTATAGCACCCCCTTTCGTTCCGTTTCTATATTAAATGAAAGGGGGAAAAGGCTTGTCTAATGAAAATATCTACTTTTTTCCTAAATTTACATAAATAGGCTGATGACAAAGTGTTAGTCATCAGCCTGAAATTACATTGTTACTTTTCATTCTTTATTTGATATTCTTCCAGCATTGAAATCCGGTCAAGCATGGAAGGATGGGTATATCTAAAAATTTTCACTAGTAGCGGAGGTTTTACCTGGCTTAAACCAGATCGGGTCAATTCCTGAAATGAAGTAATGGCAGCTTCAGGGTTTTTGGTCATCTCAATAGCATACCGATCTGCCCGTGTTTCCTGATACCGTGACGCCAAATTTGTCAGCGGACTTGCCGCAAATAGCAGCATGGATATGATCATAAAAAATAACGGGAGAGACCTTATATCTCTAACATCTGAGATTTTCAATTCTTTTCCCCAGCGTTTAACTGTCCAATTCATAAATCTATACGTCAGATATAAACCCAATAGTGAAATTAATAAGTACCCTGCTATCCCCCAATAAATATGCTTTTCAACATAATGACACATTTCATGTGCCATGATAAATAAGATTTGGTCGTCTGTCAGCTTATTCAAGGTCGTATCCCAAAGAACAATCCTGGCGTTTGAGCCAATCCCGGTAACATAAGCATTTAATGAATTCGTTTTATCCGCCATATTCACTTCAAAAACATGTTGGGCAGGTATATGAGCCTTATCAGCGAGTGCTAATATTTTTGTTTCTAATTCTTTATTTTTTAACGGATAAAAATCATTGTAAAGCGGGTCAATGACAACAGGCTGCAAGAACATCATAAATAAGGTAAAAGGTATGGATAACAGCCAGCCATATAGCCACCAGCGCTTTTGGCTTTTTTTCATCAGCCAGTATAAGACTGGCACAATAATCAACCATGTTCCGTAATTAAGCCAAAAGTCAATTAGCTCATCCTTCATCCATGATGGGAAGGTCTGGGTAGAAATATGATAGATTTTGGATAAAGAATAACTTATATAATTTAAAGGTAAAGTGGCCAAGAAGGCAAAAAATGATAACCAAATCAAATAGATGGGAGTTTGCAAGAATTTGTACTTTGCAGAGCTTTCTGCCCACCGCTTAAAGACCTTGGAAAAACCAAATAATAAAATTAGAAAATAGAAAAGCCATTCAAAAGGCGTTGAAAGGAAAAATAATAAATTTCGTATTTTTGAATACTCTTCACTCAACATAAGCTCTCTGCCATTTAAAAAAGTTGCAGGATCCGCTTTAGTTCCTTGATATTCAAATGGCAGCTTTGGGTCGGCAAGATGGAATAAATACCAATAAAAAAACAACCCATATAGGCAAAAGGCCAAAACCGCATAGAACCCCATTTTTCTGACCATGATTTTGTCCCCCTTTGTGTACAACCTCTCTATACATAGTGTAGTAAAAAATCGTTGTTTTAGAACTGGACATAAAAAAAAGCCAGCAAATTACTGGCTACAATAGATAAGAATATAGGGCGAGAGCGGCTATAGAACCAAGCACAACAACAATGACATTAGCACCTAAAAAAGCGGCAATAAATGCGGCGGCGGCCCCTAAAATACCATACCAAATATCATCTTTTTGAATAAAGATAATCGCAGGAAAAATTAGTGCACCTAGTGTTGCATAGGGCACATTTTTTAATACGCCTTGAATAAAAGGGGGAAGCTCTTTCCCCTTAAAGAGAACAAAGGGCAGCATGCGGGGAATATAGGTAACCAATCCCATACCAACAATCATCCAAATGATTTCACTTCTCATGTCCAGCACCTCTGTATTTAGCTTTTATGACTTCTGCTAACTCAATAAGGATGGCAGATAAAAGGGTTGCCGTCACAATAGACCAACCTTGCGCCAAGATGTGTCCAATAGTAAAAATAGAATTAAAAGTGGCCCCAAAGACCGCCAGAAAAATAACTTTAACATTATTTTTCATCGAAGGAACCAAAAGACCAATAAACATCGCATACAAAGCCACAGCCATACTTTCTTGCAAAGTTTGAGGAAGGTTTGCTCCAATTAAATGACCTACGCCAGAAAAAACAACCCAGCTCGTATAGGAAACGGATATAACCCCAAACATAAAGCCTGTCGATGCAGTGCCCTCTTTAGTGGCTACGACAGAAAAAGTTTCATCTGTTATGCCGAAAGAATAGATTAACTTATTAATTAATTGGTCTTCTTCACATTTTTCATTTAAAGATGTACTCATTAAAAAATGGCGAATGTTTACGATGAAAGTCGTTAAGATAATCTCGAAAATCCCTGTCCCATAGGCAATTAAACTTAATGAAATATATTGAGATGCGCCGGCAAACACAATAAGACTCATTAATACTGTTTCATAAATTGATAGCCCCGAAGTTTTTGCGAGGAGACCAAAAGTCAGTGCAATCGGAAAATAGCCAATCCCGATACTGATTCCTGCTTGAAGCCCTTTTTTAAAATCTGATGATTCCTTTCCTAAAGCCAGATCTGCCAACTTTATTCCCCCCTTGTTTCAATCACACAATTAAGCATAAATTTTAGCAAATTTTTAGAAATTAATAAATAAAAAACATGGCAGACAGCCATGTTTACATGCTACTCGAAAAACTCTTGACAGCCATTTATTTGATTTGCATCTTTTTAAATTATTAGCGTTAATTTGTTAGAATATAAAGGCTTTTCAACGGGTCTGTTGATTTACGCTCCAGGCGCTTCGCGCACCTTAGGGCGTGCCGTGGAGCCTCCTCGTCGCTTCGCTCCAATCAACAGAGTGTTTTTTATGGGATAAATGCCATGTTTATTTGCCTTTAAATACTGGTTTTCTTTTCTCAGCGAAGGCCTGCAAAGCTTCTATCCGATCTTCAGTTGGAAGTGTCACTTCATAGGCTTTTCGCTCGATTTGCAGACCAGTGCTTAGATCAGTATTCATACCATTTTTAATTGCAAATTTCGCTTGCTGTAAAGCTACTGGCCCATTTGCAAGCAGCCCGGAACAAAAAGCGATACTTTCTGAGAGAAGCTGTTTACGATCAACAACCTTTGTCAAAATCCCAAAACTACACGCCTCGTCAGCAGTAAGCCTGCGTGCGGTCAAAATGAGCTCCAACGCTTTGGCTTGACCGATTAATCTTGGCAGGCGCTGAGTTCCTCCTGCACCAGGTATAATCGCTAGACTTGTCTCCGTTAATCCCATTACCGCAACATTTGCTGCAATGCGAAAATCGCAGGCAAGGGCGAGCTCCATTCCACCGCCAAAGGCAAAGCCGTTAATAGCAGCTACAGTCGGCTGCGGCAGTTGATCAATGGCATTAAATACCTCATTAATTTTGTATAAATTTCGTTTCACTTGTTCATCAGTAAGGTTTTTTCGCTCTTTTAAATCAGCCCCCACACTAAAGGCTTTTTCCCCCGCTCCACTAAAAATAACAGCGCGGATTTCTGGATTGATACGAATGTCTTCTACCTTTCTTTGCAGCTCAAGTAAAGTTTCATAATTAAAAGCATTTAGTGCTTCCGCACGATTAATCGTAACAACGGCAATATGATTCTCTAAATTCACTAAAATTTGCTCCATAACTTCCACTCCTTTTTAATCCTCTTTAAAAATTCGAAAAAGGCAAGCAAAAAGCCTGCCTTTATATTTAAAAAATATATTATTTTACTGCCGTTTCTGTTAGTTGTGTTTTTAATGCACGTCTTAATATTTTCCCGGTTGTATTCTTTGGAAGCTCATTTAAAAATTCAATAGATGATGGAACTTTATATTTAGCCAGGTGTTCTTTACAATACTCAAGTAAGCGTTCAGGTGTAAGCTCAGGATTTTTACTAACAACAAAAGCTTTTACGGATTCTCCTTGATTAGGGTCAGGAACACCAAGAACCGCTGCTTCTACAACATCCTCGTGATTATAGATGACTTCCTCTACCTCACGCGGATAAACATTATATCCGCCAACAATAATTAAATCTTTTTTTCGATCGACAATATAAAAATAGCCATCTTCATCCATTCTAGCTATATCACCAGTATAAAGCCATCCATTCTTAATTGTGGCTGCTGTTTCCTCAGGCATTTTATAATAGCCTTTCATTACATTCGGACCACGAACGATTAACTCCCCTGCCTCTCCAAAAGGAACCTCTTCACCCAGCTCGTTCACCACCTTGTTTTCTACATTAACAATAGTAGTTCCAATCGAACCAGGCTTCCGTGGACGATCCAGTGGGTTAAAGCATGTTACCGGGGATGCCTCAGATAAGCCGTATCCTTCAGAAACTAAAACATTAAATTTCTGCTCAAAATTCTTTAAAAGGGCAACCGGCATTGATGCACCGCCAGAAATGCATAAACGCAATGTTTTTAAATCTTCTGGACTCCCCTCTGGAAATTGATAAAGGAAATTATACATAGTTGGGACGCCTGCAAAAACAGTAGCTTGATATTCTTTTGCAAGACTAAAAATTTCCTTAGGGCTGAACCTTGGGGCAATCAATAGTGTCGCACCGTTCAATAATGGTGCATTCAAGGCTACTGTTAAGCAAAAAACATGGAACATTGGCAGAGTTGTGATAACCCGGTCATCGTTGTTCATTTTTAAATATTCCCCAACATCATTAGCATTGCTATATAAATTCTTATGGGTCAGCATGGCTCCCTTGGGTTTCCCTGTTGTTCCTGAAGTATAGAGAATGATGGCTGTATCATCGTCATTTAGCTCAGGCCCTTTAAAGCTTAAATCACCGAGTGCCACTACATCTGTAAACGATTTCAATTTTGAAATCACTGATAGATTTTCCAATTCTGACTGTACCATACCAATTGGATTCGTCTCACAAAATACGTAATGTTCAACTTTTGGCAGCAAAGTATGCACTTTTTCTGCCAAAGGAATCGCTAAGTCAAGGGCTACAACTGCTTTAACATCGCCATTATTTAAAATATAGCCAATTTCCTCCGCTGTATAGATTGGATTAACGGGAATAACCGTTGCTCCTAGTCTTAATGCCCCGTATAAGCTGATGACAAAATGCGGAGAATTTCCCAACAATAAAGCAATATGATCCCCTTGCTTGATTCCCAATTTCTCTAACCCTGATGCAAACTTTGTAATCGCACCATCCAATTCGGCATAGGTACTGGACTGTCCCATAAAATAATAGGCTGGTTTATTCGCATAGTCCTTAGCTGTTTGATAAAGCTGTGATGATAGATTCATAACTCTCCTCCTTTTATGAATGAATATTCATTCATTTAATCATATAAATTTTCTAAATATATTATATTTAAAGTATTTTATGTATTCAAGTATAACATGCAAAAAATGAAAAAACGCGATGCTAAAAACATCGCGTTTCAATCTTAATAAATCAAATTGATAAATTCATCTTTTGAAATTTTGCCAAAATAGTAGGTCGTATCGATCCCTATGAGAGCCTTATCTATTTCACTTTTATCATATCTAACACCTTTTAACATGTTTTCAAGATCACTAACATCGCCTACACCAAAAAAGTCACCATAGATTTTACAATTCTCAATCGTTCCTTTATTAACTTCCAAACGGACATCGATAGAACCTACAGGAAAGCGGTGTGAATGCTTCAGATTGAATTTTGGCGATTTACCGAAGTTCCACTCCCAATTTTGGTAGCGTTCCTTTGAAAGCTGATGAATTTTCTCCCAATCCTCTTCGGTAAGCACATATTCGGAAATTTTTTCGGCTCCTTCAAAAATATATTTTAGAATCAAGGAGCGAAATTCCTCAATCGTAATTTTTTCCGTTAGATATTCAGATATATTGGCTACCCGGCTGCGGACAGATTTAATTCCCTTTGATTCAATCTTATCTTTCTTCACCTTTAGAGCAGAGACGACATGGTCCATTTCTGAATCAAATAATAGTGTTCCATGACTGAACATCCTGCCCTTTGTTGAAAATTGAGCATTTCCAGAAATCTTTCTGCCTTCGACTTCAATATCATTTCTTCCGCTAAGCTCCGCATTTACCCCTAATTTTTGCAGTGCCTTAATAACGGGCTCGGTAAATTTACGGAAGTTATGGAAGCTTTCCCCATCATCCTTCGTTATAAAACTAAAATTCAAGTTCCCTAGATCATGGTACACTGCGCCGCCGCCTGATAAACGTCGTACAACATGAATACCATTACCTTCAACATACTCGGTATTAATTTCTTCAATGGTGTTTTGATTCTTTCCAATAATGATGGAAGGTTCATTTATGTAAAATAGCAGGTATGTCTCATTGATATCAAGATTTTTCAGTGCATACTCTTCAATTGCAAGATTAATCCGTGGATCTGTGATACCTTTATTATTGATAAATAACATACAAGTAAGGGCCCCCTTATAGTGAAATAGTTTGGAATTCCTCTGCAAGTTTAATTATACCAGCAAATTCACCCGATGCTTCGCTAAGTAAATCAGATAAATTTCCATAATGCGGGAGGTGTGTAAGTATTAATTGTTTAACACCCGAATCGGTCGCGAGTCTGCCAGCCTCAAGACTATTCATATGGCCGGCTGACTTTCCATTTTGATGGCCATAAAAATTACACTCACACAATAAAACATCGGCACCTTGGCTAAACTCAATACATTCTTCTTTAAAAGCACCATCAGCTGAATAAATAATAACCTTGCCGCCTGCCTCGATTCTCATCGCATAGCATGGAACCGGATGTTCGGTCTTTAAAAAGGAGATTTGGAAGGGTCCAACAGTAAGACTTTCAGCTGGATCATATGGGATTCCTTTTGTTATGTTTTTATAGGTAAGCTTGGCAAATTCATATTGATCATAATGGTGTCCGTATATCGGCAGGGTAGGAAAATCTTTTCCCAAGAAACCTTGAATTAATCTAGCATGCTGCAGAACACCAATATCCGCTATATGGTCAGGATGGTAGTGAGAAATGATGACCGCATTAAGGTCTTCAGGCTCTATGACATTTTGCAATTTTGCAAGGACGCCGCTTCCACAATCGATTAATAAATGAAAACCTTCGTGTTCAAGTAAATATCCAGAGCTTGCACCATTCTTCTTCGGGTAACCGCCCCAATATCCAATTATTGTTAGTTTCATTACGAACTCCTCCATCAAATTAAACTAATTAACTATACTATACACCATCCTTTCACAAACAAAAAAAGCCGGATCATTGATTCGGCTGGTCTTAAATGAAAAAAGAAAGCTGTTATCAGTGAACAGCTTCCTTAGATATTCCCGTCCCTTTTAAATAATCCAAAACGGATTTTACTGCTGCTTCTCCTTGGTCAATGCAATCAGGAACTCCTACACCCCCATAGGATGCACCTGCCAAAAACACTCCTGGAAGCTCTTCTTTTACATAAGCAAGAATGGTTTCAAGACGCTGTTTATGGCCGACCGTGTATTGCGGCATCGAATCTTTCCAACGAGAAACAATTGCGAAGTCCGGCTTCATCGTTATTTTCATCGTCTTATTTAAATCGTCAAGAACGATCTTTGTAATTTGGTCATCCGAAAGGTCAACAATTGTTTCGTCCCCTGCTCTTCCAACATAACAGCGGAGCAGTACTTTTCCTTTTGGAGTGGAATGGGCCCATTTTTTATGAGTCCATGTGCAGGCTGTTATAGAATAATCACCATTTCTAGAAACAACAAACCCTGTTCCATCGATATCTTGTTTAACAGCCTCTTCCGGAAAGGCCAAAGCAACAGTTGCAACCGATGTAGACGGCACAGATTTAAAAGGTTCAAAAAAGTGATATTGTGAAAACATCATTTGCGTCACTTGGTGAGGTGTCGCTGCAATTATACTATCTGCATAAATGGTTTCCCCATTATTTAAATAAATTTCATATTGATTGTCAGTTTTCATGATTTTATCCACACGATGCCCTTTTAAAATTGATGCAGGGTCTAATTTCGCTTCAATCGCTTCGGCAAACGATTGGAGACCGCTGACAAAAGTTAGAAATGCCCCTTTTGGTTTTTCGGTACTTACAGGTTTTTTTTGTTGAGCAGGAGTTGATTTTTTCATCCCTAGGATCAAGCTACGGTATTTTTGCTCTACTTCATAAAATTGTGGAAAAGTTGACATTAAGCTTAATTGATCAATATCGCCGGCATATATCCCCGATAATAATGGCTCAATTAAATTCTCTACCACCTCATCGCCGAGCCTTCTTCTAAAAAACTCTCCTAAAGATTGGTCTTTCCCGCTTTCCGACCGTGGTAGAACAAAATCAGCCGCAGCTCTTAATTTGCCGGGAAGCGAAAATAGACCCGACGTGATAAAAGGTCCAATTTCTGTTGGGATTCCCATAATCGAACCTCCCGGCATGGAATGAAGCCTTTCGTTTACTAAAACATAGGATTTTCCTGTGGAATTATGGACTAATTGATCATCCATCCCCACTTCTTTTGCCAGCCTTATCATACTTGTCTTTCTTGCTAAAAAGGAATCTGGGCCTCTTTCAATCGTAAATCCATCCCTGACAACCGTTTGCAACTTGCCTCCGAGACGGTGGGATGCTTCAACTAATTTAATTTCGATAGGAAGTGAAAGCTCCTTAGCTGCTTTTTGAAGGTAAAATGCTGACGTAAGCCCCGCTATTCCTCCCCCGATAATGACAACCTTTTGTTTTTCTTCCGCCACGGACGTCACCTTCTTCCATTGTATTTCCTATCCTACCGCTCCAATTCTTTAAGGACGACGCTGGAAACAGCATCAATAAACTCTTCTTTAGAATTTGGCATTTCAGCACGATAGTAGCTGACTCCTAATTCGTCAGTAACTGCTTTGCATTCGATATCGTTATCGTAAAGGACCTCAAGGTGATCACAGACAAACCCGACAGGAGCAAATACGAATGCTTTATATTGATGTTCATTAAATAATTCCCTGGTTAAATCCTGGACATCAGGCCCCAGCCACGGTTCCGGTGTATTTCCGGCACTTTGCCAGCCAATCATATAATTTTTAACACCTGCACGTTTCGCAATTAAATCCGCTGTTTCTTGCAGTTGTTTTGGGTATGGGTCACCAAATTGTAAAATTTTCTCTGGCAGACTGTGCGCAGAAACGATTAGCATTGCTTCGTCTTTTTCTTCCTCGGGCATGGATTCAAATACTTGTGTTATCTTATCTGTCCAATAATCGATAAATTTCGGTTCCTGATACCAGCTCTCTATGGTTTTAATTTTAAGATTCCCCAATTTTGCTGCTTCTTCAACAGCACGTCCATTGTAGGATTGTACACTGAAGGTTGAAAAATGCGGGGCAAGGACAATACTAACCGCCTCTTCAATTCCATCTTCATGCATTTGTTTAACAGCATCCTCAATAAATGGAGAGATATGCTTCAATCCCAGATACATTTTAAACTCGATTTCATCCTGGATTCTATTCAAATGCGCTTCAAGCTTCTCCGCTTGTTCTAGAGTTATTTTTGCTAATGGAGAGATGCCTCCAATTGCTTCATACCGATTGCGAAGGTCTTCAAGCATTGCATCAGTTGGTTTCCGGCCATGTCGAATATGGGTATAATATCTCTCTAAATCATCTAATTTATATGGGGTACCGTATGCCATTACGAGCAGTCCCATTTTCTTTTTAGTCATGTTCGCACCTCATTTTTAAGTCTTTTCACTTTCTCCGGTGATGGAGGTATCACTTTATTGTGCCAAAAAATTGGACGACTTACCAATTTTAACACTTAACCGTGAGTCCTATCGACTTAATTTTGATGCTGAATACTCATGGATAAATGAAGTTAATTTTTTCAATGTTTCCGGGTTGACAGAAGGGAATACTCCATGACCTAAATTAAAGATGTATCCATCCTGATCCATGCCTTGGTCTAAGATCGCTTTAGCTCTTTCCTCAATGACTTCCCATGGAGCAAGCAAAATCGCAGGGTCAAGATTTCCTTGTACGGTTTTATGGATACCCAACTCTCTAGCCTGTTTGATCGGCAAGCGCCAATCTAAACCAACAACATCGAGCGGAAGATCATTCCATTCTAATGCCAGATGACTTGCCCCGACACCAAACATGATCAATGGGACATTTTCTTCTTTTAATGAAGTAAAGATTCTATTCATTACTGGTTTAATGAAGTAACGATAATCCTCTACATTCAGGGCACCTACCCAAGAATCGAATATTTGGATCGCTTTTGCCCCCGCTTTTATTTGAGACTTCACATATGTAATGGTCATATCACCTAGCTTATCCATTAACGCGAACCAAGCTTTTGGCTCCGTATACATAAAAGCTTTTGTTTTGTTATAGTTCTTCGATGGGCCGCCTTCAATCATATAACTGGCTAGGGTGAATGGCGCACCGGAAAAACCAATTAATGGCACGGATAATTGTTCAGTTGTCAGTAATTTGATGGTTTCGAGCACATAGGGAACGTCTTCCTCAGGATTTATTTCGCCTAGTTTCTCTACATCGGCTAAAGAACGGATTGGATTGTCAATCACTGGTCCAATTCCACCCTTTATTTCTACCTGCATTCCGATCGCCGGAAGGGGCGTCATGATATCTTTATATAGAATTGCTGCGTCGACGTTATATTGCTCAACCGGCAAACGCGTTACATACGCACATAGCTCTGGCTTATGCGTTATTTCAAATAGCGAATACTTTTCTTTAATTTCTCGATATTCTGGCTGGGACCTCCCTGCCTGCCGCATATACCATACTGGAACGTAGTCGGTTTTCTCCCCTCTTGCAGCTTTTAAAAATGTTTCATTAATCGGTCTGGTCATAAAAAAAAGTCCACCTTTCAAAGACATGTCTGTTTTCCATTTTAATATATATTGGAGGATTTTAAAAACTTTCTAATATATAGACTGTCTTCACTATATCTATTAATCCTATTTCTGTATAGATAACGTGCATATCTGTCAAAAAAAATTCGTTTTTTACGTTTGGTTCTGTTAAACTTGATTGTTGATTTGCGCTCCAGGCGCTTCGCTTTCCGCGGGCGTGCCGGGGAGCCTCCTCGGCGCTTTGGCGCCTGCGGGGTCTCCCCTGCCCCGTACTCCCGCAGGAGTCTTCGCGCCTTCCACTCCAATCAACAGTGTTAATAATCAACATGGTCCTTTAACACAGCTTTCGGTTTAAAGTATTGTTTAAATATAAGAAAGAATTTTTTTAATCCCTTTCACCACTTTGGGTGTTTTTCATATTCTGTATTACATCCAACAGGGCTAGAGCCCAGTGGATAAAAGAAGGGGGGTAATTATATGATTGTTGAGCTTACCGCTCTCCATTGGATTTATGTTGTCTTTATTGCACTAATTATCGGTTTCATGGTAATGAGAAGGGATACAACCATTGTTTGTATTGCTGGGATATTCTTAATCGCCATTACTGCAACTGGCAGCTTAAGTCATTCCATTAGCAGTATTTTCAACAGTTTTAGTTATGCCATTACAGAATTATTGTCTACTATTCTCGTTATTTCCATTATTGTTGCCATGAGTAACACCTTAACCTCAACAGGGATTAATGCTGTCATGATTTCACCTTTTAGAAAGTTAATTCGCAACCCTACGCTTGCTTTTTGGACCATTGGTATTCTGATGATGGTCATATCCTGGTTCTTCTGGCCCTCCCCTGCAGTCGCCCTCATCGGAGCTGTTCTTCTGCCAGTCGCTTATGAAGCTGGTTTGCCTGCACTGGGCACTGCCATGGCAATGAACTTGTTCGGTCATGGGATTGCTTTATCTGGGGATTTCGTTATTCAGGCTGCTCCAAAGCTAACTTCTGATGCAGCAGGTATTCCAATACAAGATGTTATTAATGCCAGCGTTCCTTTAGTATTCACAATGGGGATTGTTACAACCGTTGCGGCATACTTCTTTTTAAGGAGAGATATGAAGCGGGGCGTCCTAAAAATAACAGACTCTGTCATACAAGACACTCATGTAGAAGAAATCAATCAACCAGAACTTTTATCAGTTGCCCAAAAACGATTCTTCGCTATTTTAGTACCTTTATTATTTGCTGCTGATGTGGCCGCTATGACTATGTTAGATTTAACTGGCGGCGATGCAACCGCATTAATTGGCGGAACCTCCATCCTCATTTTATTGTTAATCACATTAACGAGCCATAAAAATAAGGGGCTTGAAAAAACTACTCAATATTTAATAGAAGGATTCACATTTGGGTTTAAAGTGTTCGGTCCGGTTATTCCAATTGCCGCTTTCTTCTATTTAGGCGATGCCGGTTTTGGAAAAATTATCGGTGATTTCTTACCGAAAGCTTCACAAGGAATCGTCAACGATTTAGGTGTTGCTCTTGCCAATGTTGTGCCATTAAGTAAAGAAGTAGGAGCGGTTACATTAACTGCAGTTGGGGCAATTACTGGATTAGATGGTTCAGGATTCTCTGGGATTTCTCTAGCTGGTTCAGTTGCTGCCCTATTTGGCGCAGCCATCGGCAAAGGTATTGCTACCTTGACGGCACTTGGACAAATAGCAGCGATTTGGGTTGGCGGCGGAGTACTCGTACCTTGGGCTCTAATCCCAGCGGCCGCCATTTGTAAAGTAGATCCATTCGACTTAGCCAGACGAAACCTTGTCCCAGTATGCATTGGTCTTGTTGTCACAACGATAGTTGCTATGTTTTTAATATAACCAAAATAACTAGAGGCAGAAATTTATTCTGCCTCTAGTTATTTTACCCGCTTTTTAAAATATTTATAGATTAATAGTGAGAAAAACACCCATATGTACCCTAAAGCATATCCACCTAATACATCAGAAGGATAATGAACCTGCAGAATGATTCTGCTCGCCCCTATTAAAAGAGGTAAAATGGCGGCAGCACAGATTATAATGATCTTCACAGTTTTTGATTTGGCTGCTTCTATTAAAAGATAAGCAATTAAAAAATAAACAATCATCCCCACCATTGCGTGTCCGCTTGGATAGCTATAACTTTTTACTTGGACAAGATGCTCCAGGTCAGGTCTTGGCCGGTCAAAAAGGTTTTTTAGAAGCTTACTAGCTTCATTTCCTAATGCTACTGACAAGGCAAAAACAGCAGCGCCCAAATAGTTTCTTCTCCTCAGGAATAACCAGGCAAGAGTTAGTAAGGCAACACCCCCAATCCCTTTTTTATCGCCCATTTCTGTTATCTGAACAAAAAAGGGAATGACTGAATCAGGGACATGGGCTGCCCATCCTGCCACGGTGTCATCAATAAAAAATAGACTATTTAATGCAACTTTAATGGAGATGTATAACGTGATTAACACAGCGAGGATGATAAATGTATAAGAATAATTCCATTTATTTTTAAGATCCATTTCGCAAAACCCTTTCTTACTAGTTAAATTACTTTTAAAAGTATAATGAAAGAATACATAAAAATCTACATTTCAAGCTAAAAATGTTAAAATAGTTTGAAAATACATTCTTAATAATCAAATGTTTTTGGGGGGGTTCCATATGTTAAATACACTCTTTGCTAAATTAGAAAACTATTATGATGAAATGGTCTCGATTCGAAGGCACATGCACCAGCATCCAGAACTTTCCTTTGAAGAATATGAAACAGCAAAATTTATTAAATCCTATTATGAAAATTTAAATATTGAAGTCGAAGGGAATATTGGTGGAAATGGTGTGGTGGCACGGATTTATGGGAAAAGGCCTGGTAAAACTGTTGCACTTAGAGCTGACTTCGACGCCCTGCCAATTCAGGACGAAAAGGATGTCCCCTACAAGTCATTAGTACCTGGAGTGATGCACGCTTGTGGACATGACGGTCACACCGCCACTCTCCTAGTACTAGCGAAAGCCTTAAATGAATTAAAAGATGAACTTGTAGGAAACTACGTCTTTATTCACCAGCATGCCGAAGAATATGCACCGGGCGGGGCGAAATCGATGATTGAGGCTGGATGTCTAAAGGGAGTAGATGTCATTTTCGGAACACATCTATGGGCAAGCGAACCGACAGGGAAGATACAGTATCGAATTGGACCGATTATGGCAGCGGCTGACAGGTTTGAAATTGATATTCAAGGAAAGGGTGGACATGGAGCCCAGCCTCATAAAACGAAGGATGCTATCGTTACTGCCTCACAGCTGGTATTAAATTTACAACAAATCGTTAGCCGCAAGGTTAATCCGGTTGAATCCGCTGTTGTAACAGTTGGCTCTTTTACGGCTCAAAATGCTTTTAATGTCATTGCAGATAAAGCAAAACTGATTGGTACCGTCCGCACGTTTAATGAAGATATCCGCCAGTTCATCGAGGATGAAATGAAACGAATTACACATGGTACATGTTATTTGTCGGAATGCGGTTATGAATATCATTATTTCAGAGGATATCCTGCGGTCTTAAATCATGCGAATGAAACAGAATTTTTAATTTCATGTGCTGAAGATGTACCTGAGGTTGTAACTATTGAAGAAACCGAGCCTCAAATGGGCGGCGAGGATTTCGCTTATTATTTACAGGAAATTCCGGGGACATTCTTTTATACAGGAGCAAAACCAGTGCAGGATGATGCCGGTTACCCGCATCACCATCCTAAGTTTGATATAGATGAAAAAGCAATGCTAATTGCTGCGAAAACCCTCGGAACTGCCGCAATAAAATTTCAGAAATAATTAAAAGAACCCCTGAACAATTTATAGTTCAGGGGCTTTTTGCAAAATCCTTAGCCTGAAGGCATTCATCGCTGTTTCTCCCAAATGCTTTAAGAGATTGTTATTGGCATAGGCACCAACAAAAGCTCCAATCCCCGGGACAAGCTGCAACATTTTAACTAGATCAATATAATCGCGATATTCCTGCTGAAACTGGCGCCAATCCATTTCCACTAGCGCTTGTTTTCGTGTTTCCCAATTTTCAATCTCATATAAAGTATTTTTCCGAATTTCATCACTTGAAAAAGCAAGCTGAAAAACATGAAGAATAAATAATCTTTCATCATAATTCTTGGTATCGAATCCATAAACAGCTGCTGTCTCAAAAAGATATTTCATTTTAATGGTAAGCAGTAATGGAAAATCAGCCAGTCCGAGTAAAATCCCTCCTGCACCTGTACCTGCTCCTTCGATTATAGCAGTCTTTTGAAACGTAGAGATTTTTTTTCGAGCCAAGTCATCTCGTTCGGCTAATGTCATCCCGCGTGCCTGATCCATATTTGTCGTTACCTGCGATCCGAATAATGTTGCTTTGACCATCGCTTTAATACTCTCCGTCATCACCTCATGGACCTTTTCCGGAATGAATTCATTTATTTTTCCTTGAGCTTTTTTGGAGAGACGATTCATCATTCCTGACCGTCTCATTATTTTTCTTTTCCATTCTTCTACTTCTTCATAGACTGTCAATTCATATTCATTCATTTTTATGACCCACCCCTCCATAATAATTTATGCTTATTTACGGTGGAATCTGCCCACTGGTTTCAAATGGAGGATACATCTTTTATACGATTTTTACTATAAAAATTTACAAACATGAAGGTAAACAAAATTCCTCCAAGTAACGTTAGCAATGCAATAACCACTTCACCTTTAATTAAAATGAACAAAGCGAAAATCACAGCCTGTACAATCATAATAGTCCTTAATAATGAATGGAAATCAGCTGATTTGTACATAGGAGCAACTGGATATAAATCAACCCATAGCTTGTTTTGATGATGGTTCCATAATGGAAGAAGCTGAAAACCGGTTAAATATAAAAATAAAACACTTAAAAGAATTTGCCCCAGCCCAAACGATATAAAATAAATGGCTAATGCTCCAATTACTGTAAGGCGGATAAAAAGACCAAGGTAATCAGACGATCGAAGGAACGTTCTTGTAAACAAATAAAGGTATGTTTTGTCTTGCGAAAAGCTTATTCCCTTAATAATGAAATCAAGCCATTTTCTTCTTTTAACCGTATCCTTTAACTTAGGGACATCGGTAAAAAGATTAGCCAGCCGATAAAATGAAGCCATTCTTTTTTCTTCACCATCAATCAATAAATCCCACTTCAGACCCATTCTTTTTGTTCGCATATAAAAGGAGTAATAATAAAAGGCCATGATTAAAACGATAAGGAAAAGAAGCAAAACGTTTGCCTGCTTAAATAATAAATAGGTAAAGACCGCATTCAAAAAATAACGGACAACCCAGTCCCATCTATGCACAGACGATTGAACATAAAAGTGGATTTTCCAGCTTGAAGCAAGATTCCATGCCTTTAAAGCTAACAAGACCACGAAAAACAGGAAAAAGCGGTGGAATCCGTCGCTGCTTATATGTGCATACATTGGCATTAATATGGCAAGAGCCATTAATAGAACATATCCTTGAAAAAAAAGGCTGGCTATTCCTGAGCGAAAAAAATATCCTTTTAATTTACTTTCGAGCGGTATTAAAAACACTTTATCCGCTTCCAATAAAAAATTATAAACCGGACTGTAGGTTAAGAATCCTCCCAAAATTATGGCCATGATGATTTCTGCCGGAAATCCAGAAGAAAGTCCCTCAATCCATTTTTGATAATAAAAGGCTGCTGTACCAATAAGAAATAACAAAACAATAACAAGATGCCCATTAAAAATATATCTTAGATACCTGCCTAAATCTTTTACACGAGCCCCTGCCCGATCCTTCCAAAGTCTTTTTTCATCAAACATATTTTTCTTCCTTCGTTAATTGGATATATAAATCATCTAATGAAGCGGCAGGCATCGAAAATTGTTCCCTTAATTCCGCTAATGTTCCCTTTGCTCTAATTTTTCCTTCATGGAGGATTACAAAACGGTCACAATATTTTTCAGCAGTTGCCAAAATGTGGGTTGACATTAAAATACCTGCACCGCTTTCCTTCATTTTTTTCATTAAATCAAGCAAGGATTGAATTCCGAGGGGGTCTAGCCCAACAAAAGGTTCATCAACAATATAAAGAGCTGGCTGCACTAAAAAGGCACACATGATCATTACTTTTTGTTTCATGCCTTTTGAAAAGTGGGCTGGAAACCAGTTTAAACGTTTTTCCATTCGAAATTCAGATAACAAAGGGGCAACTCTTGATTTGTACGTCGATTCATCCAGTCCATAGGCCATAGCTGTTAATTTTAAATGCTCGTCCAATGTAAGCTCCTCATATAAAACAGGAGTTTCGGGAACGAAGGTGAACAAATGACGATATGCCTCTTTATCCTCAGTAAAAGATTTTCCATTAATTTTTATGTACCCCTTGTGCGGTTCCATTAATCCGATGATATGTTTTATGGTCGTACTTTTTCCGGCTCCATTTAGTCCTATGAGACCAACCATTTCTTTTTCTTTTACTTCAAAAGAAACATCCTTTAATACCGGGTTTCTTGTGTATCCCCCGATAAGATTTTCAATTGTTAATAAAGACATTTTTTAACGTCCTTCCATAGCATGATTAAGGTTTATTTTATCAAAATGAGTTCAATAAAAATAGGAATTCAATTTTTCAATATTTTTTTGTATATTTCTTTCATATCCGGACATCATAATATTCGAAGGGGAAACAACTTACTTCGGTGAAGCAATTCATCAAAATTTGAAATGAGGTGTCTGTTAAAGACATTTTCCATTCAAACAAGTGAGCTTCTCAATCGTATCAGATAAGGGGATGGTTGTTTTGTACAATGTGCATGGTAACCATTTGGAGTTCAAGTAACACCACTGTTTATCTTAAAAAAATAAACGGCAAATGAGGTGTTTACCGCAGATCGCCACCTGTTTTTATAAGTTGGGAAAACATATAAAAACACATATAGGGGATGGTCAGCTTGAACAATGATGTCTCTTTATAAAAACACTCTACGAAAAATGAGGTGTTTATCAAAGAACACTCCTAATTGAACGTCAAATTGAAGCAGGTCCCCTTCGAGAGGGCAGGATTCCATGCGAATCCTGTTCTTTTCTTTTTTATCCTGCTTTAGTATGGTAAAATAAGACAAACGTTTTATGAAAGGCTGTGAAATTAATGAGTGAATGTATTTTTTGTAAAATTGTCAATGGAGATATTCCTGCAGCAAAAGTATTTGAAAACGAACATGTTTTGGCTTTCTTGGATATTAGCCAGGTGACAAAAGGACATACGCTGGTTATTCCGAAAGTACATAAGGAAAATTTATTTGAATTAACACCTGAGATTGCCAGAAATCTTTTTGAGGTTGTCCCTTCTATTGCCAACGCTTTAAAACGTGAATATGAACCAATCGGACTTAACTCGATCAACAATAATGGTGAGCATGCTGGCCAATCTGTGTTTCATTACCATATGCACCTAATTCCGCGCTATGGTAAAGGTGATGGCTTTGGCGCTGTTTGGAAGAACAATCAAAGTGATTATACGCCGCAACAATTGCAGGAAATGGCAGCAAAAATTTCAAAACAGCTTTAATTTTAAAATAATCAGAAAATTATTTCTTTATTAAAATTATATTATTATGTTATAATGAATTTAAGTTTTTCGCTGCAGGCAATGAGTGCACTGCAGGAGAAACAAATAGCTTAGAAGAGCAGAGGAGAGATGAGAAATGAATACAAAAAATCTTGTTGTTTTAGCATTATTAGCGGGGATTGGGGTAGTTTTACACACGGTAATGCCATCATTCTTTGGAATTAAGCCTGACATGATGCTGGCTATGATGTTTTTAGGAATCGTCCTTATTCCAGAATTAAAAAGTGCCATGCTATTAGCTATTGTTACTGGTGTGCTGTCTGCATTAACAACTGGTTTTCCTGGCGGCCAAATTCCAAATATTATCGATAAACCTATTACTGCATTAGTCTTTTTTGGTTTATTTTTGGCCTTAAAAAAATACAGAAATTCTGTTGTGAGTGTTGCTGTCTTAACTGCAGCGGGTACAGCTGTTTCAGGGACTGTCTTTTTAACAGCGGCTTATTTCATTGTCGGCTTACCTAATTCATTCGCACTGCTATTCTCAGCAGGTGTATTACCCGCAATCGCACTAAATGCCATTACTATGTTTATTTTGTATCCAGTGGCTCTTTCAATTGTTAAAAGAACTAAATTATCTACAGCTTCCGTCATTCAAAAATAATGGTCGGGATCCTTTTTAAGAAAAGAACCCAACAGGGTTCTTTTCTTAAATTCAAATATTACCAGATTTTATAAAAAATAAGAAAGCATGGAAGCAACGAGAAGACAGATTCCACACCCTCCAGCTAATGCCGTTATTCTTTTCTTTATAACTTGTTTCGGTGGATAGACACCAGGTCTTTTATATGCTAATAAATATTTAAATGTGCCCAAAAAAAGGATGGCACTAAGGATAAAGAAAAATACAGTTGCACTCTTCATTTTTTGCCCCCTTTAAATACTAAAATTTTCGCATTATTCTTGTAACTATTTATATGATAGATCGTCCATTCCTATGAACAAGGCATATTTTTTGCATAAAAATGAAATTTCAAGATAAAATTTTCATAATTTCTAAAAATTTTGTGAATTTATATCTTTATTAATTTTTATTTTATTGGCATAATGATAATAGAGAAATAATAAAGTAGGTGAAAATGGGGATGACAGAGAAACAATATTCAATGAAGGAAGCTTTCTTTTTTAGTCAACGAATTGCTCAATTAAGTAAAGCACTATGGAAATCGATTGAGAAAGATTGGCAACAATGGATTAAACCGTTTGATTTAAATATTAACGAACATCATATTCTATGGATTGCCCATCATTTAAATGGTGCTTCAATCTCGGATGTGGCAAAGTTCGGTGTGATGCATGTTTCTACAGCTTTTAATTTTTCAAAAAAGTTAGAAGAAAGAGGTTTGCTTCAATTTTCGAAAAAAGAAAATGATAAGCGGAACACCTACATTCAACTAACAGAAAAAGGGGATGACATTTTACTGCAATTAATGGAAACCTATGAGCCGGATAGCAATTCTGCTTTTTCTGGTGCCCTTCCACTAAGAGAGCTGTATGGAAAATTCCCAGATTTTATTGAAACGATGGCAATTGTCCGCAATATTTATGGGGCGGATTTTATGGAGATTTTCGAACGTTCTTTCCATAACATAGAAAGTGAATTTACCGAAGAAAATGGTAAACTTCGTAAGGCTGAGAAGCCCGAACAAGAACTTGCTTAGATGTATTTTTTGAACTCCAGAAATAATGTCTTGAAAAGGCCCTGTTTTATGCAGGCATTAAGTACTTCTTTTATCTCCAGTGATCCAGGTAAAGAAGCAGAAATTTCGTCGAAAAGCGGATGAAAGTATACATACCCTTCCGCTTTTTGTTCTTCCAATTTTATGCTCATTTCATCACATAATTGAAAGAATTTTTTTACTTCCTGTTTAGATATTCCCTTTTCAATAATGAGCTTATAAAATTCTAGCTTTGGATTGTTAAGGAGTTCTAAAAGCAGCTTTTGATGGTATTCAAGCAGGGAAACTTTTTTTAATAGTAATTCGTATTCTGTCATAATCAAGCCCTCATTTCGGAACTTTAATGTTAGCTTAATAACATTATTCACCTTTTTTAAATAAGGGTAAACCCTTTTTTTAAGCCACTGACTGAAATTTTATGCAAATGAATAAAAAGTCTAATATTCTTCAACTCTTTTTGACTATCTTTTTTTCGTAATATTTGATAATGTAGGTATCATAATGAACAACAAGGAGGGAATCGTTGATGATCTCCATTTTTATTGTCTTCGCTATTTTTATCTTGTTTTATGTAAATAAAATGACCAGTTCCCTTTGTATTCAAAAAGAAATTCCTGAAGAACGCCAGCATAAGGTTTTTCGTACCATTAATGTTCTAGTCACTATCCTTCTGATTTCTTCATATTTGGAAATTTTATATACATAATCCAACTGTTATCGTATTGCGGGACAAAGGATATGTAATGGACCCTAAACATTAAAAAATAGAAGCGATGAGGAAATCTCATCGCTTTTAGTTTACCATTTTGAAATTAATAAACCCAAGATGCTCCGATAATAATTAATAAAATGAAAAGAACAACGACTAACGCAAATCCTCCACCATATCCACCTGCACCAGACATATCTTTACCTCCTTTCAGCAACCTTTAAATTTTTTAGTAAATCCAGGAAGCTCCAACAATAATCAATAGTATGAAAAGTACTACAATTAGAGCGAAGCCAGCTCCATATCCACCACTCATCGTAATACCTCCTTTTTCATTTGCTACCATATACTATTCAACCGGTATTCATTTCGTTTAGGCATTTGCCAAAATTTTTTGGAAAAGTCTAGAGTGGATTTGTGCAATATTCAAAAAACAAACACAGTTTAATTTTTTGCAGTAGTTCGCATTTATGTTATAGTAGAGATTGTGGACAAGAATATACTGTTTAGGAGAGATTTCAACATGAAAAAATGGATTTTAGCCCTTTCTTTAGCAAGCGGGGTTCTTGCTTTAAGTGCTTGTAATCAAAGCGGATCTGATACAGTTGCAGAGAGTAAGGTTGGTAATGTTACCCAAGAAGATCTTTACAATTCGATGAAGACAAAATATGGTGAACAAGCCCTCCAGCAGCTTGTTTATGAAAAGGTTCTTTCTAAGAAGTACAAGGTAACCGATAAAGAATTAAATGACAAGATTGACCAATTAAAATCGGATCTTGGTGCAAACTTTGAAACTACCCTTGCTCAATATGGGTACAAAAGTGAAGATGACTTAAAGAAAACGATGAAGCTTGGCATGCTTCAAGAAAAAGCTGCGCTCAAGGATGTCAAAGCAACAGAAAAAGAAATGAAGGACTACTATGATAACTATAAGCCAGAAATTAAGGCACGCCACATTCTTGTTGCTGATGAAAAAACTGCAAATGAAGTAAAGAAAAAGCTTGATGGCGGTGCAAAGTTTGAAGATGTTGCTAAAGAATATTCAACAGATACAGCATCAGCACAAAACGGCGGTGATTTAGGCTGGTTTGGCTCTGGAAAAATGGATCCTGATTTTGAAAAAGCAGCCTATGCATTAAAAGTGAATGAAATTAGTGCTCCAGTGAAAACACAATTTGGCTATCATATTATTCAGGTTACCGACAAAAAAGAGAAAAAATCCTATGCTGACATGAAAAAAGAAATTGAATATCAAGTAAAATCATCTAAATTAACTAGTGATGACATTAACAAAGCTATGGAGCGCGAGCTTAAAGCTGCAAACGTAAAAATAAATGATAAAGACCTTAAAGATGCACTGAAGCCACAAACTTCAGCAGCTGCTGGACAATAATAAAAAAGCGGAAGCGCCCAATTTGGCGTTTCCGCTTTTTTTATTCACCTGTTGCCTTTAGTTCTTCTCTCTTTTCTTTTTCGCGTTCAAGACGTTTTATATAGATTTCTCCTTCTTGCTCAATGTTTTCTAATTCAAGCCTTCGCTCTTCTCTGCCTGTTTTAATGGCCATCAGTGCACTTACTACAATTCCAACCACAACTGCATAAATCCAAATAGGAATAGTCAATATCATTTGCTCCTTTCATTAGTGGCTGTCCACTTTTTATTAACAACATATTCATTACGATAAAAAAAAATAACCCATGATGGGTTATTTTATTTATGAAAAACTGGCTTATAGAATGACCGATTATCCAATGCATAAATTCGCTCAGAAAATTCACCAGGCTTTACTCTTTCGAGAGCTCTGTCAAGCATATTCATTTTTGCATCGAGGTTATCAATATAATGAAGAATCTCCGCCTCTTTAATTAGTGGCGGTTTCGGGCTGCCCCATTCAGCTTTACCATGATGGCTTAGAACCAAATGCTGAAGTATAAGCACTTCCTCTCCTGTAATTCCCAGTTCCTCGGCTGCTTTGCCGATTTCATTGATCATAATGGTGATGTGCCCTAGTAAATTACCTTGGATCGTATAGACGGTAGAAATGGGTCCGGATAACTCCATTACTTTTCCCATATCATGCAAGATCACTCCTGCATAGAGTAAGTCTTTATCAAGACTAGGGTACAAGGATGCAATTGCCTTCGCTAGGTCCAGCATGCTAACGACGTGATAGGCTAGCCCTGAGACAAACTCATGATGGTTTTTTGTTGCTGCTGGGTATTCCAGGAACTCCTTTTGATGTTTTTTGATTAAATGGCGGGTAATTCGTTGGATGTTTGGATTTTTCATTTCAAAAATATATGAGGTCAGCTTGCTGACCATCTCATCTTGACTAAGCGGAGCTGTTTCGAGAAAATCATCCAATTTAACGCCATCTGATGGTGCGGATCGTCGAATCTGACGAATTTTCAATTGGCTTTTTCCGCGATAATTTTGTAAATCCCCCTGAATTTTGACAATATTTTGGGCTGCGTAGGTTTTTTCTTCCTCTTCACCAACATCCCAGAGCTTTGCCTCTATCTCACCGCTTTGGTCCTGAAGGATTAACGTCAAAAACGGCTTGCCATTACTCGCAATTCCTTTTGTTGAACTTTTTATTAATAAAAATAATTCAACCTGTTCCCCAATCTCATAATGCAATACACCTTTAGCCAACATATCCACGCTCCTTCTTATAGTACGAGTATAACATACCTAGCTATTACTCTATGAAATAATCTGAACAGCACCTTTTTCCAACCGAAGAACATTTTCCTTTTTAAAATAAGGAAGGATATGACTATGGCACGTGAAAAATAAAATCTGATTACCATCCAATTGATTAAGAAGCTGAAGAACTTTTTCAGTCCTGCCGGCATCAAAATTTACAAAACTATCGTCAATGATGATTGGGAAATGGTAGTTTTCATAAAGTGTAGTTGCCAAGGCAAGCCGAACTGCTAAATAAAGCTGTTCTGTCGTCGCTTGACTTAGTTCATTCGCTTCAAATAATGTATGGTCTTCCCTTTCAACTAAAAAGCCAGTACCTGATTTTTGCAGATGAATCTTTTGATAGCTGCCATTTGTTAGAAATGATAGATATCCTTCTGCCTTTGATAACATCCTTGGTAGATGAATTTTCTTGTACCTTTCAATTGTACTTACAAGAATATCCTGCGCCAAACTATAAACCGACCACTCTTTGGCTGTTTCTTCTAATTCAAATTTTTTCTGTTTATAGTGATGTAGAATATCAGAATACAAACCCCCTTCTTCAAGTGCCTGGATTTCGTATTTTATTGATGCCAGCTCCTCTTGGAGGTTCTTTAATTTTGCTTGTAAACCTTGTATTTGGCGATTACATTCAATCAATAATTCTTCACCATTTTGAAGTTTTAAATAGCTGTCTCTTTCCGGCTCTGAAAGTATGGAGAAATGCAGTTGGTTTTGAATGGATTCAAGACGTTCAAGAAGCTTTCCCTGCTTTGCTGCTTTTTCACCAAGTTCATAGTATTTTTGCTCTGAATCTACCTCAGCATCATCTATGAGCTTTTGGTATTCAAGCTGAAGATGGCCTTGTTCTTGCTTTTTTAGCAGCAATTCAGCTTCAAGGTCGGCTAATTTTGAAACTCTTTCTTGACTCTTAATCTGTTTTTCATGCTCTTCCTTAAGCTTATTTCGCACTAAATAAGCTGTTTTTTGTAATTCCAAACTCATCTCCGGCAAATACCTACTTGCAATTATATTTAGGTCTTTCACAATTTTAGCCTGCTGTTGATTAATGTGCTCAAGTCTTTCCAGCATTTGTTTTTTCTCACGTAATACTAATTTATATTGTTCAATTAAATGGAAGGCTTCCTGTAAGAAAGTATTGGCAATATATTCAGGAATCTTTAATTCACTGCTTATGGAAAACAGCTGTTCCTTATTTTGTGCCGCTTCTAGTTCCCATTCCTCAAACTTAGTAATTACCTTTTCATAATGCTTTTGCTGTTGTTCTAACTTAATTTTCGACTTTTGCAGCTGCTCTAGACGGAGATTATCCAGCCTTAATTGTTCCTCCAACTGTGAAAAATCTTTAATTTCAGCTGATTGTAATTTTTGAAGGATTGCTTTTTCCTTTTCTTTTAATTCCGTTAGCATTGGATCAACAGTCTTTTGTTTGGAATTATTAAGGCTACTAATCATGAAATAGGTGATCATCAAGCATCCAAGACCCCCAAATGCTAATAAAGCAACCTGCTTGGTTAACAATCCATATAAAGCTATTGCTAGTAATATTAGATCAAAAATAACAAATTGAAACCTTCTCTGCTTAACAAACCTTTCCTTTTCATTCTTTTCCCGTTCAAGTGCCTGTTGGTAAAATTCAAATTTATCATGTATAGACTTTAATTCTGCCTCCAAGCTTTTTTTATCATTTCCTTGGTTAACTTGTTCAGCAAGCAGGTCTCTTTTTTGCTTTGGTAAACAAACGGATTCTGTTAAGCGGATTTCTTTTTCAATTTCCTGCAGATTGTTTTTTTCTTCTCTAAATTGCGCCTCCAGGTCTTCTTTAGCTTCCTCTAGCTTTAGCTGTTTTCGCGAGACCCTTTCTACCTGATTTTTTATATAAATATTAGTATTAATCGAGAGAATTTCTTCTTCATTAATATTCAAATGAAGTCTTTCTTTAATAGCCGCAAGCTTTTCTTCAATTTCTAGCAATTTTGTTTCACATTGCTGCTTTTCAAGTTTCAATTGATCATAAAGAGGTACTTGATCGAGTGATGATAAAATTGCTGCTTCATTTTCCAAAATAGAATGCTCAGGCTGAATATCTTCTAGTTCTTTTTTTATTTGGATAATTCTTTCCTCTAGGCTGGCAATTTGGGCATTATAGGGATGAATGAGCGAAGTTAATTTTTCTATTCTTTCAATTCCACGGGTAGGAAAGGCTATTTCTCCTAGTTCACCGAGATCTTTTTTCGTCCATTTTTCCTCTTTTACGATTGCCTCAATTCTTTTCCATTCGGATAGTTTTTCTACCTTTTCATGCATTTCCACAAGGGAATGATTTACATTTTCCATTTCCTGCTGGAGCTTTTCTTTTTTATCGACAAGAAGTTCGTAGTCCTTATTTTTTGCTGCCGCTTTTTTTAATTCTGCACTAATTTCATGAAGTTCTTGAAGTTTTTCATTTATAATAGGTTTCTTTCCGGATGGTTTAAAGCGAAAATCTAATTCTTTTTGCAAAATGTATTCGGTTTTCGCTAATTTTTCCGTCCCTAAGGTCCCTGCGGAAAATAAAAACCTTCCAATTTCTTCACCCTTCATTTGATGAATATTCTGCAGTCCTTGTAAATTAAAGGAAAAAATCGCTTGAAATAGACCCTTATCGAAATTTACAAGTATTTCTTTCAGCAGTTCCTCGCCGCCAACCTTCCCATTGTCAATGATAACCGTTACGTCACCTGCTGCTTTGCCCTTTACTCGTTCAATGACTGCATATCCGTAATCTTCATGATAAACTTTTATTTTCCCCCCATATTTATGATGATGTTTCGGCTCGTAGCGAAGTTCAGTTTGTTGTTTCGTAGGGAACCCAAACAAGACACCATGAATAAAGGCCATTATCGTCGATTTTCCGGCTTCGTTTTCACCAAAAAAAACTTGGAATTCGGATATGTCATTGATTTTTACATTCTCAAGTTGACCATAGCCATAAATCTGCAGCTCGACAATTTTCAATATGGATACACTCCCTTCTTTTAAGATTGATAAAGTAATTCGATTAATAGTTTCTCAGCTTGTTTGATTAGAGTATCTTGCTCTTCCTCTGTTAAATGGGATAAATATTTCCGCCCTAATGGATGATTATATAATGGAGTAATGGCCGGGTTTATTTCTTGGTAATTATCTATCGTCTCAAAAAGCTCGGCATAAAAATTTGCTTCCGTTTTTAAGTGTTCTTTGTCAAATTGCTGTGATGCCATCATCGTTAACTCGAAAGTCCATACAAATGATTCTTCTTCTCGTTCATCCGCAATAAGCAGTTCTAATAGTTCCTCGCTTAACGCCCTTTTCTCCCGGTCATCATTCAAATGAACATTTTCTAAATGAAGAGTTAAAAGTGTTCCTGTTTTATCCTGTCGGATGTCATTTATTTTTGCAGACAAGAGCTTAAGGACTTCGTCAATAGAATTTGCTGGTGCAGCATCTAGGAATGCTTCCTGCCATACAATATCAGAGGTTTCTATAAATTTCATATTTACATCCGATTCTGAAAGCTCTACTAAATAGCAGCCTTTTGTTCCTGTTTCCTTCTTATTTCTCCCCTGAATATTTCCCGGATATATAATAGGTGGGGTTTCCGATAAAACTGCCCGCTTATGGATATGTCCTAAGGCCCAATAATCAAAACCTTTTTCATTTAGTTCTTGGATGGAGAAAGGCGCGTAGTTATCGTGCTCCGTGCCAGAACTCTCATTGCCATGAAGAATACCGATATGGAAATCGGCCCCTTCTACTTTCATATATTCATCTATTTTTCTATCGAACACGTGCCTGGTTGGATAACTAAACCCATAAAGGTGAACCTTTTCACCGCTTCTTGTATGTAGATCCTTAACCTCAACCTCACTATCAAAAATATGGACATTTGCCGGCATATCCAAATGGACCCATGAACCATTTAAGTGATCGTGATTTCCATGAATAACAAAAACAGGAATATGATGCACTAAAAGCTTCTGCATCTCTGTTCGAAACCGTGACTGGGCACGCAGGCTGCGGTCTTCTCCATCAAATAAATCACCGGCTATTATGACAAAATCGACTTGATGGCAGATCGCTGCAGCTGTAAGCTTTTTTAAGGCCGTGAAAGTACTTTCTTTAATTCTTGAAAAGATGTCTGGGGGCAAATGTTTTAATCCAACCATTGGGCTATCTAAATGCAGATCCGCTGCATGAATAAACGTTATCTTTTTCATCAAAAATATTCCTTTCTTCCTCTTTTCTTTCATTTTAACACCTTTAAAATACGAATGCACGTTCTGTAATAAAAATAATAATAAGCCTTACCAAAAACGGCAAGGCTTAAACCTTCTATTTATTCTTAGTTAATTGTAACGCTTTTTTAATATCTTTATAGGAATTTGACTGCCCATACATTAACACTCCGCCACGATATACACGGGCACCGAATACGGCTAAAGCAACAATAGTGATTACAAGGATGGATATTCCTAATATCGCCTCCCATGCTGGAATGGTCAGCATCCCAACACGCAAAAACATAATCATTGGTGTAAAAAATGGAATATAGGACGTTGCCGTAATAAACGGGGCGTCCGGCTTTCCAAGCCCAAACATGGCAATCATAAAACCTCCAACCACTAGCAGTGTCATTGGGGTGATCATCTGCTGGACATCTTCAATTCTGCTGACGAGAGAACCTAAAAAGGCCGCCAGTGTTGCATAAAGGAAATAACCGAGAATAAAGAAGATGACCGCATACATAATCGTTACCCCTGGTATATCTTTAAAGCCGTAGACCCCAAAAAAGCCGTCTTTTAATGAATCCATATTCTTGGTTAATGAGTAATAACCCACGATTAAAAATACCGCCAGCTGCGTTAGGCTTAATAAACCGATGCCAATAATTTTGGCAAACATTTGCTTAATTGGCGAAACGCTTGATATTAAGATTTCCATGACCCTTGAGGATTTTTCGGTCGCAACCTCCATCGCAATCATATTGGCATACATAATAACGCTAAAATAAATGATGAAAAGAAGAACATAGACAAGGCCTCTTGCTTGGTTCAATTCCTCTTCCGTTTTCGCATTTTTTTCTAGGGCAAATTTTTCAAAAGTCACTGGTTCATATAGCTTTTCAAGTTGAGTGGGAGTCAAATTTATTTGCGTTGCGGCAAGCATGGTTTTTACCTGCTGCAAACTAGTCTGCAAGTCCGTAAACAAAGACGAATCTGCAATGCTCCTAGCTTTATAGGTTGCTTCCGGAAGCTTTTCATCATTAAAGCGTAATTGAATAAGTCCTTTAAATTCGCCTTTTTCGATAGCTTTTTCCGCTTCTTTTTCTGTTCCATTATACTTAGTAAGTTTTATATCTTTATTTATTGCAGCAGCTTGTTGTTTGAAAGGTTCATAAAGATTTCCTGTTTCATCGAGCACGGCTACTGTTTCTTTACCGCCATTTTTATCAAATATTGAAATGATATTATTTAAATTTGTGAGGGCGAGCACAATCACAACGGTTAAAAGGGTGGTGATAATAAACGATTTGCTTTTCAGTTTGTTAAGATAAGTATGAAATAAGATAATCCAAAAATTATTCATATGAATTACCTACTTTCTCTATAAAAATATCATTTAAAGAAGGTTCTTCAAGGGCAAATTTTCGAATGAATCCTTTCCCTACTATTTCTTTTAATATTTTTTCTGCAACTGGCTCCCCTTCAATCTGCAAATGAACTCCTTCCATTGTTGATTTCGCCCTTACAACTCCAGGGAAATTTTTTAACTGGTCTAATTCAAAATCAGCATGGATTACAAGATTCTTTTTGCCGAATGCCCGCTTGATTTCTTTTAATGAACCATGTACGACTGGACTTCCCTTATGCAAAATGCAGAGGTGCTCACACATTTCCTCGACATGCTCCATCCTGTGGCTTGAAAACACAATGGTCGCCCCGTTTTCCTTTAAAGTCAGAACGGCTTCCTTTAACATTTCCACATTAACAGGATCCAGGCCGCTGAATGGTTCATCGAGAATTAATAATTTTGGTTTATGTAGAACTGCAGCAATAAATTGGATTTTCTGCTGATTCCCTTTGGAAAGCTCCTCCACCTTCTTATTCTCATACTCTGGTATTTTAAATCGCTCTAGCCATGATTTTAATTCAATTAGAGCATCATTTTTTTGCATCCCCCTTAATCTAGCTAAATAAACGAGTTGGTCACGGACTTTCAGTTTTGGGTACAAGCCTCTTTCCTCAGGAAGGTAACCGACTAAGTGGCTGGCAGAATAATCAATCGCATTTCCATCCCATGTGATTCTTCCGCCGGTCGAATCCAAAAGGCCTAGAATCATACGAAAGGTCGTGGTTTTGCCCGCCCCGTTAGCTCCTAAGAAGCCAAACATTTCTCTATCGGGAATTTCTAAGGACAATTGATTGACAGCTGTAAATTGCCCAAAACGCTTCGTCACTCCTTCAAGTTTGAGTACCATGTAAATCACTCCTTCCAATTTCATACGTTTCAAACAGGAAAAAGTTTTAAATTTTTTCCTTTGAAAAATATTAAGAATTATGTGAAAATAATAGTGATTATTTTTAAATAAAGGGGTATGTGTGATGAAAACTTATAAACTAACAGCCTTTGAAGCAAATGGAGAAAAGCTTTTAGATGAAGCCTTTCAGGCAGAAAATGATGATGCTGCTAAGAAGCAAGGTGAAAAACTATTATCAGAGAAAAACTTATTAGAAAAAACACATCGCTGCGTCTCACCAAGCGGTAAGTTATTGTTATTTCATTCTTAGAAAAAGCAAAGAAGCTCGAAAGCTTCTTTGTTTTTTATTTGCCGATAAAAGTTGGCTTTCTTTTTTCAATAAAGGCCTTAATTCCTTCTTTATGGTCTAAGGTTTCCCGCATTTTCTGCTGGCCGTATTTTTCTAATTCCAAAATTTTTAATAATTGCGGCCGGTTCTTTTCTGCTAAAATCTTTTTTGTTTTAATCATTGCTTGGACTGGGCGGCCTAGCCAGTCGGTAATTCGTGTATGTAATGTCTCTTGAAGATCTTCTTCCGCTACTTCCTGAACAAGACCCAGCTTATATGCTTCTTCCGCACTCATCATTTTACCGTCCCAAATCACTTGCTTTGCCTTCGTTTCACCTAATCTCTTTTCTAAAAAGAAATGCGCCCCGCCATCAGGAATAAGGCCAATTCCAATAAAATTCATTGCCAGCTTGCTTGCCTTATCTGCAATAATATAATCAGTCGCTAATGCTAAACTGAACCCTAATCCGGCAGCAGCTCCTGATACAGCACTGATCGTTAATTTTGGGATGCTATAAAGCGTGATAATCAATTCACTGATGCAATCCATAACCGGCAAAAAATCGCTTTCATTCATGTTGGAGAGCATGGTTTTAATATCTCCGCCAGCCGAAAAGGCTCTCCCCTTGCCTGTTAGGACAACGATATCAATATCATCAGATTCGCTAATTTCCTTTAGTTTACAGACGAGCCCTTTAATAACATCTGTATCCATTGCGTTCATTGAATCTGGACGATTCATTTCTACCGTTGCCACACGGCCTTCAATTTTCACATTGATCTTATCCGTAACAAAATTCATCAATTTAAACTCCCCCCTAATAGTTCATTCAGTTCCATTATAGCTGGAAATGGAAGGAATAAAAACAAACTTTCTTAATATATTGAATCTTCTTCTAATATTTAAGTGCACAGCAAAAGGACAAAAGGCTGAACCTTTTGTCCTTAATTCTAATTTTTTGGAAGAATATCTTTTTGGACCCGTTCCCTTAATGCCATTTTCAGGAATTTGCCAACTGAAGTTTTTGGAATGTCCGAAACAAATAGGATATCATCTGGAATCCACCATTTAGCAAACTGTGGTATTAAAAACTCAAATAGCTCATCCGACGTTGTTTTTCCTTTAAAAGCATCTTTTAAAACAACACAGGCAACCGGACGCTCTTGCCACCTTTCATGAGGAACCGCGACAACGGCTGCTTCAAACACAGCATCATGTGCCATCAAGGCATTTTCTAAGTCAACTGAGGAAATCCATTCGCCGCCGCTCTTGATCAGATCCTTTGTCCGATCCACGATTTTCACAAATCCTTCCTCATCAATTGTCACTACATCTCCCGTATGGAGCCAGCCATCCCTGAAAGCATCCAAGGTCCGTTCGTCGCGATAATATTCGGAGGCAATCCATGGTCCTCTAATACATAGTTCTCCCATTTCATTTCCATCCCAGGCTACTTCGCCATCCTTGCCGACAATTTTCATTTCTAAACCTGGAACAAGGGTCCCTTGCTTCGCTCTAATATTTAGTTTCTCCTCAGGATCTAACTCCTTTTGGTAGCTTTTTAAAGTAGAAATTACGGCTAGCGGGCTTGTTTCTGTCATCCCATAGGCATGCATAAAAGGAATTTTATGGCGCTGCTCATATGCCTTAATCATGCCTTTTGGTGCAGCAGATCCTCCACATAAAACCCCTCTTAAACTGCTCAAATCATAAGAGCCTTCATCCAGTTCTTTTAATAGTCCCAGCCAGATTGTAGGGACCCCTGCTGTAATCGTTACCCTTTCCTGTTCGATAAGCTCAGCCAGCAATTTTGGTGTAAAATTTGGCCCTGGTAAAACTAGAGAAGTGCCAAACCAAACGGCGGCAAATGGCATTCCCCAAGCGTTGGCATGGAACATTGGTACCACAGGAAGGGCGATGTCCTTTTCGCTTAAGGCCGCGGTATCCGCTAGACCTAAAGCCATACTGTGCAGATAGATGCCGCGATGCGAATAGACCACACCTTTTGGATTTCCAGTGGTTGCGGATGTATAGCACATGCCTGCTGGATCATTTTCATCGATATCATTTGGGTATTGGTAGGCAGGATTTGCTTCAGCTAATAGGTCCTCATAGTGATAGACAGGGGAAAGCTTTGTTTCCGGAAGTTCCTTTTCATCGGTCATGACGACATAAGCTTTAACGTTTGGTAATTCATGCGCACATTTTTCAAGTAATGGCAGGATGTCTGCGTCAACTAGCAGGACCTTGTCCTCTGCATGATTAATGATGTAGGTAATATGCTGCGGGGCAAGACGAATATTGATAGTATGAAGTACCGCTCCCATACATGGTATGGCAAAATAGGCTTCCAAATGGCGGTGATGATTCCAGGCTAAAGTTCCTACTCTATCACCTTTAGTAACGCCTAACGTAATCAAGGCGTCGGCGAGCCTTCTAGTTCTTTCGGCAATTTGTTTATAGGTAAATCTATTGATGCCGCTTGCCGTTCTTGAAACCACTTGTTTCTTTGGAAAATAATTTTCTGCTCTTTCAATCATTTGCGTCATCGTTAAAGGTGTTTGCATCATAAATTTATCCCCTCCATTAATGAAAGCGTTTTAATTTTATAGTATTCTATGAAGAATATCCTATAAAATATTCGACATTCTAGTTTAATAAACCTTTATTAAGAACGAAGCCAAAAAAATTCTCCCGCTTCATTAAGCAGGAGACCCTTTTTCCGAGAATAATTCATCTAAAATTTTGATTTTCTCTTCTGTATAAGCTTCAAAACCGTCATTGTAGGATTTTGGATCCTTTGGATTGGCAAAGTGTGTAATTTTTCCTGTCAAAGGATCAACAAATTTACTTGCTGCACCACAGCCAAGACCAATTATGGTCTGAACTTCTTCCATAATCATGATATTATAAATACTTTCTTGACTTGGCAAAGAGTAACCAACGTTTTCCAAATTGCCTAGGATATTCTTTTGCCTGTATAAATAATAGGGTACATAGCCATGGCTAGATGTCCAGTTCTCAGCGAGTTCCATCATTTTTTCCACTTCGCCGCGGTCTGCGACCTTATATTTTTCTTTATTCTTAGTCATTTCAGAGGCACGCTTAAACGACAAGGTATGAACGGTTAAAGATTCAGGCATCAGTTTTTCAGTTTCATTCAAGGAGTGGGTAAATTCAGGAATCCCTTCACCTGGCAAGCCTATAATTAAGTCCATATTAATATTGTTCATGCCCATCTGTCGTGCAAGATGATATTTTTCAATAGTTTCTGTTACCGTATGATGTCTGCCGATTGCTTTTAAGGTTTCTTGTGTATATGACTGAGGATTAATGCTGATACGATCAATCTTCCATTTTTTTAATACTTCCAATTTTTCAGGACTGATTGTATCAGGACGACCAGCTTCAACCGTAATTTCGCGAATCTTATCAACTTCCGGGAAGGATGTGTACATTTCCTCGTAGAGCATGTCCATCTCTTCAGCGGTAATACTTGTTGGGGTTCCGCCTCCATAATAGACGGTTGTAATCCTGATTCCTTTTTCCTTTAACCATGCACCGAGTTTTTTCATTTCATAATGAAGACCGCCCAAGAAAGAGTCAACGGAGCCTTGACGTCCGTTTATCGCATAGGCCGGGAAGGTGCAATAAGCACATTTTGTTGGACAGAAAGGGATACCGATATAAATACTCACTTCTTTTTGCAGTGAATATAGGTCCGGAACTACTGTCAATTGACGATCAACGATTTGTTGCATAAGTTCGATTTTTTCATCTGTAATCAAGTAATCTGCCTTTAATTGTTGATGCGCAGCTTCAAATGGAATCCCTTCCTGAACTTTTTTGTGCAGCAGTTTTGTCGGTCTAACCCCAGTTAAAATGCCCCATTTTTGGGTAATACCTGTGTAATCCTGCAAAACTGTTAAATAAACGTGGGAAACAGCATTTTTTATCTGCTTAAAACGTTCTTTTTCTGAATCTGTTATTTGTATCGCTCTTTGATATTCTGAGGCAAAGACTTTATCGTCTTTACTCTTCAATTCAGCTGAAACCAGTATTTTATCCTGAACCTGCAAGTTAAAATTTATTTGTATATCAGCTTCTTCACCGACTGACTTGAAAATCTGAGACTCTTCAAAAAACAAATTGGCTATCAGCTGGAGCGGCCGATTGAATCTTTCATCCTCTAATCCTATTATTGAAATCCGCAAGTATATCACCTTTCAAATTAAACTTCCTTAAGTGTACAAAATCAGTAATCTAAGGTCAATATAGTGGAAATTATTCCATAAAAGCAAAAAAGATATCAATGGCTTCCGCCGATGATATCTTTGTATGGTCAATTTTTTATGATTTTCATCTTCCGTAAAAACTCAATCGGCTGTTGTTTTCTAAAGTGTTCTTTTACCATATAGGCTACACCCTGTTCATTTTGCGACCTCGTGACCCAATCTGAGGCTTTTTTTACAGCAAAATCAGCATTCCACATCGCGACCCCTAATCCGGCTGCCTCAATTAATGGTATATCGTCTAGTCCGTCACCTATATAAACCACTTCTCTCGCTTTAAGCCCAAGCTGATTAGCAAGGCTGGTTAATCCGGCAAGTTTGGAAACACCAGAAGGGACAATATCTACTCTTAATGAATCTAGTTCGATAATTTCAATCTCAGTAAACATTTTACTAAGCACTTTTTTGGCATCAATTAAATCGCTTTTTTCTTCAAAATATACCTCAATCTTTGGCGGTGTTACAGGCTGATCATGTAAATGTTCACTTAAGGAAGAAACAAACTGCTGGGAATAAAAGATAGGGTCGCCTGAGGTAAAAACCGTTTTTGCTAATAAATTATTTTGGAGCTTGAACTTATTTGCCAGCGAATATTGTTCATGTACCAGCCTTATTTGGCACGGGATGCCCTCTAGGAATCTTACTGTATCGTAGGTAATATCCTCATTAATCCGTTTAACATAAATCGGCTTTTCTAATTCGCTTGCAATTAAAGCACCCTGATGTGTAATGAGCGGTAATTTTATCTTTAATGCCTTAGCCACCTTTTTCGCTGATGGAAAACTTCTTGAAGTAACGAGTGTAACATAAATCCCTTTTTGCTGAACATATTCTATGGCATCCTTCGTTGACTTATGAATTTTTCCATTCGTTTGTAATAGTGTTCCATCAATATTTAAAGCAAGCAAACGATAAATCATTTTGTTGCCTCCTGTTCTTGGTGAAATTACCCTTATATCACTTTTATGACAGTTTATCCATTTATATGACTAACCCAAGAACAAGAAAAAAGCCTTCGGTTTTGGCACCGAAGGTTTGAAAGTAATGTTATTGCATTTTCCCGTAAAGCTCTTCTAATGGTTTCATAATAATTTGGTTAAGTTCCCCAATAATCATGCTCATCCGTTGTTCAGCTTGCATAAGATTGGCAATTTTTGCATTCTGTTGAACTTGGGCAACCGTTGCCTGAGCCTGTTGCACTTCTTGGTCAGAAATATTCTGTCCCATCATCTGCTTTTGCTGCAGGTTCATTTGCATTTGCCGGAACTGGTCAAACATCTTTTTAGCTGCTGGATCTGCATTTACTTCATTGTAGGCATTTTTTAATGCTGTATATTCATCGCTTTGACGAATAGCTGTTTCAAGTGCATAGGCGGAATCAAATAAATTAACTGCCATTTTAAACCACTCCCTTTATTTATTGCCTGTGTTAAACCAGCCTGTTGATTTCCACTCCAATCAACAGGGTTAAAAAATCAACAGTAACATTTAACACAGCCAATTGATAAACAATTCCACTCAACTATAACAAACTATTCAAATAAATGCGAGAATGTTCAATTCACCATCCATAACGTTAAAACATACGATACCTATATCAACTAATGCCCATTTTTGAAAAATAAATGAGGAGTGATTATGTCTTTTTCATTTTCAACCATTTCAATTATTCCAATAGTGTCTTCAAAACAACATGACCGCTTCATACAAATATCCCGCCAACTGTTTCAACATTTTCAAATTAATAACAATCAGGAAATAAAAATCACCATTGGCAGGTCATCTAAAAAGGTAAACATACAAATTGTAGAAATGGATAGCAACATAGTGCTAATACCCGATTCTATCATGACGGCATTAGATTTACCTTCCATAAAAATAAAGTTACAGGCCTTTTACCGTCGTGACATACAAACACTTCAGCTCGGCCCAGTCGTAGGATTGCTAACCGATTTCGCAACTGATGAAATAAACCAACCGCATTTTCGTTCTATCCATGGTTTTTGTGAAGAACTTCATCAAGGAATTTCTGAAAATGGTGGTTTATTCTATGTGTTTTCATTAGAACAATTTTCATCACAAGGATATTACTTTAACGCAGGAAAATGGAGTCCTGCAAAGCTTCCTTTACCTGATGTCATCTATAACCGCATTCATTCCCGACTTCTTGAACAAAAAAATCAATTTCAGGACTTCCGTAACAGAATTGAAAAGCTGAACATCCCATTGTTTAATGACCGTTTTCTCTCTAAATGGGAAGTGTATAAACATATTAGGGAGGAGAACCACTTAATCCCCTATACACCTGAGACTAAAATTTATTCAAAAGAAAGCCTTTTTGAATTTGTTCAAAAATATCAAACAGTTTATATAAAACCTATTCATGGAAGTCAAGGAAAAAACATTATCAAAATAGTAAGGGAAAAGGAAAACCTATATCGTTTTCAAACATCGTTTACCACACATACCGCCAAAATTGAAAGTATTTATTCGCTAGAGGATATCTATCAACGAATTAAGCCCCTGCTCACCAATCGAATCTTTCTTATTCAACAAGGAATTTGCTTAATTACCCAAGACTCCCGATCTATAGATTTTCGGGTGTTATGCCATAGAAATGAAAATGACGTTTGGGGTGTGACTTCTATGGTAGCAAGAGTCGCAAATGAACAAGAATTCGTTTCCAATTTAGCTAGAGGCGGAACATTACTTCGGCCGCTCCAGGCCTTATTAACATGTATGGATCGAAGGAATGCTCTTCAAACTCTCTCCCTTATGAAGGAATTATCAATTGAAATTGCGGAAAACATAGGCCGACGCTCAACGGGTATAACCGGAGAGCTTGGAATTGACATTGGGGTTGACGAAGGAGGAAAACCTTGGCTAATAGAAGTAAACTCAAAACCTTCCAAACTATTTGAAGACAATCCCGGTAAAATTAGACCGTCAGCAAAAGCGATTATCCAATTTTGTACAAAGCTGGCCAAAGACGTTATTTCTGAAAAGGAGGTTGAATAAATTGATTTCATTTGGAATCATTTCCCTAAAGCTGGATAGTGAAGATTCTTATATTAACGATATCGCTAAACTTGCGGAATCGTGTGAAATGGAGTGTTACCGTTTTATCCCTACTGAAATTAATCCCCATACACTTCAGGTACGAGGTAAAAAATTTAATGCAAAAACTTCTCAGTGGATAGATTTAGAGTTTCCAATGCCGCCCATTATATATGATCGTTGTTTTTATGGTGATGATGAACATTCCAAGCTTTGCCTGCCAATTGTTTCATGGCTTAAAAGCAGAAACGATATTACTTTTTTAGGCTACGGATTACCCAACAAGCTTGAACTCTACCATTCACTTAAAAACACAGCATTATCTGCCTATTTACCACCGACAAAATTTGCAGATGATTCAAGGATCATCTTAAAAGAACTGAATAAGTTAAAGAAAATTATTATAAAGCCAATTAATGGGTCTCAAGGATTTGGCATTTATTCATTGAAGAAAAATGACAAGACCTTTCATGTCAAAACAGAGAAACAAAAAAAGATTATTTCGCGGATTTTTCCAAATGAGTCCAAGCTTATCAAGTGGCTGGATCCATTGATAGCTACCCGCCATTACCTGATCCAGCCGTTTCTGGAATTATCTAATGATGAACTTCAGCCCTTTGATATTCGCATTCTCATGCAAAAGAATATTCAGGGAGTTTGGGGTGAACTTGGCAGAGGTATTCGATTAGGTAATTCTGGAGGCATCTTATCAAATTTAAGTGCCGGAGGTTCCGTTATTACCTTTTCGGATTGGACATCATCATTGCAGCCGGCAAAAGGAAAGTATATCCGAGAGGAGTTAGAATATATCCTTTCCCAGCTCCCCCTTCTGCTTGAAAAAGAATTTTTGCCATTATTTGAGCTTGGTGTCGATATAGGTATCGCTAAAAACGGATCTATTTGGATTCTAGACATTAATTCCAAGCCAGGGAGAAAGGTTATTTTAGAAACTCAGCCAACTTTAAAAGAATCACTCTACTTAGCTCCACTTCTATATGGAAAACATTTATTTCAGACCGGTCAATCAGAAAGGAAGAACTTTCATGAGAAAACGTTATCTCATTGAAATTGCCCCAAATAATCAATTGATCGTTTTTTGTCCGCCTTCACTAATTAAAGAAAAAACTATAAAAAGAATAGCCTTCGGGTCAAAATCGATGGAAGTTGATTTCCGCCCCCATCCAGACAAAAATGACCGAATTGTGATTAGTAAAGAAATTCAAAAGGCTATACATTTCCCGTCCTTTAGTATTCCGCTCCATATTTTTTTAGAAAAAGAAATACTTTATATTGGACCGCTCGTTGGAATCTTCACTGCCGGATTTACACAAATTCCGGAACAGCCCATTGGAGAAAGAACGTTATTCTTTTCAAAACTTTTATCAGTAAATAAAGAGGTTGGGGCAATTGCCTATCTTTTTGGAGAGCAGCATATTGATTGGGAACGCGGGATAATTGAGGGGGTCTTTTTTCATGATTCCTCTTGGCATCATTTCGAAGTGCCCTTTCCAAATGTTATTTACGACCGTCTGCCAAATCGCAGAAGTGAAGGAAATCCAAAATTAATCAAAGTGAAAAACAGATTACAAAAAGAATGCCTTATTCCCTGGTATAATCCTGGCTTCTTTAATAAGCTAGATATATACGAGAGACTGCAGCAGGATGGTTCAGTCGAAGCCTATCTTCCAGAAAGCCATCCGTTAACCTCTTTTTCCTTAGTTGAAAGGATGCTTTCAAATTATGGTCATGTGTATATTAAACCTAAAAACGGAAGCCTTGGACTAGGTGTACACCAAATTATTTTTGATAAATCTACATCTGAATATTTTTGCCGGTACCAAGACGACCAAGGCATTAACCGCTTGCGCAAATTTTCAAGCTTAGAAAGATTGTTTCAATCCGTTTTTGGTAATAAATCACTTGAAAAAATGCTGGTGCAACAAGGCATTCATTTACAAAGGCATGACAGTCGGTCCATTGATTTTCGTGTTCATACGAATAAGGACGATTCAGGAACTTGGCATGTAACCGCCATTGCAGCCAAAATTGCTGGTGCAGGCAGTGTTACAACACATACTAGAAGCGGTGGAGCGATAAAAACGATAGAAGAGATTTTTCCGAAGGATGAATGCGAATTATTTACTAAAAAATTATCGAATGCTGCCCTCTTATTAAGCAAGGCTATTGATAAAAATATTTCGGGAATTATTGGCGAGATTGGTTTTGATTTAGGTATCGACCGAAACGGTGAGGTATGGCTCTTCGAAGCAAATTCTAAGCCAGGAAGATCCATCTTCAGTCATCCAGAACTAAAACCATTTGATTTATTAACTCGAAGATTATCTCTAGCCTTTGCCGTATTCCTGACAGAACAATCCCTATTCCACCCAGAGGAACTTTTCAAATGAAAAGCGATAAAAAAACTCCCCTCATTGGTATTATGACTGCACGTAAATCTAATGGCGCAATAACAGGCAATGGCCCGCTTTTTATAGAATTGCAAAAAAAGCTTATTTCCCTTAACGGAATGAGCTTTATTTTTACAATCGAAGGGGTAGAACAGGATACAATTAAAGGATATTCCTTTTCACCTAATGAAAATCGATGGATACAGAAAACATTTCCATATCCTGACCTTGTTTATAATCGAATCCCTTTTCGCAAATCAGAACAAGATAAACGATGTAAACACTTTTTTTCCCACTTAAATGAAAAAAGGATTCCTTTTTTTAACCCTTGTTTTATTGATAAATATGAATTGTTTAATTTGTTAAAAAACCATTTGAGCCTTCAACGTTACTTACCACAAACCATTCTTGTCCAAACAAAAAATGATTTTTTTTTATTTCTAAAGAAGTATAAGAATGTTTATTTAAAACCAAGTCAAGCCTCCAAAGGAAAAGGCATATACCGCTTACGAATCATGAATTCAAGGGAAATTGAGATGGAGGGAGTAAAAGAAAAGAAAACCTATACCTCCTTTCATCATTTTTGGGAAGACTGGCACAAAGAGCTGAAAGATAAAAATTATATTGCGCAAGAAGAAATATCCTCAGCCAAATATAATGGAGCACGTTTTGATTTTAGAATACTAGCTCATGCATATAAAGATGATTTTAACCTAACAGGGATTGGTATTCGTTCATCACATGAACAAGAAATTACGACCCATATTCCATCAGGTGGGAGGCTTCTCCCCTACCAACTTCTGCAAACGACCGCACATGACCAATTCATTCAAACAATCGTCCCTCAAATAGGAAAGGCATTATCAGAACAGTTTGGCTTTTTTGGAGAATTTTCGATTGATGCTGCAGTAAGTGAGTCAGGAAAATATTATATTTTTGAAGTAAACTCCAAACCAATGAGCTTTGACGAAACTGAAATCGAAGATAAGAAAATCGAGCAGCTTTGCCGTTTATTCGTCCAGCTGGCAAATTATAAAAAGTAACAGAATATCTATTTAAATAATCTCCAAAACAAGGTAAGCTAAAAATAACCTGAGAAATCAAAGGGGGATTATCATATGCTCATGCACTTTCAGTTTAAGCCTTTATTTGAAAATAAAAATATACCAGGCTGGAGTTTTTCCTTTTATTATAAAAAGCAAAGATTCACCGGAATTTACCACCAAACCGGAAAAATTGAATGGACCACAAATACTCCTGAACAAGTAGATATTGAAGCGTTAACAAGCCAGATTCATGAACTAATGCTCTATCATGTTTATGAATGAAAATTTATCCTTTCCCACACAATAAAGATATAAAAGGGAAAGGATGGATAATCATGGAAAAAGGGAAAGATCAGTTAACAAATCAAGGCTCTGCACATGAGGGCAGAGACAAGGCGTTTATGGATGTTGACCGCATGATTAATGAGGGAATGTCAGGCGGTTCTGTGCACGCCCGATATGATTCAACCAATATTGAAGAGGCACGAGATTTGGTTGAAGAACAACCACCATATGAGTGTGATTAAAATCTTTGCATATAATGGCAGGCTGGACCGTAAAAGGCTCGGCCTTTTTTAATTTCATGCTTTAGAACTCAACTGTTATAATAGAACCAATAAATTTTAATGACGGGGAAGGTACGATGCTACGAAAATTATTATCTATATATAAGAATTCCACTTTATTTCCCGGTCGGCCCACTCATCCTTCCGAGTTAGTTTATACGTTTTATGATGAGATTGCGAACGAATGGATTGGCATACCAAAAGCAGAATTAGGAGAAAAAGAGTTAACTCTTCTTAAAACGATTTATGAATTAGTCGAAATCCAGCCAGTCTCCTTTTCGAGAATAGGTAAAACTTGGTCTGAATTTCTATTATCTGATGGCCCTCCCCCTATATACAAGGATGATACACCATTGCGATTTATTCATTTTTATATTACTGGTGATGATCATCATCAAGAAGAAATGGAATCAGCCTTAAAGGGGTTCTTCTCTGAAGAGATTCTAATTATTTGGGAAAGCAAAAATAGGGGTATCGTCATCGAAGAAAAAAAACAAATTTTTCTTTCAGAAGAAGAATTATTGTCGATGGCCGAAACTTTGGAAAGTGATTTTTACGTTAAAATTTCTTTTTTTATTGGAAAACTAAATCCATTTTCTATTCAACTTCGGACTAAATTTAAGCAAGAACAAGAATACTTTTCATTTGCAATTGCTGATCTTGGATTTTCTAATATCCTTTCGTTTGAACGAGTATTTCCGTCTTATTTAGCCCGTCATTTGCCGGATGAATTACAACAAAAGATAAACCAGGAAATATTTGAACTATTTTCGAATGATACAGAAATGTTTTCCACAATTAAGATTTTTTTAGAACAAAATTTAAATGCCAGTATGACGGCTAAAAAATTATTTATCCATCGAAATACTCTGCAATATCGAATTGACAAATTTACCGAAAAAACCGGGATTGGCTTAAAGGATTTTTACGGTGCCTTTACCGTCTTTTTAGCCTGTCTTTTGTTTGAACAGCAAAAAAAATAACAATATGCCCAAAAAAGCGTTTTCATTCTTTGTGCAGACTGTCCATATAAATTTTAATCCCTCCCCTGTAAACTAAAGTTACAAAATGATATTGGGAGGAATAAAAGAATGGCAGAATTAAAATTAGATCATATTTATAAAATTTACGATAATAAAGTAACCGCTGTACAAGACTTCAATTTACATATTGAAGATAAAGAATTTATCGTCTTTGTCGGACCATCTGGATGCGGAAAATCTACTACACTTCGAATGGTCGCAGGCCTTGAGGATATTTCAAAAGGTGATTTCTACATTGACGGCAAAAGAGTGAACGATGTAGCTCCAAAAGATCGTGATATTGCGATGGTTTTCCAAAACTATGCCCTCTATCCTCACATGACAGTTTACGATAATATGGCGTTTGGATTAAAGCTTCGCAAATTTCCAAAAGATGAAATCGACCGTCGTGTAAAGGAAGCAGCAAGAATTTTAGGATTAGAAGCATATTTAACACGTAAACCAAAGGCTCTTTCAGGTGGACAACGCCAGCGTGTCGCTTTGGGTCGTGCCATCGTTCGTGATGCAAAGGTATTCCTTATGGATGAACCTTTGTCTAACCTGGATGCTAAGCTTCGCGTGGCGATGCGTGCTGAAATTGCCAAGCTTCACCGCCGCTTAAATACAACAACCATCTATGTTACCCATGACCAAACAGAAGCAATGACAATGGCTTCCCGTTTAGTTGTTATGAAAGACGGTATCATTCAACAGGTTGGTACACCAAAAGAAGTTTATGAAAAGCCAGAAAATGTGTTTGTTGGCGGCTTCATCGGGTCACCAGCGATGAACTTTTTTAATGGAAAATTAGAAGACGGCAAGTTTATCATTGGAAAATCTTCAATTGCTGTCCCAGAAGGGAAAATGAAGTATTTACGTGAACAAGGGTATATTGGAAAATCAATTATTCTAGGCGTACGCCCAGAAGACATTCATGATGAACCAGTCTTCATTGAGGCATCTACAGGTACTAAGATTATTGCCAACATTGATGTAGCTGAATTAACTGGAGCAGAAATGATGGTATATTCAAGTCTTGGAGAACAAGATTTTGTTGCCCGCTTAGATTCACGTGCAGATGTTAAACCAGGTGATAAATTAGAGCTTGCGTTCGACTTAAATAAAGCACATTTCTTTGATGCTGAAACAGAAGGAAGAATCCGCCCATAAAAGTGAATTATTGATAAGTCCCGTTTTTAACCAACGGGGCTTATTCTTTTATAAAAATAATTTCATCTTTTTGACAAGTTGGGCAGCGGTAAAGATGTGGACACTTCTCTCCAGAATTTGTGTCTGAAAAACCATCCTCCATTTTCATTAAATCAATTTCCATATACGGACTGTAATCATCATAAAAATCCATTAGTCTGCCGCTCTCTATCATTGAATCTCCGCAGTTTGAACACATTAAATAGGCTTCGCGCAAACCATTACAAACCGGACATATCGCCATATTCTTCACCCTTTTGAATAGTAGATACCTTTAGTTTGTGTTACTTCACTTCCCCTAAGTAATGGAATAAATTACTAATCAATTCTTTCGAATAAGTCTTTACTTTTTAATCATAATAAAATTACAAGCAA
>NZ_JBALPP010000048.1:18680-18951 GCF_036965425.1 Neobacillus drentensis | reverse complement strand
CGATGGATGAAACCAACAAGGGTAAAAGCCGGTGCAACTCCGGATCATCCAACCAAATTTAATTTCTCCGATACTAATAATTTTTATCAAACGAATATTGATAATACGGGTTAGGCCATGGTGGCAATGGTTTTCCATTATGGTTCAATACCATACTAACCCCAAATTTATTAAGAGGAGTGTTATTCAACTATGGCTAGTAACAACAACTCTAATCAACTTTTAGTACCAGGCGTCGAGCAAGCATTAAGTCAAATGAAGTATGAAATTG
>NZ_JBALPP010000048.1:0-18615 GCF_036965425.1 Neobacillus drentensis | reverse complement strand
CTTGGTGCAGACACTACTTCACGTGCCAACGGTTCTGTCGGTGGAGAAATCACAAAGCGTCTTGTTCAAATGGCTGAATCTCAACTTGGCGGCGGATACCGTTAATTTTTAGCAAACCCATATATACCAATTAAATAATATGGCTTAAGCCCCCTCCACTACTGCTGGAGGGGGCTTTCATTTAAATCATATTTTCTGGTTTGATCCATTGGTCAAATTGTTCTTCTGAAACATAACCAGTTTTGATTGCGGCTTCTTTCAAGGTGCTATTTTCTTTGAACGCCAATTTAGCAATCTCTGCTGCTTTTTCATAACCTATATGCGGATTTAGGGCTGTGACCAACATTAAGGAGCGTGCCACATGTTCCTTAATGACTTGTTCATTTGCTTCTATTCCATAAGCACAATTTTCATTAAATGACCGGATACCATCTGTCAGAAGTCTGATGGATTGGATTAGATTATAAATAATCACTGGTTTAAAGACATTTAACTCAAAATTCCCTTGACTTGCAGCCATACTGATGCTCGTGTCATTACCAAAGACCTGACATACAATCATCGTCAAGGCTTCACTTTGAGTAGGATTTACCTTCCCAGGCATGATGGAGCTGCCGGGCTCATTAGCAGGAATGCTAATTTCTCCAATCCCGCTTCTTGGCCCGCTTGCAAGCCAGCGAATATCATTTGCAATTTTCATTAGGTCAGCCGCTAATGCTTTTAGGGCACCATGGGTATAAACAATTTCATCGTGGCTTGTCAGTGCATGAAATTTATTTTCTGAAGACCTAAATGTAAAACCAGTAAGCTTTGAAAGCTGTTCAGCCATCTTTTTTCCAAATTCAGTGCCTGCATTAATGCCTGTTCCAACAGCGGTCGCTCCAATGGCTAAATCAAGCAAATAATGGCTTGCTTCTGAGACCATTTTTTCATTCTTATCAAGCATGAACCGCCATCCGCTTATTTCCTGTCCAAGTGTTAATGGAGTTGCATCCTGCAGGTGGGTTCTTCCGATTTTAACAATTTTAGAAAAAGAATTTTCTTTTTCTAGCAGGGTGCTTTTCAACTCCTGTATGGCTGGAAGCAGGTTTTTAGTTATTTTTATATAAGCAGCAATGTGCATCGCGGTTGGAAACGTATCATTCGAGCTTTGGGACATATTGACATCATCATTTGGATGAACATATTGGTCGCTGCCTTGCTCTCTTAACCATTCATTGGCCCGATTAGCAATCACTTCATTAACATTCATATTGGATTGCGTTCCGCTGCCTGTCTGCCATACAATTAAGGGAAAGTGGTCATCAAAATCTCCATTTAGAAGTTCACCGCATACATGGTTAATTGCATTCATTTTTAATTCACTTAGCTTTCCTACTTGGAAATTTACAGTTGCGGCTGCTTTTTTTATAAATGCTAAACCATAAATTAGTTCAATCGGCATTTTCTCGGTGCCAATTTTAAAATTTTCTTTGCTGCGCTGTGTTTGTGCCCCCCAAAATTTATTTGCTGGTACTTTCACCTCACCCAGCGTGTCTTTTTCGACTCTAAAATTCTCCAAGGATTCCACCTCACTTTTTTGCATTACTTCAATATATATTCCCATTCCGAAGGCAATTCTTACCAGAAATAAAAAAAACTGCAGACGCTTGTCTGCAGTTTATGCTTTATAGATCGTATATCCGATATAATAAGAAAGAATTAAAAAGCTGCCGATTAATAGGACAATTGAATAATCTGACATTATACTATACCACCCCAATTTAGATAAAATTGTTAAACAATTTTAATCTATCACGAGAGGGTTTATTTACCTGTGATAATCATTACACTTTGGTGTCAAAGGAGTGAATTTTTTGTGAACATTTGCCTTTTCGGAGCAACCGGCAGAGTAGGCTCTGTGATTTTAGAAAATGCGTTATCTAATCAAATTTCTATACAAGCGCTGGTGAGGGATTTGGAAAAACTAAATACGGATTCGAGCTTACTTAAAGTCCGGACAGGGAACGTTTTAAATGAAGAGGATATTGCACAGACAATGAAGGGGACTGACATTGTAATAAGCGCATTAAATACGGATGGAAACAGCACACTTTCTCAATCTATGCCGTTAATTATCAGTAATATGAAAAGGGAAGGACTCAAAAGGATTATTACTATTGGAACAGCCGGAATCCTCCAGGCCCGATCTGCCCCGCAATTATATCGCTACCAATCGACTGAGTCGAAAAGAAAAAATACACGTGATGCCGAGGAGCATTTAAAGGCTTATTTGTTGTTAAAGGCTTCAGGGCTAGATTGGACTATCGTTTGTCCCACCTATTTACCAGTTGGAGAAAGACTGGAGCAATATCGATACGAAAAAGATATTCTTCCCGAAAATCCTTCTTCTATTTCGATCTATGATACAGGGGATTTTGCATTTCAACAGCTTTTCAGCAATAAATTTATTGGCTCAAGGGTTGGACTTACCTATTAAAAGGCTTTGTTAAACATGGCTGTTGATTTGCGCTCCAATCAACAGTGTTAAAAAATCAACAATCCCTTTAACACCGCCTATTAAAAAATGAGACCCTTCTATAAAGAAGGGCCTCATCTATCTAACCAGCCAATTCACTGCCACCTTGCTGCAGCTGATACATTTGATAATATTTGCCCTTACCGGCCATTAAATCGTCATGTGTTCCTCTCTCCACAATCGTTCCCCGATCTAGGACAAGAATTTGATCGGCATTTCGGATGGTTGATAAGCGGTGGGCAATAATAAAAGTTGTTCTTCCTTTCTTTAACACTTCCATTGCTTCTTGAATAACAGCTTCCGTTTCGGTATCAATACTGGAAGTTGCTTCATCGAGAATAAGAATTGCCGGATTAAATGCTAGCGCACGTGCAAACGAAATCAGCTGCCTTTGTCCGCTTGAAAGAGTGCTTCCCTTCTCAATAACCGGTTCGTCATACCCATTATCTAAATTTCTAAACACCTTATCTGCCCCAACATCCTTCAAGGCTTTTTCCACCTTTTCCCTCGTAATTGAAGGATCATTTAGACTGACATTCGAAGCAATTGTCCCTGAAAACAAATAAGGATCCTGCAGGACAATCCCCATATGATTTCGGACAGTTTGCCGCGGAAAACTTTCTACATCTTTTCCATCAATCGTAATTTTCCCTTTTTGGCAGTCATAAAAACGGAACAGTAAATTCATAATTGAACTTTTCCCAGAACCAGTGTGGCCTACCAGGGCGACAGTTTCACCCTGCTTTGCCTGGAAATCGATATTCTTAAGGACATACTCACCATCCTTATATCCAAAAGAAACATTATCAAAAGATACATTTCCTTTAAACCTTGATATCCGCTCAGTGCTGACATTTTCACCTTGTTCATCCATTAGTTTAAACACGCGCTCACCCGCAACCAGAGCCTGCTCCAAATTAGCTAATTGATTTACAATACCCTGAATTGGCTGGAAGAGACGATTTATATAATCTACAAAGGCATAGAGCATTCCAAGTGAAATAATATTTGCTGGCAGAAGCGATTGAGCCCCAAAATACCAAATAAAAGCCACAAATATTAGGTTTCTTAATATCCCAACAAGGTTATGGGATGTTAAGGAATTCAAGCTTAATAATTTGGTTTGATAAGTAAAATGCTCTTGATTAAGCTTTTCAAACTCCTCTTTCGTCTCCTCTTCCCTGCTAAACGCCTGAATAATCGTCATTCCCTGAATGGATTCATTGATCATGGCATTGATGTCACTATTGCGCGATCGAATAACACGATTATATTTGGATGCATACTTACGGTAACCCAACATCCAAATATACAGGATTGGCAGCAATACTAAACAAATCGCGGCTAACTTCACGTTCAAAATAAACAAGGCAATATATATACCTGTAATATAAATTACGCTCGTAAAAAAGGTAGCAAGAACGGTAACGTAAAGTTCGCGGATCGCTTCAGTATCATTCGTAATTCTCGCCACAACTTTTCCTGCAGGCAGATTATCGAAATATTGGATTGGAAGTCGTTGGATATGGCCAAAAATATCTCCACGCATTTTTTGAATAATTCGGTTTGCCGATTTTTTCAGAAGATAGTGTTCGCCAAATTGAAAAATGGCTGAAACAACTAATAAGCCGAAATAAATGATCAATAATTGGATAATCGACGGAATTTCCGGCTGATAAAATTTAAGGAGTTCTTCGCCCTTTAGGATTTTTACTGGATAAACTACTTTCTTTTTCCCTTTTTCAATAACTAAGGACCCTTCAGTAATCGTTCTTCTTCCATCAAAATCCAACTTCCTATCAAGGAAAATAAATTTTGAGCCTACTTGCAGAATCCTGATTTGCTGCCCTTTTTGTTCACCATCTACAAAATACTTTCCTCTTTTGTAAAATTGGCCATTATACTCTACCGCATTTGCGTCCTTCTTGGATACATACCATTTTGTCTCAATCCCTAAAATATGTTGGTCTATCACTTTTTTGGCAATAAAGGGGCCTGCTAAATCTGTTACGACCGAGATAGTGAGCATAACCAATGCAGCTATAATAATCTTTTTATAAGCTAATGCATATCCAAATAATCGTCTGCCTGTGGTCATGCTGACACCTCCTCTTCAACGTTTCCTTCAATTTGCTGTCGTAAAAATTGTTCTTTATACCACCCGTCAACCTCTATGAGCTTTTTATGTGTCCCTTCTTCAATAATTCTTCCTTCATCAAGGACAATAATATGATCAGCATGCTGTATAGCCGACATTCGGTGAGTGGTGATAATCGTAGTTTTGTTATTTCTCACTTGACGAATATTCTCAATAATTCTTTTTTCGGTTTTGGCATCAACCGCTGATAATGAATCGTCAAGAATGAGAATTTCCGGATTTTTAATGAGGGCACGTGCAATCGAAATCCTCTGCTTTTGCCCCCCGGAAAGAGCTACCCCTTTTTCACCCACCAATGTACTTATCCCTTCCGGAAGTGTCTCAAGATCCTTCCGAAATGCAGCAAGATCGATAGCATTCTCTAACTCTTGATCGCTTGCATCCTTTCTGCCAAAGAGAATATTCTCCTTTACACTTCTTGAAAATAAAACATGGTCCTGGGGTACATAGCCAATCCAATTTCGTATCTGCTCCAGCTTCTGTTCTTCAATTGGAACCCCAGTAATGGATAGTTCCCCGGTTCCAAGCGGGTACTGCCTTAATAATTGTTTAATAAAGGTTGTTTTTCCGCTTCCTGTTTTCCCTACAATCCCAAGTGTTTGACCTTGATATAATTGGACATTCACATTTTCCAAATTATTATTTTTAGAGGAGGGATAGCAAAAGGTTACCCTCTTGTATTTTATATTTTCAGGAGCATTGACTGCTACGGGATTACTTGGATTTTCAACCTCTTCCTGATAGGCCAATGTTTCATTAACACGGTCTAATGAAGCATTTCCCCGCTGCATCACATTGATTAACTCTCCAATTGCAAACATGGGCCATATCAACATCCCTAAATAGACATTGAAGGAAACAAGATTGCCTAATGTAATCGTTTGATGAAAAACTAAATAGGCGCCATAGCCAAGCCCAATTAAATAACTGATTCCAACCAGGATCTTAATCGTTGGATCAAATAAAGAATCAATCCTCGCCACTTTTACGTTTTTTTGATAAACGTCCTCTGTTAATAGATCGAACCTATTCTGATCAGCCTGTTCTTGGACATAGGCACGAATGACCCTGACTCCTGCAACTGATTCTAGAACCCGGTCATTTAACTCACCGAAAGCATCCTGTGCCTCCATAAAACGAGCGTGAATTCTCTTACCATAAATCTGCATCAGGATTGCCATAACCGGCAAGGGAATTATGGCTGCTAACGTTAGCTTCCAGCTAATAAATAATCCCATAGTCAACAATAACGTCAGCATCCAAACACTGGAATCGACCAGCGTTAAAATCCCGAACCCGGCGGTTATCGAAATGGCTTTTAAATCATTAGTAGCTCGGGCCATTAAATCTCCTGTTCGATTCTTTTCATAAAAAGCAGGCGTCATCTTTAAAAGGTGCTGCATAAATCGTGAGCGAAGTTTTCTTTCAACGAGGAAAGCGCCGCCAAACAATTTATACATCCATACATAGGTGATTAGATAGGATGAAAACATGATTAATAATAGAACACTTAAATAGTGAAAGATTTTATTTTTACTCATCTCCCCAAAATGAATATTATCGATTGCCATACCAATCAATTTTGGCGGCAGGACATCTAATATTCCTACCAAAATTAATAAACTAACCGCAATAGCATATCTCTGCCAGTTTTCTTTGAAAAACCAGCTTAATTTTTTTAATACCGAAAACATGATTGTTCCTCCCCTCTGCTCAGTTAAAATAAAAAAAAGAGGCATACCGCAGTATAAGTGCAGTATGACTCTGGAAAAAAGAGACAAAAAAACACACATTACGCATCATTAAAGAACGCAACCTGTGTTTTGTCATTTATTGAATGTACGTTAAAGGAATTAAAGAGAATTCTCTTTTGGACAGGTTGCATTTAAATATTTAGTTTTAAAATTAACTATTCTTCTTCTAATCATGACGCAACCCTCCATTTCCTATTTTTTCTTCCTTTGTTAGATTATCACCAGTCGTTATGAAAGTCAATTCCCATTTTTCAGAATTATTCCACCCTTACCGCCGTTCCATAAGCGATTAATTCTGATGCTCCCTGCATGACCGAACTTGATTGTAATCTCATGGCGATGATGGCATCTGCCCCTAACAGCCTGGCTTCTTCTACCATCCTCTCAATCGCCTTTTGTCTCGCTTCATTTAACATATCGGTATATTCCTTTATTTCTCCGCCTACAATGGTCTTTAGCCCAGCCAATAAGTCCTTGCCAATATGCTTGGATTGGACTGTACTTCCCTTCACCAAACCAAGCACCTCTTTAATTTCCTTGCCCGGCAGGTAATCAGTCGTAACAATCATCATAATTTGAATTCGCCTCACTTCTTCTCTTTTTACGAAAAATTTTTCTCACAAAAATCAAATAAAACAATATCGGCATTGGCGCTTGAATAAGGCCGACAATTCCCCAAAGCCAATAATTATGATTATGTTTACGGGCATCTAAAAATAAATATATGCTTTGCACTAACAAAATAGCAGACACTATGATGATGACGGTTAATGTATACTCTCCTTTCATCCGCCATTCACCTTCTTCATTAATCGTGTTACACTATAAAATGCAATAAAAATGGTCGTGGCAATCTGTAAAAATATAAAAACTGCCGGCATTTGAAATAAGGAAATCATAATCCCGCACAAAATGATGATCGCTACTATTAAAAATATAGACAAATCCCTAATCAGTTTTTTCCTGATTCGCTGTTTTTCCACTAGAACCATTTGTTCAAACCATTGAAGGTCCGGTGAATAGACTGGAATTTGTTCCATTTTGTTTAAACCTTCTTGCATCTTAGAAATAGCTAAAATGTCCTGTTTATTTTGTTGTTCGCTGTCCAAAACGATGACCTTCTGTTTCTTCACTTAGGTTCAGCTCCTTTCTGACTGACTTGATACCATTATGAACTCTTGATTTCACCGTTCCAGGAGATATTTTCATCCATTCGCCTATCTCTTCGTAAGAGTAGCCATAATAATGCTTTAAAATAATGGGAATACGGATGTCCTCCGGCAATCTACCGAGTGCCTCAAGAGCGTCATTCCAGTCTTCATTTCTGCTTTCGAAATGCCACTTCAGTTTCCGATAAATTTCCTCTTGCCCCTGCCAGTTCTTTTCTCTTTTTTTCTTTCGGCATTGGTCAATATATGTATTTGTCGCAATCGAAACGAGCCATGTGGAAAATTTGCTTTGCCCATTATATAGGTGAATCTTTTGAATACATTTTGCCATTGTCTCTTGAGCCAATTCTTCAGCTGTATCGGGATTCATTGTAATTTTTATTAAATATTTTACAAGGAATGGATAATGTTCTTTAAACAACATGGCAAACGCAAGATGGTCCCCTTTTTTAGCATTTTTTATTAATGCATCCATTTAGCAATAGCCCTCTCTTTCCCCCATATTCCTTGTTTTTTCTCTCTTTATTTATGACGAACAAAACTTACTTTCGTTCATTCTATATTTATTTTACTCTTAAACATTGGAAACAAAAAGACACGGATTGCTCCGTGCCCTTAATCCCCTTTTCCATGCCCCTTATTTTTTCCTTTCTTTTCCCATCTCTCTATTTGATTGTTCCATTTTTCTTCCCACTTTTGAATTTCATTATTAAATTCCTCTTGAAAATTAAATCGTTTTTTTTCTTCCAAAGCGGAAATATGCGTCACATTAAATTTTTGTTTTGGTTTATTTTTTAATGCTTCCGACATGACTTCACGAAAAATAACAGCAGAACCTGTTTTGCTGGTTGGAGTGATATAATGTTCCGCATCTGTTTTATCATAACCGACCCATATAGCTCCCACTAGCTGCGGTGTATAGCCAACAAACCACTGGTCTTTCAGACCATTAATTCCTTTAATCGGTACTTGGGTGGAGCCAGTTTTGCCTGCAGTTTCACGGCCAGGTATTTTGGCTGCTTTTCCTGTCCCTTGTTCTACAACGCCTAGCAGCATTGTTGTCATATCATCCGTCACTGCTTTCGTCGTAACTCTCTCCTTTTTGACTTTCCATTCGGCAACCACATTACCATTTGCCTCGACAATTTTTTTGATTACATGAGCCTTCACTTTGACACCATTATTCGGAAATACGGAAAAAGCTTCAGCCATGTTTAGCGGAGAGACTCCTTTATGCAAGCCTCCAAGGGCAAGCGATAAATTCCGGTCAGCTTTATCCAAAGAAATACCGAATCGTTTAACTGAATCCAGCCCCTTTTCAATCCCGATTTCATTTAAAAGCCATACCGCTGATACATTTTTCGATTCCTTAACCGCGTCATACATCGGGACTTCCCCCATATATTGATGATCGTAATTACTAGGCTGATATTTTCCAAATTTCATCGGTTCATCTTTTAGCATATCCGTAATTTTCCAGCCCTCTTCTAGTGCAGGGGTGTAGACAGCTAATGGCTTAAATGAAGAACCGGGCTGTGCTTTTAATTGGGACGCCCGGTTGTAGCCTCTAAAAGTGTGTTCTCCCCTTCCGCCTGCAAGGGCTCGGACCCCGCCTGTTTTCGGGTCTACTAAAACTCCGCCGCTTTGAACCATCCGGTCTTTTCCTTTTGGAAATAAACTGTTGTTTTGATAGGTTGTTTCCATCACCAATTGCATATTAGGGTCAAGCTCTGTATAAATTTGATAGCCTCCAGTAAGCAAATCATCTTGAGATAACCCATACTGATGAATTGCTTCATCTAATACCTGATCAACATAATAAGGGAATTTACCGCTGAACGGGTCGCCGCCTTTATCATCTAAAACCACTTTTTCCTGCTTGGCTTTTTCATATTGTTCATTTGTAATATAGCCTTGATTTTTCATTTGCAGTAAGACAAGATTTCTCCGTTTAACAGCCTTGTTCATATGGTCATATGGATTCAGGGCAGATGGAGCTTTAATTAATCCGGCTAGCAGAGCGGATTCACTAATCGAAAGCTCCTTAACCTCTTTAGCAAAGTATTTTCCCGCCGCTTGTTTAATCCCATATGCCCCATTTCCAAAATAAATTTGGTTTAAATACATTTGCAAAATTTCTTGTTTCGAATATTCCCGCTCAACCGCCAATGCTAAAAAGACCTCTTCCATTTTTCTTTTTAGCGTTTTTTCGGATGTTAGGATAGTATTTTTCGTCAATTGCTGTGTGATGGTGCTGCCGCCTTCTACCATCCCTCCTGCCTTTAAGTCACGGAAAAGCGCCCTTGACGTTCCAATTAAATCAACACCTCCATGTTGATAAAATCGATGATCCTCAATGGCAATTACGGCATTCTTCATTGATTCAGGGACTTCCTTAATTGGTACTCCCTCATTTTTATTCGCCGAAACCTTGCTCGCTATTTTTCCGTTTACATCATAAAAAACCGTTGGCTGGGGTAGTTCATTTTTAAGTTCGGATATATTGGCAGTCTTGGAAAAAAAATAAATTGCACCGAAGAAGCCTAAAATGATAACTAAGCCGCATAATACCACGATTTGGACTACATGCCATTTTTTCATGTTTTTCATAGATGCCTCCTATTTGGAAGAGAAAAAAAAGACAGGAGAACCCTATCTTATGTCTAGATATTATTCACTTTTCGTCAATTCTTTAAAACGCTGTTTGGAAAGCTTCTCATCAAAGCTGCTAAAAATCCGATAATTTCCCTCATCCAATATTCTAAAATGTTTACTGAGGATATTTTGTTGGAGGATAAATCCACTTTTCTTTGATATGGCTCTCCACCATATCCGGCCGCCTAATGTTTTCGTTTTGCGGTAATCAATTCCTTCTCGAGCTACCGTTTCCAAAACCTCAAGTGGCTCATTACCAAATAAAAATTGTACTGTTTCCGTTTCCCGGAAAAGAGCACAAATAGCAACGACTGTTGACCAGTTAGCAAGGACTCTTCCTTTTTCAATTTGAACAAGTGTTTTCTTTGATACACCAATGATTTCAGCCATTCTATCCTGGGTATAGCCTGCTTCAGTCCGAATCAATCGAAGCTTTTCAGACACTTTCAATATGATTTCATCTCTGGTCATTTTAAGCCCTTCCTTCAATAGCCTATGGTGTAATTTTACACAAGTTCTGGTAATCATTCAAATTTTATCATAAAAAAACTGCTATCAATTCTTTGATAGCAGGCAGTTTGTCGAGAAATTAAAAATCAACAATGGCTAAACCAGCCTAAATATTTTTTTCACGTACTAGCATTCTCTTGGGCATTGCACTGATAACAAGAACGACAATGATGGCACTGATTACAAAACTCGGAAGCATATATGTCCCATTATAAAGCAGGGAGTATATCATAACCGGCTGGCCCTTTGGAGCATACTCTCCAAAGAAAACAAACCCTGAAACGAAATGGCATAGATAACGAAGCAAGCTTCCAATGAATGCTCCAAATATTACATAGCTAATCCATTTGCTTTTTTTCCCCTCATTAAGCATATTGCTTATTTGACGGGCAAAAATGCCCGCAAAGCCTACAACTGTAAAAGCTATAAAGTAATCGATGATTCCCTGAATAATTGTATATACTTGTGCAAAGCCAAGAATGAACTGTAATAATCCTAATAAAAATCCAGTTAAAAGACCGCCTTTCAGTCCCCAGCGGAAGGCCATTAAGAAAATCGGTACCATTGCGATTGAAACCGAGCCTCCCTGCGGCCAGATTTTAAACGAAAGAATATTTCCCACATAATCCAATAAATACGCGAGCGCAGTAAATACAGCAACCTCGGTAATAAATAAAGTATTACTTCTTTTAGTCATTTCAATTTCTCCCTCCATGTTGGTGAACAAAAAAATAGCAATGCAAGACATAAGGATTGTCTGCATTGCTATCTATCTGGCAAACCACATCCCTACGCTAGTGTTAACTAACAGGTTCATAGGGTCAGAACTCAACCGTTCACTCTCAGCCGCCATTTGCAGCTCCCCCTGTGGAACTATACAATTAATTCATTAAGAATATACTACTATTTCAAAATGAATACAAGAGTAAATTCAAACTATATTCAAGAGAAGAATTCATGACAAATTAACTATGTAATTATTTGGAAAATAATTTTAACATGTTTTTAAGAGGTATTTTTGTCATTATCAGCGAATTAAGATGGTAAGGCGCAATGTGTTTCAGGAGGGACAGTATGTTTAAAAATGATCAAATAGATTTAATTGCTTTCTTTGATAAACATAAAGATCAATTACTTCTTGATTGGGAAAATTCATATATTATTTCTAAAGAAGACCCATATATAGAAAAAATAAGCGAAAATGCCAAAGCACTTTTTCATGTTATCTTAAATATGCATAAGTTGACCGAAGAGGAGCTTTTATTAGTAATCGAAAAGCTGGCAAAAGAAATATCGGAAGAAAGAGTCATTGCCAATATTAATATTGGGGATTTTGTTTATAATGTAAATCTTGGCAGAACGATTATGTACAGTTATTTAAGCAAAACGGGGATATCATGGGGGGAAATGCAAGAATCGATCAATCGGATCAATTTCTGTTTTGACAAGTTTTTATACTATGCAGTATCCCATTATACAGAAGCTAAAAACAAAATTATCGAGGAAAAGACTATGTTCATCGACTCAACCCATCAGGATCGGCTAACCCTTTTGGGGCAAATGACATCCAGCTTTATTCATGAATTTAGAAACCCGCTTACATCTGTACAAGGATTTATCCAATTGCTTAAAGCTGATTTTCCAAATATGAGATATCTAGATATTATTTCAAGTGAACTAGATCAGTTAAATTTTAGAATTTCTCAGTTTCTGTTATTATCCAAGAAAGAATTGATTGGGAAGGAAAAGGATTATTTTAAACTAAATAAATTGATAGAAGAAGTTTTGAACTTTCTCTACCCTAGCATACTGGATGGAAAAGTGAAAGTAATCAAAGAATTGTGTGAGGAAATAACGCTGCACGGTTATGCTGATGAAATTAGACAAGTTTTTATCAATATAATATTTAATGCAATTGATGTTTTAAATCATCATGCAAATCCACAGCCAACAATTGAGATTAACAGTACTTTAGAAGACAACCAATACATTATTGTTACCATTTCTAATAATGGACCGGCGATTCCAACTGAATTGCAAAAAACAATTTTTGAACCGTTCTTCACGACGAAAAAACTTGGTACTGGTCTAGGTCTTTTCGTTTGCAAAGAAATTATTGAAAAGCACAAGGGGAAATTAGCCTGTAATTCCACACCGAATAAAACCACCTTCTCCATACATTTACCGATTGCATTAAATTTAGAACTGAACATCTAATATCTGATAGAAATTAATCCCACTTTAAAAAAGTCGGGATTTTTTTATTGTGGACACTTCTTCCGACTTCCCCCTATCTTGCATAGGATATAGGAAAAAATTTAAGCAGGAGAAAAGTCCAATGTTTACATTAAAAGTCGATAATGAAATTGAGCTTCAATTGTTCGAGAGGCATCATGCCTTTAAGCTTTTTCAACTGGTTGAGGACAATCGTAATCATTTACGGAAGTGGCTGCCCTGGGTAGACAGCATGACTTCTCCCTATCAATTTGAGACGATTATCCCTGTTTGGCTTAATCAATTCGCAGAGAGTACCGGATTTAATGTTGGGATTCTTTATAAAGGAGAACTTGTCGGCTCGATTGGCTTACACCAAATGGACTGGCATAATAGCATGACCAGCATTGGCTATTATCTTGCTAAAAATGCAGAAGGCCACGGGGTTATGACCCGGGCTGTCCAAGCATTACTTAACTATGCTTTTAATCAATTGGGGTTAAATCGAGTAGAAATTCGCTGTGGAGTGAAAAATAAGAAAAGCCGAGCCATTCCGGAAAGATTAGGATTTACCAAGGAAGGTTTAATTAGAGATGGCGAAAAATTAAACGGCCACTTCCATGACTTAATTGTTTATAGCATGCTAGCTCGTGAGTGGAATGCGCTGGGATTAATAAATAAGCACCTCTAAAGCTGCTTTTATTAGCAGTTTTTTTGTTAAGGGTATTTTCGCAAAGATTGTTGTTTTTCGTATAAGTTCATCAACCCGTATATCTAGATTCTTCGTGGCATCTTTTCATAAGAACATTTGCGAAAAGTGCCTAGAAACTTTGTAAATTCCCCTTAATAAGTTCCAAAAGCAACAAAGTTTACGAAAAGAGCCTTTGTAAAACTGGCTTTTTTGCTTTTTAAGACCTATTTTGAAATAATAATAAATAATGAGTATTTTAAGTGAGGTGGCATACCTTACGAATGGTAAGGTGTTAAATGATTTTAATGAACATATTCATAATTGCTATTTTAATTACTCTTACCGCTTTTTTTGTTGCATCTGAATTTGCAATTGTAAGAGTCCGGACAACAAGAATTGATCAGCTATTGTCGGAAGGAAACAACAAAGCGGAGGCAGCAAAAAAAGTAATCTCAAATTTAGATGGTTACCTATCCGCAACACAAGTTGGTATCACTATTATTTCCTTAGTTTTAGGCTGGCTGGGCGAACCAACCATCCGAAATATATTACAGCCTGTTTTTAAATTCATACAAATTCCACCAGCTATAGAGCACATTATCTCTGTAATTATTTCTTTTATCGCCATCACCTTTATTCATGTTGTCATTGGTGAATTATCTCCAAAGACGTTTGCAATTCAAAAAGCGGAAGAAATCATTTTACTTTTTGCAGGTCCGCTCATCTTATTTTATAAGGTCATGTATCCCTTTATTTGGGCCCTTAACCGCTCTGCACGGTTTGTTACGGGGCTTTTTGGAATCCAGCCTGCTTCCGAACATGATATTAGCTTATCGGAAGAGGAATTACGGATGATTCTTTCCCAAAGCTATGAAAGCGGTGAAATTAATCAATCTGAGTACAAATACATGAATCGAATCTTTGAATTTGATGACAGGATAGCTAAAGAAATCATGGTACCGCGGACAGAGGTAATTTCGCTCTCTAAAACTGCCACCATGGAAGAGATTCTTGAAATTGTTAAGGAGGAAAAATACACTCGTTATCCCCTCATTGAAGGAGACAAGGACAATATCTTAGGAATTGTTAATATTAAAGAAGTATTAACGGATTGCATCCAGCAAAAATGTAACGGTGAAGAACCGCTTATGCCTTATTTAAAGCCTGTCATACATGTAATTGAAACGATTCCTATCCAGGAACTTTTAGTAAAACTCCAAAAAAACAGATCCCATATGGCCGTGTTATCCGATGAATATGGCGGAACAGCCGGGATTGTGACTGTTGAAGATATTTTGGAGGAAATTGTCGGTGAAATTCGTGATGAATTTGATGTGGACGAATTGCCACTAATACAGAAAAAAGACGATAATCATTATATTTTGGATGGGAAAGTCCTTATTAGCGAGGTAAACGATCTTCTCGGTACTACTCTCAAGGAAGAAGATGTAGACACAATCGGAGGATGGTTTTTAACCCAAAAATTTGATGTGCATAAGGGCGATAAGCTTGAAAAGGAAGGTTTCATATTTCAAATCATGGAAATCGAAGGTCATCATATTCTCTACATAGAGGTAAAAAAAGCAAAAGCGTCTCCAGAATAAGGAGGCGCTTATTATGATTATATTTTTAGAATATTTTGTTTTAACCATTCATACTAATGAAGATTTTCCCATAAAATGTTGATAACAATGACCACTATAACCAGAACGTTTGACTGTACGGTTTAAATTCTTTATAATTATTGTTAATTTTATAAATTGTTGAGGTGGTATGATGGGGCTGTCTATCGAATTGGCGAAATAGCAGAAATAGCGCATGTGTCGAAACGAACAATTGACTATTATACGTCAATTGGCTTACTAAGGGCAGAACGTTCTAAGTCAAATTACCGCATATATACAGATGAAGCATTAAATGATTTAAAGTTTATCGAAGAATGCAAGAGTTTGCACTTTCCTTTAGACGAGATTAGAAGAAAACTAGAAATGCGGAAAGCGGGTAGTATCCGCCTATCCGAAGTGGATAAACATGTCTGTGCGGTAACACAGCAGATGAAACAGCTGCATAGTGATTTATTTGACCTGCTGCCAATTTTAGAAAAACTGGATGAACAACAAAAGGAAAAGCTGATTAATAATGTTAGTCTGCTAAGATCTGCTTTAAAAAAATCGCTCGTAAGTGTAACGAGCTAATTTTTGTATAATACTGGGAGGTGACTCCTTACTCGTCTAACAACGAGCTAAGGGAATTTATTTGGACATATTTAACTTGGTTTTAATAGCCATTTTAATTGCATTAACTGCCTTTTTTGTAACTTCAGAGTTTGCTATTGTTAAGATTAGAAGTTCAAGAATTGATCAGTTAATTGAAGAAGGAAATTCGAAGGCTGTTTCAGCAAAAAAAGTGATTTCGAATCTGGATGAATACCTTTCTGCCTGTCAACTTGGGATAACCATAACGGCCTTGGGCCTAGGTTGGATTGGGGAATCAACTATAGAGCATTTGCTCGGTCCTGTTTTCTTAAAACTAAACATTCCCGAGGGAGCAACAGAAATATTATCAATTGCGATTGCATTTGCTTCGATTACATTTTTACATGTAGTTGTTGGTGAGCTTGCTCCAAAAACACTGGCGATTCAAAAAGCTGAGTTCATAACCCTCACGGTAGCACGTCCGCTAATCATCTTTTATAAGATTATGTACCCGTTTATTTGGGTACTAAATGGTTCAGCGCGTATTGTATCCAGTATTTTTGGCTTAAAGCCTGTTTCCGAAAACGAGATCGCTCATACAGAGGAAGAACTTCGAATTATCCTATCTGAAAGCTATAAAAGTGGTGAGATTAACCAATCAGAGTTTAAGTATGTAAATAAAATTTTTGAATTTGATAATCGAATTGCAAAAGAAATTATGGTTCCTAGAACGGAAATTGTTTCTTTATCGAAGGATGATACGTTAGAGACCTTTCTTGAGGTAACACGTGAGGAAAAATTCACAAGATATCCAATTATTGATGGAGATAAGGACCATATCATTGGACTTGTAAATATTAAGGAAATGGTGACAGATTTAATTGGAAATGAGAATTTATCAAAACAAACATTAGAAGGCTATACTCGTCCGATTATTAGAGTAATAGAAACAATTCCAATTCATGATTTGCTGGTAAAAATGCAAAAAGACCGGATGCACATGGCTGTATTAATGGATGAATATGGCGGTACCTCTGGCCTTGTAACTGTTGAAGATATTCTTGAAGAAATTGTTGGCGAAATTCGCGACGAATTTGATATGGATGAAATACCGATGATCCGGAAGATAAAAGAAAACCATTATATCATTGATTCAAAAGTATTAGTCAGCGAAGTGAATGATTTATTGGGCGTAGAAATTGACGATGAAGATGTTGATACAATTGGCGGCTGGATTCTAACTGAAAATTACGAGGCAAAAGAAGGCGACGTCATGATTCACGAATCCTATACTTTTAAAATCCTTGATATGGAAGAACATCATATTAAGTATATTGAAGTGACGAAAAATGCACATAACGGTGAAGCTTCGATAAAGCAAATAGCCGTTTCCAAGTCGGAAGTATTATCCTAAATAAATATTATTAAAAAAGACCAAAATGATGATATTATCCCCTTTAAGTAGACAGTGTAAAAAAGACCGCTCATCAGGCGGGAATGATACACTACTACTTGGAGGGGATTTTTTATGGCTAAAAAGGGGACAAAATTTCAAACCTATACAGAGGAATTCAGGCGTTTAGCAGTTGAGAGATACATAAATGGTGATGGGAGCTACCAGACTCTCTCTAAGGAGTTAGGATTGCCAAGCCCAACCTCATTAAAAACTTGGGTAAAAAAGTATGAGAAGGCAATCAGCTTACCAAAGGGGAAAACTTTCCTCTACTAATAACCCGCTTAAAGGACGACCAAAAACAAAGTTCAAAAATATAGAACAAGAACGGGATTACTATAAGGCTCAGGTTGACTACCTAAAAAAGCAGTATCCAAATCTTCACGGGGAGGTGAAATCAAAAAAGCAATAAGGTTTGAGATTATTCATGAGCTTAAAGGGACATACCCCGTCAAATGGTTAACTGAAATTGCTGAGGTACAGAGGTCAGGCTATTACAAATGGATTAAGACAATTAAGGTCCGCGAAAAGAAAAAGGAACGCGATAAGGACTTAATGGACCAGATGCTTTCCATCCATCTCAAACACAAGGAGTTTGGCTACCCTAGAATGGTGACCGCCCTAAAGGAAGAAGGGTTCGAGGTCAACCATAAAAAGGTTTACCGGTTAATGAAGGTAATGGATATTCAGTCGAAGATTAGAAGGAAGTGGAGATATTTTGGCAAAAAAGGTTCCAAAGTATTCCCTAACCTAGTCAACAGAGAATTCAAAGAGAGAAAGGAAAATGAAGTCCTAGTCACTGACATCACTTACATCCCCTTTCAGAATCGGTTTTATTACCTATCGGTAATTCAGGATATTTACAATAACGAAATTGTTTCGTGGAAATTATCAGATAGGAATAATATGAAATTAGTTTTGGATACTGTGGAGGACCTAAATAAAAAAAGAAACGTGCACGGAACCATCCTCCATTCGGATCAGGGATTCCAGTACACGTCAAAAAAATACAACAAACGATTAAACAAATATGGCATAAAGGGCAGCCACTCTCGCAAAGGAAACTGCCTGGATAATGCCTGTGTTGAATCATTCTTTCCCACTTCAAAACAGAAATGTTGTATCAAACTGATTGTAAAACAGAGGAAGAGTTAATACAAGCAATAGATACATATATGTATCACTACAATTATAAAAGATTCCAAAAACGACTAAACCATCGTGCTCCAGTTGAATATCGGATCACGATGGCTGCATAGTCTTTTTAGAGCTGTCTACTTGACGGGGTTAAGTCCAAT
>NZ_JBALPP010000047.1:51908-67137 GCF_036965425.1 Neobacillus drentensis | reverse complement strand
TTAGTTTTCAAAGAACAAGGCTACTACATTGGATTTACTTCTAGAGAAACAACTTTGAAAACTCTACTTGCAGCCTTGCGACGAGCTGAACATTACAGCTTTGAATACGCTATGGCGCAGGAGCAATATCAAGTTGTTTTTTTAGAATTTCTAAGTTATCGCTCAAAAGCGACTTTATTATCATAACAAGTTATTAACTCGAAGTCAACAACTTTTTTGTTTTTCTTTCATCGTCTCGCTGACGACTTTTCATATATTACAGGAGATTTTTAGATTGGTCAACACCTTTTTACAAAAAAAATAAAAATGATTTTCAGGTGGTGGCAGTCACTTAAAAACGAACACCCACTGCTAAATAAAAAGCAGTGGGTTCGTTTAGAGCACTCTATTCTATTTACCCGATTCTATCTTCTTCTTATATTTAGCCTGGATCGTACCATCATGGATAAACTGTTTTATTTTTTCATGATTGTAGCCAAGAGTACCTAATATCTCTTCCGTATTCTCTCCAAGTTTAGGCGGAGCTTTTTGAATGGAAACAGGTGAGGTGCTTAGTTCAAAAGGAAGTCTTGGCAGTTTGAAATCCTTTATCGTGGAGTGAGAGACATTCGTCCACATCCCGATTGCATCTGCCTGCTGATCCTGTACTACTTCAGATATTTTCTTAACCTTTGAACTCGGTACTCCCGCATCAGCTAATAACTGTACCCATTCATCCGCCGTCTTAGCCTGAAGAATGTTTTCAATCGCTACTCTTAAATTCTCCCGATGTTCTACCCGCTCCGGATTATTTTTGTAGCGTGGATCCTCTATCCATTCATCCTTACCGAACACCTTACATAATCGCTTGAATAATGAATTATTTGAAATGCCAATAATAACAGGAGCATCACTTGCCTGAAAAGCCCCATACGGTGCAAAAGCAGTATGACCCGCACCATTTTTCCGCGGCTCCACCCCAGTCGCAAGCCAGGATAACATATGATAGCCGACCCAAAAGACCCCTGTTTCATAAAGAGAAGTGGTTACTAATTGTCCTTCTCCTGTTTTTAGTTTATGAAATAAGGCTGAAATTACGCCAATGGCACCCCACATGCCACTGCCTTGATCTAAGACGGATACAGGAACGCGGGCAATCTCCGCTCCTTCTGCTCCGTTAATTCCAATAATCCCGGAATCCGCCTGCGCAATGGCATCATACCCGGGACGATCACAAAGCGGACCTTCCTGGCCATAAGCCGATAAAGAACAATATACTAAAGAAGGTTTTAGCTGCTTTAATCTTTCATAACCAAGCCCCATTTTTTCCGCTTTTTGATGGCGGAAGTTTTCTACAAATACATCTGCAGACTTGACAAGGTCATACACAATCTGACGGCCGCTTTCCTTTTTTAAATCGATGACAATCGATTGTTTATTCCGATTGATTTGAAGGAAATAAACTCCTTCTCCTTCCCAAAAGGGTCCCATTCCTCTAGAATCGTCTCCAATGTCCGGTCTTTCAATCTTAATAATTTCTGCACCTAGATCAGCTAAAATCATTGTTAAACTTGGGCCTGAAATATTTGTCGTTACATCAACTACACGAATGCCGCTCAATGGTCCTGGCATCTCGGCTCCCCCTTTTCTAAATAGAGGACCTGCTGCCCTCTTGATTGTCTTTTTTAAAATGAACGTGGCAATCCAAGGACATGCTGTCCTACATAGCTTACAACTAGATTGTTGGTAATCGGGGCTACAATAAATAAACGTGCTTCCTTAAATTTTCTTTCGATATTGTATTCTTTTGCAAAACCATAACCGCCATAGGTGTCCATAGCTGCATTCGCTGCGCGCCAGGTGGCTTCAGAGGACAAATATTTTGCCATGTTTGCCTCAGCTCCGCATTCGACGCCTGCATCGAACATTTCAGCCGCCTTATCTCTCATCAATTTTGCGGCCTGGATATCCATATAGCCTCTGGAAATCGGGAATTGAACCCCTTGATTTTGCCCGATCGGACGGCCGAAGACGACCCGTTCATTGGCATATTGGACCGATTTATCGACAAAGTACATCCCGTCCCCGATGGATTCAGATGCGATAAGAATCCGCTCAGCGTTCATCCCGCCAAGGACGTAACGGAAGCCTTTTCCTTCTTCGCCGATCAAGTTTTCAACCGGGATTTCAGCCCCTTCAAAAAATACTTCTGTAGTCGCATGGTTAATCATCGTATCAATTGGACGAATATCAATTTTATCGGCTTGTTCTTTCATATCTAAAATAAACAGGCTCAAGCCGTCTGTCTTTTTTGCCACTTTGTCTTTTGGTGTCGTTCTGGCCAATAACATCATTAGATCGGAATGCTCCGCTCTGGATGTCCAGATCTTTTGGCCATGCACCACATATTTGTCTCCGACTCTTTCGGCGAAGGTTTGGATGCTGGTGGTATCACTTCCGGCAGTAGGCTCTGTGATCCCAAACGCTTGCAGGCGGAGTTCGCCGCTGGCGATTTTCGGAAGGAATCTTCGTTTCTGGTCCTCATTGCCGTGGCGCAGCAAGGCACCCATCGTATACATTTGGGCATGGCAGGCGCCAGCGTTGCCGCCTGAACGATTGATTTCTTCTAAAATAATGCAGGCTTCCGTCATTCCTAGTCCGGCTCCACCGTATTCTTCCGGAATCAAAACAGACAGCCATCCCTCTTCGGTTAAAGCTTGGACAAAAGCGGTAGGGTACTCGCTTTTTTCATCTAATTCCCGCCAGTAATCTTCAGGAAAGCGCTCACATAAGGAACGAACGCTTTTCCGGATCATTTCGTGTTCCGTATTTTCCATCAATTTTGTATTGGACATTTTTTATATACCTCCAGGTTTTTAAAAATTGTAACGGGTTATCTTGACAGTAAAATCGGCTCTCCTACCTATTTAACGCCCTCTCCACTCCGGCGCACGCTTTTCATTAAAAGCATAAATGCCTTCAAGCCGGTCTTCTGAATTCGCGCATGTATAGTAGGCTTCTAATTCCAAAACAAGTCCGGTAGCTAAATCCGTCTCTGTTCCTTTATTCACAGCCTTCTTTAATGCTTTTAAGGAAAGTGGCGCATTCATGGCAATGCTTTCAGCGAGCTTAATCGTTTCCTCTAACAAGGCTTCACTCTCAAACACATGATTGATAAGCCCCCACTGTCTTCCTTCTTCTGCTGTAATCCGCTTTCCAGTAAATAGGATTTCTTTTGCTAAGCCGATTGGCAAAATGCGGGGAAGCAATTGTGAGCCTCCGATTCCTGGAATCAGCCCCAGTTTCGCTTCTGGAAGACCTAATCCAACTCGCTCAGCAGAGGTTCTTATGTCGCAGCTAAGCGCGATTTCAAGTCCTCCGCCTAAGGCATAACCGTTAATCGCGGCGATAACAGGGAAAGGAAATTCCCGAATGCTCTCAGTTACTTTTTCAAAATAATCGTGCTGCTTTTTCCAGTCCTTTTTGGACATGCCATTACGTTCTTTGAGGTCCGCCCCGACACAGAAGCTTTTAACGCCGGAACCGGTGACCACCAATACACGTACACTTTCGTCATATTTTAGTTCCTCTAAGGCTTCTATTAATTCCAAAGCCATTTTCGTATTCATAGCATTCATCGATTCCGGGCGGTTCAAGGTTAAAATCGCAATCCCTTGATGGCTTTTTGCCCTTTCCAATTTAATGGTTTCATAGGTTTTCACTAGCATGTATTCTCATCCCTTTAACATATTTTAGTAGGCACAGGATATAGTCGGGAGCTTTTTCCAGCCTTTGCGACCTGACCTGGCAAATCATGTTCTAGTAATTCTTTCAAGCGGTGGGAAGCTTCGATTAAATAATCTAGATTAATAGAGGTTCGGATACCCATTTCCTCCAGCATGTGAACCACGTCCTCCGTGCAGACATTCCCCGTTGCACCGGGAGCAAATGGACAGCCGCCAATTCCGCCCAGGGACGCATCGAAGATTGTGATTCCTGCCTCTAAACCAGCCACGATATTGGCCAGCCCCATTCCCCTTGTATTGTGAAAATGGCAGCCAAATTCAGCATCCTTCCATTCATTCACGACTTGCTTCGTCAATTGATAGACTTGCTTCGGATTGGCCATTCCGGTTGTATCTGCGAGCGTAATTCTTTTGATGTTATGTAAGAGAAGTTTTTCAATGAGATTCATGATGCGTTCGGGCGGGACTGACCCCTCAAAGGGACAGCCAAATGAAGTAGCAACTGTAACGTTAAGTTGGATCTCGTTATCTGATGCGAATTGAGATAAATGCTTGAAGTTTTCCAATGACTGTTCGGTCGTTTGCCGGACATTTTGTTCATTATGGGTATTACTTGCTGAAAAAACATAATTGACGGACTTGACGCCATTTTGTTTAGCCATTTCGAGTCCTTTTAAATTTGGTACCAGGGCCACGAGCTGCATTTCGTCAAATGACTTTAGATGCGAATAAAACGCTGCGGTATTTGCCATTTGCGGCACGAGTTTTGGGTGTACAAAGGAGCCAAATTCGATTTCGGATACATTGGCCTTTTGCAAAAGGGAAAAGATCTCTACTTTCTCGTCAACTGTTAATACTTTGGATTCGAGCTGAAGTCCATCCCGTAAGCCCACTTCGTAAATCGTGACTTTGTCGGCTAATTTCATCGTAATCGCTTCCTCCATAAAAAAGTAATTCATCTTTATAATTAGGATACTGTATCCAATATACAATTTCAATAGTTTTTAGAATTTTCATAAATTAATTCTGGATTTCTTAAACACTAGGAATGAAATAACATGGAATTGTCTTATGAATGGAAAATGTCTATGGGACAATATCATCCTGAAAAACTGCTAAACTGTTCCATAGAGGCAAACCAAATGTATAGTTTCCATAACAAAAAAACAAGGCCGCCGAAGAACTTAATCAGCGCCTTGTCCTTGTTTAAATTGCAGTTTCCCTATTTTGTACCAATCATTTCCCTCGCTATCCACGATGACCACAGCTGGAAAGTCTTTGATTGTAAGCTTATAGATCGCCTCCGGCCCTAGGTCTTCATAGGCGACGACCTCCACAGACTGAATCGTCCGGGCAATCAAGGCCCCCGAACCGCCGATAGCAGCAAAATAAACAGCTTTATTTTTCTTCATCGATTCAATGACTTCCTCGCTTCGGTAACCCTTTCCGATCATTCCCTTTAAACCAAGGTCCAGCAAAGAAGGAGTATACTTATCCATCCGTCCGCTTGTGGTAGGACCGGCGGAACCAATCACATGCCCCGGCTTCGCTGGAGTCGGTCCCACATAATAAATCGTCTGCCCTTTCACATCAAAAGGCAATTCCTCGCCTCTTTCCAGTGCTTCAAACATTCTTTTATGAGCCGCATCCCTGGCCGTATAAATCGTACCGCTTAATAAAACGCGATCCCCCGCTTTTAACTTCAACAACTCCTGTTCGGATATTGGATTCAATAAGTCAATAGCTGACACCAAAATCCCTCCCCTCTAGATTCTGACCTCTTTATGTCTGCTCGCATGGCAATTCAAATTGACCGCAACCGGCAAAGCGGCAATATGGCAGGGTTCAATCTCAATTTTTACATCCAGCGCCGTCGTATTCCCGCCCATCCCCTGCGGACCGATGCCAAGCTCATTGATTTTTTCCATCAATTCCATTTCCAGCTCCGCGATTTCCGGCCGTTCACTGCGGTGTCCGATCGGGCGGAATAACGATTTCTTCGCCAAATACGCACAGCGCTCAAAATTGCCGCCAATCCCTACTCCGACAACTAGTGGCGGGCAGGCATTCGGCCCGGCTTGAGCGACAATGCTTAAAATATAATCCTTAATCCCCTCTACCCCATCAGCAGGCTTCAGCATTTTCATTGCGCTCATATTTTCACTGCCGCCGCCTTTTGCCGACATATGGATGACCAGTTCATCCCCCGGCACGAGCTCAATATGAATAATAGAAGGAGTATTATAGCCTTTACTCTTTTCCCTTGTAATCGGGTGATCGACGATCGAATGCCGTAAATATCCTTCTTCATACCCTTTCTTGACCCCTTCATTAATGGCATCGTACAGACTGCCGCCGCTAATGTGGCAATCCTGGCCTACTTCCACGATAAAAACGGAAACCCCGGTATCCTGACACATCGGCACACGCTCCGAACGAGCGATATCGGCATTCAGCAGCAACTGTTTTAAAATGTCTTTCCCTGTTTCCGATGTTTCTTTTTTCAAGGCTGTTTGAAAGGCTTGAATCACATCCTGACCCAGCTCAAAATTGGCCTCCAGACACATAGCAGCTACCTGGTTTACTATTTCTTCATAAAAAATCGTCCGCAAAGCCATCTTCCCCTTATGCATGAATTTCTTTCGTGAATGTAATGTTTTCCCCTTGAATAACTAAACTACCTTCCCATTCCTTCTTTTCCACTTTCACATCCTGCAGGATATGGGCCCCTCTGCTTTCCTTTCTCATCGCTCCCGCACGGGCTGCGGCCCATGCTGCCCGGACCTTATCATGAAGCTGCAGTGCTGCAGTCCCATTTTCTTCTTTTAAATACAGTGCCAACTCAGCCAATTCGTTTTCTGCCTTTTCCAAAGAACTAGATGTCCTTTCGATGCCGACAAAGTTCCACATGATTTCTTTCAGCCGCTGGGAAATCTCCAGAGCTTTGCCTTCAGGAAGAGTATCTTCTCCAAAAGGCTTCGCCTCGATCTTTGCCGGTACTGGCACTCCTTCATGCACCGCCATTTTCCCTGTCCGCTTTCCAAACACAAGGGCTTCCGTCAAGGAACCGCCGCCAAGCCGGTTCGCACCGTGAAGGCCGCCGGTCACTTCCCCGCAGGCAAATAATCCTTTTAGGTTCGTCCGGCCATATTCATCGACTTTAATCCCGCCCATGCAATAATGCTGAACAGGATACATCTTCCAGTCTCCTTGATATCCTTTTTTCACGAGCCTGTAGACATAAGGGCTGTCCTTTGCTAAATCTTCAATAGAAACATTCGAAAAGTCCAAATATACCTCGTTTTGCTTGAACATTTCGTAGCTAAGGATGTCCCTTGTCTCCAGCTCCTGTCTCGGGAAATCCTCCATAAACCGCTCCAAGTCCCGATTCAAAAGGATGGCTCCTTTTCCAAAGATCCTCGTCATCACATCAAGGTTGGCAGGCTGCTGCAGCCGGTACGGATAAAACTGGACAAATTCCATATCCACAAGCTCGGCCCCATGTCTCCAGGCCAAGCTGATGCCCTCTCCCGAAACATCCTTTGGATTATCGGTTGACGCATAGAGCCCGCCGAATCCACCCGTTGCTAGAATCGTTGACGGAGCAGAAAAAGCCGTCACCGCACCTCCCTTTTCCACCACCACACCTACAACCGCTTGGCCCTCCTTGACCAAATCAACCAAGACTGCCTGCTCGAAAAATTCTACCCCTATCTCAATGGCATATTGCCTTAACACCTTTGTGGTGTTTTTTCCGAGGCCGTTTGCCGCATAGACCCTGCGCGGAAACGAGTGGCCGGGAGTAGCGACCTTCCGCTCCCGTTCCAGCTCAATTCCGAATTTGCTTTCCAGTTCATTGACCCTTACAGTACATTCCTCTGCTAAAATTTTCGCTAATGTTGGATTTGATAGACCTCTGCTGCCGCGAAGAATATCGTGGAAAAATGTTTCCGGTGAATCTCCATCTGAAAAAATCGCCGATTGGACGCCATCCGAAATGACTGAAGAGCCGCCGTATCCCGCTTTGCCTTTTGTCAGCAAGGCAACCCGCGCCCCTTCTTCCCTTGCCGAAATCGCCGCGGCAAGGGCCGCCTGACCCCCGCCCATAACGATCACATCATAGTTCATGTTAAAACCAACTCCCCATTATAAATTCCATACGAAACAGGGCTAATCCTGTTTAATGAGGCAAATGCAGCTTTCTTCCCAGCCACTCTCTCGTCTCGATTCGATCTAATTGAAAAATTGCTTCCACTTCTGCTTCCGGATTTTCTAGTTTATCGGCTGTCATGGAAATAAACTTCTCAATCAGTTCCTCTTTACTTGCCATTTTTTCTGGATCGCCCTTTGGATAATCCGTTGCTTTTTCGAAAACTTTTCCGTTATCAAGGACTACCTCGACGCTGGCTCCCCATTTTTCCGGATAGGCCCCTTCATAATAGGGATCGACGAGCACGTCTACTTTTTTCATCAGACTCAAAATCTCAGAGTCTCGTAAGCTTTCTTCCATAAAATCCCTTAGGGAAGCGGAGCCCTTTACAGCGGCGAGGCTGGCGCAGAACTGACTGCTGAATTTGCAGGCATAAACGCTGTCTGGATTCGGTTTGTCGGTGATATTCAAGACGGTTTGATACGTTTTAATCGTAATCCGCTCGATTTGCTGATACGAAATGGAATGTTCATTCATGATGTCGAGGATGCAATCGATGGCTGGGTGCGTATGACGGCAGGAGGCATGGATTTTAAAGCTGTTCTCAGTGATCTTCCATTCTTCCCCAAGATTTTTCGTGATTTTTGAAGGGTCGGCCGCTTCCGCCATCGCTTCAAAGAACCCTCTTCTTCCTTCTAAAATTTTCGTCGCGGACGTGAAATTCTTTTTCGCAAGCAGGGCAGCGAGTGTACCGTTGTAGGCGGCTTTCGCGGTGTGCAGCTGTTTCGTGTTCGCCCCATCCTCGATAAACTCCCACAATCCGGCCGCCTGGCTTCCGGCATTTCCGAGGGCGTACATCGTTTGCTCCACGTTTAAGTTTAATAGCTTGGCAACGGCGGCTGCAGAGCCAAAGGTGCCGCAGGTGGCGGTATTATGCCAGAAATAATAGTGGGACGGGGAAACGGCTTCGCCAATCCGGTAACAGACCTCATAGCCGACAGCTACGGCAGTAATCAAGTCTTTCCCAGATAGGTTATAGGCTTCCGCCGCTGCGACCGCTGCCGGAATGACTACAGTACCGGCATGAATAATCGAAGATTTATGAATATCGTCGAGCTCGACAATATGGCTAGAAGCCGCATTGACCAGCACCGCATTGCCAAGCGATGATTTTCCGCCTGTCACAAGACTGGCCTGCTCATGCCCGCCCCATTCTTCCACAAGCTCTTTGATTGCCTGGATCGGAGGCAGGTCTTTTCCGGCTACAGCAGAACCATACCAATCGAGGATACAAATTTTCGTAAACTCCACAACATCTTCCGGCAAATCTGCAAAACTCGTACGGCAAACATATTCAGCTAACTTTTTTGATAGTGTCATTGTCCCTTCCCCACTTTCTTTCCTACAATCGTTTTTAAAGCTTCAAGGATCTCATCGTATTCCTCGACAACAATGGCACCGGCTTCCCTGAGCGCCTTCATTTTTAAAGAAGGGCGTCCGATATCCCCGGAAATCATCGCACCGGCATGCCCAAAAACCGTTCCTTCCGGCAGACTTTCCGTGAATTTTCCGGCAACGAACGAAATGAGCGGCTTCGTAAATCCGCCGGCTTTGATAAATTCCGCCGCCTCTTCTTCAAAGGAGGTTCCCGGTTCAGAGAACGTCACCACTGCTTCCGTTTCCTCATCTTTTTCAAAAAGGGCCAATAAGTCTTTGATGGAGGTTCCGATTAAACTATCGCCGCCGATTCCGATACTTGTGGTGACCCCAAAGCCAGCCCGTTTGACCATCCAGGAGGTTTCTGCTGTCATGCCGCCGCTTCTAGAGATGACACCCACATTCCCAGGTACAAAACAGCGCTCCGGCCGGTCTCCGCCAATTGATCCCATTTTGATTCGGTCCTTCGGATTGATCATCCCGACCGTATTAGGGCCGATGATGGTCACCCCTTCCCTCCGAGCCGCATGCAGCAGCTTGACGGCATCCTGCTGGGGAATGTTTTCGGTGGTGACAACGATTAATTTAATTCCCTGCTGAATCGACTCGAGCACGGCATCTAGGGCAAATCCGGGCGGGACGATGATCAGACTGGCATTAACCTGATGTTTCTGAACAGCCTCCGCGACAGTATCGTATACCGGAATCCCTTGAACAAATTGGCCGCCCTTCCCAGGGGTTACGCCAGCAAAAATTTTCGTTCCGTAGGCGAGCGTATGGCCGACCACCATGGCCGCTTCCCTGCCGGTAATCCCTTGCACAACGATACGGGTATCCTGATTAATAAGAATCGCCATCCTAGCTAACCCCCTTCATCTTTTCAACCATCACTAACGCAGCTTCCTCAATGGTCCGTTCTTCGCCAAAATACTTTATCCCGGCATCTAGGAAAATCCGTTTTCCTTCCTCGTCATTCACGCCTGCCTGCCGGACGACAATCGGAAAGGTGTTGAGGTCGAGTGCCATATCCTGCACCGCCCTGACGATTCCTTTGGCCATCACATCGATTTGCGTATTGTTGGTGATGTTTTGCGAGACGAACAGTCCCTTCACTCCCTGTTTGGAGAGAATCCCTTTTGTCAGTCCATAGACCTTCTCTTCTGACGGATTTCCGCCCGTTTCGGTATAATTGGCCGGTTTGCCGCCTAAGCGGGTCAATGCGTCAAAGCTTAACAGACTCCCACCTCCGCCTCCGCACATAAAGCCGATATCTCCTCCATCCATTTCTGTAAAGCGGGCGGTGCCGCGGTAATCGGCATCGTTCACCTTGACCATTTCTTTTTCAAGCTTTGTCAGCGGCCTCCACGACCGTTCACTTCCGGACTCCACTTTTCCTGAAAGCTCCGGCTGGCGGTGGAGCGCCGAATCATCAATCCCCATCACCGATGCCGCCGCCACCACCTCTTCGTCCTTTGTCAGCACAAGCGGGTTAATTTCTAAGATATAACAATCATATTTCGTAAAAATATCATAAAGACTGCATAAAACGGCCGTGGCCTTAATGAGCGGCCTACCCGTTACGCCGAGCCTGCTCCATATTTCCTTCGCCTGATAAGGATACAAAGGAAGGAAGGGATCCATATGGTGAATGACGACCTTATCCTGAGCGTCTTTCACGAGATCCTCCACTTCCACTCCGCCTTCGGTTGTGGCGATAATGACCGGAAGCTGTTTTTCACGGTCAATGGTAATCGAAACATACCATTCTTCATCAATATCAATCTTTTCTTCTATTAAAAGCTTTTCGACTGGATAATTCCGAACGGTCATCTTCAATAGCTGCTCTGCCTTCGTTTCGGCTTCTTCGATGGTTTCGGCAAACTGAATCGCCCCAGCCTTTCCTCTTTTTCCCACCGGCACGAGCGCCTTTAGAACACAGGGTTTCTCGACATGCTGCTCTGTTAATTCATTTGAAGAAGTAATCACCCAGTGGTTGGGAGCGGGAACGCCGTTTTCTTTTAAAATCGTTTTACTTGCATCTTCAAGCATTTTTCCCATCTTCATGCACCACCTATTTTGGATATTGGATACAATTAATTTTTAAAAAAAGAGAGAATTAATTCTTTCCCTCTTCTTTTAAACCCTTCACTAACATCTCACCGGTTCGCGAAATGTGTTTCGAAACCAGGTAAGCTGCTGTTTCCTTATCTTTACGTAAAACAGCGTTTAAGATACTTCTGTGCTCGACATTCGATGTATCCTTTTGTCCTTTTAAAATATGGGGGGTTTGCATCGGCAGGCCGTTCCATAATGTACTGATAAACGAGTTTAGACGGTCCCAGGTACATCGCTTGATTAACAGACGGTGAAATTCGATATTATTGCTGACAAACTCATCCACATCCTGGCTTCCTTCCATTTTCTCCACCAGCGCCGTTAATTCCTTCAGGTCATCCTCCGTTAAGTTCTCCACACTTTGGTAGACGGCCATTTTTTCTAATTCGGACCGGAGGGCATAAATCTCCTCAATATCCACCACATTGATGGATTTCACCACGGCGCCTTTATGCGGTTCAAGCTTAATCAGTCCTTCGGCTTCTAGCTTTTGAAACGCTTCACGGATCGGCATTCGGCTGACACCCATCGCATCAGCAAGTTCCGATTGTTTAAGGCGCTCGCCTGGTTTAAAATCGCCTTTTAAAATCGCTTCGCGTATTAAGTTAAGAACTCTTAAATGCAATGTATCTCTGTTTTCAATCATGAGTCCATTTTTTTCGATCATCTTTAACGACCTTTCCAAATCCTATTTGGAATTAGGATACAGAATCCATTTCAAATTGTCCATAGATTCTGATGACTTGCCACAAATATTTCTTATAGGAGCCCTAGCCAGTTCCACCAAGTAATGGCAGTTAAGAGGACAACGATGCTCATGAAAACCGTCAATAAAATACCTGGAATTAAGAACTCCTTTTGCTCGATCCGGCCTGAACTATGAACAATGATATTCGGTGTTGCCTCAACGACCAGAATATACCCATGCAGACAGGCAATGGAGGCCGTTAAACAAATAAGGACAGGGTCGGCCCCGGCCTTAGCCGATAATCCGATAAAAATCGGCACCAGGGTGACGACAGCGGTCGAGACATTCGCCACGGCCAAATGGAGTATATGGGTAATCACGAGAATGGTCACGACGGCGACAATCGGCGAGTGGAGAAAATAAAGAATCCAATCGGAGCTTAAACTATCGCCAACGAGCTTTGCGGCTCCCGATTTATTAAAAGCATAGCCGAGTGAAAGCGTAACGCCCATTAACAGGACCGTATCAAAATTAATCTTCACCAAATTGTCCCATTTCGTGCAGCCGATCCCCGGCAAGCCCATTAACACCACCCCAATCAGTGCCGGAACACTTGGATGTAATCCGTGCAGGGGCTCGGTAAACCATAAGGCCACAATCATGAACAGGATCGCCAGACACTTTTTCTCTTTGATATTCAATTTTCCCAGTTCTTCCAGCTTCTGTTCCAGCTCTTCTTTTACATGGGGAAATTGTTTCTCTTCCTCCGTTAAGGGGAACCGTTTTAATAACGTAAACCATACGACCGGGATCATGATGAGCCAGATGGGGAAGGTGTAGGAAAACCATTGAATGTAGGTGATTTTAATCCCTACAAACTCCTTTAGCAGTTCCACCGTTAAAATATTCCCGATGGCCGCTGTCATCACCGCGGTACCGCTGACCGTCCCGCCAAACGCCACCCCAAGAAGGATCATTTTTCCGAGGTTCCCTTTGGCTTTTTTCCCAATGGTGTCCAGTGCCATCGTCGCGACCGGAAGCATCAGTGTTGCCCTGACCGCTGCTGCCGGAATAAAAAACGACTGGATCTGCGGAATGATCAGGATGCTCCCCAGCAGACCCTTGGCCGTTCCTCCCCATTTTGATAAAAAAACATAGGCGATTCTTTTGGTAAGCGTCGTGTCATTGACCCCTTTGGCAAGCATCATGCCGCCAATGATGAGAAAAACGGCCGGCGAAGCAAATCCGCTGTAGACGACATCTGTTGTCACCACGCCGAATACCAGCATTAAGATGAGCAAAATCACGGCCGTCAAGCCAATCGGAATCGGCTCAAACGTCCAATAAAAGACACTCAGCACTAAAAATGCCAGCATGATTCTTGCCGATCCTGTATAGTTTGCGGGGAGGATGAAATACACTCCCGCCATTAAAAGAATGCCAACGAGCAGGATGATGATTTTTTTTACTTCGGGATGTGACTTTTGCTTCTGTTTTGTTACTACACTTACTCTTGTATTTGGGAAAGCCATATTTCTCTCCTTTTCCCCTGAAAGACATAATCACCTTAAGAACCAGAATTCAGTCCCCTCGGTGATTGGTTTTAATATTGATTGGCTGTTTCCTTCGGCTGGCACAGCTGGAAGAACGACGTCAAATCCTCCACCTCTTCAAATCGGTCGACAAGGTCAATCAGTTCGTTTTTCGCTTCGAGGCTGATGATATCGCCTGTGACATCGATGAATTTCTCTTTGATTTGTTCATCCGTCATTGGGTTATCCTCACTGCCGATCGCATGCTCAACAAAATGGGAAACCTCGGTGCCATCTGTTAATTTAACAGTGAGCTGTACTTGGTCTTCTTTAATCTTCTCATCAATTATGAGGGTGATTTTGTCACGAAGCTTCTTCACCGCAAGATCATTTACATATTCATCAGTGAATTCATAGACGCCGGCCTTCAGGTTAAAGAACCCGGCTGCGACACAATGATAAACACTAAATTTCCCTTCAAGCCCGGTGGTAATGTTTGTTTTTCCAGTAAGCTCTTTGACAAGCGGATGGGCGGTGATCGTGATCGATTCTACTTCTTCAGCTTGAAGCTTGTGTTCCTTCTGAATCGTAATGATTGCATCGATGGCCGGATGGGTAACGATTCCGCTGGCGAAAGGCTTGTAGCTGTTCTTCTCCACTTCCCACTTTTCGCCCCACTGTTCCGTCACGAGCTCGGCCTTGTTCTCTTCAGATAATACTTGGAGGAAACCGCGCTTCGCTTCAAGCGGCTGTTTGGAGGCGGTGAAACCCTGTCTGCCTAATAGGGCTGCTAATAGACCGTTCATGGCCGCTTTGCCTGGATGATACGGCTTTGTCATCGTGCCGAACATTTCGCGAAGACCGGTCGGATCAGTTGCTGCAATCCCAAGAGAGTAAATGGTATTCTCTAGGTCTGAGTCCATCAGCTTGCTGATTGCAGCTGCCGCGCCAATTCCGCCGACGCTTCCGGTAATATGCCAGCCACGCCAGTAATGAGATGGGTAGACACTTAAGGCCAGTCTCGCTTCGACCTCACAGCCGATGATAAAAGCTTGCAGGACATCCTTGCCTGTTTTGTTGTGTTCCTCAGCATAGGCGAGGATGGCTGGAAAAACGGGTGCGGAAGGGTGCAAGACCGTTTCTAGTAGGGTATCGTCAAAATCAAAGATATGGGAGGACATTCCGTTGAGCAGGGAGGCAAACAGCATGTCGACTTTTTCATTTCTTCCGAGCACGGTTGCCTGCGGCTGGCTGGCAGTCATTCTAGCAACATTCAGCACCATATCCATCGATTCGTGGTTGGCCGCGCCGATCGCCACCCCAAGCCAGTTTAATAGACTTCGTTTCGCTTCCCTTAAGGAATTTTTGCTAAATTGCTCGTAAGATGTATTAGTGATATGTAGGGCTAATTTTTCGGTTACCATCTGGTTCTCCTCCGTTATTCTAGTTTTTTAATCTGCAGCTTCATTTAATCTGGAAGCTTGCTTTTGGGGTTTTCGGGTAATGAAAGGCTCTTTCATTTACTGTAGAGCTCACTTTTCGGCTTTGGCGGGCAATGAAGCTTCCTTTCATTTACCGTAGA
>NZ_JBALPP010000047.1:27124-51848 GCF_036965425.1 Neobacillus drentensis | reverse complement strand
GTAGAGCTCTTTTTTTGGCTTTGGCGGGCAATGAAATGCTCTTTCATTTACCGTGGAAGCCTTCATCCCGGTTTTAGAGATCGTAGAACTCCTCTACGTTACCGGATTCTTTTCCCAACCCCGTTTTGGGTAACGTAGAACCTCTCTACGTTTCCGGATTCTCTTCCCAACCCCGTTTTAGGTAACGTAGAACCCCTCTACGTTTCCGGATTCTCTTCCCAACCCCGTTTTAGGTAACGTAGAGCCACGACTCTCCCAGAGCAAAAGTCACTTAAGAAAGTCCAACCGACAGTAACAACGCCTTTGCTTTTTTATAAACCGGATAATCCACCAGCTTATTCCCCACTGCAATCGAGGCAATTCCTTGCTGCTCCGCCGCTTCAAAGGCATTCACAATTTCTAATGCTGCATCCAATTCCTTTTGGCTTGGCGAGAAGATCTCATGAATCGGATGCAATTGCTTCGGATGGATGGCAAGCTTCGCCTTGTAACCAAGCCGCCTTGCCCTTAGCGACTCGTTGATCAACCCCGGTTCATTCGCAAGATCTGGATAGACGGCATCAACAGGACTGCCGATTCCCGCCGCTTTCGAGGCATTGACCACCTGAGACCGGGCATATAGGAGCTCGACCCCGTCATCGGTCAGCTCGCAGTCCACATCCAAGGAATAATCAATCGAGCCAAATACTAATCTCTTAATCATGTAATGGGCCCCTGCGATTTCATATGCAAATTGAACACCTCTCGCGGTTTCAATTAACGGAAGAACGACAAAAGAATGAAGTTCACGATTCTGTCTTTCGAGGAAAACAAGGGCGGTTTCGCATAACATCTTCATACTATTGGCATATTCCGCCTTCGGGACGATCACCCCGCTTGCACCCGCCTCAATGGCGGCTTCTAAATCCTCTCTCCAAAAAGGCGTATTTAGATCATTGATACGGATCAATACATCTTTTTCTGGCTGGTTGTTTTCGAGAAAAATTTTTGCCCGCTCTCTTGCCTCTTGTTTTTCAGAAATGGCAACGGCATCCTCTAAATCAAATATGACACAATCAGCTTCACTAGCCAGCGCCTTCTCAAACATCCTTGTTGACGTGGCAGGAACAAATAAATAGGATCGCTTCATTTTTACAAAATCCCTCCTTTTAGGATATTGGATACAATTTAACAGAAAAATAACTGCTTACTCTAGTAATCGAGTAAGCGTATTCCCCGTTCTCATAATATGGTGCTCCACTAGCTGACCGAGCAAAATGGGATCTTTTTCATCAAGGGCTTTCAGCATGGCCTTATGCTCTTCATTCGAAACCAGTGTGGTATCTGGAATTAGACTCGGAACATGCGCTGGATAGCCCTCAATATATTGTTTGCATAATACTTTTATTTTTTTCCATTTACACCCGCTCTGAAGCAGCAAATGAAATTCCTTATTATTCTCCACGAATGATTCCATATCACCCAATGCGATATCCAGGTCCATTTTTTCTACTAATTCTTGAAGCCTTTCCCGATCTTCATTCGTTAAAAAGTTCATGGATTTTTGTACGGTAACAGCTTCCATCTTGGATCTCAAGAAATATAACTCTTCGATATCATCACTTGTGATCCCCGTTACTTGAGCCCCTTTATGGGGAAGGATTTCAACTAGCCCTTCCCTTTCCAGGTCTCTTAACGCTTCGCGAATCGGCATCCGGCTTACTCCCATTAGGGAAGCTAACTCATCCTGGATAAGCCTTTCACCCGGTTTTAAATTACCGGTGATAATCGCTTCACGAAGTTTCGTAGTTACTTTATTCTGTAAGGTCTCAAATTCCATAACCGCTTTCATTTTACTACCCTCTTTACTGCTCGTGTCAGATTACTTGGCCAACAATAAGGATACCTGCGGGAAAATAACCACGATCGCCAGGGCGAGAATCATTAAGGCAAAGAACGGCAGAACGCCTCGGACAACTTCGCCAACCTTTTCCCTTGTAATGCCGCTGACGACGAATAAATTCAGCCCAACAGGAGGCGAGATCATCGCCAGCTCCATATTGATGGTCATAATGATGGCAAAATGAATAATATTGATATCAAATAATGCTAAAACTGGTAATAAAATAGGTAAGGTGATTAAAATGATGGCAACCGAGTCAAGGAACATCCCCATAATAAAGAACATGATATTAACACCAATCATAAAGATCCACTTGTTGGATGTGCTTGCTTCAATCCAAGTCGCAAATGCCTGCGGAACCTGTTCTGTTGTCAGGAACATACCGAAAATCATGGCAGATGCAATGACAAGGAAAATCATTGAAGTAATATTAATGGATTCTTTCAGGACCTCTCTAAACTTCGGAAAGCTTAATTCTTTGTAGATAAAAATAGAGACAATTAATCCATATAAGCACGATACAAACGCTGCCTCTGTTGGTGTAACGGCACCTGAATAGATTCCGCCTAGAATAATAACAGGAAGCAGGAAGCCCCAAAACGCTTTGGCCGTCTTTTTCCATCTTTCCTGCATCGATTGTTTTGGCAATTTACCATAATTATGGATTCTTGCGTGAATAATAGCAGAGACTAATAGAATTCCTCCAAGCATTAATCCAGGAATGATACCAGCAGAGAAGAGTTTCCCGATTGATTCTTCCGCAACCGTTCCATAGATAATCAGTGGAATCGAAGGCGGGATCAAGATTCCAAGTGTACCAGAGGCAGCCACAAGCCCCATTGCGTACCTTTTGCTATAACCCGCTTTCACCATACCAGGGATCATAATACTACCGACTGCAGCCGCCGTTGCCGGACTTGAACCTGAAATGGCCGCAAAAATCATACAAGCGAGGACTGTGATAACAGCTAGTCCTCCGCGGATATGACCCACCCATGATTTCAAGGCCTCAATTAAATAGTGGGAGATACCGCCCTTTGACATAATGATTCCGGCGAAGACAAAGCCCGGGATGGACATCAATGTGGCTGAGTTCAATGAATTGAACATCTTTTGAATAACAGTATATAGAGTAAAATCGGACATTGATAGTGCGATGACACTTGATAATCCCAAACTGACGGCAATCGGAACCCGTATTAAGCACAGGACCGCAAAAACTAGAAACAGGACTAAAACTGGATTCATGCGCCTACTCCTTTCTCATTTGAGCTTCCATCTTTTTGCATCTCTTCATATAACAGTTCAATCTCACCGATAAGCTCTCTTTGATCGCCTTTCGCCGCTTTGTAAGCCTTTACAATAAAATAAAATCCTAATAGACCCATTCCGATAGGAAGTACCAGATAGGAAATCCAGATTGGCATACCGATATCAATCGTCTTGGTTCCTTGCTCTTTTGAAACCGCTATCAACTCTAAGGAAGAATAAGCAAGGTAAAGGGCAAATCCTGCTCCAATTAAATTACTAATGGTAGCCGTTATTCTTTTTAAACCTTTAGGAAGCTTATCAAATAATAACTCTACTTGAATGTGCCGGTTGTCTTTTAATGCCAAGCCGAAACCGATAAAAATGGACCAGGTAAGCATAAATTCAAAGATTTCCGTGATCCAAGATTCTGGCGCATTCAAAACATACCTTGTAAAAACTCCGTACAAACTTACAAGTACTCCTCCAATAAACAGCACCCCTGCTAAACCTTCTTCGATGTGATCAAGCCATTTAAAGAGTTTCTTCATAAAAATCAACTCCTTATACTGTGGATTGTATCCAATCTACAACTGGACCTAATTTAAAATATACAAGATGGTATCCAAAAAATAAATAGAAAATTTTATTTATTTTGTATTTTTTGCGTATTCACAATATTTATTGTTTTTGTTATAGTGGTAATATCAGCATTTGACGAAGACATCTCGACTGTAGATTGTATCCAAAATCCAAAATATCTGGAGGGCAAAAATGGAATTAGAAATCAGAAAAATCGTCACCCTTTCCGAAGAGACCTTTATTGAAGGATTCAAAAAAGCAGATAAGCCTGTTCGGATTGCTGCTGCATTAGCCGTCATAAAGAACCCTTATGCTGGCAAGTATGTGGAAGACCTTCTTCCTCTCATCCAAGCGTGTTCCGAACAACTTGGTGAACTGCTGCCAAAGAAAGCGATGGAAGCTTTAGGTGTTACAGGTGAGGAAGTAGAAGGTTATGGAAAAGGGGCACTCGTTGGACTCGATGGAGAGATTGAACATGGTTCTGCAATCATTCACACGCTAACCTTTGGAAATCCGTTCCGTTCTCAATGCGGAGATGCGGAAACACTCCTCCCTTCTGCTGAAAAAAGAGGGGCTGCCGGCAGCAGTTTGGATTTAGCGATTAAACACAAAATGGATGCGAAGATTCGCAGCCACCACATGACGTTTGAAACTAGAATCCCTGATGCTCCTAGAAATGATGAAATCGTCATCGCGGCTGTCGTGACATCAAGCGGACGTGCTCATCCGCGTATTGGCTCTCTACATAAAGAGCTTGAAGGAATTTTTCCTTCATGATCCAGGCGGTAGGTTTTATTGGACTTGGTAAAATGGGGCTGCCGATGGCAAGAAACCTGCTGAAAAATGGATACGATGTTTACGGAATGGATGTGAATGATTCCGCAATCAGCGAATTCCAGAGCTATGGCGGGAAATCTGGTAAACTTTCAGATTGGATTCACAACGTCCAAACGATTATTCTTATGCTCCCCTCATCTAAGATCGTAAATCAAGTCATTGACGAAATTATGGACCATTACTCCTCAGAGACATTAACCATCATTGATATGAGCAGTTCCTACCCAGAAGAAACTAGAAATAATTTTAAAAAACTAGAAGAAAAAAATATCGAATTTTTGGACGCGCCTGTCAGCGGGGGCGTCAAGAAGGCGGTCACGGCTGAGCTAACGATTATGATTGGCGGCAAGGTTGAAACATTCACCGAATGTAAGCGTTTGCTGGAGTCGATGGGTAAAAACCTCTTTCATGTTGGTCCCATTGGAAGCGGGCACTTAATAAAGGCGATTAACAACTACCTTTCCGGTACGCATCTATTGGCTACCTGCGAAGCCGTCCAACTGCTCGAGCGTTTTGAGGTGGAGCCGGAGACAGCCATTCATGTCTTTAACCAAAGCACAGGCCGAAGCGGTTCAACCGAATATAAGTTTCCATCCTTTATCCTAACGGAAAGTTTTGATTCTGGTTTTAGTCTAGAACTGTTACGGAAAGATTTAGAAATGGCTAAAAATCTATTTATACAATCAGAAGCCGCGACCAATCTTCCGCAGCTTGTTTTTAACAGATTCGATGATGCCAGTCAGACACTTGCAAAGGATGCGGACCATACAGAGATCTATCAATATGTGTCAAGCTATTTATTACAAAGGGGGAAATTAAATGAAAAAGATTCAGAAACTATTAATTGCAGCAGTAACTCTTCTATTAGTATTTAGCCTTGCAGCCTGCGGCTCTTCATCCAAAGAAACAAGCAGCTCAGGCAGTAAATCTGGTGATGGCATTCAAGAGTTGACGATTAAAATTTCCCACGTTGTCGCGGAAAACACACCAAAGCAAGCCGGTGCCCTTGCCATGAAAGAATATATTGAAAAAGAATCCGGCGGAAAAATTAAGGTTCAAGTATATCCAAACAGCCAGCTATTTGGTGACAAAGATGAATATCAGAACCTAGTTGCCAACAACGTTCAGTTCATCATTCCGGATATGTCCAAGCTCGTTGGTAATGATCCTGGCTTCAACGTTCCTGCCATGCCTTTCTTGTTTAAAGATGATGCAGCAGCCGACGCCTTCTGGGATGGCGAGAAAGGCCAAGAAATCTTTAAGCGATTAGAAAAAGATGGCGTACATGGTCTTGCGATGTGGCCAAACGGCGCCAAACACATGACTAACAATAAAAAACCAATTAAGTCACCAGAAGACCTAAAAGGCTTAAAGATCCGTACACAAGGCGGTCAGTTACTCGAAGAAATTTACGGCAAGCTAAATGCAGGTTCCGTATCCATTCCATTCGCTGAACTTTACACAGCCCTCCAGCAAGGTACGGTTGACGGAGAAGAAAATACTTACAGTAACATCGAATCCAAGAAATTCGACGAGGTTCAGAAGTATACCACTGTAATGGGACATACCCGTGTTGACTATGCCCTATTAACAAATACGAAATTCTGGAATAGCTTAAATGATAAAACAAAAGCTATTGTTCAAAAAGGTGTAGAAGAAGGAACAAAGGTTGCTCGTGATTCTGCCAAAAAGTTAAATGAGGAATCACTTAAAAAGCTAAAAGATCGCGGCCAAACTAAAATTAATGAACTAACTCCAGAACAAATTGATGCATTCAAAAAAGACCTTCAGCCAGTTTACGACGAATGGAAGAAGAAAATCGGCGAAGATATCATTAATGATGCTGAAAGCAAAAACAAATAAGCTTTAGTTAGTTGTTTTGAAAACCCCTAATTTTGTAGATTAGGGGTTTTTATTTGTGATGGTGAGACGCATTACGACAGTTTTGACATGCCATCTGATAGTTAGCAGAGCTTATCCGACAGTTAGCATGCTTCGCGACAGTTATAACTCGTTATCCGACAGTTACGGCATCCCATCCGACAGTTAGCGTCGCTATCCACTATTGCAATAAAAAAGACTGCCTCAACCCTTCGAGACAGCCTCACTTATTTATCACAAGCGCCTAAGACACCGAGCAAACCTTCTTCAATCGGCTGCAAATGGCTTCTCCAACCTCATTTGTGGAGGATGTGCCGCCGATATCTGGGGTCTTGATTCCCTCATTCGTTACCTCTTCCACTACATCCAATAGCTTCTGACCCAGCTCGTGCTCCCCAAAATGATCGAGCATCATTTTAGCAGTCCACACCTGCCCGATTGGGTTGGCAATGCCGCGGCCATAAATATCCGGCGCTGAACCATGCACAGGCTCGAACATAGACGGATACTTTCCACTTAAATTAATATTCGCCGCCGGCGCAATCCCGATACTTCCCATGATCGCCCCGCCGATATCGGTTAATATATCTCCAAATAGATTACTAGCCACAATCACATCAAAAATCTGCGGACGTGTCACGAAAAAGGCAGCTAAAGCATCGATGTGATAGGATGCGGTTTGAATATCTGCATAATCTTTTTTAACATCATTAAAAACCTCATCCCAAAACGGCATCGAGTGGACAATACCGTTCGACTTCGTCGCGGATGTAACATGGCCTCTTCTCTGTTTAGCCAGTTCAAACGCATAGCGCATCGCACGCTCTGAACCTTTTCTAGTGAAGACAGCATTTTGGATGGCAACCTCATCATCCCCGCGGTGAATCCTGCCGCCCACTTCACTATATTCACCCTCACTATTTTCCCTCACGACAATTAAATCAAAGTCATTAGGATTGACTAGCGGTGACTTCAAGCCTTTAAAAAATTTAGCCGGACGAATATTAATCGATTGTTCAAATTCGCGGCGGATCTTAATTAAAAGTCCCCATAACGAAACGTGATCCGGAACCAGCTGAGGGTTTCCTATCGCCCCTAGAAAAATCGCATCAAAGTTTTTTAAGATATCCAAACCGTCCTCCGGCATCATTTTTCCATGCTCGAGGTAGTAGTCACAGCTCCACGGAAACTCTTTGTACTCAAATTTTAAACCGCCATGAATTTCAGCCACTGTATCTAAAACCTTTGTGGCAACAGGCACCACTTCTTTGCCGATTCCATCTCCTGGAATGACAGCAATCTCTAGTTTCTTCATATTATATACCTACTTCCTTATTGGCATTTTTATTAAAATTTTCATACTTGGCAATCTCTTGTGTATACAAATCTTGACCATGGGCGTCATAAGCAACCAGTAAAGGAAAGTCTTCGACCTCGAGCCGTCTGATGGCTTCTGGCCCCAAATCCTCATAGGCCACTACCTCAACCGCTGTCACCCTTCTGCTTAAAATGGTGGAAAGCCCGCCGATTGCGGCAAAGGAAATCGCACCAAACTGCTTACAGGCTTGCTTAATCATGTCTCTTCTTGGCCCTTTTCCAATCGTCCCTTTTACCCCATATTCATACATCGCAGGAGCGTAAGGGTCCATGCGAAAGGCGGTCGTCGGAGCCACGGGCCCAATAATTTGCCCAGGCTTTGGCGGGCAAGGTCCGGCATAAAAAATAATTTCGTTTCTTAAATCAACAGGCAAAGGCTGATTTGCTTCGAGCAGGTCAACCATTCTTTTGTGGGCGGCATCGCGCGCCATATAAATTGTCCCTGTTAAAAGAACCTGATCCCCAATCTGCAGCTTTTGGATATCTTCATTGGTCAGCGGTGTTTTTAGCCGATATTCTGCCATTTCCGTCCCCTCCTACAGCACAGCCGACTTTTTACGGGCGGCGTGACATTGAATGTTTACTGCAACCGGTAATGCGGTGATATGACAGGCATAGGTTTCAATTGGCACCCATAAAGCCGTACTGGTTCCGCCTAACCCTTGCGGACCAATTCCCGTGTTGTTAATTTCCTCTAAAAGTTCTTTTTCCAGCTGGGCAATATGCGGTTCATGATGATGAACACCAATTTCCCTTAACACAGCATGTTTCGCAAGCGAGGTTACTTTATCAAAGCTTCCCCCGATGCCCACTCCAACGACAACGGGCGGACAAGCCTTCCCCCCTGCTTCTTTAATCGTCTGCAGAACAAAATTTTTAACCCCTTGCATGCCTTCACCTGGAAGCAGGAATTTCATCGCACTCATATTTTCACTGCCTCCGCCTTTTGGAAGCACCGTGAATTTGATTTGATCACCGGGAACGATCTCGGTATGTACGACAGCTGGTGTATTATCCCCTGTGTTGACGCGGATGAGCGGATCCCCGACAACCGATTTTCGCAAATAGCCTTCGCGGTAGCCGGTCCGTACCCCCTCTTGGATCGAGTCTAAAAAGTTTCCGCCAGTGATATGGACGTCTTGACCAACTTCCACAAACACCACGGCCATGCCCGTATCATGACAATAAGGCATGTGATTCACCTTGGCTTCATCTGCATTTTCAAGCAGCTGCTGCAAAATGGTTTTTCCAATCGGAGAAGCTTCTGTTTTCTCCGCACGTCTGAATCCCGCTAATACATCTTCAGGCAAGTAATAGCAGGCTTCCCAGCAAAGCTTGGCAACGGTTTCAACAATTTGATCAACATGGACGATTCGCAATCCTTATCTCTCCTCTAACTGTTCAATGATTTGAATCAAATTGGATAGATCCTCCTGCGTATGCTCTTTTAATCTATCAGATGCTTTTTTAGGGTTTCTTTCTCTTATAGCAAGGTAAATGTCCGTATGACCTTTTAATATCGTATCCAACCGGCCATCACCTTGGATATTCAAGACACGGTAATAATAAATGAGACTGTTCAAATCCTCCACAAGCTTCATCAGTCTTGCATTCCCGCTGTATAGGATAATTAGTTCATGAAAACGGGCATTACATGCTACAATAGTCTCAGTATTACCTTCTTGGATGGCTTCCGCTGTTTGCTCTAATATTTGTCCAAGCTCCTGCAGCTGCTCGTCGGTTCCTCGTTCCGCTGTCAGTTCAACAGCTTTAGACTCTAGCGAAATCCGGCATTCGTAAATATCGCGCACATCCTGCAAATTGGGTTTATAGACGGATATTTGGGACTTTTCGTCCATTACCAGCAATCCTTCAATAATCAACCCCCGAATCGCTTCTCGAACGGGACTGCGGCTGATTTGATATTGTTTAGCAATCTGGGCCTCATAAAGCCGGTCACCAGGTTTGTAAACACCACTAAAAATACTTTCTTTTATAGATTGCTGAATTTGTTGATAATATGGCAATGGCTTTTGCAATGGACTGTCAAACATTTGTATACCTCTTCTCAATTTTTAGTTACATTATGGTCAATTCTTGGCCGTTATTTTTATCATTGTGTCGGCTGTCGACAAGGTACACTATAATTATATGATAAGTTTTCAGACATTTCAAATTTTAATTCCTTATGTTTAGAAAATAAAAATGACAAAACTTCGGAACAGAGGCTTTGTCTATTTTTTAAGGGGTTTTGTCTATTTTTTGGGGCGGATTGTCTATTTTTGAGGGCACTTTGACTATTTTTTTAATAGTTTTGTCTATTTAGCTAAAAACTGGAAACCAAGGAACTCAACTTTAATTCCCACGAATATGCTTTGGACATTTTTAAAAGCACATTGGACATTTTTGGGACCACTTTGGACAATTTTTCAAACAGTTTGGACATTTAGCTAAAAAATGGAAAAATAAAGCCCCCATTCATATCAGTCATGGATAATCTCATTGGCCATAACAATTTTTCCCCCTTCATCTCGAAAAAAATTTGTCGAATGTGAAGTATAAAAACAAGCGCACCCATAAAGGGAGCGCTTGTCCACAATTTTTAGGATTTACTTAATTCAATTATCGCATATAGCTTCAAATGCTTCGTATTCTTCAGGAGTTAACCGATCCATAACCGTTGATTGAATCTCCGACTTTACTTCAGGAGTTAATCCTCCCTTAGCTTTATCGGCAAAACCCATTAGCTCGCTCATCGTGAATTTCGTTAATAAAAACTTCAAGACTTCATCTCTTGAAGTGAACTTTAATTTCGAATCATTAGTGGACGGTTTTTCAGTCTTCGTTGATTTCGGGGCTTCCTTACTTCCTGCCGCAGCAGCCTGCTCGTTACCAGCAGAAGCAGAGGCAGAGGCAACTAGCGGAGAATTCGCCATCGGCACCACTGAATACTTATCAAGGATTTGCTGCTTTTTTTCAGAGCCTACTTCATCCTCAATGAATTGCTGAACGGATGGGTCCGTCAATAGTGCTTGGATTTCCTTTTTCGGTACTTGATGAGAAATTTCTTTGACCACTTTTTCGGAGGCAAGGTCCATTCCAATTTGATAGCCAAAAAAGCCAATTACAGCAAGTAGAACGACAGGCAGCCCAAGCTTGAACCGCTTCTTCTTCCAAAAAGGTCTGACAGGGAAACGGTGATTGGATCCAACCTTTTTATAATATTGTCCGTCCTCATCCTTATAATAGCGAATTCCAAAAAGCTTCATAGGTGTTCTAGTTTCTTTCATTTTCATCTTCTGCATGACGAGTACCCCTTAAAAAAATTAAATCTGAACCCATTAATTTTCTTGTTATTTACAAAAAAAGTCAACAAAAAAATGATGGACTTTTAAAACCGAATTTATTTGTATATAATAGACATATAATAAAAAAGAGAAGTGCGCTAACACTTCTCTTCTGCAACCTCTACCGTCAGGGTGGTGGTTGTCATGTTAAGTTATTTACTTTGAGAACCACCCTTTTGCTTGCGACGGCGCGGGGTGGTTTTCTTGTACTCTAAAACGGTTTTCCGAAAGAAATAGGCACAAACTTCACGCAAAATTCCCTTCAGAGCTTCTCGTAAAATTTCAAGAAATAAATCCAGTATTATCACCTCCTTCCCTAATGCCGGAAAAGAAGATCACAACCTGGCCACCCTCACAATATTCAGTTGCAACTCCATTCTAACACTTTCTAATAAAATAAAACCCCATCAATCTTCGACAAAATCCGGGACTTGAAGGGCACCGGTATCAATGTTTATGTTTCTCTTTACCTTTGCCCTTCCCTTTCCCTTGCTCTTTCCATTCCTTTTGTTGATTTTTCAATTCTTCTTTTTGCTGTTTCTCTTCATCCTTCTCTGACTTTTCTTCTTTCTTAGGAATGATTGGAACTTCTGCAGAACTTACACCCTTGATATACAATTCATTATTCGCCCGGTAAACACTGCTTGGCTGTTTAAAATTGGATGCGTCCGTACCGAAAGCTTGCATCATTGCTTTAAACATAAGCTGCGAGATTTTCGTCGAATTGCCGCTCATGTAATTCCCCTGGCCGTTTTGCGCATAGCCCGTCCAGACAGCCATGGTATATTGCGGAGTATATCCAGCGAACCAGCTGTCATTTGTCGCGGAACTTGGGTATCCATACTTAGATCTAGTTTTTGTATCAAAATTGGTGGTACCAGTTTTCCCGGCAACATCCAGTCCGGGAACATTGGCTGTTTTCCCTGTTCCTTCATTAACGACTGAGCGCATCATATCTGTCACCATATAGGCGGTATAATCATGCATCACGCGCTTTTCTTTTCCCGCAAAACTAACAACTGTCCCATCTGGAAAAACAACCTTTTGGACAAAATGCGGCTTATTGTAAACACCATTATTGCCAAAAGCACTGTAGGCACCTGCCATCTCTAACGGATTTACAGTATTACCACCAATTGAATAGGATTCATACACTTGGTTATTTTTAAAAGTAATGCCAAGCTGTTCTGCAAAATTCTTTGACTTATCCATCCCAACCTCTCTCATTGTCAGCAGCGCTGGGATATTGTAAGAGTTTTGCAGTGCCGAGCGGATGGTCAGCACCCCATGATATTGATGATCCCAGTTGGAAATGGACTGGCCGGTTTCGTAGGTTGTCGGCTGGTCATCAACCAAATGGGCAGTCGACCACTTTAAGTTTTCAATCGCCGGTCCGTAATCAAAAATTGGCTTAAAGGAAGACCCAGGCTGACGGTTGATATCAACGGCAAAGTTGTTGCCTAGGAATGACGCTTTATAATCATTCCGTCCGCTGCCAATCGCTCTGACTTCCCCCGTTTTCGTATCTAAAAAGACAAATGCCCCTTGAAATTTCGCATCCGGATAGGCGATGACTTCATTGGTATTCATCATTTTGTCAGCATAATCCTGTGCTTTTGGATCGAGGGTTGTATAAATCGACAACCCATCCTCGCTGATGTTGACATCCTTCAGTTTCCCCTTTACCTCTTTCACCGCTGCATCCAAAAAGGCTTCATATGGCATGCTTTGCTGCTCGCTTTTAGGTACTAGTCCCTCTGTTACAGGAACTTTTTCTGCTTCTTTCATTTGTGCTTCCGTAATATACCCATCTCGAAGCATCGAGCTTAGGACAATGTGACGGCGCTTCGTGGCTGATTCTTTGTTTTCCGGTTTGGTCGGATCGTAATTATTAGGACTTTGCGGCAAACCGGCTAACATTGCTGCCTGCGCCAGCGTCATTTTTTTCAAATCATTGGCTTCAAGTCCATAATAATTCTTCGCGGCCGCCGCCACTCCGTACGAACGGTTTCCCAGATAGATTTTGTTCAAATACATCATTAAAATTTCGTGCTTGGAGTATTCTTTTTCCAACTGATACGCCAGATCCCATTCCTGCACTTTCCGCTTCAAAGTTTTCTCTGGAGACAAAAAGGAGTTTTTAATGACCTGCTGGGTAATCGTACTGCCCCCCTGGGATCCGAAATCCCCGGTTACGTTCACGAATATGGCCTTGGCTGTCCGTTTGAGGTCGATTCCATGATGCTCGTAAAAATGGGAATCCTCTGTGGCAATAAACGCATGTTCCAGCACTTTGGGGACTTGTTCATATGAAATTTTCGTCCGCTTTTCCTTCCCATATTCATAAAGGAATTTTCCGTTCTTATCATAAAATTTCGTGGAAAGCGGATCCACCAGCTTCGATGCATCTAATGTAGGTGTACCCTTAACCATTGAAGCGAATGTGATGGCTCCGGCTCCTGTTGAAACAAGACCAAGCACCAAACAGACAATAATTACTTTTTTCCATAAAGATCCCTTTTTCAACAAGGAGCCTCTTTTCTGTGTACTATTACTTCTCTGTTTATCTTGTTTTGCTTTTTCCACTTGCTTTCGTTCTTCACGAGATTGATAGGTTTCTTCTGACATTCTTCTTCTCTCCCATGTTAAGTTACTCAAAGTTGAGTTATCCAGTATTTGGATGTCATTTTACGTAGAGCTATTTATATACATTCGGAAGGAAGCTTAAATTTATGGGGAGGAACAGGCTCTTTTTTTAAAAAATAGGATTGGACATTTTTTTGCGGGTATTGGACAATTTCGAGGTGGGTTTGGACATTTTTTCGTGGGCATTGGACAATTTCAGGGTGCCTTTGGACATTTTTTTATCCACTTTGGACTATTAGACAAAAAATAAAAACACCTTGGCACCCGAATCAACGTTTTTAGTCCTACTGTGCATTTTTATAAACAATGGAAAACCGTTTTTCCCCCGCCCATTTTTCTCCTTTATAATCGATCTTAATGGCTGCAGTATAATCGCCTTCCATCTCAATATTCGCATTCCCGGCGTAGACTCCATCCCCCATTTCCTGCAGCTTCATGGAAAGATCGCCATGACTCATCCCTTGCATTTTCAAAACTGCACTAACCTTTGCACCTTCGACTGGTTTACCTTCACGGTCCAGGATTTTCAATTCAATGGGAGACGCCTGCCCAGGCGTAAACGATTTTGGCGTAGAGAGCTTTATCTGAAAGTTATTTGAATTGCAGCCTGAGATCAAAACCAGTACGATACTAAAAACAACGACAATAAATTTGTTCATTACATCACAACCTTTCAGGTCATTATAACACAACACCAGAACCGTCTCCTTGGCTTATATTTATCTTAATTGTTATATTTAAAAATAGGGAAGTGCGGGTGATTGATTTGGCTTATAATATTCAGAATGAAATTGAGAAAATAATAGGTGAAATCCATTCTTTTGATTTATTAGAGGAACAAGGCTGTACCTCTGAAGTTCGCCGCCTTGTTACTATTAACGGGTGCTACTTGCTTAAAAGCGCTTATAATGAAAGATATCGAACCTGGCTAAAGGCAGAGGCTCAGGTTCTAGAAAGATTAACCCACGAAAGAGAAATTCCAGTCCCCGCCTATTATGGATATATCGAGAAAATGGACAGCAGTCACCTCATCATGTCATTTGAAGAAGGCATTACATTAACAGCTGCTTTAGAGAGTGGATTGTCAAACTCCGATAAAAAAGCGTTAGTGAAAAGCTTTGGACAATTTCTTCATCATTTTCACGAAATGCGGCCGATTGAAGCGCTCCAAAGGGAGAATGATTGGCTGGAAGAACAGTTTCTCAAAGCACAAAACTATATAGAAAACGGACAGACGGAAGGCAGCTTAGAATTGCTAAACAAGTTAAAGTCACAAAAACCGCTGCCAGTCCAACAAACGATTATACATGGTGATTGTACAACAGATAATGTGCTTGTTATCGACGGGAAGGTAGAACTTTTTATTGATGTGTCTGGAATGACAGTCGGAGATCCCCGATATGATGAATCCCTGGCGATTAGCCCTTTTGTTGATAATCCTGAATACTTACATGCCTTTTATGAAGGCTATACACGCTATAAGGTTTCAAAGGAAGAATTTCTGTATTTTAATGAGGGCCTTTATGAGTTTTTCTAAAAGCTTGTGTATTTATTAAGAAAGCGTGAACATGAGCTGTCTTATGGACTCGGGAGCGTGATTTTTGGCAAGCCGAGTCCACTAAGGCTCTGTCTGATTCCCTTGATGAGCGAAAAGAACCTGCGGGCTGGTCATTCGTTTAGGCGGATACAAAAGGATGGTGCGCATGTTAGAAGAAATAGAAAAACGCCATAAAAGGCGCTCAAGTTAATCCTTTTTATCGTTATTATCGTCAATCCCATCATTACCCTTGTCCAACCCGGTCATATTATTTACGACTTGGAATATTAAGTCTAGTCCCTGGTCCATTGCATGGATGGATTCCTCTTTGTCTTCTTGCTCCCTATCTTTTTCTTTCCCTTCCATCTTTTGTCACCTCCTAAAAGTAGGATTCGTAGTAGCCCAAAAAATATTCAGGTGCCAAAAGAATAGCGGAGGTCGAAGGCTTTTTGTGCATTTTATTAATCAATTAGTAACTGTGGGAGTGCTCTACATACTCAACTACTGTTCCATCTGGTTGTTCGACAATCATGCTGTAGCCTGAAAAGTCTTTCGTAATATCCTGACGAATCACGGCACCATTATCCAACAGCCACGTTTTATAAGCGTGAATATCCTCTACCAAGAAACAGATCGCGGAATCTCGTACCTTTGCCAAAGCTTCATCTGTCCCGCTAACTAGCAGAAAGTCTCCTATAGCAGCAATATCCAATCCTTTACTCCAATAGTTGAATCTTGTTGCCTTGGTCTGAAACAGTCCTTCGTAAAACGGGACAACTTTTTCGAGATCGTTCACATAAATCCTATTTATGATTTTTTTGATTTTCATATCTCTTATCCCTCTCGCACGTTTTTAACTTACTGAATTATTTTACATTTTTATCAAAAATCCAACAATATATGCAAAAACTACCAAAACAAATGGGTCTGTTAAACTTGGTTGTTGATTTCTTCCCGTATTTCATATTTTCCGCATTATGAAGGACCTTTCTGTCGTTTTCATGATGGAATCGGGTATTAAAAAACCCTTTTTAATGACCGTTCTCTTGATTGCTAGATGGGTTTTGTCTTTAATTTCCCCTATGAAGGACATCTCTCTCGTTTTCATGATGGGATCGGGTATTAAAAATCCCTTTAATTGACCGTTCTCCTCTTTTAAGGATCGGCTTTGTCCTTCATCCTCAAATCAACATTAAACTTTAATATAGCCAAACAAAAAAAGAGAAGTGCTCCACCACTTCTCTTTGCAATACTTAAAAGTTTAACCTTATGGCAGGGATAATTTCAGTGAAAATCTCATAGATGATGCCGCCTAATAGGACGATTGCTGGTATGACGAGAAGGCCGAAAAAAACGTAAGCGTATATCCGCCTGATAGGTATGCGGTCGACCCAATTTGTTACCAAATGGACTGACATCGCTAAAAGAAGCCCCCCCAATAGGAAAAGAAACGAGAACAAAGTGATTCCTAATGAAGCTTGTGGTCCAAACAATTCATTACCCGGATTGGATAAAAAGAAGGGAATCCCGAAAATACATAGATTCATCGCTCCATAAATCAACCCTTTACGCACCCAGTCGTTGGGCAAGTAATGGTGAATAAACGTATAGATGATACTGTTAGCCAAAGTAAAACCGAGACCTAATAAGACTAAGAAAAAGGTTCCTTGAAACGTAAATCCACTGGCCAAGAGAGGGAATACAACCGCGATCATTTTCATTGCAAGGCGTAATAATAGACCAGCAAGAATTCCAGTAATAACCGCAGAAAAAAAGCCAATCCCTAGATTCCTTGCGATTCGGGCAAACCGGGTTGAAGGTGAAGCGATAACCGATGTTTTTGCATTGATCTCACGTTCGATAAGATATTCCCCCTTTTCCTGTTCAACATCATATTAATTATATTAAACGTTAAACAGGAAAATTCCTCCAGGACTTCAGAGGGGGCCGTTTTCAGCGCTGACATACAACTGGATTGATTAGGTTCGGAGGTATCTCCCCCAGCACTCCCCGGACGAGGTTCTCAGCTGCCAGCTGCGCCATTTTCAATCGGGTTTCATGGGTGGCCGACCCAATATGCGGTAAAGTCACCACATTATCCATCGACAGCAGCGGATGATCCGCTTGAACAGGCTCCTGCTCAAAAACATCGAGTCCTGCCGCCAGGATATCCCGATTTTGCAGCGCCCGAACCAAGGCGTTTTCATCTACCGTCGCACCCCGCGAGCCATTCACAAAAATAGCCGATTTCTTCATTAACTTAAATTCCTTTTCACCAATCAGCTTTACGGTTTCTGGAGTCAGCGGGGTCATAAGGCAAACAAAATCTGATTCCCGTAACAATTCCTCGAGGGAGCAATACGTTGCCTGGAAGGTTTGCTCCGCTTCAAGATTACGGGAGCGGTTATGATACAAAATCGGCATATCAAACCCAAAATGGGCTCTTTTGGCAATGGCCATTCCGACTCCGCCCATTCCAATAATGCCTAGCTTTTTATGGTGCACATCAACTCCAAACAGATTCTCACCATCTGTTGGTAACCATTTTCCTTCCTTTACATACTGATTTAATTCCGGCATTCTTCTGGCGGCGGCCAGCATCAGCCCAAAAATCGTATCTGCTACCGTATCATTTAATACGCCTGGCGTATTGGTAGCCATGACGCCCCGACTGGTTATGGCAGGAATATCTAAGTTGTCATAGCCGACAGAAACATTACTCACAATTTTTAACTGAGGAGCATGTTCCAAAAACTCTTGATTTACCTTTAAACGGGAACCCAGAATTCCCTTGGCATCCTTTAACTCTTGATAAAAACTTTCATATGTATCTTCATTCAACTCTTCAAAATAAACTACCTCACACGCTTCCCGGATAAAGTCCAAAACAGTGGAATCGAGTTTCTTATAGACAATTACCTTTGGTTTCATAGGCAGCCTCACTTTCCTCTCATTCATGATATATCTATTGTAATAGTGTCCACTCCTAAATCACCAATAATATACCTACGAAACCAAAGGGAAAGTTGTCATTTTATGGAACCGCATTGCCCATGTACTACTTAATCGTCCCCATCCCGCCAATTGTTACATGTACCTTGACGTTCACATCAGCTTTCGAAAAGGCTTTTCCCCATTGATTTTGGACTTTTTTCCACTCTGGATACGTATAAGCTCTTGCATAGATCCCAAATCCGAAAGGGTCAATCCCCTTGGTTTGCGTTTTCTTTATTAAGCGCTCAAAATCCGCTTGCATTTTCTTTTCAATGCTCTTTTGCAGTTTCGCTGTATCGCTCCGTACATTGAATGGAAAAAGTCTTTCTGTAATGACCACTCTCATTTTTACGTCTGTATCAAAAATAAAATGATTGTCATACCTTACCTTTGTTTTCGCCTTGATGCTCGGAGTACTAAAGCTGATCCAATGATCATGTCCATTCGATTCCAAAGGAACGGAAATGGTAAATGGAAAATCCCCTTTTGTTTTATGCTGCAGGATACGTAAAAATTTGTTTTCATGCGGTGTTATGCTTAACTTATAGTTGCTCTGTTCATCAAGCAGAGCAGTTCCAGTCAACATGATTTTGTGGTCTTTTTTCATTTCGGTAATGCTTGCTGTTATCCCTTTTTCCGTCGTTTGCTCATGAAATTCTTGAAGTGTCGTTTTTACTGTGACATTTCTTCTGTAAGCTGTATCCACTAAATTGGCTAAATACAAAGGGAGACGCGGCTTGTCTTTGGGCCTAAAAAAAATGACGTCCGAAACAGGACCATCTACGGCGACCACTCTTGTTGTAACCGTATTTTTGGGGTCCCGATAAAAAGGATCGATGTAATCAATCCAATTTTTTCGTTTTAACAGCTTCTTCCCGACTAAGAGTAATTGCGTTTTGCTTCCCGATGTTAAAGCCATTACGGTCATATCAAACAGCTCTCTGGAATCTCGAATTGTAACAGCCTTCACTTCGACTTTCTCCTCTTTTTCCTTTGCTTCTTTGTTAAACACCGGACTAGACATATACACCAATAAATGACCATTCTTATCCAAGTCTAAACCGAGTATAAGTGACAGTGATACATCTTCAACATACATTTGGTCCACGCATCCGGTCATCAACATAGCCACAAGCGATAGGCAAAGCAGTGTCTTCCTTTTCAATGGTTTACCCTCCGACGGAACTTTTCATATATCCAGCTATAGACCCATAAAAAGGGAGGAGCTGCGAATGCCAATAGCAGCCCTCCTTTCGTAACCATTTTCTGCCACCCTTCTGATTCAATCCAAGTAGGATCCAGCCAAAATACCAATCCAATAATAATCAATAATAAAATAGTTACGTAATTGCTGTGGTCCTGTTTTCCAAGCAATTGACTAGAACAAAACGCAGCAAAGTATACGCAAGGCATCCAGGCTGTGGAAACAACAATTAGATAAACAGCCAATAAAACCATGTCAAAACGCTCCAAAAAACGAAATTCAATGAGTTTAAGTAAATTCAGTACAGGTTGATTAAATTCAATAATCCCATCGGGGCTAAAATAGGCAAAGCAGACAAACGTCACAAATACATAAAACAACATCGTTAAGGTGTTCGCAATCGTGATTCCGAGCACCGCATGTTGCTTTTTTTGTAAAAAAGGGTACAAGAAGAACGCTACTTCAAATCCCAAAAAGGAAAAAACAGTGGTAGGCACAGCAGACAAAACCGGTCGCCACCCTTCTTTAAGCAAAGGAAGGAAGTGGAGCCAATTTCCATCCTTTAACGGTATCAATAAAAACAGAGGAATCCACATGACCATGTAAAAAGATAATTCCGAGTACCTGCCTAAAACGCGCAATCCGTTGCGGGCAACAAAAAAAGTCGGAATCGAAAATAATAGCAAAATGATATAATCAGGGGTTTTAGGCAGAAACCATGCCTTGATATAAAGACAGGCATTTACAAGAATGGTCCAAGCGTAAAATGCAAAGTAAAACATGTAAATCAAGACGAGTGCTTTCCCCAGTATTTTTCCGAAAAAACGTATTAGAATTTCGTAAAGGGTGTCCTCAGGGTATTTTGCAGCGGCTTTAACTAAAAAAATGCTGGCAGCGACCGAGCAAAACCAGCCAATTAAGATAGCGATCCAACCGTCGGTTCCAGCTTTTTCAGCAAGTATGCGCGGGAGGGATAGAACACCAGTCCCTACCTGCGTTCCATTAATCAAAAAAATATACTGCATGAGCGTGATTTCATTATAGGCATATTTCTTCATCGTTTCACCTTTTAGTGCGATTTCGCCCTTGTCGAATAGTTGGAATTGCCCCGGTTCCTTTTGGGCGGCTTTTCATTGTCCATAAAGGAAAGCGCAGAAATGCATCCTTCATATCGGCAAATCGGAATGGAGCCAACGGAGTTCCATAGGGTGTGCCTAATGATTCAAGACTAACCAGGTGGCCGACTATGGTCATCCAGCCTACCACAAGCCCTACAACTCCAAACATGGCGGCGGCTAACATCAATGGGAATCTTAACAGTCTAATGGACGAACTCATATCATAATTTGGGATGTTATAAGAAGCGATAGCTGTAACAGCAACGACAATGATCATAATGTTACTGACAATTCCCACCTGAACAGCCGCCTGACCAATGATAATGCCTCCCACAATACCGATGGTCTGACCAATTGGAGTCGGCAGCCTTAATGCAGCTTCCCTCATCAATTCCAAGATCGTCTCCATAATGACCGCTTCCAGCACAGGCGCGAATGGAACTTTTATCCTTGATTCAGCAATCGAAAGTAAAAGCTCCATCGGGATGACTTCAAAATTAAATGAAATAAACGCAACATAGCTGGCGGGAAAAAATAAGGTAATGATAAAGGCTAAAAAACGGCTTACTCGGATAAAGGAAGAAAGTAACCAACGGGAACCGTAATCATCCACAGCCTGAAAAAAAGACATAAAATTTGTCGGAGCAATCAATACGCTCGGAGAACGGTCCAAAACAATCACGAATCTTCCCTGGAGAATGTGGGATACCGCTGTATCAGGTCTTTCGGTCAACATAATTTGCGGGAAGGGTGAATAAGGATTATCTTCAATAAACTCGATCAGTTCGCCGGTATTAATGATCGCGTCCACGGTAATATTTTGAATCCGTGTTTCCAATTCTCTCAGCACGTCATCAGAAGCCACATCTCTTAAATATAAAAGGGAAACCTTTGTTTTTCCTCGTAAACCGATTGTCATTTCTTTCAATATTAATTCGTGGTGGGGAATATACCTGCGAATTAATGCGATATTTTGTGTCCCTGTTTCCACAAACCCTTGATGAGCACCTTTTAGAGCTATTTCGTTTTGAGGGTCATTAAGTTGTCTTTGCGGCCATCCTTTTGTATCTAATCGATACCCGGTGCTTTGTCCATTTATCAATAAAACGCTATCTCCACCTAGAATGGCACTTTCTACCTGACCCCACGTTTCGACGACCTCGACATCTCCTATTGTAATGGGCAGTTCCTTATCAAGTTCGAAGGAGCTGCTCATCAATGGCTTCAGAACATGATTATGAATCGCATCTTTATTCGTCAATCCAGGCAAATAAACCAAAGCAGCATCAGATTTACTAGCGTTAATGGAAAAGCAGCGTATTACTAAATCAGGTGCCTGAGAAAATACCTGCTGGAGTATTTCTGTATTTTGTGTTAAATCAGAGTCCAGGACATCATCTGCGCTCTTTTTTTTCTGAAGATTAGAATGGGTGCTTCCTTGTTGGTGCAGAAATGAGCGCTTGCCTTTTGAGGGCTTCAGAAAATCAAACATCCACTCCGTCCCTTTCTCAATCGTTTTAAGATTTTGTTTTTAGTATGCATTCATATAGGAAAAATATTCTAATCCCATTCAAACAGCCGGCAAAAAAAGACCTCCGCGTCACCGCAAAGGTCTGATTTTCTTTATATTTATTTTCAATCAAAGGAACCCATAGTTTGCAGCAATTCATTGGATTGTGGTGATACATAAATCGTCCGGCTTGGGAAGGCGACTTCTACTCCTTCTTCCTCTAAAATCCCCATGATTTCTAAGTTAATTTCATGCTTGATTTTAACGTGCTCTGCCCATACAGTCGTATTCGTGAAAAAATAAACCAGAACATCGAGACTGCTTTCATTATAATGATCGAAGGCTGCCATAATCGTATCCGGATGAATCTCATCATGTGTCCGCAGCATTTGATCAATCCGGTAAACCACGCGCTTTATTTGGTCTTTAGTAGTTTGATAGTTAAGCCCTAAGTGGAACGTGATCCGCCTTTTCCCCATCCGGCTCCAATTGGTAATAGCCTCATTCGCAAGTGTTGCGTTCGGAACGGTCACCAATGCCTGACTAAAGGTTCGAATTTTCGTACTTCGGAAATTAATATCTTCGACGATCCCCTCGACGCTGGGAGTCAGAATCCAATCACCAATGGAAAAAGGCTTTTCTGTAACAATGACAATCCCGCCAATGAGATTCCCTACCGCCTCTTTTGCCGCTAAAGCAAAGGCAAGACCCCCTAATCCGAGACCAGCGACCAACCCATTGACATCGTAATCAAATTCCTGTCCGATAATGCTGATACTGATGGCAATCAGGATAACTCGGATGGTCCTTGAAAAAAACGGAATCAGAATAGAATCAATCTTATTGGTTAATTTTTCATTTAAACTGATTAAAATCCCTGAAGTAGGAGAGGTCAAATTAAACAAACCCCAAGTAATTAAAACAATGACCATAGAACGCAGAAGTTTTAAAAATAAGGCATTCTGTTGTTCGATAAAAGGAAAATAGTCCATGGCCAGGTACAAACCAAAAATAATGAAAAACCAGCCTAAAGGACGTTCAAATGCCAAACATATTTGAGTAAAAAAATCCGTTGGCGTCTTCCTCGTCAATTTTAAAATCAACTGAAACACATACTTGGTGAAAATGTTTCGAAAAACAATAAATAAAAGCAAAATCCCTATAGAAATCCCTAAATTTTTTAACACGTCATAGTCGATATGAAATGAACCTAAAGACATTATTTAAATACCTTCCCTCTTCTCACCGATGTTTTGTGGAAACACCTGCTTTTTAAACCTCTAAATAATAACTTGTTTAAAACGATATTTGAATGCAACAAAAGACTCAAAACGGTGAAGATTTTTAAGAAAGGGCTTCCATCTATGCCTTCCCGCTTCAACGCTTTAAACATTTAATTTAATAGACAAAATTTATTGATTTTTAGAAATATTTAATCTAACATATTTAAATATTGGAAAAATTTTTTTTACTGGAGGGTTAACTTTGGAAGTCATCGAGAAAATCAGCGGCTTTGCTGGGAAAACATTTACGTTATGGGTTTTGATTTTTGCAGTCATTGCTTTTTCTTTTCCTGAGCACTTTGTGGGACTGGGAGGCTATATTGTTCCTTTACTAGGGATCGTTATGTTCGGAATGGGCCTGACACTTGAGTTATCGGATTTTAAAGAAGTGTTTAGAAGGCCAAAAGAAGTAGCTCTTGGAGTCATCGGTCACTTTATCATTATGCCGCTGCTTGCCTTTTTACTGGCAGTCGGACTTGATTTACCGAAAGAAGTCGCGGTCGGAGTCATTTTAGTAGGATGCTGCCCAAGCGGTACAGCTTCCAATGTAATGGTGTTCCTAGCAAGAGGAAATGTGGCGCTTGCCGTTGCCATTGCCTCAGTTTCTACACTTCTTGCACCAATCATTACACCATTGCTCATTCTTCTGTTTGCAAGCAAATGGGTGGATGTCAGCGTGGCATCATTATTCCTTTCGATTGTACAAGTGGTCATTGTTCCCCTAGCTCTTGGCTTTATCATTAAAAAGTTTTTTGGAAAACAAGCACAGGCTGGTGCAAAAGCAATGCCGCTAGTTTCCGTTATCGCGATTGTGTTAATTGTATCTGCTGTCGTTGCCGGCAGCGCGGCTAAAATTGCCGAAACGGGCCTGCTAATTTTCGGAGTGGTGATCCTTCATAATCTGCTTGGATTCTTGATTGGATTCTTCTTTGCCCGTTTATGCGGAATGGACTTGGCCAAACAAAAGGCTGTTGCCATGGAAGTCGGCATGCAGAATTCCGGATTGGGAGTGGCTATCGCCACCGCCCATTTCTCGCCTTTAGCGGCAGTACCAAGCGCCATTTTCAGCGTTTGGCATAATATTTCTGGTTCCCTTCTCGCCAATATTTTTAGCCGGATGAAGGACAAACATCAACCAGATCAAGGCAGCAAGCATGACATGGTAGTTTAGATTAATAGAATCTTTTAAAACCATTCTGTGTAAAACAGGGTGGTTTTTTCTTTGCCGGATATTAGGAGGAGACCTCCCTATTTACCGTTGAAGCGAAATTTTCCTCC
>NZ_JBALPP010000047.1:13782-26934 GCF_036965425.1 Neobacillus drentensis | reverse complement strand
CTCGGGCATTAGGAGCCCTCCCTATTTACCGTTGGATCGAATTTTTCCTCCGCTCGGGCATTAGGAGCCCTCCCTAATTACCGTTGGATCGAATTTTTCTTCCGCTCGGGCATTAGGAACCCTTATTAATTACCGTTGTACCGGAATTCTCCCCCGCTCGGGAATTAAGAGCCCTATTACATAAAAAAATAGCTATCCAAATAGATAGCTATCTTCTTATAAATCCCAGCGTAGATTCTCTTTTGATCAACCGGACATCCAAATCATATTGATTGGTATCCTGCGTGTTTTCAATAAAATGAATTAATTTATTCGTGGCTGCCACACCAATATTATAAATCGGCTGGTTGATGGTACTTAGTTCCGGTTCCACCATCTCCGTAATCTTGATACCGTCAAACCCGATTAGAGCGATATCGACAGGAACCTGGATCTTTAGGATTTTCAATGCCTTAAGCGATCCAATTGCCATCATATCGTTCCCTAGAAAAATTCCATCAATATCCGGATGCTCTTCCAGCATTCGCTGCGTTAATTGTTTGCCGGCTTCCATGGAAAAATCACCTTGAAAAACAATTGGGCTTTGATTCGGGAAGTATTTCGAAATCGTATCTTTATAACCCCTAATTCGGTCGATCGAAGGCGAAAAGGACCCAGGACCACTGATATGAGCAATTTTCTGGCAGCCAATCTCAATCAGGTGTTCAACCGCCATGACAGCTCCTTTATAATTATCAACACCAATCGAGTCATTCGACTGAAAATCAGCGGCACGATCAACTTTCACAAATGGTATCTTTAATTTTTCTATACCTTTGAGGACTTCTTCATTGAAATCGAACGATGCCAGAATAAAACCATCTATATACCTGCTTTGGAAATCCTTCCAAAAACGAGGATCCTTCAAATCTGCATCATGGGAATTCACCAATATTAAATTGTAACCTTTTAATTTGGCAAACTCTTCAATCGCAATCACAAGTTCCGGGAAAAATGGGTTTGTAATATCAGGAATAATCAGGGCAATGGTATTGGATTTCTGCTTCGCAAGACCTCTGGCAATCTCATTCGGTTGATAATCAAGCCTCTTCATGACCTCTTGGATTTTCTGCTCGGTTTCCTGACTGATATAGCTAATGTTATTAATTAATCTTGATACGGTTGCAACCGAAACCCCGGCTTCTTTTGCAACATCACGAATGGTCACTTTTTTCTTAGTCACGACTTTTCTCCTCAACCAACGGCCTTGTTTCCTTCATTATAATTTTTTTCATGTTATCCTTCAATCAAACTTTTAACGGTTCCAGAAATGGTATGGCCTTTTAAATGCGGGATACTGAACCCTTTCAACGTATCCAATGTATCGAGCCATGTCGCCGGTATTTTTTCCATTCCTTGAACGGCTCCGGACAGGGCTCCCACCATAGCCGGCATGCTGTCTGCCTGTTTCGGAAGCATGAGGGATAGCTGGATCCCTTTTTCGAAATCACCTTCCGTTGCGGTAAAAATCGCATAGGCAGCCGCCAGCGTCTCGGGAGCTATATTGCCATAATTATAGATAGAATTCACGATTTGTTGGTTCCAAAGGGGCACAGCCGCAAAACCATTGCCGCCCACCGATTCTAAAATCGAAAATGCCTGATCGATCTTTCTTCTTAACCATGTGTTCTCGGGAACATACTTTAATCCTTCTTCCACAATCTCGGCTGCGGATGCGCCTTCGATGGCAACCGAAATGCTGGCCGCCATTGCCTTTGCTGCGTACACTCCATCTGCCGCATTGGTAATCGAAGCCATTTTTTCAGCAATCATCGCCGCTTTTTCAGGCTGGCCATGGAATTTAAGCCCAATTGGAACAGCCCTTGCAACCGCTCCATCGTCAAAATGATGGGGATTATCATTCCCGGATGCAGGCCAGCTCAAGCCTTTTTTGATATTATCAATGGACGCCCGTTCGCTGATGCCGCTCCAGATCTCCGCTTCATGATCAACAACAAGCTTTTTCCACTGTTCGAAAAATTCCGCTTCACTATAATCTTGACAATTGATTAACGTTAACGCCGAAATGATGGCAAACTCAGTATCATCCGTCCCGGAAAAATCTAGTATTCTTTCATCCATGGCATGCGTAAACGGCAGGGAAAACTTATTGATTCGATATTCATCTGTCTGCTTGCTAAAATCCCAAAGCCGGTTTCTTCGTCTGGTCGGGAGGACAGAAGTTCGATGATACATGGCTGGAAATCCAAGTGAATCCCCTATCGCCAAGCCCATCATCGCTCCATATGCTTTATCAAAAAGATTACTCATGATTTCCCCTCCCAACAATCACATCGGTAAATTTCTCACTTAAGTCTCGGATATCAATGCCCTTCGTCTTTCTAACACAGACACCTTTAATGACATTAATTCTTCTTTTCCAATCTTCCGGGATTACTCCTGCCCCATTTAAGGCGCCTGATAATGCACCATTCATGGAGGCAATTGTATCTGAATCTCTTCCAATATTGGTCCCGCCAAGAACCGCCGGGATATATTCACCCTTCGCAGCAGCAAAAACACCATAGGCCAAAGCCGTTGCCTCCGGTGCCACATCGGCCCATGGATAATAGAAGATCGACACTTTGTTATATAATTCTTCCATCGCATCCTGGACGTTGGCATACTTCATGCCAATATTGACCGCTTCCTGAATTTTGCGATAGGACCAGGAGTCTTTTGGCAGCGCATCAAGACCATGCTGAATCGCTTTTTCCCAAGAGTCGCCTGTCATGGCATACGCCACACTTGCCGCTACCGCCTGCCCGCAATAGACACCATCGCGATCATGACTGATTCTTGCTTCTATCTCCGCTATTTTCGCGGCCTTTTCAGGATCGCCTGCAAAGTATACGCCCACAGGAGCGATCCTCATGGCTACACCATCACTCCACATTTCGTGATTGTCCATACCGGTGTAAGGAGCTTTTAGGCCTTTTCTTAAGTTGAAAATCGCATCTACTTCACTGAATCCCCCGCCTTTGAAGCCGCCTTCCTGATCGGTCAGGAACTCGGTCCATTCTTTGGTCATGTCCCTCAAGGTGAGGTTTTCTCCATATTTTAAGAGAATAAGAGAAGTCAGCATGGAATATTCGGTGTCATCCGTTCCAACAGGGTCATCGGAAACAAGGCCATCAACCCAGTTATACTTCTCCCTAATGCCTTCCATCGTCATCCCTTCAGTCGGAGCCCCCAAGGCATCCCCAACCGAAAGCCCGATCAGGCATCCATACACTCTGTCATAAACTTGGTTACGATCCATATTTGTCTCCTTTTTTTGATGAATAGGCGAGTTTTCATTTACCGTATTCATTAGTTTTGTTGGTCTTCGGGCAATGAAATGCTCTTTCATTTACCGTACTTACTAGTTTTGTTGCCTTTCGGGCAAAGAAACGCTCTTTCATTTACCGTATTCACTAGTTTTGTTGCCTTTCGGGCAATGAAACGCTCTTTCATTTACCGTATTCACTAGTTTTGTTGCCTTTCGGGCAATGAAACTCTCTTTCATTTACCGTATTCACTAGTTTTGCTTGTCTTCGGGCAATGAAATGCTCTTTCATAAAAGGAAAGGCAGCAAATGCTGCCTTATCTAATGATTGAATGGCGTTTCGCCGATTGGATGATACTATCCGCTAATTGAGGAGCGCCATCCGCTGATTGAAACGCGCTATCCGCCAATTGGACCGCATTCTACTGATTGAGTTCCGCCATCCGACAATTGCCGCCGCCGCACCCCATTAACCTGTTTACAATTCCTCCACAAAAATATCAGAAATCAACGCTTCGCCCGCTTCATTCATTGCGAACCCAAACATTCCTCTTTCGTAGCGGCTATCCTCAAATGCAACCACAGTCACATCATTAATAGCAAAGCGGATTTCCGCTCCCTCACAAACCAGTTCAAACTGGTATTCCTCATCATGCTTCCAAGCAAATGGAACCGAGATTAATTTTTCAAGACCGAAATCATTTCGAATCAGCGAAACTTGATTTTCGCCATCGAACCCAACTTGATAGTTTCGCAGGATCCCTTCAGCCCTAAATACTAAGGCATGATGCTGCCCCTTAACAGGAAGGACGGCCGCCTTCAACCTAACGTTCCTCGTATAGTAGTTACCCGTAAACGACGCACAATCCGTCGTGCTGCTCGCCTTCATTTTCCCATCCTCAAGCGACCATTGGCCTTTATGATGAGCAAATGGCGTCACGCACATAAACTCAATCGCCTGTTTGGAGAAATCAATGGAGTAACGTCCCTTTCCAGAGACATGGAATTCATCCAAATACAATTTCCCAAAGCCGCGATTATCAAGAGGAGAAGGACTTTCAATCATGATGCCAATCTCATCGATCAACGCACCATCGGTTTCAGGAACGATAAATTCAATCTCATTCCATTCCCCGTCCATAAGGACAACAGGCTCCAATAAAAGATTTTCTTTTGTAAAAGAATTCCGTACAAATGGAGTAACAATAAATTCTAAACCCCTAACCCTCTCCAAAAACACCTTCATCGAGACCGTTTGGCCGCTATAGACTTGAGGAGCAAACGTTGGTTTATATTTTTCATCATTAAATTCTTCTCTTCGATAAAATGGCTTATAGAAGACTTTCCCTTTTTCACCTTGAATCATCCGGTCAATGAAAATCTCTAAAGAACCGTCCCTCCTAAAACCATGATCCCCGTTGTGCCGCAAAAACGTTTTAAAAGGAAAATCCGTCCGGAAACCATGGGTCGAGCCTGGAAGCGTAAAATCAAAATAAATCTCTTCTTCCTTATAACTCGCGGCTAACTCAACAGGCGGCTGCTCACCCGCAAGCTTGTAGCCCAAGAGTGCCAATGACTTGGAAAAAGTAGGGATATCCAACAAATTCAAATAACCGGATACACTGGAAGTCGCAATAAAGTCATTGATTGGTTTTCGATAATGGTCCGGAATCGCACCAATCCCAGCCCATACACCGACAATCGTGCCGACATTTCCAGCATTACAATCGGTATCCCAGCCGCACATTGTCGCAATTTCAATCGTTCGGGCAAAATCCCCTGTACCATATAATAAGGAAAGGATGCAAACACCGGCATTCGGGATGATATGGCAAATGCCCGGGTACCGGTCATAGCCCCAATTCTCTTCAAGATACTGACGGCATAAACGGAAATCATCAGGATGCGCTCGGTAAAAATCGCAAACAGCCTGAACCACCTTGGCATAAGTGGAATCTTGCGGAATCTCGCTCAACCCCGCCGCAATGATTTCCTCCACAGACCCAGCCGAAAAAGCTTTCGAGATACACGCAGCCATAAAGCGGGCGCCATACAGACCGTTCCCATCATGGGAAACACTCGCTGCTTTTTCCGCATAATCGGCGGCCTTTCTTACATCATTCGGAAACAATAATCCCCAGCTGTCTATAAAAATTTGACCGCCGATTTGTTCCGCAAGGGTGAGCCCGTTTACCTCCGTCGAACCAGATTGTGGTGCAGGAATTCCCTTTTTTAAATTGTTATAGGCCGTATGCTCCGTGCTGATGCCTTCTCCGCCCCACCAGAACATGCCGATTCCATCTCTGGCATAGTTCAGCCATGCCCGGCCGACATCCTCCGCGGTAAGCTCCCGATTCTTGGCATCATCATATAATGCCCGAATGAAAAACACGGGACCGTTCGCATCATCATCAGCGGAAAAGGTTTTATAGTCTTTTAAGTAGCCCTTTATGTCACCGTACACATCTTGAATCATTTCCGGCGTCCATTCTGTCGGCTCAACAGGCGCACCCAATCGGATCCCGGCATTCATCCCTAGAAAACCGGCGTATACTTTTTCCAAATAATTAGCAGTTAACAACCCGCTCACTTCCTTTTCCTCGCAGTACTCTTCTGAGCCGTTTTAAAACGGAAGGGAATCCGAAGACCTCTGATTCCCTCCAACTCCAAATCCTTACTCTTCCAAATATCGTCTTCTTCTTTCGTTCAGCTCAAGGTCTTCCCTGATGATTTCCTTCGCCACTTCCGCAAAGGAATCCGCAGTCCCGATAAGGTCCATCTTGTTGACCGTTTGCAATTGTTGAATATCTTCATCATGAATCACAGAAGAACCATATTTCGCACCAAGAATCACACCAATCATGACCCCGATGGAATCCGTATCTCTTCCAGAATTAATCCCGTCATAGATGGATTTATAAAACTCACCGTCATTTAACACGATAAACGCCAAAGCCAACGGCAGCTCTTCAATCGAAAACAATCGGCTCGGTGTATAATGGTTGGACGGAATGCCGACCTTCTCGATTTTGCGGTGAACATCATCCTTCATTGGAGAGTACTTCGCAAGAATCGCTTGGAACACCTCAATCACCCGATCCATGTCCGCCTGCTCATCACGAAGCTGACGGGCTGCTTCCGTTAATTCGATAATCGCCTGCTTTGTGCCATCCTTGGCAAAATAAATCGCCGTCTGGACAATCTCATCAATGGTGACGTTTTCCTCAAAGGCCTTTGCCACGCAAGCAGCCAACACGCCAGCCGCTTCCAATCCATAACTGCTTTGGTGGCCCATCGCAAACAGGATCGCCTCATCATACGCTGCTTTTGGATTGCCCGCATTGACAATCCCAATAGGAGCTATATACATAGCGGCACCACAATTGATCATATTTCCAATTCCAGCTTCCCGTGGCTCACAATTGGCCAGCACATGCCGGATAAAAATATATTTCTCAGGATAAAAAAGCCGGTCAATGATCATAGCCTCTCTGCCGAATTCCGGAATATACGTTTTTTTGAAAGCAATTTCTTTCACAAATTCATTCCCGCAATCGTAGGCATCAAGGTGTCTTCTTTCCTTTAAATAAACCTGGATTAAAGCCGTGGTCATCAAGGTATCGTCAGTGACGATACCTTGCCCACGTTTTTTTCCAAGAGTGACATCAGCCGGTGCATCTTCCTTATACCATCGAGTATGGAGCGATTCGACACGGCCGTATTGCTGTTTAATTTCTTGATAGGTCAATTTTTCAACTGGTGCTCCTAAAGCATCACCTAAGGCTGTTGAAAGAAGGACCCCTCTTACTCGCTCTTGAAAAGAAACCATTTTTTAGAACCCCTTACTTAATGTTTTCGTTCGCATATTTTGTCACGTCATCGCCGCCTGCTTTTTTCCATTCCTGAACAAACTTATCAAAGTCGCTCACAGGGCGCTTACCAGTGATAATATCGGTAGAGTATTCTTTATATAGGTTTTCCATGGCATCCCAATTTGTGACGAATTTCTCTGGGATGATGAAGCTATTATCTTTTGTATAGTATTGCTGTACTGCTTGCTGTGATTGAGATGCCGGCTCGCTTAGAAGCGGAGTTTTTAATGGTGTTTCCGGCTGATAGTTGGTTGGCTCCCAATATCTTGCATACCACTCACTATAGTACTTATCCGTTAACTCGATTTTATTATCGACAACATTGTATTCCTCGCCTGCATAACCTAGACGATCAAGCATTTGTCCTTTTGGACTTGCCAGGTAATCTAATACTTTAAAGACAACATCTTTATTTTTAGACTGGGAAGAAATCGCATATCCGCGGGATTCCTTCGTAATATCTGTTGCACCGTAGCCTTGGAATTCACCTTTCGCTGCAGGAAGAACCACTAATTGTGCCTGCTTGCCATTCACTTCCGTCATTTTGCTGTTGTAAAGATCGATAACCTTACCGTTTGTACCTGTGATAACCGCTGCTTCGCCATCATAGAAGGCTTTTTCTTTTGTATCCCATTGCTTTGTTAAGTACTGAGGGTCAAGAATGCCTTCCTTATAAAGCTTTTGATAGTAAGCAAGTAATTCTTTTTGCTGCTTAGAAACTTTGTAATACTCAAATTTGCCGTCGTTCTTTAACCATGTTTGGTTAATTCCAAAAGCCATTTTAAAAATCGCATCGATTTCTGCCATGTCACCGGCAGCCGTTAAAGCATAAGCAGGCTTTTTCGCTCCGCCTGGAGGGTTAGTAACCAATTCTTTTAAAAACTTATAATAGTTGTCTGGAGTTGGGTCTGCCATTAAATCTTTAGAGCTTGCCATTTTGTCAAACCAATCTTTGCGAATGACTGGTGTTTTTTGATCTAGAGGCTTGATCCATAGTAAGTATGGATAGTTCTTTAATCTTTCTTTGTTATGCGGCTGGATAATATCTTTAATGTATTTAGATTTATCGATATATGGTGTTAAATCTTCTAATAAATCCTGCTGAGCCATTTGCTGGTCTCCGCCTTGGAAATAGATCAAGTCAGGGATATCGCCGCTTGACAGCAATAGGTTTAATTTTTCAGCATACGTACCTTGAGGAACTTCTACAAGCTTGAATTCAACATTTAAGTTCTCATCTTTCTTTAATGCTTTCGCTAATTCATCGTAATACTTAACAGAAGCAGGGTTAGACGGGGCATCATCCTTCGCTACGACACGAATGACTGTTTTACCGTCCTTGGTTTTTTTAGCAGCAGTATCTGCACTGTCCTTTGAACAGGCTGCAGTAAAAATCATTAGAACACTAAAAAGCAACAACAAAAGTTTCTTCATTTTCATTTTCCCCCTTAATTAGTGATCATCATTAATAGTTGGCATGTGCTTGAAGGTATCAGTCTTTAACACCTCCTTCAAGCGCACCTTTTGCATAATATTTAAGAATGAGCGGATATAAAATCAGCAGCGGAACAATCGAAATCATAATCGTTCCGGACTGGAGTGACGCAAAGTCCAAGTTCTTGATTTGCTCATAGGATCCAACAGCGAGCTGTCCAAGCATGGAGGAATTATCCCGCTCGACGACAAATTGTCGTAACACGACCTGCAGCGGCCATTTATTTGGAGAGGTCAGATAAATCGTTGCCCGGAAGTATTCATTCCAGTGATAAACGCCGTAAAACAATCCCAATGTTGCCAAGGCCGGCTTCGAAAGCGGCAGCATGATTCTAGTAAAGATGCGGAAATGCCCGGCCCCGTCGATGCGAGCTGCTTCAATAATGCTTTCCGGCACATCGCCAAAGAATCTCATTAAGATAAATAAATAGTAGACATTGATCGCTTTATAAAGAATCAGCGATGTATACGTGTCCAAGAGACCGAGGTTTTTGACCAATAGATATTCCGGGATCATTCCTGGTTCGAAAACCATGATGACGATCAGCATAAACATCACTAGTTTTTTCCCAACAAATTTAGTTCGAGCCAGCACATAGGCGGCCATCGCGGTCAGGAATAGATTAAGCGCTGTACCTGCAACGGTAATGAAAATCGTGTTACCCAAACTGCGCAGGATTAGCGGATTTGATAGCAAAATCTCATAGTTTAAAAAAGTGAACCCTTTCGGTAAAATATCCAGCCCCTTCAGCTCATGCACCTTCAACGGATCCGATAAGGACATCGCCAGTAAATTCAGGATCGGGATTAAGACCGAAATGGATAGCAAGAATAAAAGGGTATAAATAATCACAGATGACAAACTAAGCTTTTTCAACTCTTCACCTCCACTTTACCAAACGCCTTTTCCAGAAATTTTCTTCGAAATAAAATGGGTTCCGAGAATCAATACGACACCAATGACACCTTTAAATAAGCTGGCTGCTGTCGCATAGGCGTATTGTCCGTTCAGGATACCAATCCGGTAAACGTACGTATCTAAAATATCAATCACACTAATGACGGAATCATTGATTAAGTTGAACACCTGATCAAATCCGGCATTCATAAAGAACCCAAGATTTAAAATAAAGACGGTGACGATCGTTCCTGCAAGCTCCGGCAGCGTAATATAACGCATTTGCTGCAAGCTGGAGGCCCCATCGATCCGCGCTGCCTCATAAAGGGAAGGACTGATTTTCATAATGGCCGCTAAGTACAGAATCGAATCCCATCCGGCCGTCCGCCACATTTCTGAAAAGACTAATACCCAGCGGATATGTTCCTTACTTGTCATGAAATCCACCGATGGCATTTGGAAGAAATTCCGAATTACATTGATGCCCCCATCGGCTGGATTTAAAAAGCTGATCCAAACCCCGGCAATGACGACCCAGGAAAGGAAGTGAGGCAAATACACGACAGATTGTACATATTTTCGGAACGGGCCGACCCGCACTTCGTTAATCATCAGCGACAAGATAATCGGAATCGGAAAGATAAAAATCATCTTCATCGTACTAATGATGATGGTGTTCTTCAGGACATCAAAGAAAGCCGGGGAACTAAACAGCACCTTAAAGTGCTTTAATCCCACCCATTGATTGTCCCCAATGATCCGATAATCCTGAAAGGCCAGTTTCATCCCAATTAAGGGAACAATATTAAAGATCACGAAGTAGGCAATAGCTGGAAGAAGCATTAAATAGATGACCCAATCTTTTCGAATCCTAGATAAAGTGGTCTTTATTTTCATGTTCCTCCTCCTCTTTCAATAAAAGTTCAACCTCATGCCGGTAAGGCATCCCAGTTTGGGCTCCTTTTTTCATCACCGAAAGTCCGGCTGCAACATTCGCAAAGCGGATACTCTCTCTTAAGTTCTTTCCTTCTGCTATTCCGACCGCAAAGGCTCCTGAGAACGTATCGCCAGCACCCGTCGTATCCACTGCTTCCACCTTGATAACAGGAACATTGATAAGGGCTTGGCCGTCAAAATACGATACCCCAGCCGTCCCGCGGGTGATGATTAGTTTGTTTGAATACTTCTCCAGCAAGACTTCCATCGCATCCTCGCTGTCCAACACCATTTGATACTCGTACTCATTTGGCGTGATATACGTGATTTTCTCCAGGACGTCCTGGCGGATTTTGTGAGCCGGGGCCGGATTCACGATGATCGTTTTTTGATGGTCATAGAGAATTGGAACAATGTATTCCATCATTTCAAGCGGCGTTTCCATCTGAAACAAAATGACATCATAGTTTAATAGTTCCTCTGAAACCGTCTTAATATAGGATACATCCGTTAAATTATTGGCTCCCGGAACAACTAAAATCCGATTCTCACTATTGCACAATTCAATGAAGGCTGCTCCAGTGGTAGTTCCTTCCGCAACATTCAAGTTATTAACTGTTACCTTTTCCTTTTTCATATTTTCCAAGATGATCTTACTGTTTTCGTCATCGCCGACGGAGCCGAATAACGCCACGCTTCCTCCTAAACGAGAAGCCGCTACCGCTTGGTTCGCACCCTTTCCTCCAAGTGATAAAAAGAAACTATTTCCTAGCAGGGTTTCTCCAAGCTTCGGTAATCGGTCTGCTTCCACAAAATAATCAATATTAATACTCCCTACTACTGCAATCTTCTGCATACTCATCTCCGCCCTATTCTATTGTTATCTCCATTAATGGTGCGTGCTGCTGGGCACCGTATACATCACGATCGCCAATGCTCCCCGAGGATACCTCTCTCGCCATGGTAATTTTGATCCCCAAAGCCTGGTCAAAGAAAACAAGGTGATGAACTTGATTTTCCGTTAGATTATATAAATCACAAATTGTTTTAACATTGATTTTTCCAGAATCCTTTACTCTTTGGTACGTATCCTTTGAATCAAACAGAATATCCAAAGTCACTTCAAAGGGTCCTGAATTTTTGCTTCTTAATACTTTTGCTAGTTCAAATAAGGTTGCCATTTAATTGCCCTCCTCCAGGTATTCGATTTGGAATGGGCTTTCATCAATTTCCATCAAATGATAGATGGAGAATTCATAGACAGGTCCAAACTCGATATCACTTGGTGCAAAAGGAAAGGCTAGATTTCCTGCCGTTGATTTTCTTTTTTCATAACCAAAGTGTAGAAAAGTAGAGCGGACGGTGGCACAAATGCTGTTGGCCAGCTCCTGCGTCTTGGCAATAACCTCAAACATAACCCCAATTTCATGACCGTTAAACGGAGCATTCTCCTTTGAACCAAGCACGGCATTCATCCCGTAGTTTAGGAAATTCACTTGATAGTCTTCCGGATTGATTTCAGCATAATATTCAGCTGTCTGCTCTTTTACACGATGCTCGATTTCTTCGATATTGTCGATTAGGATCGGGTCTCTAACACCGGCGATCACAAACGTGCGATACGCCGCTTTTTTCGCTCCTTCGAGTTTAATAAAGGTTTTTTCAGATGGGATCAATCGGCTGTTGGTGACTTGAACGACACCTTCACTAATCTCTTGAAACTCGCAAGCACTCAAATCGAGAGTAAACCCAGGACCGTGTAAAATATAGGGATGTTCCTTTTCGTAAAACGTATGGGCCGCGACGCTGATCGGCGTACATTTTCTTTGTGGATTCAGCGATTGAACGGTGAAGGAATGATCTTTGATCGTTCCTAAAATACTGTCTTTGGTTGTCCCTGGCTCCGCACATAGGGCGCCGCACTCTAGTATTTTTCCTAAATGATAGGAAAGGCCGGGATCTTTCTGATGATAGATTCCAATTGCGGCAAATGGTGAGGGATCGTAGGCCCTGCCGCAAATAATAATGTCACTGCCATTCTCTAATGCTTCTAAAATCGGTTCATGTCCCATCTGGGCCACAATATTGATAGATTCATTGATTGTTTCCTCTGTCAGAGGCGGGATATTGGCCGTCAGCGGCTGAATTCGGTTACTGCGATTCGCTTCGATGATCGTCTCTTGTGAAAAATCAGCCCAAATGACCGCGATCTTCGCTTTGAGTCCGTGGTCTTTTAGTATTTCTTGAATGATTTCAATGGTCGATTCGACATGCGGCTTTGCGCCGGCTCCGCCTGCCGAGCCAATGATGATCGGGATTTTCCTGGTGACGCCGTTGGTGACGATCAACTCTAGGTCCTTTCTTAGAGCCCGTTTGCTGACGATAGATACGCCGGCCCCTAGCTTATGTGGCCCCGCATCCGTTGAGCCCGCATCCACGACAATACCGTGAATCTCTTCCTCAAAGCCCCTCATAAAGGAGCGGGCTGGAAAACCATATCCTAGCATTCCGCATGGAGATAGAATCTTAATTTCTTTCATGTTTATACCCTCTTTTTAATGGGATTGTATCGTTATATGTAACCGGTTACACATTGTGTAAAAAAATATATGAATAGATGATTGTTACGTTTGATACTATGATTA
>NZ_JBALPP010000047.1:10782-13716 GCF_036965425.1 Neobacillus drentensis | reverse complement strand
TAATCATAGTATCAAACGTTTTTCCCGTCAATCATTTTTTAAAATTATTTTTTAAATGTATGTGGTTTATATCGAAATTGTATTTCAGTATAACGATGAATGCATAAAAGCCAAAGGGCACTACTTCCACGGAAGCGGCACAATGGCAACCGGTTTGGTAAAGATTCCTGGATTTGAAAAAGTAATTGGAGGGAATCTGAAGATGCGTCTAATACCCTCGGATGAGAAGAAGGTAATTGAAGGTGCTAAATCACAAACCATTCTTCGCCCACATATGATGTTAGGAATTATCTAAAGGAGTGAAAGGAATGGTTTATTATCCCCCTCAAGATCCAATGCGCCAGCAGCCACAATCTCCTCCCCCTCCATACGTACCGCCAAAGCCGGCTACTTCACATTATTTAATCGACTGTTTAAATCAATACACATATGTTTGGCTCGTAAATGGAGAAGGCTTCTGGTTTTACCCATTAACTGTCGAGTATGGGGCAGTAACAGGATATAGATGGAACGGTACATTCTGGACATTTTATGGTTTCGATGAGAGATTTATTGAAACCGTTGCCTGTTATCCAGTCCCAACACTATATTAAAAATAAAAACGCCTTGTGGATGAAACCCACAAGGTTATTTACTTAAAAAAATCATTCCACCCAATAACACCCACGGATCATCTCCTTCATCTCTTCATATCCTGCTTTTTTATACATGTTGATGGCGATCGGATTGTTGGCGTATAAATAGCTTACGGTATGAAGGGTTTTATCGTTAAACTCCGTGATAAAGTTGATTAATTGGGCTCCATAGCCTTTCCCTCTTTTATCACTTTTTGTGAAAACATCATTGATTCTAGAAATATCGCCCTGTTTGTACATAGACGCCATACATACCAAAGAATCATCCTCATATCCGCCAAACAGATAAAAATTTTTGTTACCTAAAGCCTTCATTAACGATTTATACCCCCACTCGCTCAACTCCTGACCAAAGTGGCTTATTTTCGTTTCATCTGACAAGTGAAGTCTTCTAATATCAATCGTTCTAACCCGGTCAATTAACTTTTTGTTTTTTTGGACATAGAAACTTATCTCTTCAATCTGTTTTAAAAATTCTTTCTTTTCTAAAAACAGTCCCGCCCTACTTTTGCTTTTAGTAAATGTATAGACACGCGGAGTAATCGCAATTTCCCTATAAAAAACGATGATTTCATTGATTACCAAATCCCAATCACCATCAAAATCTTCCTTAATATAAGCATGATTGCTATCGTAAGATAATGGATTATCTCGATCGTAAAAGATTCGGCCATATGGCTTTTCTACAACGTTCGCCTGCAGTTCCGCAAAATGATTCTCAAATTGGATGATTTTATCGACTAACAATTTTTTATCCTCCTACACTTCAATGACCGTAGCTTTATGATAACCGTCTTTCAGACGAAAACCGTCCCCATGCCAATGGCTTTTTGGATTTATACCATTGCCAGCAGAGAATGTAGATTAAAGCGATATCAATTGCATCTCCACCATAATACATTAGCATACTTCCCATTTCTGCCTGTGTTTTGGTTACCCCCAATGGCGGGTGGGCATATATGTATTTTGATAAGATTCCATGACTTGCGAATGAAAGGACCAAAACAATCGCACGGTAGATAAAATTGGTTCTATGCGGGGTTGGGTCAATAGAAATGAAAGCTGCTGCATACATATAACCTGCAAGGAATACATGTACATGTATGAAAAAATAAAGACCAATATTGTGATGCATCGCTGAATATAAGTCTGTAGTATAAAGGATCCATAATCCTCCCACATTGAATAGAGAAGCGAACATGGGGTCACTAAGGATCCGTATGGGATAACTCTTTAGAATTTTTGAAAGTTGTCGTGCCAGCTTTACATTGAGATTTCGCATAACAAGAGTCATTGGTGCAGATAGAACAATTAGAAGCGGAGAAGCCATTCCGAGAAGTAAATGTCCTAACATATGTGCGGTAAAATCCATATGAGCTCGATTTACTAAGGGGCCTGCAACTACTGCAGTTATACAAAGAATCCCTGACACCCAAAAGAGGGTGCGGTACAATGGCCACCTTTTGTATTGACGATTTGATCTAAAGCTAGCAAAGATATACACCATTAATAACAATACAAACGGAATAAACAGGATAAGCTCATTGTGCATGACTGTCTTTACCCCTTAGAGGCTTTGATTCCTTTTGTGTCCTTACAATTAGAATGATGCTAATAATGAGCATGATTAAGGCAAGTATGTTCCATATTATGTCGTAGATCATGACATTTTCAACATAGCGAATCTGGTGAATCCTCATAAGCTTGTGTTGGATGGTTCCATCGTATAACTGGAAGACTCCTCCCCCAAGCAGCATTCCGCCAATCCACCTTTTCAACCAAAATGCATTTCTACGCCGTAAGTCTGCAAGAAGGAATAGCCCCCCAATGGTTGCAAACCAACTTAAAGCATGAAATAAACCATCTGAGACCAAACCAATCCCCAATGTACTTTTGTCATAAAAATGATGCCAATGTAAAATTTGGTGAAAAACAGTTTCATCAAAAAAAGCAACGAAACCGATTCCGAAAAAAATACCCGACCATAAATTTCGGGCTAAAAATGAAGGATTTGCTTTCATAACCAAGATTGTTCCTCCAACCTATTATCTAATTTATTACAAATATAACCAATAGCACTTATCTTTAAGCAATATTGTTTGTTCATAACACCCTCAAAGGAAATGGCGAAAACGGCCACATCCATATTTATCGCACCATATTATATATGGGCTTTTCCTAATTACCAAAGAACCTAATTTTTTCTTCACTTGAGCATTAGGAGCTTTTCCAAATTACCGTAGGACAGAACATTTCCTTCACTCGGGTATTAGGAGCTTCTCCTAATTACCGTAGAAGC
>NZ_JBALPP010000047.1:0-10716 GCF_036965425.1 Neobacillus drentensis | reverse complement strand
GGAGCTCTTCCTAATTACCATAGAGCTCAATTTTTCCTTCACTCAGGCATTAGGAGCTCATCCTAATTACCATAGGACCGAATTTTTCCTTCAAGCGGGCATTATAGGAGGAGACATCCCTAAGGAAAAAGGATAAGCATCCTTAATGAAATTCCGGAAGGACGGTTCTCTTGGTTTATGAAGCAGTAAAACCACAAGAATGGTCCGTATGGTCTACAGCATTTTTTGTGTTATCTTAAACATAAGTAAAGGAAGGTGGAAAAATAATGGATTTCTCTAATAAAACAGTAGTCATAACAGGTTCCGGGAACGGAATTGGTAAGGGTGTTGCCTTACAATATGCACAAAAAGGCGCCAATGTCGTTTTGGCTGATATTGATGATAAGGCAGGGGCTAATACAGTAACGATGATCGAGAAAAGTGGCGGAGAAGCACTATTCGTCCACACGGATGTAAGATTAGAATCGAATATCATCCGGTTAATGGAAGCCGCCATTCAATCCTATGGCCACATTGATATTTTAATCAATAATGCAGGAAAGGCATTATTCAAATCTCCTTATGAAACATCAATTGAGGAATGGGATGATGTGATACATACCAATTTGAGAAGTGTTTTCTTGGCATCACGCGAAGCTGCCAAATATATGCGGCATAATCAGGATGGCGGATCAATTGTTAATATTGCCTCCACGAGAGCGATCATGTCAGAACCCAATTCGGAATCTTATGCTGCCACTAAAGGTGGAATCCTTGCCATTACCCATGCGCTAGCTGCTTCATTCAGTGACGACAGGATTACGGTAAATGCCATTTCCCCTGGTTGGATAGAAACAGGCGATTATTCAAAGTTAAGCAAACTGGATCATGAACAGCATTTATCAAAGCGTGTAGGCAAGCCAGAGGATATTGCACGAGCCTGTCTTTATTTAACAGCAAAAGAGAATGACTTTGTAACTGGGATTAACCTCGTTGTTGATGGTGGAATGACGCGGAAAATGATTTATGAGGAATAGTTTGACCAAAAATAGAAAAAAACTTCATGGTCGAATAAAAATTGGATAGCCTTTTGAGGGCTATCCTGCACCTGTCATTATTTCCTTAAACCGAGCATTTCCGAGGAAATTCGATCTGTAATTTCCCTAATCAAACGTTTGATTAAATCTTCATAATGCCTTGATAAATAAGCATTTTATTGCCCTTTATCAAAGAAACTTGTCGAAAAAACCAATGGTATTTCCCCAGAGAATGATCACCTTTAGCTAAAAAGTGTCATATTTCCCATTACTCTATCCAACACATAGGCAACGCCATTGTCGTTATTAGACTTAGTAACAAAATCTGCTGCATTCTTAACTTCTTGAGGGGAATTTTCCATGGCGATGGCACAACCGGCAACCTCAAACATGGCGATATCATTAAAGCTATTCCCTATAACGAGCACTTCCTGAGAGGAAATTTGCAGCATTTCCATCAGCTGATGGAGCGCTTTCCCTTTCGATGCGTTAATATTCATAACATCTAAATATCTATCATCGGAACGGGTAATATACAATTTTTCTTTATATTTTTCCTCTAAACGGTAGAAGGCATCTTCGATTTTTTCTGGAGTATGGGCATAAATGATCTTATATAATTCCTTTTCATCCTCAAATTTATCTATGAATCTAGCCTGTAATTTTTCAAGTTCCCAATGGACCTTGACCATATTTTCGTTAAAGGTGTGCACTTCCCCATCAAGATATAAACTGATAGGATACTGATTTTCTTGACCGTATTCTACTATTTCTTTCGCTAATTCACTGGGTAAACTGGCAGAGTAATGTACCTCGTTCGATATAGGATTTTTGATTAACGCGCCATTTGCTGCAATGATGGGCAAATCAATCTCTAAATCTTTAACATAGGGATAGATGGATTCATAGGGCCTTCCACTTGCCAATGCCACGCTGGTTCCTACTCTCTTCAGCCTATGAATGACCTCTTTATTAGTATCTGAAACAAGATGGTCATCATTTAGTAAGGTGCCATCCATATCTAGGACTACCAATTTATACTGCATTCATATCATTCCTTACTCTTAGTTCTCGACTTCTTGGAGATGAACTTGACCATAATAAGCATTCTTACCGTGCTTTCTTAAAAAATGTTTATCGAGAAGATGATCATCAATGGAATCAATTTTAGGTGACAAGCTCTGGGTATAGTAAGCCAACTTCGCGATTTCCTCCATGATGACCGCATTTTCAACCGCTTTTAAAGGATCTTTTCCCCAATTGAAAGGTCCGTGACTATTGACAATAACACCCGGAACAAAATTAGGATTTAAGTCTTTGAATGTCTCGGCAATGACTGTCCCTGTGTTCTTTTCATAGTCAGCAGCAATTTCAAGCGGAGTTAACGGCCGGGTACAAGGGATTTCACCGTAAAAATAATCCGCATGTGTGGTCCCATAGGCAGGAATGGCTTTCCCTGCCTGCGCCCATTGCGTACACCAAGGAGAATGGGTATGTACGACTCCGCCGATTTCAGGAAAGGCTTTGTATAGCTCTAAGTGTGTCGCTGTATCGGATGAGGGATTTAAATCCCCCTCAACCTTATTTCCATCTAAATCCACTACAGGAAGGTCCTCTGCTTTTAACTGGTCATAGTCAACACCGCTTGGTTTTATCACAACAAGCCCAAGCTGGCGATCAATGGCACTCACGTTTCCCCATGTATATATAACTAAATTTTTCTTAGGGAGCTGCAGATTTGCTTCTAAAACCTTTTTCTTTAGTTCTTCTAACAAGTGAATCACTCCGTTCTTCATTTAATAGAAAGGCTCTTTACTAAAAGACTGTTTTTTGGATTCGCCGATAAAATTAAAAATTCGCCGATAAACTTACGAAAAACGCCGATATATCAAAATAAGTCATCAATAGAGTGTAATTTCACACTGAATTCTAATTACTTATGAGTTTTAACGTAATTTTTTACGAAAACATCCTATAAAAAAGAAAAGCAGGTTGGATTAGAATGACATAATCTTGACCTACTTCTCTTTTTTATAGATATCTCCAATTCTACTAATTGATCTTTGTTATACGCTTCATACTATCTTTAGTACTTACATACAAATTCTTATATTCCTCATAATACTGATCATAGACCTTCGTATTTTCAGGATTCGGGTAAATCGGTTCTTCAAAATCCAGCCAATCTTTTAAAACATTCGGCTCTGTGATGATTCCCGTTGCAATCCCTGCCAACACGGCATCTCCTAGCGGTGCTTCTACATCGTTTTTAATGATTCGAACGGGATAACCGGTGACATCCGCATAAATTTGCGGCCAATTCATCGATTTTGAGCCGCCGCCGACGATAATCAGCTCTTTGTCTAGCACAGCATCTGTTCCCAACACCATTTCCATATTATGGCGCAACGAGTAGGCCACACCTTCCATGAATGCCTTATATAAATGCCCCTTCGTGTGAACTAAGCTTAGACCAAGAACAAGACCGCGTGCACTGCTGTCCCAAATCGGACTTCTTTCCCCCATGAAATAAGGAAGAACCAATAATCCATTCGATCCAGCCGGAATATCTTTGGCCTGCAAATCTAATAGGGTATAAGCATTGATGCCCAATTTATCTTCAACGGCTATTTCTTCCGTACCGATCACATTTCTAAACCATTTTAAAATCGCACCCGCAGTAGCAGCCCCGCCAAAGGTATAGATAATCTCACTGGAATCCACACAGTGTGGCATACTTACTAGATTTGGAGATAAGTTTGGTGTCTTGGTAATAAATCCCCAGCACATAGAGGTTCCGAGCATCGCTACATGGTTCCCTTCAGCAAGGGCACCCGCACCCATGGTAGCAACCGGCGCATCGACACCGCCGCAAATGACAGGCGTGCCTGCTTTTAAGCCTGTCTTCTTAGCCGCTTCCTCGGTGATTCCTCCAACAATTTCTGTACACTCTACGAGTCTTTCAGGGAAAAAGCTCAAAGGAATACCTAATTTTTCAACCATTTCCTTTGACCATTTTCTTTCCCTTAAGTTAAAAACGCCGCCGATGTTTCCGGCTGATGAGTAATCAACCGCGACTTCTCCCGTTAAGGTATATACGATATAAGGGGCCGGCGGTAAAAAGTACTGAATTTTGTTCCAAACCTGCGGTAAATTATTTTTCATCCAAAGAATTTTCGTAAATCCGAAATAGGAATTGACGGAGTTCCCTGTTATCTCAAATAATTCATCAAGGTTGATATTTTCCTCAACCCACTTTACCTCTTCTTCTGCCCGACGATCCATCCAAATTAAGCAGGGTGCCAATGGTTTCATATCATGATCAACAGGGATTCCAGATCCACCGTACAAACTGCTGATCGCAACACCTTTAATCTTTTCAGAATCGACATTTGATTTTTCAACAACTGATTTTATCGTAAAATTAACGGCCTCTTCCCAAGGCTCAGGCCATTGCTGAGCCCAGGAAGGCTTTGGTGTTTCAACCTCATAGCCTTTATAGCTATGGGCCAACACTTTTCCGTTTGGATCAATTAATACTGCTTTTGTACCTGAAGTTCCTATATCAACACCAATTAAGTAATCCATAATATCACCCTTCACCTGCTAATCTCTTATTCTATTAACCTATTAGGGCTTTAATAATACCTTGATGGCTTCTGGATGATGCGCCATTTCCATCGCTTCTGCAAAGTCTTCCACTTTATAAGTATGGGTAACGATTCCTTCAGCTGTTAATAGATTGCGCTCAAATAAGTCGATGGCAACAGGGTATGTGTATGGACCTAAGTGCGAACCTCTTAAATCTAGTTCCTTCCTGTCACCGATGACACTCCAATCCGTTGTGACCTCACTGCCAAATACACTAAATTCGATAAATCTGCCGAGTCTTCTAACCATCTCTAAACCTTGTGTTACGCCAGATGGGTGTCCTGTTGCTTCGATATAGACATCACAGCCGTACCCTTCTGTTAAATCCTTCACGATTTTGATGGCATCTTCTTCTAGAGGGTTGATGACCAGATCCGCACCCAGCTTTTTAGCTGCTGCTAATCTTTTCTTATTCGTATCTAAAACAATTAATTTCTTCGGTGTTTTTAAAGCAATGAGCTGGACCATACATAATCCGAGTGTACCTGCACCTGCTAGCACGACCACATCTTCAAATTCAATCGTTGCTCTTTGAACGGTGTGAACCGCACATGCCATTGGTTCTACTAGGGCAGCCTCTTCAGCGGTTACACCATCAGTAATTTTATAGATTCTTGCCGTGCTGCTAAATTTCATATATTCAGCCCAGCCGCCTTCTGCCACATCTTTTTGGAATCCATAAATATTATGAACATCGCACATCCAGTACTTTCCGGTTGTACAGAATTTACATTTTCCACATGGGTTAATTTGGTCAGTGGTGACGCGGTCCCCCACCTGCAATCCATATTTTTCAGCAGAGCCTTCTCCTAATTCAGCCACAATGCCATAGAATTCATGACCAGGAATAACCGGTGCCTTCATCCAAGGATCTTCTCCGCCCCAATACATTTGTGATCCATGGTATGCCTTTAAGTCACTGCCGCAAATTCCGCAAGCTTCTACTTTAATGACGACTTCCTCTTTACCTGCTTTTGGTGTAGCTACTTCTTCCACACGGTAATCTTCTGGGCCATGTGCTACAACTGCTTTCATTGTTTCTGGTAATGCTGACGTTCCAACCGCTTTTACTGTTTCTGGTACTACTGACATTTCAAACATCTCCCTATAGGTTAATTTTTTTAAAGTTAATCTTTTTGACGGAAACTACTATAATAGATGGCTGCCACGATAATGGCCCCTTTTAGAACGCGTTGAACATATGGGGATACACCCATTAGGTTTAAACCATTACTTAAAACCCCTAATAATAAAGCACCAAGGATGGTTCCAAAAATATGTCCGCGGCCGCCGGAAATGCTCGTGCCACCTAATACAACAGCAGCAATAGCGTCTAACTCATATCCTTCTCCGGCCATCGGCTGACCTGAAGAAAGTCTTGATGTCATGATTAAACCACTGATCGCAGCCGTAATCCCACTTACTAAATAAACAAAGATCTTAATTTTTTTAACTTTAACACCAGATAAACGAACCGCTTCTTCATTACCACCAATAGCGTAAATATATCGGCCAATTGGTAAATGATTTAAAATGATATAAGCAGCGATAAAGACTAAAATCATGATCACCGCAGGCATTGGAATAACGCCAAACAGATATCCTCTTCCGATAAAAGCATAGGATTTTGATACACCAGATAACGGATACCCGCCTGTATAAAGCAGCGCAGCTCCTCTGGCAACCTCCATCATCGCTAAGGTAACAATGATGGCTGGGATTCTGGCATGGGCAATAAATAAACCATTAATGTAACCAAGCACCGCACCTAAAACAATTCCAAGCAAAACAGCGGCGATTGGCGGCATTCCCATGTTGATCATCAGACCCACCATAATCGTACCGGTGAACGCCATCACCGAACCGACGGACAAATCGATACCGCCTGTTAAGATGACAAAGGTCATCCCAACGGCTAAAATTCCGTTTATGGAGACTTGCCTAACAATATTTGAGATGTTTTCCCCCGTTAAAAACTGTGCAGTAGAAAAACTAAAAAAGGCACATAGGACAAAAAACCCCAATAAGGTTAACATTTCAGGCGTTTTAAACGTTTCTTTCACGTTAAATCCTTTTGTCTGATACGATAATTTCTGGACATTTACATCATTCATTCACTAACACCACCCGTTGCATAATGCATTACTTTTTCTGAATCAGCTATTCTTCCATCGATTTCTGCCTTTATTTTTCCTTTGTGCATAACGAGCACGCGATCACTCATCCCTAAAATCTCCGGTAATTCGGAAGAAATCATAATAATCGATAGCCCTTTATCTGCCAGGCTTCTCATTAATTTATAAATCTCTTCCTTCGCCCCAATATCAATTCCACGGGTAGGCTCATCAAAGATTAATATTTTACAGTCCGTATTTAGCCATTTTGCTAACACGACCTTTTGTTGATTCCCGCCGCTTAAATTTTTGACCATTTGCTTGCTGCTTGGCGTTTTGATTAATAAGTCTTTAATCGATTGATTAATAACGGAATCTTCTTTTTCCTTGTTAATCACTCCAAAAAAGCCCTTTAGGTCCTTTAAAATAGGTAAACTGATATTATTTTTGATCGTCATATTGAGGACGAGACCTTGAGTCTTTCGGCTTTCTGGAATGAGGGCGATCCCATGTGCCAAGGCATCCGTAGGGTTTTTGATATCGACCTTTTTCTGGTTGATATAAACCTCCCTTTCCTTTGCAGGATCGGCACCGATTAGCGCTCTTACCGTTTCCGTTCTGCCAGAGCCGACAAGACCGGCAATTCCGATAATTTCACCCTTTTTCAACGAAAACTGAATATCGGTAATACTTTTATTACTTAACTTTTTCACTTCCAGAAGCATTTCTTCTTTTCCATGATGAGATGGCTTGTCAGGAAACGCATTGACGATTTCTCGGCCAACCATCATTTTTACTATATCTTGCTTTGTCACGTTCTTAATTTCTCTTGTGCCGACCCATTCCCCATCCCGTAAGCACGTCATTCGGTCACACATTTTGAGGATTTCGTCCAAATGATGCGATATATATATAATGGTTACACCATCAGCTTTCAATTTCTCAATTAACTCAAATAATTTATCAATTTCTTTTCCAGTTAAACTGGCCGTCGGTTCGTCGAAAATTAATACCTTTGTATCAATGGCAATGGCTTTGGCAATTTCAATAAATTGCTGGTTTGCCACACTCAAATGTGCGACTGGCTTGTTCAGGTCAATATCTGCATTTAACCTTTTCATAACTTCTTCTGCTTCTTTTCTCATCTTTCTTCTGTCTAATAATCCATTTGATTTCCTTTTCTCTCTGCCTAAGAAAATATTATCAACACCGCTCAAATAGGGAATTAAACTGAACTCTTGATGAATAATACTGACTCCTAACTGTTGGGCTTGCTTAGGATCTTGGAAAATGACTTCCTTGCCATCTAAACGAATTTCACCTGTTGTCGGGGTATAAACACCGGAAAGAATTTTCATGAGTGTCGACTTTCCCGCTCCATTTTCCCCAACTAACGCGTGAACCTCACCGCGTCTGATATCGAAACTGACGCCTTTTAGGGCTTTAACTCCGGGAAATTCCTTCGTTATATTCACAATTTCTAATACTTTATCCATCGCAATCACCTTCCCCTCTTACATTTTTTAAAGCGGGCGGGCGTTTTCCATCAAGTCAACGCCCGCCTGATTGTGACGATTACCAGCTGAAGCCTTTTGCGTTATCTTTTGTTTGTAATTTAACATCAATTGGAACTTCTTTCGGTACTACTTTTGCTCCCCAAAGCTTAGATAATGCCATACCTAGACCAATTCTCACCTGGTCTCTTGGATATTGTGCTGTAGTAGCTTTAAAGGCGCCGCCTTTTAAAATGGCTTTAATCGCTTCTGGATGACCATCAACGCTATAAATCCCTACATTTTTACCAGAGGCTTCGATTGCACCTAGAGAACCTAGTGCACCTTCGTCATTTACACTGAATAGTGCATTTAAATCTGGATTAGCTTGTAACATATTTTCTGTGACTTTCATTGCTTCTGCTCTGTCTTGTTTACCGTTTTGAGTGTTTACTATTTGAATTCCAGGATTCTCAGCCATGGCTGCTTTAAAGCCTTTAACACGTTCAAGGATCGGTACTACTGGAATACCATCTAGGATAGCGACTTTACCTTTCCCGCCTAAATCTTCAGCCATCTTTTTACCTGCTAAATAACCAGCATCATAGTTTTTAGAACCAACAAAGGAGTCGATTGGACCTGACGCCTGTGCGTCAACCGCCACGACGATCACACCAGCTTTTTTAGCTGCCACAACTGCTGATTCTACACCCTTACTATCTGTAGGGTTAATTAATAGAATGTCGATTTTCTTTTGAATCATATCGTCAATATCATTGATTTGTTTGGAAACGTCATGCTGCGCATCTGCAATAACAACCTCTGCGCCAATTTCCTTTGCTGCATCATCTAACGCTTCTTTCATGGAAATAAAGTAAGGATTATTCATTTCTTGGAAGGACATACCGATCTTGATCTTTTTTACTTTTTTATCTCCTGCAGCACTGCTTTGATTCGAACAGCCGGCCGCGACTAGCATGATGCATGCTAGTAGAAGTGCAAACATTTGTTTTGACAGTTTTTTCATTTTGTTATTCACCCCATATTTTTTTATTTAACTGTGTTGATTTCCGCTCCAGGTGCGAGCGGTTCGCGGGCGGTTCGGTGAGCCTCCTCAGCGCTAAAGCGCTTGCGGGGTCTCCCCTGTCCCGTAATCCCGCAGGAGTCTCGCACCTTCCGCTCCAATCAACCTGGTTTTATTTAAAAAACCTTATTTTAAGAAGAATATAAAGCGTTTTCCAAAATTCACAAGATAATCGTAATGGATGGAAACGATTGATCTTATGAATTTTTCCCCTCCCCCTTATTCTTCATAAAAATACCATTGAATATCGATTTGATGTTGAATATCACCCCTTTCAATGATTTTTAATCCCTTGTACACGTTTTCATTTGCCTGAAAAATAAAAAGTGCCCTATATACGCAAGTCTTTATGTTTAAAAAAACATAAAAATTGCGTATATAAGGCACCCATAGCCATCATAAATTTTATACCAGCCGTAAGCATAAAATTTAAAGTATTTAATTTGGAAAAATCGTTTTTCTATACCACACATGAGTATAGATTCGAATGAAAGTTTACAACCTCTTAACTATATGTTCATTATAGTTTCACAGATTATCAGAGTCAAGCGCAAATTTTTCGAATACTCGACATTTTATGATAACTCTTTAAGAATGAAATAAAGCATCTGCTTCAATCAGGTCTTTCGCGATCACGACTAGTTTTTTATTTTTGTCCCTGCTCATTTGCTGCAGTCGTTTCATCGCGTCTGCTTCTTTTAAATTCATTCTCTCCATTAATATTCCTTTTGCTTTTTCGATATGTTTTCGTGCTTCCAATGCATTCTTCGTACTGTCTAGCTCATCCTGTAATTTCTTAAATTCTTCAAACCTGGATAAACTAATATTGATAGCAATCTTTAAATCTCCAATATCGATAGGCTTTAGTAAATAATAGAGGACTCCTTCTTCCGTTGCCCGATTGATTAGTTTTTCATCATGATAGCCGCTGACAATAATGCTGGGGATAAAGAGGGTTTCATTGATCTTTTTAATCGCATCGATCCCATCGAGATTTGGCATATTAATATCCATAATCACGAGATCCGGCTTTGTCTCTAGCGCTAATTCTACTGCCCTCAACCCGTCTGTAGCAGTCCCTACTACCTCATGGCCCAGCTTTTCAACGTAGGACTTAATCCCCATTAAGACTAAAAATTCATCCTCAGCAAGTAAAATCCGTAATGATTTTTTCATAGATCATCACCATCCATTTGATCTTTACTTTAACTTTTAAATGAAAGCGTTACCCAATTCACATATACTATCTATAGTAACATCGTTTTTTAAAAAATCTATACTTTGATTGCAGAAATTTCACAAACTTCAGAGGAAGATGCTTTAATATTATCTATAGAACTATATAAAATGTGGAGGCA
>NZ_JBALPP010000046.1:18235-33624 GCF_036965425.1 Neobacillus drentensis | reverse complement strand
AGTATTCAGGTTCTTTAAAAAATATTCGTATTTTCCTCAATGGAGTAATAATAAAAAAAGCATACCTTTATTAGGGGGAACCACTAAGCAATTTTAACTAGAACGATACTCACAACTTAGATGATTTTTTTTCTATTAAGAGATATAATCTTTCTTATCATGGTAATATCTCACATTAATGATATCAGCCACCCTAAATTGATTTGACTATAAACAAGGAGAGACAAAGATGGATGATTCGTTGAGTCATAAGATTAAACATTCTTATCCGTTCCCCATTGCTGTATACTATAAAAAATTTTCAAAAGAAGAACGGCTTGTCAAAAGAGGCCAGGAAAACTATGAACCTCTTTTTGTATCCATGATTGACCTTTTTGAAATGACAACCCGCTATTTAAGTATTGTTTCTCTGTCTTCTTATGTAAAGAACGGCATGCAACAGGAGTCATTAAATCATAGGATAAGTGAATTGCTGACGAAGAAGCTCTCCCTCGGCCACTGGTTTGAAATTTTCCGTGAAACAACAAGAGTCTATAAAGATATGCCAGAAGACATGTTTATCCCTGAACTCGCCCCTTTTCTATTCGAAAGAAAAACAATTCAATTGTTTGACCAGTTAATTACCTTAAGAAATAAGAAAAAAGGGCATTCCTTTCGGTTAAGCCCTTTAGAATATAAGGAATTATATGAAGAGTACATTGGGCATTTGATTACCATTTTAGAACGTCTCCAGTTTCTATCAAACTATACGATGATCAGCCCCATCGAAATCGAACAGGACGGCTATTTGATTAAGGTTTTCAATGACTTTATGGGTGATTCTATTAATGAAAAGGACCAGGAGCTTCAAATATCTACTAAAACGAATGAGGAAGAAATTCTCCTCTTAAAAAAGAATGGAATTAGCCAATACGATCCCTTATTGTTATCACCATTAACCTATTATGATTACATAGAAGATCGATGGGAAGAGTATTTATTTTTACACGAGGAAAATAAAATCAATAAACATGAATTAAAAAAACTCGAATATGTCGGCATTAACACGACAGCGAAAACACATAAAATTTCCATCAATGAAAATGAAGAATCGCGTCTAATGTGGTTTGAACTGTTTAAACAAGTATTAGACAAAATGCTTCAAATGAATGAACAAATGCATCAGTCCGACCAGCCTGTACAAATTGAAAAAAAGGATTATTATTTCCAGGATCAAAAAACATTAATGCAAACCTACTCCCGGCATTATGTAGAACGCCAGGATATGAAGGAAACCATCGCTCAATTTCAACAAAGCCATTCAAGCGGGTATCTCCTCATGATTGGCTCACCCGGACAAGGGAAAACAGCGATCGCAGCGGATTTGGTTCTGAACTATCAGTCGGTCCACCATTTTATTTCCGGAAATGCCGGCCGGAACGATGAATCGGCAATGATTCTATCCCTTTTTCAGCAAATCGCGCAAAAAATGCATCTGGAAATCAAGCCCTCCGAGGATCCGATTCATTTAAAAAGAGAATTTACGCAATTAATCGAATCCTACTCCGAGTGGCTTTTAAAAGAAGGCAGAAACGAATTCCTCATCATCGATGGATTGGATGAGTTAAATGGCTCAGAGGACCACTTGACCTTGAGTTATTTTCCCGAATACCTGCCGTCCAATATTTATGTATTGATGCTATCACGGCCGATTAACCAGTTAATTAATTTGAAAAGTAAGGTTACCGAAGAGTACACAATTCCGACCATGACGATTGGCGAAGTCCGGAAAGTAATCCAAACGGTTCACCAGCATGTGAATGAAGACTTAGTTTCATCGCTATTTCACTACTCTCAAGGGAATCCGCTTCTATTAAAGGGAATCTTGCAGGAAATCGGCTCATTGAAGGACGTCAACGTGAAGAAAATCCCACGTTCCATTGAAGAAGTTTTCGAGCATTTCGTTTATAAACTCCAGCAATCAGAAGATTATGTTGCAATAGACCTACTTGGTCTCCTTAGCTGTTCGGCCGGAGGACTTTCCCTCAATATGATTTCTAGTATACTAAAGGTACGGAAGCATCATATCGTAAAAAGCTTAAGGAAGCTGGAACAATTCCTCGTTTCCTTTGGCGGGAAAATCCAGCTTTATCATAAAAAGCTTTCCGAATACTTACGGAACCCTGATTACGAGTATTCCTTCAGCGATGATGAGTTAGCGGACTATCAGGACCTGCTGATTGACTACAGTCTTCAGCATCTTGATCAGCCGAACGAATTTATTACCGAAAATCTAATCCAGCTCTTATATAAACGGAGCAAATACGAATTGCTAAACGACATTTTTACAAATGAGGATTTCCGACCTTCCGCGGTTGCTTTTTTAACAGACCTGTTTCGCAAAAATGAGGGACAAACCATACTCAAGGAACTTTTTCAAAACCTGCAGTATGAAACGATAGGGATTGTTGTAGCAGCAGTAGAACAAGCTGTGTCATACGGGGAATTAGATTTTTCCGAGCTCGTTTTAAAAAACTACTTAGAAGTGGTTGAAGATCCTTTATTTAAGAGTAAAGTCCATTATTTACTGGCGCTTATTTATAAGGAAAGAGGGCAATTGCAGGAAGCCTTTGACCAATTTGGCTATATTCGCACCCATTTAAATGAACATTTACCAAGACGGGAGCAGTTGCTGGTTGATTTGGAGTTTGCCAATACAGCAAGAGAATTTGCCGAAGTGGATATTGCGAATCAAACCTACCGCGAACTTTTCCAAAAAGCCTCCTTGGAAACCGAAAGTGAATTTTATTTGAATGCCAAACGCCATTTACTTGACCGCGAATACGTACAAGGGAACTTTATTGAAGCAGACAAAGGCTTTAAGGAAATAATCCAGATCGCTCATCAGAAAGGCTTGAAAAATCTTTGGGCTGAAATCCATACTACGTACGGACAAGTTTATTTTGTTCAAGAACGGTATCAAGAAGCGATCGATATTTTTTATCAAGCTCTTCACGTTTACCGGGAACGAAATGATTTAATCAATTTAGGACGTATCTACAATGATTTAGCTGAGTCTTACGCATATATGGATTTTGAAAAGGCAGCCTATTATGCGAACAAGGCGTTCGAAATCAATACAAAAATCCAAAAGAAGATGGAAATCGCCAATTCTTATCGATGCTTTGCAACCATATCCCTCAATAAAGGGGATCTTTATGAGGCGCTCGATTCCATCGATAAGGCCATTGAGCTCTTCGGTGAAATTGGCTATAAATCGGGCGTAGGGAAAGCCTATTACCATAAAGCGGTGATCTTGTTTAAATTGGAGCGCTATGACGAGGTAGTTGAAGCAATCGAACTGGCCCGCCAATGGTTCATCCGCAAGACCTCGCTTAGTCATGGTGTTTATGTGGTGAAAGCTTTGCTATTACAAACGGTTCTTTATGAAAAAACAGGACAAGCGGATAAAATTCCTGCGTTACAATCGAAATTTCCTCACATTGAACCATTTGAAGGAATCGACCAATTCAAGGAAAGAATAAAAGCGACGTTTTTGCTCCAGGAAGCATTTTAACGTTAGTAATGAGGGGACAACATTGATAAAATTACTAGCATTTGATATTGATAACACCTTAGCCTTGATCAATGAACCGATTCTTTTTGAAACGGTCTCACGGTTAAAACAATTCGAAAATAGTGGTTTGAAAATTGCGTTTGTGTCTGGGAAACCGGCCATCTATCTTTCAGGTCTAGCTCGTCAAGCGGGCCTGAAAGCCCCCATCATTATTGGGGAAAATGGGTTAAACATCTATTACGGCTGCTCGGTTCCGCCGCTTAAGGTCATCGACACGGATGTGGACCTGGAGACACATGAAATCTTGCATTCCATCAAAAATGAAATAATCACTAGCCTAGGTGATAAAATCTGGTTCCAGCCTAATGCCGTCAGCGTGACCGCCTTTCCAAAAGACTATGAGGACATGCCTGCCTTAAAAAAAATGGTAGCCAAGCTGTTTCAAAATGATGAGGTAACATCCAAACTCGTCTCTTATACACACCTGGACTCCATTGATATTGCGCCAAAACTAGTCAATAAAGGCAATGCCCTTTCCCATCTATTAAAATTGGAGGGCTGGCAAAAGGAAGATGTCATCGCAATCGGCGATGGGGAAAATGACATTCCCATGTTCGAGCAAGCCGGCTTTTCCATCGGGATTAATTTCATGGGACAGTACACGGTAAACGTGAATGTTAACTCCATTCACGAGGCGCTCGATTTACTCCAGATTCGTTGTTAATTATTCCGATATCTAAGTTAGAGGCAATCATTTCAAAAAAAGTATGGAATCGCCTTGGATTCCATACTTTTTAATAGCCCTCTGTTCAAATTATTGAATACGTCCTTCTTCTCTTAATATTTCATCGAAAGCCGATACTACTTCTTGGTCATAATGAGTTCCGGCCAGGCGCTTAAGTTCATCAATCGCAATCTTTTCTTTAAAGGCTTTCCGGTAGGCCCGATCTTCGGTCATCGCATCGAAGGTGTCACTAACGGCAATAATTCTCGCCTCTAAAAGAATGTCATTCCCGCTTAACCCACATGGGTAACCACTTCCATTTAAACGTTCGTGGTGCTGTTCAATAATTGGAGCAAGCTCCTGATAATAAGAACCCTTGATCATGTTTGCACCATCCACAGGGTGCTTTTTAATGATTTCAAATTCTTCATCCGTTAATCTGCCAGTTTTATTTAAAATTTCAATCGGAACATGAATTTTCCCAATGTCGTGGAGCACAGCAGCTACGGTTAGATTCTCTAATTGTTCTTTGGTTAATTTTAACTTTTTAGCTATTTTCACTGAATATTTTGCAACTCGATCACTATGTTTAAATGTATATCGATCTTTTAATTCCACCTGTTTCGTTATCTCCATCAGAGAGGAAATATCTTTACTTATATGGACAAAGGTTTGTTCAGTATAGATACACAGTATGGTTACTTTGGATACGGCGGTAAAGTGGATCGCTTCTTTAAGACCTCTTGCTGAAAAATAATCCTCAGGACCTAAAATATGTCTATAATTATCTAGTTCACAAACGACTTCTCCTGATAGAAGATAATAAAACTCCAGAGCGTTTGTATTTTCACTGGGATAAACATAGAACATTCTGCCTTCTTCGATTTCTTGGCGGACAATTTCGACCCCATCCCCACGAGTGAGCAAACTAAATACTCCATTATTCTCAAAATCTACTTTCTCGAGAAAGGAGCCTTTTTTTCCAATCTTAAAGCCTTCCATGGTATCCCACCTTACAACGAATAAAAACGAGTTCAATTATGGACTCGTTTTTATTTTACTATACATTATTCAGAAATGTTAGAAAAAAGTCAGCATCCAACTATACGGATAGGATCGATCCATACCCACTTATCAGCAAAACGGACGAGCTTCCAACTACACTCGGCTTTTACACCTTTTTCAGCCACTTTTTTGATCGTTTCAGCGGACATTTTCAGAGTTTCATTGTAAATATCTGTGATGACCTTATCAAGATCTTTTGTAAACTTTTCTGTTTTTTCTTGATATTTAATGGATTTTTCATTTAACTTGGCTTCTAGCTTACTCATTTTTTTATCTAACTTTTTTGTATCCTTATCATCTGCAGACATAAGCTGAGCCGTAACTTCGTTTATATCCGCTTTAATTTCGGTGATTTTGCTATTAATTTCAGCTTGCTTCTCACCTAGCTTCGCATTAATTTCAACTATTTTTTTGTTTAGCTCTTCTTGTTTTTTTACATCATTTTGAGAAGCAGCTAAATCGGATAAAACCTTTTCTTTATCGGCTTTTAATTTAACTACTTGATCTCCTTCTTCAATTCTGCGAATTTCAAAAAGATAATCAGCTTGTACCTCGTCCGCATGTTTTACTGCTTTTTCAATTTTTGCATCAATATCCTCGTTGGTCTTATTGATTAACTCTAAAGCTTTTTGTACATCCTCGTCCCCAGCAGCAAAAGCAGGCGACCCTACTCCTAAAAACAAGGCTGCTGAAAATAAAATGAACAACACTCTTTTCATAATCCTTCTTCACTCTCCCTATTTTTCTGATTTAGAAGACAAAAAAGACCCATTATGACAAGAAGGGCCTTTTTCTTACTTCGCAACTGGCCGGCGTAGTTGTTTCCTCCTTTAGCCCCTATAGCTTCGCGTCCTTATCCTTCCAGATTGGTTGCCCCCGAGTCTATTTCATTATCTACCAATATTATACAAGGGCTTTATACCTATTTCTATGTCTATTTTTGTAATATTTTGTTTTTTTGTTGGGATATTTGTAGTATTTTTCAAAAATATGAAGCTTTTTATAGAGTTGATTGAAAAGAAGAATGTCGGAGAAAGTGATAAAAAGGAAAAAGAGGTCACCATGAATGACCTCTGCCTCCAAATTCACTTGATCCAAAAACTTATATATGATTTACATCACTCTGGTGTTGTTTTCTTGTTTAGGGTCAAGCTCTTTAAATTTGTAGGCACGGCATTTAAAAAACTAAAAAAAGACGACCTTCTGCATTCATAGGCTTGAATGAAAGTCGTCTTTTTAAATTTGAGAATATTAAGGACATTTCCCTTGTTTACGAAGTCAGTTTTGTCCTTAAGAAGCGCTATTAAGGACATTTTGCTTGCTGTCGAGGCTAGTTTTGTCCTCAAGAAGCGCTATTAAGGACATTTTGCTTGCTCCCGAGGCTAGTTTTGTCCTTAAGGACCCGAAGGAGAATGCCTTGTGCTATTTCAGCGCCCTTTAAATTTAATTACTTTTTCTAACTTATATAACCCGGACGTTAACAATACCCGCAATCTGCTTAATTTTTTCTTCCAAGCTAGGGATGATATCGCCGTTTACTTTGTTATCAATATCGATGATGGTATAAGCATAATCCCCTCGGCTTCTGTTGACCATATCTGCGATGTTCAATTGGTAGGTAGAGATCGCAGAGGTAATCTGGCCAACCATATTAGGAACATTATGATGGAAAGCTGTAACCCGGCGCTTTCCGGTATACGGCAGGGACGCGTTTGGAAAATTGACTGAGTTTTTGATGTTTCCTGTTTCAAGAAAGTCCTTCACCTGACGGGCAGCCATAATCGCACAGTTTTCCTCCGATTCTTGAGTAGATGCTCCAAGATGAGGAATAGGAATAGCATTTTTCATTTTTAGCACATTTTCATTCGGAAAATCGGTGATATACTTGCCAACCACACCGCTTTCCAGGGCCGCAGCCATATCAGCTTCATTTACAAGCTCGCCGCGTGAGAAATTCAATATATGAACGCCAGGCTTCATCAGGCTAAAAGTGGCTTGATTAAACATTTCCCTTGTATCCTCCGTTAACGGAACGTGGACCGTAATATAATCAGACTCCGTAAACAACTGATCAATCGTCATCGCTCTTTGAACATTGCGGGACAAGTTCCAAGCCGTATCAACAGAGATGAACGGGTCAAACCCAATCACATCCATATCTAAATCAAGCGCATCATTTGCAACAAGTGCGCCGATCGCACCCAGGCCAATAACACCTAGGGTTTTCCCCTTAATTTCTTTTCCGACAAATTGCTTCTTTCCTGCTTCAACCAGCTTTGGAATTTGAGCACCCTCACCTTCCAACGTCTTGGTCCAGGCAATTCCCGCAAAAAGGTTACGGGATGAAGCCATCAAAGAGGTAAGCACCATTTCTTTTACCGCGTTCGCATTCGCACCAGGGGTATTGAAGACAACGATTCCTTGGTCCGTACATTGAGTAACCGGAATATTATTGACACCCGCTCCTGCACGGGCAATGGCTTTGACCTTGTCGCCGATTTCTAATGTATGCATGTTAAAGCTTCGAACCAATATGGCATCTGGATTTTCACAGTCATTATCGATAGCAAATTGACCCTTTTGAAAAACCTTAAGCCCGCTTTCAGAAATATTATTGAGCGTTTTAATCGTTTTGACCTTTTCTAAAGTTGTTGTGTTCATCCTTATTCTCCCCTTTTCGCTTGTGGTGGTTTCCTAGAAAACAGAAAGAGGCAAGGGATAAAATCCCTTACCTCTGCCCAGGCGAACGGCTGCGACACTATGTGCTCCCTCACGGTGATCCGTGTTTCGCCAGTTACACATAGCCTTTTTCATTTATTCTAATTTACCAAATTGTCTATAAACTTTCAACCCTTAAAATATTTGTTTTTAGGTTACATCGAACTTTTGTGACTCCTTTACAGCTGACTGTTGCTTTGACCCTAGCAAATTAACAACAATGACACCGGCAATCGCAATCGCACCACCGTTAATCGAAATCAGTGTTGGCCATTCATTCAGCCAAATTCCCGCAACGAGTATAGCAACTACTGGTTCAATATATAACATGCTTGTAACAGCGGCAGCCCTTCCTGCCCCGAGTGCCATTGCCCATGTGACATAACCGATAGCCGTCGGAAAAATTCCAATATAAAGCGCTGACAGATTGGCCTCCATTGACGCATGTTTGATATCCTCAAGCAGCCCAGGGAAAAATATAAAAAATGGCAGCGTTCCGGCCCATGTGAAATAGGCAGTTAATTCCATTGATGTATAGCGTTTCAAAAGTGGTTTTTGATAAGCAAACAGCACTGAGGTTGCCACAGCGGCCATGAGCACTAAATAGGAGCCTTTCGATATTTGAAAGGACGGACCTGCTGTTGCCATTGTTATCATTCCGATCCCAATAAAGCCTAAAGCTAATCCAATCCAGCCAAACAAACCCATGCGTTCTTTTAAAATAATTACGGAAATAAGAGCGGTAAAAATGGGTGCAGAAGATACTAACATACCTGCCGTCGCGGCCGATACGGTTTGTTCACCGAACGTAACTCCAATATGATAAATGCTGATGCCGACCCAGCCAAGAACTAATATTCGCAGTAAATCCTCTTTTTTCGGCAGCCTGAATTTTGTCCCCGGCCATAAGGCATAAATAGCAAAAAGGGCTGATGCAATTAGGTAGCGGCTGAGAATCAAGTGTCCGGAGGAATAGCCCCCCTGCAAGCCTACCCGAATCGCCGCAAATGTCGAGCCCCAAATGATGACAGTGATGGATGCCATAATAAAAGCTTTGGTGTTCAATTCTTCTCACCTCAATCAAATATATACATCCTCAAGATTATCATGCGAGAAGAATAGTTACAATAGTTTGAATTGTTGGGCTTTCGGGTTCATTTAACATGGACGCATGCTTTTTTGATTTTGGGGCAATGAAACCCCTTTTCATTTACCTCTGATGCTCGCTTTTTTGCTTTTCGGGCAATGAAACACCTTTTCATTTACCTTGGATGCTTGCTTTTTGCTTTTCGGGCAATGAAACGGTCTAACACTTATGTTTCTATTAAGTTAGTCCAAAAATGTATTCACTTTACTATTTCCATATTTTTTACATATCACTCGTTAAATAATTTTGCTAAACTTAATAGCAATTGCAATAAACTTTGTAAGTTTTTAGGAGGTTTTTTTATGAGATCTCAAAAAAGGAAAAGCAAAAAATGGATGAAAGTGACCAGTGCCATACTTGCCATTATGTTACTAGGTGGAGTGGCATACGGATACACTGTATATAAATCTTTAAATAACGCGGTTGAAACAATGCATCAGCCGATTGAACGAACACAATCTAAAAAACGGGACAAGCCTGTCGAAGTGAAGGCTAAAGATCCATTTTCAGTCTTAATGCTTGGTGTGGACGAGCGCAAAGGGGACAAAGGCCGCTCCGATACGATGATTGTGTTAACCGTCAACCCTAACAACAATTCCGTGAAAATGCTCAGCATTCCGCGTGATACCCGAACCGAGATTGTCGGAAAAGGGAAAGAAGACAAGATTAACCACGCCTACGCTTTTGGAGGAGTTCCAATGGCGATGGATACCGTTGAAAACTTTCTTGATATTCCAATTGACTATTACATTCAAGTCAATATGGAGGGCTTCACGGAAATGGTCGATGCCGTTGGCGGCGTAACCGTCCAAAATGACCTTGATTTTACCCAAGATGGTATTCATTTTGCCAAGGGCAAGTTAACGCTAAACGGCAAAGAAGCCTTAAGCTATACAAGAATGCGACATGAAGACCCTAGAGGTGACTTTGGCCGTCAATCAAGACAGAGACAAATCATTGAAGGAATCGTCAAGGAAGGCGCGAGTCTTTCAAGCTTAACTAAGTTTTCCGATATTTTTACCGTTCTTGGTAATAACGTTAAAACGAACCTGACATTTGATCAAATGGTTGCCATCCAACAAGGCTATAAGCACGTTGGAACTTCGATTCAGCAAATGGAATTAAAAGAACAAGGAAAAATGATCAATCACATCTATTATGGATTGGTTTCAACTGAAGAAAAGCAGCGCGTTCGTAATGAATTAAGGACACAATTAGAATTGTCAGGGAATAGCGAAAGCTGATTGGAGAAGATCCAATCAGCTTTTCTTTTTTAAAGGCTATTTTTGCTAAGATTGTTGTTTTTCGTATATGTTCATCTACCCGTATAAAACATTATCCTTCGTGGCATCTTTTCGTAAGAACATTTGCGAAAATTGCCTAGAAACTTTGTAAATGACCCTTAATACGTTCTAAAAGCAACAAAGTTTACGAAAAGATTCATTTTCAAAGATTAAAATTAGATTAAAAATTGGGTGAAAATATCAATTTACTAGATTCATATTTTAATAGTAAAATACTCTAGAATCAGATATTAGGGGGCACAACATTGAAAAAAACATTAAAAGCTGTAACATTAGTTGCAGGTCTTACACTCCTTTCTTCACCAGTATCATCTTTCGCAGCAACTAGCGGAACCACTGCTGTCCAGTACCATAATCAGTGGGTAAAGAAAGGTTCTTACTGGACATACTACAATGCAAAAGGAGCTTTGCAAAAAGGCTGGCTCTCACTAAACAGCAAGTGGTATTACTTTGATGCAAATGGCTACATGAAAACAGGCTGGGTTTCAGTCAGCAACAAATGGTATTATTTCGATGCCAGCGGTGCCATGAAAACAGGCTGGGTGAAAGTTTCCACTCAATGGTATTTCCTTGATGCATCAGGTGCGATGAAAACGGGCTGGGTGAAGTCTGGTTCTGACTGGTATTACATGAATGCAAACGGAACCATGAAAACAGGCTGGCTTCAATCAGGCGGCAAGTGGTACTATTTAAATCCTACTTCCGGTAAAATGGCGATTGGCTGGAATAGCATTAACGGAAAAACGTATTATTTCTACAACACTGGCATTATGGCAGCCAATACAACGATTGAAGGCAAGCAAATTGGTGCTGACGGTGCGGTTATACAAGATAACCCAACATTAAATAAATTGAACGAAGTAGCTGCTCCATACGATGTAACAGTTGAATATGATGCAGATACAGAGGCGTACTTTTTATACCATGGTGAAGAAAACATCGGGTATGCTTTTGCTGATGGGTACGTTGCTGGTGATTCTACATATGGAGAGTTATTGAAAAAAGAGGCTCTTGCATTAGGATTTCCAGAAAATGAAGATCAGTTAAATCAATACGTTTCACAAGCTCAAGCTAGCGAAACTAGTGATATCGATACTGGGTCTGTCTATATTTATGCAGATGAGACTGAACTTTTAATCGTATGGGGAACTGCTTATTCAGGTGAGTAAGACCCCATCAAAAAAATGACCTATTCAGCTTCTGAATAGGTCATTTTTTAAACCATTTATTTTTTACGAGCCGCTACCACTAGCGCGCCCAATGATAACACCACGGAAACAATCGATAAAATCAATGGAAGTGAATTAGAATCTGAGTCTTCCTTATCCTCTGCACCTTTTACCTCTTCTTTTTTCGGCTCTTCCACTTTTGCGTCATGATGATCGGTCTCTGCCGCACCGGCCACGATATCCGTAATCGAATGAGGGGAATCCGCCCCTTCGTCACCAGTCCATTCTACAACACTGCCGTCTTTGTAATATTGAAAAGCATCCCAAGCGGCCTTGCCTGCCGTGTCAGGGTTTTTCCCTACGAAAGTGAAGGATTGGAATTGACCAGGCAAAATGCCCTCGCCTGTTGCTTCAAACGTAAATGTTTTAACAATGCCCTTTTCATCTTTTTCATCCGAATACTTCCAGCCAGGAACCGGCTGGTATGACTTAATTTCAATTCCAGCTGGCGCCTTAATGGTTACCTTTGTTGTCGCTACTTCTTTTTCAACTGGAACCTTCACCGTATACGCTTCCCAGGCACCTGTTGTTGATGTTTTCGGAACAACGGTCACGTGAGCACTTGCGACACTCGCAAATAAGAATAACCCCAAAACTGTTGGTAAAAATGCTTTTAAAATTCGTTTCATCCTCATATCTCCTCTTCTATTGGCTCCCTACAAGAACCTTAAAATCAGTATCCATTGTTTCTAAATCCTTGGTTAGGACGTGAACACGGACGTTCCAGCGGCCCGACATATTGAAATTCAACCCTTTAGAGCTGTATTTGCCATCCTTGACCTTCGATAACCGGACCGTGTCGTCCCCCATCTCCATCTCAAGCGAAGTAAACGTCAGCGTGACCTGCTCAACCGCCTTAATCGGGCGGCCGTTCCGGTCTTTCAAGGATACCTCGAAGGTATTTTTTCCAATGACATTCGGTGTCGCCGCAAACGTAATGCTGCTTGCTTTAACTTTATTCGTTTCCTTCACAGGCCCGGGCGACGCCATCGCGGTCGGCAGATTCGTCAGGATCACAGACAGAATCAGAACGATGATTCCGGCTGACATTTCCCCCCATAACGAACGTGCAATTCCTTTTTCATTATTACGCTTTCCTCTTAAAAAATTAACCCCCGCAAATAGCATCATGATGACTAGGAGCAGCACCTTCCCCAGCAAGGCCTTTCCATAATCCGTAACGAAAAGCGACCGCCAATTTGGAATGTATAACAAGCTGCCGTAAACACCGGTTGCGGATAATATGATTACGATAGCAATGCCCCATTTGGAAAACCGGCGTACCGTTTCAAAATAGGCTTGTTTTTTTCGCAGTGGAAGCAAGGCAATCAGTGCTATTAAGCTGCCAATCCAAATCGAGGCCGACAGTAAATGAACAAAGTCCATGATCAACGGAAGCAAACCGCTTTTGGAAGAGGCGGCGTGGCTGGTAAAGGTCTTCGTCCTTAACATCCCGATGCCAAAGGCAAGCGAAATCCAAACCCATATTTGTTTTTGAAAAGGTTTATAACACACCAAAAATGTTGACGGCCAGAGAATCAGCAGCATCACAATGGCTGTGATCCATGTTTTCCCAAACACACTCTTCGTCAACAAATCCCCTAATACTTTAACGTGGAAGACCTTCCCCCACGATAAACCCGATTCAATCGTTGCCTGGAGCGGCAAGCTCATTATAATGCTGAAGCATAAGGCTATGAACGAATAGACGATTATTTTTGTAAACCGATTTCGAACCCATGTGTTCTGACTCAATTCCTTTGGAAGGACAAATAGGTAAAAGAACAGAATTCCAACAAAACCGGCGCTGCTCATATATTGCAGCCAGCGAATCAGGATTAAATCCAATTTAGGCTTATACCCTTTCGACCCTTGGGTGGTGGCAGAACCCTTGGAATCGTGCCCGATTTGGAAAGGAATTACCCCTTCAACCGGATGGCCATCACCGGATACCACTCTCCATTGGATGCTGTAGGTATCGTTTGGCAGGTCGCTTTTCAAATCCGCCTCGATGATGGAAGGATCATTCGAATCGATTCTCTCATTCTTTTGGTCCACCCGCTTCCCATTAGAATCGAATACCTCGATCGAATGATAATCAGGCTGAATCGGTTCATCAAACTGAATCGTTACTTTTTGCAGCGGTTCATCGAATACCTCATTTTCTGTTGGCGCCGATTTTTTAATATAGGCATGGGCGGAAGGAAAGGTCGGAAATAGAAAAACAAATAGGACTGGAATTAGGAGAAAAAGATTCCTGCTTACTCTCATTCGACCATTCCCTCTCTATTATTGCAGCAACAGCCCTTCTTACCGTTCATTCTTGCTTGGGTTTCTTCGATTGCTTCCTCAAACGAAAGAATCATTCCGCCAAAGCCTTTTTGAAATTGCTCGGCCTGTTTAAGCGAAGCAAACGTCAATACTTGCGGCTGGCAGCAATTTAAATTAAAATCCGCATCCATTAAAAAGTGGGCCATTTTTGCGCTGATGGTCGTATTTTGGAGGAAATCACGGCATATAATTTGCGAGACTTCTTTTTCTATATCCTTAAATCTTAGTAACCCGCAATGTGGACAGCATAGCTGTTCTACCCTTAAATCATGGGTGATGATTTGAAACGGATGACGGTTATTTCCTTCTTTAAGACAATATGTACATGCGGTCGAGGAAACATCCACAGCCGGAGCTAAGCTGATTCCACCGGTAGTTTTGATGATTTTTTTCTCATCTATAAGCGGCTTAATGTCTCGATAAATGGTCATTTCAGAGACCTGAAGGCGCTTACTGATTTCTGTAATCGAAAGCGTGCCTTCTTTTTTCAGCCATTCTAACAATTGTTGTCTCCGTTCTATTGGCAGCATTCTCGCACCCCCTATTGTTAGGTTAAATTATTTTTTCTCTATAAACAACATCTAAATGTGAATAAATTGTGAAAAATCAACAACCTTTTCACACTTTTTAACATGATATTAACAATATGCACCGTCAGGCAGGACTATGACTAAAGTTGGATAGGTATCATAATTCTCAAAAAAGTATCATATATTGCTTTTAAAAAAGGGGGAGAAGGCAATGGTACTTTTGTTAAGCATACTGTTAGTTTTTCTCCTAACGAGTTATGTTACCTACCTAACGTATCAAAAGAGGAAACGGATCACCACGATGACGGGCATGATGATTAGCATGTCGAGCTCCATGATAGCAAGCGTCACCCTTGGGACGATTTTAGGCATTAGTCTCCAGGATAATGATTTAACCCTTCCCACAATTATCGCGGTATCCATCGGAATACTGGTCGGACATCTAACCGGTAAACCCGTCTCCCTTACCGCCTCATTAAACGGTGTCCTTTCGGGCATCATGGGCGGAATGATGGGGGCGATGCTGGGCATTATGTTAAATCCCAACACCGCCGTAGCAATGATTTACTTTATCATTGTTGTCTTTGTTTTTGTTAACATTTTGCTCATTCTATTAATCCATGAACAAACACAACTCTATGGGAGGAAGCCATAGAGTTGTATTTGTTATTTAAATTTATTGGGCGCCATCCCTTTTCATCAAAGAGCGGCTTGCATAGCCGCTCTTTTTCTATTTAGGCTGTGTTAAAGCTCATTGTTGATTTTTTAACCCCTGTTGATTGGAG
>NZ_JBALPP010000046.1:0-18170 GCF_036965425.1 Neobacillus drentensis | reverse complement strand
CTCCCCGCGGAAAGCGAAGCGCCTGGAGCGGAAATCAACAGGCAAGTTTAACACAGCCTTTATTTAAAAATAATCCCTCTCCACCCTATCCTTTCCGCCTTTAAATTCCTATATAAAAGGTGAAAGGAGGTGAGAGACAATGGCACAAACGTTATTAGAAGGAACAAAGCTACGTATCGTTTTCGAAGCCGGCATGGACGAAAAGGGCAAACAGCTTTACAAAGCCAAAACGTTTAGCAATATCAACAACCAAGCAACAGCTGACCAATTATACCAAGCAGCCCAAGCCATCACCGCACTAACCAGCGACGTTCTAAACAAAGTAGAGAGAAACGACAGCTCCGAAATCCTAGCATAGGATTAGGTGTAAATGATGTCAATGGTGTCAATTTGGTGTCAGGCACCATTCGAGTACATTTGTACACCCAGGGCGGACACGGTTGATAAGCGGTAACTTTATTGATAGGAGGTGAAGAAAATGGCTAAAACGTTGGAATTGCAGTTTGGTACGGAGTTTGGCAAGACTGCTCGTTTATCGATTGATAATCCAAAGGAACCGGTTGATGAGGCGGTTGTTAAACTTTCGATGGCACAGATTATTGCATCCGGGGTTTTCGCTTCTGCCAGCGGCAAGTTAGTGGAAGCAAAAGGAGCAAGAGTCGTCGACCGTAATGTAACTGAATATGAACTTATATAATTTTTAATTAAGAAGAGGTCGGATTCTCGTCAACGATGAAGCCGGCCTCTTTTTACAAAACTCTTATTTTGGAAAGGAGCGAATACCATGGATCAGATTATCCCGATCATTAACGAGGTGGGATTCCCCATCGCGGTGACCCTCTTCTTGCTTTACCGTGTTGAGTCAAAGCTTGATATGGTCGTCCAGTCGATTCAGGATCTTCCCGACAAAATGAAAGTGTAATTTTGCATCAGTGGTTCGTCGTAAATATCTACTTGACTGAATTGGGGCATGGGCAGTATAAACAGTCACGTAGAGGCAGTCTATGTTACCCAATTCCATCGTGATCCGAAAAACGGTCACGTAGAGGCAGTCTACGTGACCCAATTCGGTCGTGATCCGAAAAACGGTCACGTAAAACAACTTATACAAATAATTCCATTACAAATAAATGAAATTACCCCCATTTAATATGGGGGTTTTGATTTCACTCAGGGTTGTCCATTGGTTTTCGTCGTGGCTGGGACCCAGCCAGTTTCTCTTTGATCCTTGGGTCAATCTCTTCCGTCCGCGTCTGCCAAATACTATATTTAATCGAATTTGGCGGATTTGTGCTTTCATTTGTCATCCATGCCCACCTCCATTAAATATAGTTTCTACAATAAATAATTTAGATTATAAGTGGAAAATTATATAAAAACATGTTTATAGGAGCTGAGTAAATGGATCTTTCCGTCATTTGGAAATCGTTAATTTTAATTGCAGCAGGGACTCTCCTGCTAAGAATATCCGGCAGAAAATCGATTGCCCAAATGACCTTGGCACAAACCATTGTCATAATTGCCATTGGAACAATCATCGTCCAGCCAATTGTAGAGAAAAGTGTAACAAAAACCATCGCAGCTACTGCCGTTTTTGTCGCTACCTTATTAATTTTAGAATACTTACAAATAAAGTTTAATTCTGTTGAAAAGTTTCTAACCGGCAAATCGAAGGTCGTGATCGAAAATGGCACCCTGAATGTGAAAGCTTTAAAAAAGCTGCGTTTGACCGTTGACCATCTGGAAATGCGGATGCGTAACGAAGGCCTCGCAAAAATAGAGGATATAAAATACGCCACAATTGAACCTAACGGCCTGCTTGGATATGAATTAAAAGATGATGCCAAACCAGTCACAGTCGGCGAGCTCAAGAAAATCCTAGACCTCTATTTTCCTAAAGCGACTGCAGACAACACGGCAATGAATAAGGAACAGCCAAATATTTTCACAGAAATTAATCAACAGTCCAAACAGGATCATCCGGACTACTTACAATAAGGTTTGCCCTTAAGTCCAAATATGCAAAAGGCCCTCCTCACATTGGAAGGGCTTTTTCAGTGGCAATCTAAATTTGGTTTTCCCCTTTAACCCCATTAATAGAATAGCTGACAGTTATTTCGGCATTTAGGGAATGCGAAACGGAACAATATTTATCCTTCGATAATTGAATCGCCCGTACAACCTTATCCTCTGGCAGTTGCCCTTCTAGCGCATAATGAATGTTAATAGCTGTAAACCGCTTTGGATGTTCCTCGGCACGGTCGCCTTTAACCTCCATATGAAAAGACGTAGGCTCAAGCCGCATCTTATGCAGGATGGAAATAATGTCGATTCCGGTGCAGCCCGCAACCGCCTGCAGCAGCAGCTCCGTCGGCCTGGCGCCGGAATTCTCTCCCCCCACCTCGGGAGCCGCATCCATGGTAATCTCATGTCCGGAGGGAGTCACCCCCGAAAACGCCATTTTCTCTTTCCACTTAATCGTTAACTCCATATCCATACCCCTTTCTCATGATATTCTTACCAATCGGGTGATTCCATATTTAAGCTTTGTCTATTTTTCAAGGTGCTTTGTCTATTTTTTTGGGGGTTCTGTCTATTTTTGAGGGCACTTTGTCTATTTTTTTAGTTGCTTTGTCTATTTTTAGGGTTGGATTGTCCATTTAGACAAGATTTGGAAATCCCCCCCGCCGATTACGGCTGAATTTCAAACAACGGCCTAACCTTCGCATCCGCGGCAATATGCTCTGGAAAAATAAACCCCATTGGATCGCGCCCAAATACAATATCCATTTGCTTGAAGCAAACATCCACAAATTCCGAACAAATAAACGCTTTATCATCCTTGTGCTTGCCAATCCCTAAACCGACGCGGGCCACAATCCGGGCGATTTCGTCTTTATCATAATTGTAATTCAGCAAGTCCACTGCATTTCCGAGCATTTTATTGATTTTTCCTAAATCAAAATGTGGATTGCCCACCTCTTCATGCCGGGCCAAGTACAATTCACCCTTATACTTTTTGTTACTATTTTCATAGTTATAAAGGTAATGAGACAACGGAACAGCCCTGACCCCATCATTCTCAACACTTTCTAAAACTACTATGCGATCATTCCAATAGCATAACAAGGCCACATGGCTAAACATAGAATCCGAAACCTTCTTGATCAATTCACTAACAATATGGCGGCCGCTGCAAAATAACAGGTCCCCTGTCCTGATCTCTTGTCGTGCCAATTGATACGGCACTTGCTTAACACCAATGAATTTACTTGTCCCCATCAGATATCCCCCTCAATAGTTCTTCCCTAAGGCATACCCCGCCATTTTTATATATTCATTAACGGTAATCATGACACTTTTGTTATTACTCCACCACTTCGTCTTGTTAAAATAACGATCCTTCGCCCCGGCGTAATAAAGCTTGACTCCACTATGCTCAAAGTCCCGGTCAAAAATCATTTTAACTCTTTTCATATGATAATTGGACGAAACCACAATGGCAGAATCGATTGGATAAGACTTAATGACCTTCCGGGTGAAATCAGCATTTTCATAGGTGCTATCAGCACGGTCCTCCAAAATAATGGCTCTTTCCGGAACGCCAAGCTTTAATGCATGCTTTTTCATCAACTCGGCAGCCGTCACATCGGTATAGATGATGCCGCCTGAAATGACAAAATACTTGCCATATCCCTGATGATACAACTCAGCGGCTTTTTCCACGCGTTCGCCGCGGTCCCCGCTTAGTACAATAATGGCGTCTGCTTTTTGAACGGCGTCCTCTACAACCAGGAACTTCCCGGCATTCACCAGCAACAGGAGCAATACCAATACCAACACTATTAAAATGACAAATTTCTTATTATTCATGGAATCCCTATTCCTTACCTAATCTAATATTTTTAATCTTAGTATATTAAAGGCAAGGGCCATATTCAATTGGATCTAGCCCTTTAATAATTCGTTTAATGGTATATATTTCAAATTCGAGTAAATTCATTTGCCCCAACAAACGAATAAATTTTTCCAAAAGGAGCAATATAACTAAAAAATGGTAAGGTGAATGTTTTGGCAAAAATGATTAAACCAATAAAGATTGGTTCCAAAAAGATTAATTCCATCGAAAAACTTTTAACTTCAGAAAAAGGTTCCGTATCCGAAAAAGTTTCCGTATCCGAAAAACTAACGGCAGCCGAAATAGCGAAGCTTTGGGCGACCTATATGGGAAATAGCATGTCTTCTTGTATTTTAAGATACTACCTGCAACACGTAGACGATGAAGATATAAAAAAACTGCTGAATCATGCTCTATCATTAACAGCGGAATTTATGAGTACAATCACAGGAATTTTTAAAAAGGAAAACTTTCCGATTCCTGCTGGTTTTTCAGATGAGGATGTTAATCTTGGTGCTCCCAGGTTATTTGAAGATCAGTTCTACGTCCATTATTTAAAATATGCCGCAAAAGCGGGGCTCAGCATTTATAGCGTAGCCATCCCTCTAATGTATCGAGAGGATGTAAAGGAATTTTTTATTCACTGCATGAATTCCACCATTGAATTGGTGGAACACATAAATGATGTATTAATGAAAAAAGGGTTTATTATGAAACCGCCTGCCATTCCGATACCGGAAAAAGTAACATTCGTCCATCAAGATTTTCTAAATGGGTATTTTGGTCAAGTACGGCCTTTACACGCCATGGAAATCACCCATCTTTATGACAATATTGAAAATAACGTGGCGAGCAAAGCGCTGATCGTAGGTTTTAGTCAAGTAGTAAAATCGGAAAAGGTCCGAGATTTATTTTTAAAAGGCAGAGATATTACACATAAAGATTTAGAGCGGTATATGCATAAGCTGAGTGAAGAAAACTTACCAGCGCCGTCATTTCTTGACCATTTAGTCACAGCATCTACCCATTCACCCTTTTCGGATAAATTAATGTTGTTTCATAAGGTAGATATGTTCTCGATGAAGATTCGGGCATTTGGAAATTCCGCAGCTGTAAATGGAAGACATGATATCGGGTTCATGTACACAAGAGCGTTAATGAATATCTCATTATTTGTAGAAGAGGGTGCAAAAATCATGATTAATAACGGCTGGATGGAACAGCCGCCCGAAGCGGTCAATCGGGAGAACTTAGCATCAAAATAAAATGTGCTTCCCGTTTAATCTATGAAAAATTTGTCTATCCTTATAGTAAGAAATAGATTAAAAACTTGGGAGGCTTCAAGATGGGGAGAGAATTAATAAATATTTTTAGTGAGCTTAAACTAGTTAAAAACAAGGAACTGGATGAATGCAATGAGGAGCTTGGCAATGAAAATTATAGCTCCATCGTCAAAAAAGCGCTGCTTGCCTACAAACACGAACTTCTAGAGAATCTGGAAATGTATGACCACTATCTTGATTTAAAATAAGAATCAATGCTATAAAAGCAAAAGACTCCTGTAAAATGGAGTCTTTTGTTTTTTACTATCTCGTAATCACTCTCTCTTTCTTATCCTTCGAACGAATGAATACTTTATAAGCATCATCCTTTATGATCTCCTTTGTTTCCTTGGAGGTTAAGAATTCACGAAGGGTGTCTTCGATTCTGTCTGTCACTTCTTCATAATCGGCATCTTTGGAGGATACCGATGTACTAATCGTAATTTGCATAAATTCAGCAGAGCGATTTGTGTATCCTACTCCGATTACTTTATATTTCTTACTGCTGAACATGCCATCTGCAATGGTTGTAATGATGGGCGACCAGCGCATTTCACGCTCTCTTTTTTTGACATTATACACGACAGCGTTAACCGTGTACGTTCCAAGCCCTTTCTCTGCAAGCTGGCTTTGGATTTTTTGCTTGATCTCTTCCTTTCTCGTTTCCGTATTCGGCAAATTGATTTCAATCGTCTTATCCACTAATCCTACGCTTTCTTCATTTCCATAGCTCTTTAGTACGTCGGATACAACAGCAAATACCTGATTGTTTAACTCCTCGACTTTCTTTTCTTCTTCGCTTAGTACTGGAGGTGTAAATTGGGATACTTCGACCTTTACTCCGTAGGCATCAAAACCTCTTGACATCAGCAGGTTTTTCACAATTTTCTTCACTTCCGCTTTATCCTTATTGACTTCTTCCTCCGTTCCCTGAAGCCTTACAGACAGTACCTTCTTTGGCTTGTATTGAACGCCGATTCCATCGACTTTATACCCTTTTTCGGCGAGATTCGAGAGAATGACATCCGAAATCGGCTCTGATTTAAAAAGCATATTTAAAAATGGCACTTTTGCCGCCACCTCGGCCACTGCCGGCGAGAAAAAGGCCAACACCACAAACAATCCGAAGGCTGCCACTGCCGCGCCGCCTAAATAGAACAGCCGCCTTCCCCAGTTAACCCGCTTCGGTTGAATCTGTTGATGAACCCGTTCTTTAATTCTATTAGCGATTTCGCCATGGAAATAATGTTGCTGGTAGTATTCTTTTACTTCTTTAAGATCTTTTTCCAAGCAGCTCACCTCCTGAAAAAGAATGTAACTTCTCTTTTAACATTGCCCTAGCCCTTGATAGTCTCGTTTTCACCGTATTAAGGTTTAAATTCAAAATCTCCGCAATGTCCTCTAGTTTTTCATCCTGAAAATAATAAAGGACGATAAGCTCGCGATATTTGGTGGGCAGACTAAGGACGGTTTGCAGAACCGCTTCCCGCTCATCCTGCTCAATCGTCTCATCCTCCGGGCTCTGACTCTTTGTAAAATTTTCAAAAAAGGCTTTCGGGAACTTAAGGACATTGAAGCTCTTCGACCGGAGCATATCCTTCGCTGTATTGACCGTAATCCGATAAATCCAGCTCGAAATCTGCGACTCACCTCTAAATTGTTGGAGAGACTTATAGCATTTGATAAACACTTCCTGCGAAATATCCTCCGCAAGCCCGCGGTCTTTCACATAAGAATAGGCCAGCAAGTAGACCTTTTGGGAATACAAATTCATCAGGTCATTAATGTGTTTTTCTTTATCTAGATTATATGGCAGATCTGCAATATCAACTTTAGGCACCTAACCGCTACCCCCTTTCTAACACCTTTAAGACTGAAAAAGCATGAAATTAGTTTCATTTTTTTCAAAAAATAAGATTGGGGATTTTCTTTATTACCGTTCAGGCTAAATTCTCCTCCGCTCGGGTATTAGGAGCCCTTCCTAATTACCTTCCATGCAAATTTCTCCTCCGCTCGGGCATTAGGAGCCCTTCCTAATTACCTTCCATGCAAATTTCTCCTCCGCTCGGCCATTAGGAGCCCTTCCTAATTACCGTCCGTGGCAATTTCTCCTTCACTCGGGCATTTGGGGCCTTCCCAATTTATGACCGAGAACACAAAAAAACCAAAGGAATATATTCCTTGGTTCAAACCTGAATTAATTTCACCATTTTCCCTGGCTGCAGCAAGGAAAGCAGCGGCAAATCTGCCTCGATAACCCTGCCAACTACATTCACCCGCTCATCCGCAAGCAGATCATGAAGCGCGATTTGCACCTCGCCTCGATAACGCCCATAACGGTCATTGTCCCTCGTAATCGTTCCCCTAGGCCGCACTCCCGTATTCTCAGGGACTACTGCCTCCGAACTTCTCGTATCCATGAATCTTAACACATCGCGGGAAAAATCAGGACGGAGCCGGAACTCACCTTCTTGGAAACCTTCAACGCGAATCGAAATCAAACCATTACGATCAAAATCCAATAACTTCCCAAGAAGCTTCTCACTGACCTCGGGATCGCCGATATAAACATCACTGACACCGGCCCGGAACAACTCCAGCGTCGCCACAAACGGGTCAACACCACGATGCTCTTCCAAAGTCGGCAGTCCTTCAAACAGCGGACCACGTTTCTCGCCGTCCCCAGGAACATACGCACTAACCGGAATGCTATACCGTCCAAAAAGTTCATTTTGCGCTTGAAAAAATGATTCCGATAATCCCGTTTCGCGCCTTGGATAGAAATTATGCCAGGCCAGCAGCTGACTTGCCTCAAGACCGCCATCCAACAGAGCACGCAGCTCTTCTTCAAACATAATGCTGGCATTAAGCGCGAGCTTAAAATCCTTCGCTAACTCCAAAATCGTTTCATTATCAAAAAAATCATCGAGCCGTAAACCGCCAACCCCTAAGGATTTTAATGAAGACAGGCTTTCCAATCCCAAATGAGCAGGCGTTCGCGCCGACACATCCGCGTAAACCTCGATTCCAGCTTTTTTTGCCGTTTGCAGCAATCTTTTCGCACGCCCGGCTAAATCCCCAGACTCTTCAGGGATGTGAAGCGAGGTAAACGCCCGCTTCACACCCATTTTTCCTGCAAAAATAATCCGCTCTTCCGCCAAAGGATCATTTAAATAGAAGGAAATGCCGATCAATCAAATTCACCAGCCATCTCATCCTTGAAACCGAATAAATAAGTGAACAGAAAACCAGCGGCATAAGCAATGACGACCCCTACTAAATATAGCAGCACCTGACCAGTTACTACTAGGAAGGCAAGCGGTAAACCAGATACCCCTACTGCAATCGTGGCCACATGGAAGGCTGCCTGGAACGCACCTCCGACACCGGCTCCTAAACAAGCTGTTAAGAAGGGACGGCCTAATGGCAGCGTTACACCGAAGATTAACGGCTCCCCGATACCAAGAATACCGGCAGGAAGTCCCCCGCCAATTGCTCTTTTTAAGCGAGTTTTCTTTGTTTTAAAATAAATTGCAAACGCCGCACCGACTTGGCCTGCACCGCCCATTGCCAGGATTGGAAGAAGCGGGTCATTGCCTAATGAATTGATCAATTCAAGATGGATTGGGGTTAAGCCTTGATGCAAGCCCGTTACAACGAGCGGCAGGAAGGTTGCCCCAAGGACGAAGCCAGCAACGATACCTCCCATATCAAGTAAAGACGTTAATCCTTTTGTAATTGCGTCTGAAATAAAACCACCAAGCGGCATAAAAACAAGATAAGTTACAATACCAGTAATCAATAAAGCAACCGTTGGTGTAATAAATAAATCAAGTGATTGTGGAACAAACTTGCGAACTCGTTTTTCTACAATGGCAATGAAAATTGCGGCAAACAGGACACCGATCAAGCCTCCGCGTCCAGGAAGCAGCGCAGTATCAAACAATTTGATACCTGCAACAGCCGGATTAATAATCAAAATACCGGCAATCGCTCCAAGTGCTGGTGAACCGCCGAATTCTTTCGCTGCATTGATCCCCACTAAAATCCCAAGGTAACCAAATAAACCGCCGCCAATGACAGACAAAATCGTAGCCAGCTGCGAATCTCCTGCCAGCCATCCCGCCTGAACGATTGCTTTCGTGATCCCTGTGATCAAACCGGATGCGACAAGAGCCGGGATTAACGGAATGAAAATACTAGAGATTTTTCGTAAAAACAACTTAAATGGTGTGGCATTCTTTTGGTTAATTTCCGCCTTTTTGCTCGCGGCCTTTTCTTTCAAATCAATTCCGCCGGCAGCATCTATTAATCTGCCAAACTCCTCAGTCACTTTATTTACTTTTCCAGGGCCAAGGATAATTTGCAGGGTTTCCTCTTCGACAACCCCAATGACCCCATCTATTTTCTTAATGGCCGCTTTATCGATAATTGAATCATCCTTCGGTGTGACACGAAGTCTTGTCATACAGTGTGTGTAATTGCCGATATTCGCAGGGCCGCCTAATTGTTCGAGAATCTTTTCTGCTAAAATTTTATTTTCTCCAGCCATGTTCTTTCCCCTCTCTCTGTTGTTTTATTTTTTGCTGATTTCTTAAAGATGGTTGCTTTGTGCGATTCGCTGATAAAATGGAAAATTCGCCGATAAAGTGGTTGAATTCGCCGATAAAACTGGAAATTCGCCGATAAACCTGTGATATTCGCCGATAAATTCGATTCCTCCGATACGGAGTGTCATTTTATACTAAAATGACATTTGAACGCGGCACAAGCATCAATCTTAACGAAAAAAAGCATTTTTTAATGGATCGGAATGGACGTCACATCACCCCCCGAAAGGATTATTTACCTTCCTTAATAAACCGGATGGCTTCTCTTGTTTTATCAATCGAGTTGATTGTGTCTTCATATTGAACCGTAGCCATCGATAAAAACAAAATATCCATGATATATAGCTGGGCAAGCCGCGATGACGTGGCGGCACTTCGGAAAGGCGCCTCGCCGGAATAAGAGGTAAACAGTTTAATATCCGCCAGGGATGCGACCGATGATTGTCCGTATTTCGTTAAACTAATCGTTTTCACGCCGCGTTCTTTTGCCAGTGTCATAATTTTTATCACTTCAGAGGTTTCGCCTGAATGGGAGATCCCAAACACGACATCCTCCTGACTGGCATTCGCGATTAAAGTAGCGACAAGATGGGTATCCGTGAAAGCGGTCGCATTTTTATGAATCCGAAGGAGCTTTTGTTGAGCATCCTTCGCGATAATGCCAGATGCGCCGATGCCAAAGAAATGAACATTTTGGGCAGCCGACAAGGTGTGAACAGCACGTTCCAATTCTTCATAATTGATCATCTCTTCGGAATCGCGGATGCTTTGGATGCTGTTTGAGGTTGTCTTCTGAACAATCGAGAAAAACGATTCACCCGGCTCGATATCTCGATAACCTTGTTCGACCGGCTTCACTAAATCCCCAGCGATCCTCACTTTTAAATCTTGAAAACCATTTAATCCTAGTGACTTACACAATCTGATAACGGCGGCACCGCTTGTATGGGCCTGCACGCCAATGTCCTGTACGGTACTGTTTAAAACCGTTTGCGGATTTTCAAGAATTAACTCAGCAATTTTTCGCTCTGAAGCCGGAAGCTGTTCCAGCATATTTTGAATCATTTTTAAACCGCCTGCTGCCACATCAAGGACCACCTTTTACAATTGGATTGCTTTTTTCACATAACCATTTGCTTCTATTAATAATTGTTCTGCATCTTGTTTCGTTGTATTCGTCTTAATCATGACGATCGCCGTTTTCACCTGCAGATCAGCTTGTTCTAATGTTTCCGAAGCCGTTTCATAGGAAACTCCGGTAATTTTGCAGATGATGCCAATTGCGCGTTCCTTCAGCTTTTGGTTGCTCACATGTACATCCACCATCAAATTTTCATAAGCTTTTCCTAAAAGAATCATCGAGGAAGTGGAAATCATATTCAAAATCATTTTGTGGGCCGTGCCCGATTTCAAACGCGTCGAACCGGTTAGTACCTCTGGCCCGACAATGACTTCAATGGCTTGGTCGGCTTCTTTGCTAATCGCCGCATTTTTATTGCAGGAAAGTGCGACGGTTTTCGCGCCAAGGCTTCGTGCATAGCGTAGCGCTCCAATCACATAAGGCGTCCGGCCGCTGGCTGCGATACCGATGACGGTATCGTCCTTTGTCAGCCCCAGCTCTTTCAGGTCACTCTCGCCAAGCTCTGGCTGGTCCTCTGCCCCTTCTACTGCTTTTAAAAACGCGCCCTCTCCCCCTGCAATCAGACCTTGAACCATTTCAGGATTCGTGCTGAAGGTCGGCGGACATTCGACGGCATCCAGTACGCCTAAACGGCCGCTCGTGCCTGCGCCCATATAGATGAGGCGTCCGCCCTTTTTAAAGGAAGCCACTACAAATTGAACCGCTGCCTCCACTTCTGGCAACACTTCCTTGACCGCTAATGCGACCAATTGATCCTGCTCATTCATGATTCGTAATATATCAAAAGGATTGGCTGTATCGATCTGCATCGATTGTTCATTTCGCGATTCGGTCGTTAATAATTCGAGATTTTCGTTCATTGCTGCGTTCTCCTCCTGTTAGTTTGTCTAAGATGTAAGCGATTACCTGTACCCTTATTATATTCCGTTTGAAACGACATTTCAATATTTTTATGAAAATATTGAAATGTTATTTTAAAATCTTATTCTAATAAATAACGGCGAATCGCCTGAGCAACCCCCGCTTCATTATTTCCCCCGGTTACCTCATCCGCCAATTGTTTCACTTTTTCCGGTGCATTTCCCATGGCAATTCCCAGGCCAGCTGCTTTAAGCATAAGCGAGTCGTTATAATTATCCCCAATGGCTGCGGTTTGTGAAATGGGGATCCCGAGTTTTTCGGCGAGTTTGACCAGCGCGGATGCTTTTGTCACACCGCTCGGGGTAATTTCTAAGTTAAGAAAATCGAAACTGCTGCTGATTTCCATGTCGACGATTTGTTTGGAAAAATCATCGAGCTTGTCTTGATCATCAAAGACGGCAATTTTAGTAATGCCTGGTGTGTGTTCCTTCAGGTATTGGTAAATATTATCAATCACCTTCACCTGGCACTGATTCCGGAATTGCTCGCAGTTTTGTCGGCTGCCCCCTGAATTTTCAAGAGTAGGAATGTTATTTTCAATCCATCGTTCGTTCCATTTATTCACTTGCGGAACCAGGAGCGTATCCCCTTCATAAAAATGCGCATAAATGCCCTCTGCCACACACAGTTCCCAAAAGTTGATTAACGATTCTATGGAAAAAACGGATTGCGCACTGATTTCTCCGTGCTCATCCATGAGAATCGCTCCATTATAAGCAATGATTGGCTCACCCTTAAGGCCGATGGTACTGGCAATCCATTTGGTTGAAAGCGGCGTGCGGCCGCTGCAAATCACGACTCTTCCGCCTCTTTGGCGGTACTCCTGGATCGCCTCGATGGTTTCTAAAGCAATTTCCTTTTGATCGTTTAATAATGTCCCATCTAGGTCCGTTGCCAATAGTGGATACTTCATTTTTATTTCCCCTTCGTCTTGTCATTTTAGTATTATTATATTTTTTGTGGAATTATATTTCAAAATAGAATGTGGATGGAGGACTGTGAGGCTCTTTAGAAATGATTGGACATTTTTTTGGGTGCTTTGGATAATTTTTGCGGTGCTTTGGACATTTTTTCAGATGGTTTGGACAATTTAACAATAACTAGAAAAAAAACCGAAGGGAAACCCCCTCGGTTTAAATAACTCCAGATCCATACTTCCCCAAAACCCACTTTGGAAAAAGAAACCGTGCTGTGACCAGTGGGTCCACCACCTGGCAGATTTGCGTCTGGCCAACGGCACTGCACAACATATTGATTTGATTAAAAGAAAGATCAATCCGATCCTCCAAAAAGGCAACCATGTCTTCCACTGAGCGCTTAACCGCCAGATCCAGCGTCTCCTCAGAAGCAATCGTACTAATAAATTCTTCCGATTCCAAAATTGGATTTTCAATACTAAATCCTTTAATGACCTTTAAAGTGACGGTTACCTTGGCAGCAATTTCAATTCCCGTCACGCCAATTTCTCCGTCCCCCATAGCAGCATGCAAATCGCCGAGCGCAAACAGCGCACCATCTGCATGAACCGGAAAGTAAAGGGTAGCCCCTGTGGTAATCATTTTATTATCCATATTGCCGCCATGGGAACCTGGCGTCCCACAGGAAACAGCTCCATCCTTTGGCGCCACCCCGATTACCCCAATCATCGGGTTTAAAGGGAATTCAATTTTATCATTAAAAACCGCCTTGCCGCCTCGGATCGGGATGAGCTTCGCTTCGAATTCTTCAATACGGTCACCAAGTACCCCCATACCAGGACTAACCGCCATTACCCCTTGATCCGCAAGCTCGATCTCATCAATCGTAACAGCAAGAATATCTCCGGCCTCAGCGCCATTCACAAAAATAGGGCCAGTCGCCGGATTGACCTTATCCCAATCCATCGCATGATAAGAAACGTCCTCTGAAACAATCTGGTTCTCAAAACAATCACAGGTCTCGATGACAACCTGTGTGCCGGAATCCACCTGTAAAACCGGTTTGTTTTCCTTACTAAACGCATAAATCAAATTGGACCGACTTACTAACATAGTTATCCTCCTGCTACACCCTTTTATAAAAACAGCGCCCCATAAGCTAACGAGCCTACAATCACATAGGCCGGGTGCACCTTGAATTTTTCCAAAAGCAACAAGCTCGCCGCAATTAAGAAGACCGTTTGAAGCACACCAGAATTATGGTAGGACGTAAAGAAAAAGTTAAACGTCATCACACCCAACAGAACCGCAATCGTCGGACGGATATAGGTCGTCATCCGCTTCACCCGCGGTGATTCCTTATACTTATATAATATACCTAACAGAACAATCATTAAGATCAACGAAGGGGCAACGGTCGCAAACACTCCGATCACCGAACCGATGACTCCGCCCACCTCATAGCCAATATAACCGGCCATTTTCGTCGCAATCGGCCCTGGCAGGGCATTGCCAAGCGCCAAAACTTCACTAAACTCCTGAACCGTCATCCAGCCGTAATGACCGACAACTTCATTTTCGACAAGCGGAATCGATGATGGCCCGCCGCCATAACCGACGATTCCTGGTATGAAAAAGGCAAGGAAAATATGCCAATATAACATCATCCCACCCCTCTTTCCACATTTTTTTCCGCAGCCTTAGGGGCTTTATCCTTTTTAACAAGGGCAAAAATTAAGATCGCTGCAATGAGGATTCCTGGATGAATCCCCAAAACCTGTAATAATAGCAAGCTGCCGATAACAACTAAACCTGCTTTTATTTTTCCAAGCGTTTGATACGATTTCTTGAAAAAATCCCAGGTTAACGTAGCCATCATGACACCTACAACCGGAACAACAGCTTTGGTCATTCCCGCCACCCATGGCAGGTCCTTCACAGAGGACAAGGAGGTAAGCAAAATGATCATGAGTAAAATGGTTGGGAGAATCGAAGACAGGATGGCATTGATCATTCCCAAGTACCCTCCGACCCGGTAACCGATATATCCTGCCATTTTGGTATTAATCGGACCTGGCAGCGTATTCCCTAAGGCTAATACATCCGCAAATTCATCATCATTCATCCACTTAAACCGCTCGACCACCTCTTTATGAACGAGCGGGATCGAAGAGGGCCCTCCCCCGTAGCCTAAGATCCCAGATCGAAAAAATGCAATACTGATATCAAGCTGTTTCATTATTTATTCAACACCTTTTTTGGATTTACCAGGCCGCAATCGTACCGTCCGTTCTCGATTCTGTTCCGCCTGAAAGCACACCTGTACTTGGGTCACGCCAAATGATCTGTCCTCTTCCGAATGGACCGCCTTCTAAAGCAATTTCGATCTCATGCCCTTTTCTTGCCAGTGCCTGTGCAATATGGGTAGGGAAGGTGTTTTCAACTAAAATTTTCTTGCCCTCCATCCATTGCCATCTTGGTGAATCCAAGGCCGCTTGCGGATTTAAATGGAAATCAATCGTGTTCATAATAACTTGAGCATGCCCCTGCGGCTGCATATATCCGCCCATGACACCGAATGGTCCAACCGCTTCATTATCCTTCGTTAAAAAACCAGGAATAATCGTATGGTACGTCCGTTTACCCGGCTCAAGGCGGTTTTCATGCGACGGATCCAACGAAAAATCTGCGCCGCGTTTTTGCAGGGCAATGCCTGTTCCCGGAACCACGATTCCTGAGCCAAAGCCCATATAGTTACTTTGGATAAACGAAACCATATTGCCTTCGCCATCGGCAGTTGCTAAATAAACAGTACCGCCTTTTGGAGGAGTCCCTGGTTCAGGCGTCAGCGCTGAATCCCCAATCAAACTTCTTCTTGCTGCCGCAAATTCTTCCGATAATAATTGCTCGGAGGTTACGGACATTTTTTCTGGGTCTGTCACATATTTCTTGGCATCAGCAAAGGCTAGTTTCATCGCTTCAATTTGTTTATGATAGGTTTCCACAGATTCTTTTTCCGCAATATCATAGCCTTTTAGGATGTTAAGCGCCATAAGGGCAACAATGCCCTGGCCGTTTGGCGGAATCTCCCAGACATCATAGCCTTTGTAATTCACTTTAATCGGCTGGACCCACTGTGGCTTATAGGCCGCTAAATCCGCTTTAGAAAGGAAGCCGCCGTGCTGCTTGGAAAATTCGTCAATTTTCTCCGCTAATTCGCCGCGGTAAAAGCTTTCAGCCTTCGTTTCCGCAACGGCGCGCAGTGTGCTTGCATGGCCTTCTGATTTCCAAATCTCCCCGATTTGCGGTGCCTTGCCATCTGGAGCAAAGGTTTCGAACCAGCCTTTATACTCATCGCCTGTAAACAAATCTTTAAATCTATTAAAAGCAGAATTCCAGTACTTTCCTAATACAGGGGAAAGCGGGTATCCCTTTTCTGCATATTCAATGGCAGGCTGGAGGACCTCAGTTAATGGCAGCTTACCAAACCGTCTGGACAGTTCTGCCCATGCAGCCGGTGCACCTGGAACCGTTACAGGCACAAGGCCAAACGTTGGCATTTTTTCATGCCCCTTTTCCTTCACCGCTTCAATCGAGATGCTTTTTGGTGCCGGGCCGCTTGAGTTCAAGCCGTAAAGCTCGCCTTTTGTCCAGACTAACGCAAACGCATCGCCGCCAATCCCATTAGAGGTCGGCTCCACCACCGTTAAGCAGGCAGCCGTAGCAATTGCCGCATCAATAGCATTTCCGCCCTTTTTTAAAATATCAAGGCCAGCTTGTGCAGCTAACGGCTGAGAAGTGGCGACCATCCCGTTCCTGGCAATGGTGGCTGTTCGGGATATGGATAATCTAAGTAATCAAATTTCATGATGTTCTCCTTTCATTCATATCGTATGTTAAGAGGATCATTTAATTTCCTTTTGTAAACAATTTTATCTTATTTGCCTTACAAACGAAATATGTATTTTTACAAATAAATACTTTTGTTTTATAATTTAAGCAAACAAGAAAAGTGGTGGGCTGATGATACTAGATGAAGTCGATCGAAAAATACTACAGTTGTTAAGTGAAAATGGCAGAATGTCATATGTTGATATAGGCAAAGAATTGAACTTATCCCGTGTTTCCATCCGTGAACGGGTTTCTCAATTAATTGAAAATGGCGTGATTGAAAAATTTACGGTCGTCATTAATTCCGACAAAGTGGGAAAAGGCGTTTCCGCTTTCTTCGAGGTGGATTGCGAGCCGGCCTCCCTGGTCCGAGTGGCGGAAACCTTAGCGAATAATCCCGTTGTAGCAAGCTGCTACCAGATGACCGGGCCAAGTACCTTACATATGCACGTTCTGGTCGAAGACTTTGTACGGCTGGAAAACTTTATAAATGAGGAATTATATAGTTTGGAAGGCATCACACGAGTGGAAAGCCATATTTTATTACGCAGATTTAAAAGCAGGACAGGGTTGAAATTATAAATTTTGCCCTTTCTGGAGGGTTTGTCTATTTTTAAGGCTAGTTTGTCTATTTTTTGAATTAGCTAAACGCTGATTGGATGGAGTTATCCGCCAATGAAAGGAGCTTATCCGCTGATTGGGGCAAGTTATCCGCTAATTGAATTAGCTAAACGCTGATTGGATGGAGTTATCCGCCAATGAAAAGAGTTCATCCGCTGATTGCATCAAGTTATCCGCTAATTGCGTGGGTTTGTCTACTTTTCATGGCACTTTGTCTATTTTTTAAGGGGTTTTGTCTATTTTTCGTGGTGGTTTGTCTATTTTAACAAAAAAAGGAAACTGAAGACATAATAAAACAAAACGAAACCGGGAGTATTCCTCGGTTTCGTTTTGTGGCACCATCAAAACATATACCAGCTCTGAATTAACAAAGTGGTTAGTAATAGGACGCCAACACCAATATGTTCAACATCCGGTATGATGTGATCCTTTATAGGAGGAAGGATTTTATATGTCCTGCTAAAATATTTCTCGTAATCAGCTTTGACCGCCAGTGGGAATCCAAAGAAATACGGCAGCCACCAAGCGAATAAGTGCATAATCAGGATGATGCTGGTTAATGAATACCCCACCCAGTTCGCAATCATATTATCAAACTAAAAACAAGCTGCAATGATGATAAGAGGCGGATAATTGCCCAAAACTTCAAATTTCCTCAGCCGTTTGTCTCGTGAGTTAATATCGTTGAAGGGATATAAATCCAAAAAATCAATGACAATCTGATACAACAGAAAAACTAATGGCAAGATCCAAGCGAACGTATGCAAACTCATTTTAAGCAACTCCTATTAAAAATTCAGTTCATCATTCGACAAACTTTGAGTGGTGACAGTGGTTGCCCCCCTTATA
>NZ_JBALPP010000045.1:0-36109 GCF_036965425.1 Neobacillus drentensis | reverse complement strand
CAAAGGTGCCAGTTTATTTTCAGCCACTCTCTTTAAATGTTTTGAACTAATTTACTTAATCCAAGCACCATCTGCACCTAATCGGTATTTTCCAATCCAAGTGCTGTATGCCATTTTACCATTGCTATATAAATAGTACCACTTTGTACCGACTTGAACCCATCCAGTAGCCATTGCACCGGATGATTTTAGGTAATACCAACTTCCACCATCTTTAAGCCATCCTGTTTTCATAGAACCATTACCACTTAAATAGTACCAGCTTCCACCAGTATAGACCCATCCTGTTTTCATAACTCCGAAGGAATCTAGGAAATACCATTTACCACCATCCAGAACCCATCCCGTTCTCTTCTCACCAGTTTGTTTATCAAGGAAGAACCATCTGCCATTATCCAAATACCAACCTTTATCTTTTACTCCATTTGTATAATGATAAGATTTGCCTCCCTCTACAAACCAACCATTAAGGACAGAACTAACAACACGAACAGTTGTTACTGTACTTGTATTTCCTGCTGGGTCAGTTGCAGTAACATTAAATACTGTTCCAACTGGATAAACATTAGGGAGATAAACACCAAATTTACCATCTGTACCAGTAACAGCACTGCTAATTACTCCTCCATTAGTCGATACTTCAATTGTAGAGTTTGACTCTGCTGTTCCTGTAAGAATCGTATCATTGTCGTCAATACGATCCACTTGCGGTGCGGATGGAGGAGTGACATCTTGAGATGGCAGTTGATCTATGTAATCCCAAGCTATAGCATATTCATCATTTGTTACAAATTCACCGATATTTAGGGCACGAATAAAATACACTCCTGCTGGCAGATTATACCCTGCTGTCATAAGGTGATCATCAAATTGTGCTGCTCCAGGATCAATAATATTGTCGTATTCATCTGTTAGAACAAATCCAATATCAGAGAGTGAATCCGTGGGCATTGCTCCAATGATCCCAATTGTACTATTTTGTGGAATTTCTATTGCAAAGGAGTCAAGGTCCATATCATGGTAAAACGTACCTAACATTATATCTCCTCTTGGTAGATAGTCAGCTTCATCAACGAAATCATTTGGCTCAACTTCGCTAAGATAATTTCCAGTCAGTTCTTGAGTTGAATACCCTTCAGAAAATTTTTGCGCTTTTGAAACATCTGATTTTTGAGATTTAAATAATCCCTTAGTCCGTTGTGAATCTAACATTCTATCGAGCTTAGAATTATTAAAGCCTTGTACAACATGACTTTGGGCTTTTTCTTTATCAAGTTGCCCCTTAAAAGAATCAAAAGGTGATTCAGCTTTTGCATTAACACCACCTAGCAACATTATTCCCGCTGATAAAGCTACTAAACTACTAATCTTTCTAAACTTCATGGTAAACCCCCTCAATTAGTAAAATACAACTAATTTTAGCATCTTTTACTAGGTATTATAGGTGGTTTCGTTAGACACTTTATCCTAAAAAATGACATTTTATCTGTTTATCGAAACTGTCTTTACTCTAGGAATCTGCTATCCTTGGGCAATTACAATGATTTTAGGATGGAAAACAAGGCATACTGTGATTAATGGGAGAAGATTACAATTTACTGGATCAGCAATAGGGTTATTCGGAAATTGGATTAAATGGCGGCTTTTGTGTGTAATTACTTTGGGGATTTATAGTTTCTGGTTATTTATTGCAATGGAGAAATGGAAAACAAAACACACTTCTTTTGCTAATTAATTAATAGCCCTTCAGTAATGGAGGGCTATTATTATCATTCAATAACACAAAAAACCACCCTCCATTGGTTAAGTTTCCAATAAAAAAGTGGTTTCGGATTAGTTTGATGAAGATAAAGCAAAATAATACAAATTTATAATGAAAGATTCACTCAACAACAAAATGTTGTACGAAAACTTGTCCTATATTTGCTTATAAATTATGTTCAAACCGTTGATACGACTGGGTTTTATTTAGATTGCTGCTTGTTCATTGCAGCCATCATTTGGTTGATCTTCTTCTGAGAAGGCTTCATACCCATTTGCATCATCATCATTTTAAGCATTTGCTCATTGATTGGCGGATTTTTCTTTAAATAGCTCATCATATATCGGCGAGCAATGAAAAATCCTAGTGCTACACCAGCAACTAATGCTAGTATACCAACTAGAACGTACATCATAAAACTTCCTCCTTCATGTTGTCTACCATACTACAGTGTACTAAATAAAACGGCATAAAACAATATCCTCTTGCAATTAGATTAATTTTCTTTCCTTAATCGGCTTTAACCAGCCAAAGCGTTGATGTTCAAGATCAATCGCCAAAAAGGAAGATTCACATTTTCGAAGCACTTCGAAATAAGCTGTCTCTGCCTCATAGCTTCCTTGCGCCTCGACTGTTATTAAATCTTGAAAAACTTCTAATTTTGCCGTACTTAGTTTTCCACTTAATTCAATATAGTATGCACCATGATCGGCTCTAAATCCTTTAATTCTCCCCAGCTGCTTTTGAATCAAATTGTGGATTTTCAATACCTCCACTTTTTTGGTTATATAGTCAATTTGTTTTTTCGTTATAAATTGAAGCTCACCTTTAGCATGTTGATGTTCCTGAAAAAGCTGATAAAACAGCCTCTCTCTTCCGAAGTAATGGGCGGCAAATTCATCTTCTATTAAATATAGTTGATATTTTCTCACACAAACCTCTCCTTCGCTGTCAACCCTTTTATCTATTATAAAAAATCAGAAATAAAACATTTGTCTTACGGCGGCAAAAACTTTCACTATTTTTGTCGATTGGGAGTTTCCTTAATAAATTTATGAATTCGGTGATATTTCTGAACTTTCCTTTTTTATTTTAAAAAGTTCAAATTTTTGTAAAAAATTATATTGTGAATTCTGAAACAAAAAAAGAGAACGGAATAATCCGTCCTCTTCTAAAAAAATATTTTATTTATGCAAAAGTGCTTTCACGCGGGCAACTACGTTGCTTACTGTGAAGCCGTATTCTTCCATAATCTTTTCACCTGGTGCGGATGCTCCGAATTTGTCGATTGCTAAAACATCGCCTTCATCACCAGTGTATTTGTGCCAGCCGAAGGATGCGCCTACTTCAATTCCAAGACGTTTCTTCACATTCTTAGGAAGTACGGAGTCCTTATATTCTTGGGATTGCTTTTCAAAACGATCCCATGATGGCATGCTTACAACAGAAACATGAACACCTTCACCTGCTAAAGCTTTTTGAGCTTCAACTGCAAGGCTTACTTCAGAACCAGTTGCAAGTAATAATGCATCTGGAGTTTCTCTATCTGATGGAGAAACAACATAAGCACCTTTTGAAACGCCCTCGTATGCGTTAGTGTCAGTATCCTTTAATGTCGGTAGATCTTGACGTGTTAAAACAAGTGCTGTTGGAGTGTCTTTAGATTCAACAGCTAGCTTCCATGCTGCAGCAGTTTCATTTCCATCTGCAGGACGAATGATTGACAAGCCTGGCATTGCACGTAGTGCAGCAAGCTGTTCGATTGGCTCGTGTGTTGGACCATCTTCCCCAACCGCGATACTGTCATGAGTAAATACATATGTGACAGGCAAGCCCATTAATGCAGCAAGACGAATCGCTGGACGAAGGTAATCAGAGAATACGAAGAAAGTACCTCCAAATACTTGTACACCGCCATGAAGAGCGATACCATTCAAAGCAGCACCCATTGCGAATTCACGAACGCCAAACCAGAAATTACGGCCATCGTAAGAACCTGGCATATAATCTTTTGTTCCCTTGATCATCGTTTTATTGGAACCGGCAAGGTCAGCTGAACCACCAATAAAAGTAGGCAGGTTTTTGGCAATTGCATTTAAAACTTCACCTGAAGAAGCGCGGCTTGCAAGTGCTTTTCCTTCACTATAAACCGGAATGTCCTTATCCCAGCCTTCAGGAAGTTCTTGATTTAATGCCTGCTCAAGTTGATTAGCCAATTCTGGAAATTCATTCTTATATTGTGCGAAAAGGTCATTCCATTCTTTTTCCTTTTTCTCACCTGTTTCCACAATTAGCTTTTGGAAGTTATCATATACTTCCTGCGGCACATGGAAATCTTCTTCGAATGTCCACTTGTATGCTTCTTTAGTCAATTTTAACTCATCAGCACCTAGTGGTGATCCATGAACGCCAGAAGTACCGGCACGGTTTGGTGATCCATAACCGATTACAGTTCGAACTTCAATCATAGTAGGGCGGTCAAGGTCGCTTCTTGCTTCTTCTAGCGCTTTTGCGATTTCTTCTAAATTGTTGCCGTCTTCTACACGAACATACTGCCAGCCGTAAGATAAGAAGCGATCTTTTACACTTTCAGAGAATGATTTATCTAAGTCACCATCAAGTGAAATATCATTTGAATCATAAAGTACAACTAAACGTCCTAATTTCAAGTGACCTGCAAGAGAAGCAGCCTCGGCAGAAACACCTTCCATTAGATCTCCGTCACCACAGATGCTGTATGTATAATGATTCACAAGTTCAAAATTGTCTTTATTATAAACACTTGCTACGTGACGTTCTGCCATTGCCATACCGACTGCCATTGCGATACCTTGACCAAGCGGACCAGTTGTTGCTTCAACACCTTCAGTGTGGCCATATTCTGGGTGTCCAGGAGTTTTACTTCCCCATTGACGGAATTGCTTTAAATCTTCCATAGATAAGTTGTAACCGGATAAATGAAGCATGCTGTATAACAACGCAGAACCGTGGCCTGCAGATAATACAAATCGATCGCGGTTAAACCAATGTGGATTCTTCGGATTATGGTTCATGAAGCGAGTCCACAATGTATAGGTCATAGGCGCAGCACCCATCGGCATTCCCGGATGACCTGAGTTTGCTTTCTCAATCGCATCTATGGAAAGAGTACGAATGGAAGTAACGGATAAATCATCAATAGTATTAAACATGAATTACATCCTTTCTGCATCACTTGAATACATCTTAATATTATATTGCTACCGAAATTAATTCAACCAATAAACTTAATAAATGAAATTAATTTTCGTTTTGTTTCTTATTTTGATCCATATAAAAAAGGAATACAAAAAATAGTATTCCTTGAATTAATGAAGATTATTTTTCTTTCTTTCTTTAAGTTTTTCTGGTGTGACATCGTTTCCTAATGGATCAACGAACTTTGTATTGGTTAACGTATCAAGCATATTGGAACGAAAAGTTGCTAGATACTCACTTCTTAGTTTGGATTGCTCTTTTGCTTCTAATTCCGTTAATCCGGTTGCTTTCGCTTTCCTCGCAAGCTCATTAATTCTTGCCATTTTCTCTTTGGACAGCATTTAAACACCAACTTTCATAAAAACTGTGTACATAGCAACTGATTTTACTAAAAAAAAGACCTTCTGACAAGGCAAAAGGTCTACTCATCTTGGGATTCCATATATTCCTGGTATCTTCGATGAACGGTCGCCTTGGAAATATTATAACCAAATCCTCTTAAAACAGCGGCTATTTCATGGAAGGTTAAATTGTTCTTTCTTAATCTTACAATTTCCTCAACAGGAACTTCGATTTTTTCTCGTCCTGAAGCTTCTCCAAGGTTTTTTAAATTTTTTTGGGGGTTATAGCCCTGTTCAACAGCCCTTCTCATTCCACGCTTAATTTTTACATTATGAAGCTTTCTTTGATATTCTTCCACCATACTAACAATTTTCAATACCATGGAATCCGACTCTGATAGCTGTAATTCGCCATTGTGGGAAATACTATAAAGTTTAATTCCCTCTTTTAAAATGCAGTGCAAGAGTGCAATTTTGGCGTTTCCCCTTCCAAGACGTGTTTCGTCTTGAATTAGTAGGGCTTGTACTTTTTTATCCTTTATCCGTTCCAAAACATGAAGGATACCGTCTCTTTCAAAGTCATAGCCGCTTGCCTGTTCTTTAATTATTGAATCAATTTCAAAATGATGCTGTTTTGCAAGTTGTATTAGTTCTTCTTCCTGACGCTGTAATGAGGTTTCCTGCGTTTCTTTATTTGTACTAACCCGGCAGTAGATGATTGCATTCATACCATTTATTCCTCAATTGCACTTGCAAATTGTGTTGAATCTGGAGCTTCGTTGCTAATTGGAATCATAATTTTATCACCAGGGAAAATTTGATCTCCCACATTTTTATTGTGCTTTTTCACCCAGCTGACAAACTCTTTATTGGATAGTGAGTGCTGGCCGGCATATTGGTCGGATAGCTCCCAAAGTGAATCACCTTCAGAGACAGTTACTTTTATAAAGTTATCCTTTTCATTGGCATTTGACTGAATAGATAGGATTAAGGCAAATGAACAGCTTATAAACATTAGAATAATAGCAAATGAGTATTGGTTCCAAATCTTTTTCATGATTAACACCTCTAATTAGAATATACGTTCGCTTTTGATAGATTCATTATAATTCGAACATTTGTTTGTTGTCAACCACAAATTCGAACTTATGTTTGTATAAAAAGAGCGAACATGATATAATTAAGACAACATTAACCAGGCGAGGTGCATTTTATCATGGTAAAAATATCAAAGCGGCAGCAGGATATCCTGGATTTCATAAAAGGTGAGGTTAAGAGCAAGGGCTATCCTCCATCCGTACGCGAAATTGGCGAAGCGGTTGGACTTGCATCCAGTTCCACTGTACATGGCCATTTAGCTAGATTAGAAAGTAAAGGTCTTATTAGACGGGATCCAACAAAACCTAGAGCAATCGAAATTTTGGAAGTAGATGAGCTTGCTCATATCCCAAGAAACAATGTTGTCAATGTTCCAGTGGTTGGTAAGGTAACAGCGGGATTACCTATTACAGCCATTGAAAACGTGGAAGAATATTTTCCACTTCCAGAAAGACTTGCACCTGCTGATGAACACGTATTTATGCTAGAAATCATGGGTGAAAGTATGATAGAGGCTGGAATTCTTGATGGAGACTATGTCATCGTTAAACAGCAGCAAACAGCGAATAATGGGGATATTGTTGTAGCGATGACAGAAGATGACGAAGCTACGTGTAAGAGATTTTTTAAAGAAAAAGATTTCATCCGTCTGCAGCCCGAAAATTCAACTATGGATCCTATCATTTTACGAAATGTTTCTATTCTTGGAAAAGTTATCGGAGTATATAGACATATTCATTAAAAAAGAGTCGGCATTTCACTTGCCGGCCCTTTTTTTCACTGTAGTAATTGTTGGGAAAATTTTCGATAAATAATTTACACGTTGCGTAAATTTGGAAAATTCAGTATTTTTTCCCATGCTCAAGAGTTTCCAAGTTTAGTATAATGGTAATACACCAAGATTTACCTTAGGTCAAAAAAATCCAGGCTTAAGGAGAGTGAGAAAGAAGTGTTCATTGACATTATTTTCTCTTTAGTGATTGGTGGGACGGTTGGGATTATTGGACATGTTCGTAAGCATGGTAAAATTATTATGCCTCGGAAAACAAAAAAGTTCCTTTATCTCGGTTTTCTAGAAGAAATGCTTCTAGGTGCAGTTGCAGCCCTTCTCCTCGTTTTGTATACAGCTCCAAATTCTTATGTTGAGAATATTATTTTTTCACTCGTTGCCGGGATTGCAGGTGATGCTGCACTTTCGGGTTTTAAATTGATTAAACAGAATAGTGAAGAGAAATAAAATTTGGTTTAAACCAGCATCTGAATGATAAGATGCTGGTTTTTTGTTTAGAGAAGGTCTTGTTTATTTTCAGTTTGGACGGTTCATCGACCGACTTGCATGAAAATGTATCGCTTCGGTAAATGAAAGAGTATTTCATTGCCCAATGTACATGAAAAACGGCTTCCAGGATAAATGAAATGTCAGTTCATTGACTAAAATCCAATAATCTGTGCTTCCAAGGCAAATGAAGTCGGTTTCCGTACGAAGGATTTTTTTTTAACAAATAAAAAAGTCTTGACGCTAAAAAAGCGACAAGACTTTTCAATCTTAATACATTGACATATACTGATCGCGTTCCCATTGGTGAACGACGGTGCGGAACATATCCCATTCGATCTCTTTTGCTTCTACAAAGTGTTCTAAGATGTGCTCTCCAAGACCAGCTACGATTACTTCGTCTGATTTTAATTGGTCTAAAGCTTGAGCTAGAGTTGCAGGCAGATCAATGATGCCTTCCTCTAATCTTTCTTCCCTGCTCATTACATAGATGTTGCGGTCTACTGGTGCTGGAGGAGTTAAGTTGTTCTTAATTCCGTCAAGACCTGCTTTTAATAGAACAGCCATAGCAAGGTATGGGTTAGCAGCTGGGTCTACGCTACGTACTTCAACACGAGTGCTTAGTCCGCGGGAAGCCGGGATACGGATTAATGGTGAACGGTTTCTAGCAGACCATGCAACATAACAAGGTGCTTCATAACCAGGAACTAGACGCTTATAAGAGTTTACAGTTGGGTTAGTAACCGCTGTAAAGTTAGGAGCGTGCTTTAGGATACCTGCGATGAATTGACGTGCAGTGTCGCTCATTTCAAGATCGCCAGTTGGCTCATAGAATGCATTTTTGCCATCTTTGAATAAAGAAAGGTTGCAGTGCATACCAGATCCGTTAACACCGAATAATGGCTTTGGCATGAATGTTGCGTGTAAGCCATGCTTACGAGCGATTGTTTTAACAACAAGCTTGAATGTTTGGATTTGGTCACAAGCTGTTAAGGCATCTGCATATTTGAAATCGATTTCGTGCTGACCAGGTGCCACTTCGTGGTGGGAAGCTTCAATTTCGAAGCCCATTTCTTCTAGTTCAAGAACGATATCGCGACGGCAGTTTTCCCCTAAATCTGTTGGAGCAAGGTCAAAGTATCCGCCTTGGTCGTTCAATTCTAGTGTTGGCTCACCTTTTTGGTCTAATTTAAATAAGAAGAATTCTGGCTCAGGTCCAAGGTTAAAATTAGTGAAACCAAGGTCTTCCATTTCCTTTAACACTCTTCTTAAGTTGTTACGCGGGTCACCTTCAAAAGGTTTTCCTTCTGGAGTATAGATATCACAGATTAAACGGGCAACTTTTCCTTTTTCAGCGGTCCAAGGGAATACCACCCAAGTGCTTAAATCTGGATATAGATACATGTCAGACTCTTCAATACGAACAAATCCTTCGATTGAAGATCCGTCGAACATCATTTTGTTATCAAGTGCTTTTTCTAATTGGCTAATAGGAATCTCAACGTTTTTAATTGTTCCTAGAATGTCAGTGAATTGTAGACGAATAAATTTAACATTTTCTTCTTTAGCAAGACGTTGAATATCTTCTCTTGAATACTTTGGCATTTTTCAATCCCCCTAATTTTTTCATAAAAAAATTTTAATGGAAAAAGCGTGACATATCACCTTGACGAAGTGAGGAACGATTTAATCTATTAGAATGAATCAATTCGTTTCGCAGCAATTTTCTTAACTGATCATCTGTTAACTCGCGTTTTGCCTTATCGGCATGCTGCTCAAGGACATTGGCTTGTTCTTGTTTGACCAAGAAAAGCTGTTTGATTCCTGCCATATTGACTCCTTGATCAATTAAATCTTTCACTTCTAAAAGCCTATCAATATCATTCAAGCTAAATAGCCGTCTGTTTCCCTCAGTTCTTGCTGGAGAAATCAATTGGTGTTCTTCATAATAACGGATTTGCCTTGCTGTCAGCTCAGTTAGCTGCATGACAGTTCCGATGGGAAACAGCGGCATGGAACGGCGAATTTCCTTTCCACTCACCAAATTTCTCCTCCCTTACAATCTATCATATTGTCATTATATTTGACGTTAGATAATATGTCAATCTTATGTGAGGAAATCTAACATGATTTTTGAATTATTATTATTGTTACCTCTGCGGAACCGTTTTAATTACAAATACTTTGATTTATTAGGTTGACGGTTAATAGTACCTTCGCATAATTACCGTTTTGGTGGTTTTTCCGCGCATACGGGCATTAGGAGCCTCTCCTAATTACCAGCTCGATGGTTTTTCCGTCCAAAAGGGCATTAGGAGCCTCTCCTATTTACCGGTTTGGTTCTTTCTTAGGCTTGACTCATGAAACTGCGGTCCTTCATGTATATTTTCCTACTTCACTTCAATTAATCCTTTTTCAATCAATTGATCAATCGCCAGACAAACAGCCATTTTTACATGGGCATAGGTTAAACCGCCCTGGACATAAGCTACATATGGCGGTCTGATTGGGCCGTCAGCGGTCAGTTCAATGCTTGCTCCCTGGATGAAGGTTCCCGCCGCCATAATGACGTCGTCTTCATACCCCGGCATGTAGCTTGGGTGCGCGGTAACGTAGGAATTAATTGGGGAGGCAAATTGGATAGCCTGGCAAAAGGCTACCATTTTATCGCGGTCATCAAATTGGATCGATTGAATCAAATCTGTCCGCTTCACATCCCACTTCGGCGATGAATTCATTCCCAATTTTTCAAGCGTGGCAGCTGTAAAAACAGCTCCTTTTAGTGCTTGAGCTACAACGTGCGGAGCTAGAAAGAACCCTTGATACATTTCCTGCAGGCTATAAAGAGAAGCCCCTGCTTCGGCTCCAATCCCAGGAGAAGTCATCCGGTAAGAGCATGCCTCGACCCACTTCTTCTTGCCAACAATGTATCCCCCCGTTTTCACAATGCCGCCGCCAGGATTTTTAATAAGAGAACCTGCCATCAAATCAGCTCCGACATGACATGGCTCTATTTCCTCAACGAATTCTCCGTAACAGTTATCTACAAATACCACAACGTCCTGCTTGATTTCCTTTACAAACGAGATCATTTCACCGATCTCAGGAACTGTGAACGATGGACGGGTAGCATAACCCTTTGAGCGCTGAATACCAATCATTTTTGTGTTCGGTTTGATTTTCTTGGCCACTTCATCCCAATCAATCCCGCCCTCATTGGTCAAGGAAACACTATCATAGGAAATGCCAAATTCCTTTAAGGAACCGACACCGTTCCCGCGAATCCCTACGATTTCTTCAAGCGTATCATAGGGTTTACCCGTGATATAGAGAAGTTCATCACCTGGGCGAAGGACGCCAAATAACGCAATCGATATCGCATGGGTTCCGGAAATGATTTGCGGACGGACAAGACCTGCTTCACCGCCAAACACATCCGCGTAAATGGATTCCAACGTATCTCTGCCAATATCATCGTACCCATATCCGGTTGACGGGATAAAATGCGAGTCACTTACCCTGTGTTTTTGAAAGCTTTTTAGAACGCGAAATTGATTGGTTTCCGCTTTTTCATCGATTTCTTTGTGTACCCCGGCAATTTGCTGTTCCACTTTTTGGACAAGCGGTTGAAGCTTTTCCCCATTTATTAACTGTTGAAACATGGTGTAACTCCTATCTATATTTTATATTTCTGTAACTGACCTGTTATTTGATGGTCTTTTAATGTATAGCCCTTGCATCGATACAGCTGGTCTTCTTCATCAAAAGACAACTCTTTTAAAATTGTCTCATTTTTTAATTGTGAAAGAAGTTTTCCTTCTGTTGAAGGTACCTTCACCTCATAAGCATCCATCATTTCGATAATAGTCTTTTCCATTTTCATCTTGAGGGCATGGCGGTCTTCTTCATTAAATGCACTGATAAAAGCCGTCGGTGTGTCGGCAGTCGGAACAAAATCTGGATGCTGGATATCTTTTTTATTATAAACCGTTAATTGCGGGATATCTTTTACCTCTAAATCCTCGAGCAGTTTATTAACCGTTTTTTCGTGTTGAAAATAATCTGGATTCGACATATCCACAACATGGAGAAGCAAATCAGCCTCTCTCACTTCTTCAAGGGTCGAGCGAAACGCAGCGATTAGAGCTGTAGGCAAATCCTGTATAAATCCAACTGTATCGGTAATTAAGGCTAAAAACCCGCTTGGTAAAATTAATTTTCGGGTCATTGGATCAAGTGTGGCAAACAGTTGATTTTCCTCATAAGACTCCGCTTCAGACAGACGGTTAAACAACGTTGATTTACCAGCATTGGTGTAGCCGACAATCGCTACTTGAAAAGCTTTATTTTTCTTTCTTCGTTCCCGATATCGTTCCCGGTGCTGGACGATGACAGCGAGCTGCGTTTTAATATCATCGATTCGGCGGCGGATGTGCCGGCGGTCGGATTCTAATTTGGTTTCCCCTGGTCCTCTCGTCCCGATACCTGCCCCCAGCCTTGAAAGCGCGGTACCTTGGCCTGCTAAACGGGGTAGTATGTATTGAAGTTGCGCAAGCTCAACCTGTAGTTTTCCTTCTTTGGATCGTGCTCTTTGGGCAAAAATGTCTAAAATAAGCTGTGTCCGGTCGATAATTCTGGCATCTATTTCAGAGGCAAGATTCCGCTTTTGACTCGGAGATAGCTCATCATTGAAGATAACGATATCGGCTTCAAGCTCTTCAACTAAAGCGACAAGCTCTTCCACTTTTCCCTTGCCGATATAGGTTGCCGGGTGAAGACGATCTCTTTTTTGCACTACAGACACTAATACTTCACCTTGCGCAGTTTCTGTTAATGAGGCTAACTCTTCCATCGAATATTGAAAACGCAAATCATCATCAGCTATCGTTTGACAGCCGACCAGAATGGCTTTTTCTTTCGTATCTTTTTGTTCCAATCAACATCCTTCCCTTCACAAAAAGCTCTACCTCTCATCATAACAAAAAAGCTTTTTAATCTCTATTTTTCCCTATAACAACCTTATTAAAAATAATTGTTGTATTTTTCTTTATGCGTGGTAAAATTTTAGTATTTCATGAAAGACAACAAGGGGAAAATGATTATTATGACATGGGAAGTTTTAAGTATGATTGGCACTATTGCTTTCGCGGTCAGCGGCGCGATTGTAGCCATGGAAGAGGAATATGATATTTTAGGAGTTTATATACTAGGAATTGTTACTGCCTTTGGCGGCGGGGCTATTCGAAACCTGTTAATCGGTGTACCTGTTTCTGCTTTATGGGAGCAGGGATTATTTTTTCAAATCGCTTTACTATCGATTACAGCGGTGTTCTTATTTCCATCAAACCTCCTTAAGCACTGGCAAAAATGGGGCAATTTGTTTGATGCCATTGGGTTATCTGCTTTTGCCATTCAAGGTGCGATTTACGCGGCAAATATGAATCATCCACTTAGCGCAGTGATTGTTGCTGCTGTCCTAACCGGAATCGGCGGCGGGATCATTCGCGACTTATTAGCCGGTCGAAAACCAATTGTCCTAAGATCGGAGATTTATGCCGTTTGGGCAATTCTAGCCGGCGTAATCATTGGCCTTAAAATCGCTTCAAGCTCCTGGGAATTATATACACTATTTGTCCTGATCACCGTATTGCGAGTTCTTTCCTACACCTTTGATTGGAAACTGCCGATACGGAGGCTGGGAGCGCATTAAAAAAATCGACGGTGTCTGACCGTCGATTTTTTTAATCTTCTTCAAACACCAAATCATTGCTTCGTAATGTCATCAAATCATGCCTATCATAGCTATTTAGCATTAAAAGCCTCATCGCTTGAGCACGAATCGATTTTTCAATAATATTGCGTACATAGCGGCCATTTGAAAAACTGTTCGGACTTAAAACGGCTTTTACCCAGATTAAATGCTCTTTTAATTTTTTTTCAGCCTCATGACTAAAGGTGTATTCTCGTTCTATTATCATCCTGCCCGCAATTTCCATCAGCTGCTCAATATTATAATCAGGAAAATCAATGACCAACGGAAACCGTGAATGGAGACCGGGATTTAGCGTTAGAAAATAGTCCATTTCTTGTGAATATCCCGCAAGGATGAGAATAAATTCATGCTGTTTATCCTCCATATGCTTGACAAGTGTATCAATTGCCTCCTTGCCAAAATCCTTTTCCCCGCCGCGTCCTAACGAATAAGCCTCGTCAATAAATAAAATGCCGCCTTGAGCCTTTTTGATCAAATCCCGAGTTTTTTGGGCGGTATGTCCGATATATTCACCAACGAGATCGGCACGCTCCGCCTCAATTAAATGACCTTTGGACAAAACACTCATTTTTTGAAACAGCTTGCCAATTAACCTGGCAACGGTCGTTTTTCCAGTTCCGGGATTCCCTTTAAACATCATGTGCAGCGCTTGTTTTCTGGCCTTCAAGCCCATTTCCTCGCGTTTCTTGTTTACATAAATCCAGGCATAAATTTCCTTTATCATTCGTTTCATTTCATCCATACCAACCAAAGCTGCCAGCTCTTCTTCAATTTCTTTTAAAGCCGTATGCTCTGGGGGAATGACCTTTGGAACAACTTGAAAGTCAGGTAATTCTTTCGTTACAGTTTCTCTTTTTTGAGAATTGAGAACAACTTTTATTTGGCCGTTGCTTTTCATTCGCATACGTTGGTCCAAAGCTTTCACCTCTCATTCTGCAGACAGTATACGTATGGTAGGGTTTTTGATAGCAAATTTTTCGCTAAAAATTTTTCTTTTACTAAAAAGGAATACATAATCCTTCAATTTATATGTATTCAAAGCCTTTGCATTTCATTAAATAAAGTTGAAAAATAAAAAAGAGCCCATCCAATATGGGCTCAGATTTACGAAAAAAATTATTGATTATCCAGATCAAGCTGCACATTACGCTGAGGTGCAAACGTTGAAATAGCATGCTTAAATACTAATTGCTGTTTCCCCTCTGACTCAAAAAGAACTGTAAAGTTATCAAAGCCCTTAATTTGGCCTCTTAATTGGAATCCGTTCAATAGGAACACCGTAACGTGTGTGTTATCTTTACGGCATTGGTTTAAAAATTGATCTTGAATGTTAATTGTGGTTTTCATTTGTATATCCTCCTCTTTTATCTCTACTAATATGTATTCGATTTTACTTGAAGCTTTCCTTCAACATAATGTGAAATTTCCGTTATTTTTTTCGTGAAATCGTTCACATCAGTCATATCAAACCATTTTACATCCATTTTGTTGCGAAACCAAGTTAATTGCCTTTTGGCATATCGCCTGGAGTTTTGCTTTAAAATTTCAACCGCATCATGAAGGGAAACTTTCCCATCCAGGTATTCATAAATCTCTTTGTAGCCAATGGCCTGAATGGACTGACAATCCCGAAGTCCTTGATGATACAGGCTTTTCACTTCATCCAAAAGTCCTTGTTCCATCATTAAATCTACGCGGGCATTTATCCGCTCATAAAGCATATCTCTTTCCATTGTCAGGCCAATGAGTGCCGTATCATACATTAAATCCGGCTCCTGAGTCCTTTGAAATTCTTGCATCGTCTTACCTGTAAGATGGTAAATTTCCAAGGCGCGTATCACTCTTCTGACATTATTGGGATGGATTTGAGCTGCGCTTTCTGGATCCACTTCAGATAATTCTTTATAAAGTGCCTCATTGCCAATTTCTTTTGCTCGTTGTTCTAACTGCTGGCGAAATTGTTCATCACCTGAAACATCGGAAAACTGATAATCATAAATGACCGATTGAATATAGAGTCCAGTTCCACCGGCAATAATGGGGAGTTTTCCCATTTTGGCAATCTCTTCTATCTTTGCCCTGACAAGCGATTGGAATTCAGCAACGGAAAAATTTTCGTTAGGCTCTTTAATATCAATCAAATGGTGGGGGATTCCCTCCATTTCCTCTTGAGTTATTTTAGCCGTTCCAATATCCATGCCACGATAGATTTGCATCGAATCACCGCTGATAATCTCACCATTAAACTGCTTAGCCATTTCAATACTCAGCTTGGTCTTCCCAACGGCGGTTGGTCCGATGATGACTAATAATTTTTGTTTTGAATCCAATATTTTCACACTGCCTTATACCTTTTTTAAATGGAAGGAGTTCATTCGCTGCCCTTCCACCTCTTCATCGTAACACAATTTTGAAAAGCAGTTGAACATCAAATAAGTATATACAAAAAATTTCTTTTCTATGCGTTTTTGGTCGAATGAATATATTTTTTTCAATTAGATTACAATCTGATGAATTTTTCGTCCAAATTTACAAAACGATAACGGTTCATTTACAAATCGCTTTTCACCCCCAAATTCATGTTAGGCTTAATCGTACACTATTTTGTAAAAATAACTCGCAATTTGTCATGTGAGTGTTCCGTAAATATTTATAAATTAGGAAATTAGGTGAATAAAATGCTATCAAATTTATCAAATTTTGATATTGGTATTGATTTAGGAACTGCAAATATATTGGTTTATAGTAAAAATAAAGGGATCGCTCTTAATGAGCCATCTGTAGTCGTGGTGGATACCACTACTAAAAATATTGTTGCTGTCGGCACGGAAGCATATGAAATGGTCGGAAAGACGCCAGAAAAATTTGTCACAATTCGTCCATTAAAAGATGGTGTTATTGCCGATTTCGACATTACCACTGAAATGTTAAAGAATATCTTGCGAAAGGCTTCTAAAAAGCTTGGTTTTGCTCTACGCAAGCCAAATGTTGTCGTTTGTATCCCTTCTGGTTCTACCAGTGTAGAAAGAAGGGCCATTCATGATGCGGTGAAAAATGCCGGCGCTAAAAAAATCACCTTAATTGAAGAGCCAGTTGCGGCCGCAATTGGCGCTGGCATGCCAATTGATGAACCGGTTGCCAATGTCGTGGTGGACATCGGAGGCGGAAACACAGAAGTCGCGATTATTTCCTTTGGCGGCGTAGTATCTTGTCATTCCATAAAAGTCGGCGGTGACCGCCTGGATGAAGATATTATTCAATACGTTCGTAAAGAATACAATGTGTTGATTGGTGAAAGAACGGCCGAAAAAATCAAAATGGAAATTGGTTACGCCTTAATAGATCACGAGGAGCAATTTATGGAGATACGCGGACGTGATTTAGTATCTGGATTGCCAAAAACAATTAAGCTATCATCCTATGAAGTTAGAAATGCATTGAGGGAACCATTATTGCATATTTTAGAAGCCATCCGGGCCACACTTGAAGATTGTCCCGCAGAACTAAGCGGTGATATTGTCGACCGTGGTGTTATCCTTACAGGAGGCGGTTCATTATTGAACGGCATGGAGGAATGGTTGAGCAAGGAGATTGTAGTTCCAGTGCAATTGGCAGAGAATCCGCTTGAATCTGTAGCAATCGGAACCGGAAAAGCAATACCATATATGAATAAGCTGCAAGCTGCAGTAAAATAGTTAAAAAAACAGGCTGTCTGACAGCCTGTTTCTTTTATACATTTTGTTGTTTTCGCATTCGGTTGAAGTATAGGAAGATTGGAAAAGGTATTACGATGAATCCAAGGCTTTTAATGATTTGATTTTTTGCACTTTCCCTCACACGGTTTTTTTCATCTTTCACTGTTTGTTCGTACCTTGCTCGAAGCTCCTTCTCCGTCAGCACCTTCTCGTCTTTCACTTTATTATCTTCCCTAATCTGTTTAAAATCTTCATAGCTCTGGTAATAACTTGGCGGACTAATTAAATCGGCTGCCGCCATAAAGATGGATATTCCACCGCCAATGACCATCATTAGAGTAGCAAATAAGACTAAATACGTATAAAGATGGCGTATCACTGCTTCTTCCCCCTTTTCTTTATTTTTCACGGCATAAACGATAACAAAAATAATGATAACGATGGGTAAAAATGCACTTAATAGACTAAATGCGATCAAGGACTCACCCCCCTCTTACCAACATTATACAATGATTAGTGTAATTTTACACCTTTAATTATTGGCTATTTATTGATAGAAAACAACAAATTTTTACAAACTCATTGGATTTAGTTTATGTGACCGAGTTGCCATTCTGGAATGGTTTTTGGACACGTAGACACTTTCTACGTTACCTAATTCGGTTCCTCAGAACATTTTCAGGCACATAGGCCAATTCTACGTTACCCAATTCGTTCCTTCGAACGCTTTTCGGGCACGTAGAGCTTATCTACGCAACAATTGCTTATTGAAAACAAATTTATATGTTGACAGGAACGCTAAATGTAACTATTATAGTTACAGGTAACCGATTAAATTACAACCAACAAGATTGATTTATAAAAAACAAACATTGGAGGAATAGATTATGAAAATGCTCGTTACAGGTGCAACTGGTAAATTGGGAACGAAGGTAGTAGAAACGCTTCTGAAAACTGTTCCAGCAAGTCAATTGGCGGTAAGTGTCCGCAATCCGGAGAAAGCAGCGGGATTACAGGCTCGGGGAGTTGAAGTTCGACAAGGAGATTTTGACCGTCCAGAAACATTGGCTGCGGCTTTTGCAGGTATTGACCGTTTATTACTTATTTCTGCAGATGGGGACAATGAGACTAGAATTCGTCAGCATACGGATGCCGTTGCGGCGGCAGAACGTGCAGGGATCAAATTCATTGCTTATACTAGTTTGTCGAATGCAAGTGAAACCACGATGTTCCTTGCCCCTCCACACGTTGCAACGGAAGAAGCGATTTTGAAAACTGGTATTCCGTACTCCTTCTTACGCAATAACTGGTACTTAGAGAATGAAATTCCAAGCATTCAAGGTGTCCTCGCAGGAGCTCCATGGGTGACATCCGCAGGTTCCGGCAAAGTCGGCTGGGCACTTCAACAAGATTACGCAGAAGCAGCGGCAGCAGTATTGGCTGGAGAAGGCCATGAAAATACCATTTATGAGCTTTCCGGCAAGCCATTGTCACAGGAAGAACTGGTTTCTGCCCTTCGCATGGTATTAGGGAAAGAAGTCCCTGTCCAGCAGGTGGATGACGCTACTTATGCCGATAATATGAAAGGTGCTGGCTTACCAGATTTCCTTATTCCATTCCTAGTTGGCATCCAGAAAGGCATCCGCGATGGAGCATTAGAAGTTGAGAGCAATGATTTCGAAAAGGTTCTTGGCCGTCCGGCTACCCCAATTAATGTTGCATTGACTCAAATCGTTAACGGAATCTCTTTAGCCAAATAATTGTACACTCTTAAAAACCGACCTTTCGAATGCAAAAAAGGTCGGTTTTTTTATATAAATAGCAGTTCATTACCCAATTTATTCAGAAGAAGCCTCTTCCGGTAAATGAAATGGGATTTCATTTACCGCTCTATTCAAAAATTAGCTTGCTCGGTAAATGAAACGGCATTTCATTGCCCCATGTCTTCTAAAATTAGCTTGCTCGGTAAATGAACCAGCATTTCATTGCCCCATGTCTTCAAATATTAGCTTGCTCGGTAAATGAAACGGCATTTCATTCCCCATGTCTTCAAAAATTAGCTTGCTCGGTAAATGAACGATCGTTTTTTCAAAACAGTAAAGGCACGTAGCTCATCACTACGTGCCTTTACTGTGCTTTCTCCATTATTTACATGACTCGTTTAAACATCTTCTCCATTTCATAAACCGAATAATGCACAATTATTGGTCTTCCATGCGGACATGTAAACGGATCGGATGCCTTACGCAAATCGTCCAGCAGCGCTTGGATTTCATCGTTGCGTAAATGACGGTTGGCTTTAATCGAAGCTTTACAGCTCATCATAATGGCTGCTTCCTCACGAAGCTTTTTGATATCCACTTTTTTCATCAAAAGTAACTGTTCAATCATCTCTTCAATGATTTGTTTTTCCTCACCTTTAGGAAACCATTGCGGATGGGAGCGGACAATGAAACTATTCATCCCAAACTCTTCGAGAAAAACGCCAACCCTTTCTAGCTCAGCCGAGTGTTCATTTATCTTCAGGTATTCGTCAGTTGAATACTCAAACGTTAATGGCACGAGCATTTCCTGAAGTTCGGACTGCACCTGCCCCACTTTTTCACGGAAGTATTCGTACTTAAGTCGTTCTTGAGCAGCATGCTGATCCACGATATAAAGACCATTTTCATTCTGCGCAAAAATATACGTTCCATGCATTTGCCCGATTGGATACAAACGAGGGACCCGGCTTTCGTCTTCAACAGGCTCGGGCTCTAGCACAGTTTGTGGCTCAACCCGAGATTCAATTCGTGTTTCAACCAGTCCAGAAATAGGATCATCCCTATCCTCATAATTATCTACAGGTACCTCACTAAAAGGACTAACAGACTCCCAGGTTTTTGATTCAGAAATCGATTCTTTTGGTTCGAAAGTATAAGGTCGATCAACCGTTACTTCAGGCTCTTTATAAATGAAAGGCTCCTTCTTCACAAACGATGTATTCGATAGCGGAGTACCCTCATCCAAAACCAACGAAGTTTGTTCCGATTTTGGCGTTTCTTTTTTCACAGGGGTATAGGCAGTCGGAATTAATACCTTCGATTTGAAAGCCTCTTTAATAATAGAAGTAACGAGTTCATTCAATTCCGCTTCCTTACTGATACGGACCTCCATCTTAGATGGATGAACATTCACATCCACAAGCAAGGGATCCATCTCGATATTCAAAAGCACAATTGGGAACCGGCCAATAGGAAGCAAGGTATGATATCCTTCTTGTATCGCTTTAGCCAATGGATAGTTTTTGATAAACCGGCCATTGATCATGGTTGAGATATAGTTTCTCGATGCTCTAGTCACTTCTGGCATCGAGGCAAATCCCGTAATTTTATAATCAAGTGACTGTCCTGAAATGGGCACAAGCTGCTTGGCAATACTCATTCCGTAAATCGCCGCTAACACCTGACGCACATCGCCGTTCCCGTTTGTCTGCAGCAGCTTCCGCTCATTATGAATCAGGCGGAAAGCTACCTCTGGATGCGATAACGCCAGCCGGTTTACTACATCCGTGATATTTCCAAGCTCTGTGTGAATGGTTTTCATATACTTCAGACGGGCAGGCGTATTGAAAAATAAATCGGTAATCGTAATGTCCGTGCCGCGTCTGCTGGATGCTTTTTCAAAGGTTTCTACCTTGCCACCTTCAATGACGACCAGATGTCCAGCACCCTCTCCGGTAGAGGTCTTCATTTCAAGCCTGGAAACGGAAGCGATACTTGGCAGGGCTTCGCCGCGAAATCCGAGAGTACGAATTCGGAATAAATCATTTTCATTCTTTATTTTAGAAGTAGCATGCCGCTGAAAAGCTATCAGCACATCATCCTCTTCAATTCCGTTCCCATTATCGGTAATGCGAATCTTCGCAAGTCCTGCTTCTTCTACCTCAATTTCAATGACCGTACTGCCGGCATCAATGGCATTTTCCACTAATTCCTTCACTACAGAGGCAGGGCGTTCGACTACTTCCCCTGCCGCTATTTTGTTTGATAAGGCGTCATCTAATTGGATAATCTTGCCCATCCGCGCTCGCCTCCTACTTTAACTTTTTCTGGAGTTCATACAGCATGTTAATTGCTTGAAGCGGTGTAACATCCAATAAATCCAATTCTTTAATTTTATCCAAAACCTTTTTCTCCTTAGAAGATAGTTCTGGCTTTTTTGGTTCCTGCGGCTCATCAAAAAAGGATAATTGCGCAGGCTTTTCTACCACTTTTACTGGAACGCTCTGAACCACTTCAGGCTGTTCAAGTGCTGTTAAAATTTCATTGGCCCGTTCAATTAATTCAGCAGGCAGCTCTGCCAACTGAGCTACATGAATTCCGTAACTCTTGTCAGCAGGGCCTTCCTTTATTTTATGAAGGAACACAACCTTGCCATTGTGCTCAATCGCACTGACATGGATGTTTTTTAACTTTAATAGTTCCTCTTCCAATACGGTCAACTCATGATAGTGGGTTGAAAACAGTGTTTTCGCCCCAATCCGGTTATGAATATATTCAATGATGGCCTGTGCCAGTGCCATCCCGTCATACGTTGAAGTTCCTCGTCCGATCTCATCAAATAAAATCAAACTGTTTTGCGTTGCGTTCGCAATGGCGTTTTTCGCTTCCAACATTTCGACCATAAAGGTACTTTGGCCTGAAATCAAATCATCGGCTGCCCCAATTCGGGTAAACACTTGGTCAAAAATCGGCAGCACCGCTTCATCAGCCGGGACATAACATCCGATTTGCGCGAGGATGGCGGTCAAGGCAATCTGGCGCATGTACGTGCTCTTACCGGACATGTTTGGCCCGGTGATTAACAGAACTTCCCGGTCACTGTCCATAAAGCAATCATTTGGTACATATTCCTGGGCGTTTAACACCTTCTCAACAACCGGGTGACGTCCATCTTTAATTACCACACGGCGTTCCGTTGAAAATTGCGGTTTCACATAGCGGCGCTCTTCACTCACCTGTGCGAAGCACTGGAGCACATCGAGTTCGCTGACGGTTTTCGCTAGTGCTTGCAGGCGTGGAATTTGTTCTTTGACGATTTCACGAATTTCCGTGAATAACTCATACTCGAGCTCGCCGCATTTTTCTTCCGCTTGTAAAATTAACGCCTCTTTTTCCTTTAATTCAGGGGTAATAAAACGTTCCGCATTGGTTAATGTTTGTTTCCGTTCATACTGACCTTCTGTTAAGAGATGGAGATTGGCACGGGTGACTTCAATATAATAGCCAAATACCCGATTATACCCTACCTTCAACGATTTAATCCCAGTTTTCTCGCGTTCCTCACGCTCAAGCTGGGCAATCCATGTTTTTCCGTTCCGGCTGGCATCACGATATTGATCTAACTGGGCATTGTAGCCGTCACGAATCATATTTCCTTCTTTTAAGGAAAGCGGCGGGTTCTCCACAATAGCCTGTTCCAATAAATCGGTCACTTCTTCACAGGGATCCAGAAGACCGGCGATTTTATTTACTTCTTCATTCTGCATGCTGTTTAAGATTTGTTTTAAAAAAGGTACCTGAATTAAGGAACGTTTTAATTGAACTAAGTCGCGCGCATTCACATTTCCAAACGCAACCCGGCCTGCTAAACGTTCTAAATCGTACACTTCTTTTAATTTTTCACGAAGTTCCTGACGCTCAAAATAATGGTTCATTAAGACTTCCACTAATTTATGGCGGTATTCAATCTCATCTTGGACAATCAATGGACGATCAATCCAGTGCTTTAACATCCGGCCGCCCATGGCGGTCATGGTTTCATCCAGCAGCCATAACAGCGAGCCTTTTTTTCCTTTTGAGCGAATCGTTTCCGTTAATTCTAGGTTCCGTTTTGAAAAATAATCAATTTTCATAAATTGATGAATTTGATAGGTTGTTACCGGCTGAAGATGATCAAGGCTTCTTTTTTGCGAACGGTATAAATAGTTAAACAATCTTGCCACCGTTTGCTTGAGCTTGTCCTGATTTAACCCTTCAAGCAATTGAGCAAAATTTAAATCTATTGAACTATTATCTTCAAACGAAATTGCAAGGACATCGCGCTCACGCATTTTCTTTTGCAGGTCACCATCAAAACTGCTGGCAACGACCACTTCCTTTGCGCCTAATACGGCCAATTCATTCAATACTTCATCAAAGTTATTGGATAACAATGTTACTCTGCTTTCACCTGTAGAAATATCGTTATAGGCAAATCCGTACGTTTGGTCGTCAAATGCTGTAATCGATGCAATATAGTTATTCTCTTTATCTGATAACCCTTTGCCTTCCATAAGCGTTCCTGGAGTGATCAATTGGACCACTTCACGCTTTACCATACCTTTTGTTAGTTTGGCGTCTTCCATTTGCTCGCAAATCGCTACTTTATACCCTCTTGAAACAAGCTGTTCGATATAACCAGGGGCTGAATGGTAGGGAACACCGCACATCGGGATCCTGTCTTCCGAGCCACCTTCACGGCTAGTTAAGGTTATCTCTAATTCTTGTGATGCCTTAATTGCATCTTCGAAAAACATTTCATAAAAATCGCCTAAGCGAAAAAATAAAAAGGCATCTTGGTAATCTGCCTTTACGGTTAAGTATTGCTGTATCATCGGCGTATAACCAGCCATAATGACCTCCACTGTTTTAATCTTTCGAGTATCTTCGACAAACTATTATACCATAAATGGAGGGTCAGGCACTCAGCGATTACTTCCAATTCTTTAAGACAAAAAAAGAGCTTGAGTTAAACTCAGCCCTTTTCAATAACCTATTCTTCTCTAATTTTATTTTCTCCCCCAAACAGTCCTTCCTGCCATAGTTGATATATGAAAAGAGTGATTGAGATTAGAGTCATATACATAATCCCTTCAAGAGGTGACAAGTTTCCACCACTTGCGGTAATTCCTAGCTTCTTCCATAAAGCTCTGAAGCCGAAAGAGTAAATACAATCTGTAATCAAATTTACAACGAAATAAATCCAAAATTTACGAAAGGTAAAATAAAAAATCCAGATCGTCCCTACCAAAAATACACCATAAACCGTATGTACTTGTGCTACCTTATCCCACGAAAAAAGAGTTTCTTTGTATTTCCACCAGCCATGAGTCCAAGCGACTTGGTAAAAGATTGTGTTAATAACCGTTGCAAGCAAGGCTACTGGCATATACCTGCGAATAGCCGAGTTTTTTAAAAAGAATAGAGAAAGCCATGGTACTAAAAAAAAGGCCCATAAAACGAGTTTTATCATAAATGAAATCTCCTTTGGTGTATTGTTATAAAATACCCAAATCCCTTTGATTAATTCTTCAAATATATAAGGTTGTCTATCAAAGATAATATTTTTTTAATATTCCGATTAATCTACCCCCATCTTTTACCAGACCATGATATTATTTAAATAAGGGTGGTGAATTTATGGAGTGGTTTGGCCGAAGTAATAAAAATTATGATTTTGATATGTTCTCAGTTAGTCACTTTGTTATCATGACCATCTTATTTCTGGGTGCCATTTTGATTTTTCTTTATAGAAATAAACTGAAGGATGAGAAATGGCGCAGGACAGAAATTGGAATTGCTGTTTCATTAATTGCAATTGAAGTAACCTATCATATTTGGATGACTGTCAATGGAAGCTGGGAGGTAAGTCATGCATTTCCGTTAGAATTATGCAGCATCAGCTTGATCCTCACGGTCATTTTATTGCTGACTCGAAAAAAATTGATCTATGAGATTTTATTATTTACGGCATTATTAGGTGCCACTCAGGCAATATTCACTCCATTATTAAATTATGATTTCCCACATTTTCGGTTTTTTCATTTCTTTTATACTCATTTAATGGAGATCTGGGTTCCTTTGTATTTCACTTGGGCAAAGGGATACCGCCCGAGCATTTGGTCCGTTGTAAAGCTATTTGTGTTCTTGAATATATTAATGCCGATCATTATGTTTATTAATAAACTGGTAGATGGAAACTACATGTTCCTAAGTCATAAACCGGATGGCGCAAGCCTTTTGGATGTCCTGGGGCCTTATCCTTACTATATCATTTCGTTGGAGGGGTTATTGATCATCCTTAGTCTTTTCCTCTGGCTTATTTTCCGTGAGAAATCACCCAAAAAGTTGGAGGCAGACCAGGAATTGTCCATTCCATAAACAATCCAAATTAAGAGACACCGGGCATTGCCCGGTCCTTTTTTGTTTAGCGAATATCTCCTTAACCTTCCCTCTCTGTTTCTATTCTTTTTTAAAATTTCCGAAAATTTATTGTTTTTAATTTTAATTTGTGCTATTTTTATATTCATTAAAAATGAAGTTTATACTTCATTTCATGCATAATTAAAGGAGAGACTTCTCTTGAAAGAACAAACCATCAAGGACAGGATTGAGCTGCATTTTAATGAACTATCGAAGGCACAGCAAAAAGTGGCAAACTTTGTGCTGAAAAACCCAACCTTTATCGGTGTCCATTCTGCAGCCGAAGTTGGGGACAAGGCTGGCACAAGCGAGACAACTGTTATTCGCTTCTGCTATGCAATTGGGCTCGAGGGATACTCCCAGCTGCAAAAAGAAATTACCCTATTTGTTTTTAACCATACATCTGAAAGTACACTGGGGAATTACGTGTCCTCTAAAAAAAAGCTTTTTAATGACCAGTGCCTTGTCGAAAAAGGAATGAACAAAGATAGCTCTAAAATTATCAGAATTGCCAAACAAATAAATAAGAAACTCTTTAATGAAGCAACACATAAATTACATGAAGCGAAAAATATTTACATTGTGGGTGCCGGTGCATCGGAGTTTGGTGCTCAGTGGCTGCATTTTACGATGAATATTCTTCGGCCAAATGTCAGGCTTATCCAAACGCAAACAGCAGAACTGATTCGAACCCTCCAGGAAATCGATGAACAAGCGGTGGTAATTGTCATTTCACTACACCGTTATTTTAAAGAACCAATACAAATAGCCAAGGCACTCCATGAACGGGGTATTACGATTCTGGCTGTTACAGATTCTAAACTTGCTCCTATCAATAATTATTGCTCCTACACTTTTATATTAGAACAACCTGAGCTATCAACCATTGATCTTATGCCTTCTCTCATTTCCTTTTTAAATATATTAGTTACAGGGATGATGACATTTGATCCAGTTTACTACAACAATCAAAGGGTTAAGTACGATGATTTTCAATATAGCTTTATTTCGGACAGGTGGAGTTGACAATGGTGACAGAACAAACATTAGCTGAACGTTTAAATTCAATTTTCGAACATTTACATAGGAATCCGGAGGTCAGTTGGGGGGAAGTTGAAACAACCGCATTTATTGCAGACTTTCTTCGAAAAGAAGGTTTTGAACCATATACATTTGAAAATATGACTGGACTTTATGTAGATATTGGCGAAGGGACTCCCATGGTGGGATTCCGTACGGATATCGACGCTCTCTGGCAGGAAGTGGACGGTCAGTTCCGCGCCAATCATTCATGCGGACATGATGGGCACATGACAATGGCACTTGGCACCATTCTTTTACTAAAAGAACTTGCCCCATCACTAACAGGAGCAGTGCGTATTATATTTCAACCCGCTGAGGAAAAGGCACAAGGGGCAAAGGCACTTGTGGAGGAAGGCGTTGTTGATTCGCTTCGCTATCTGTTCGGGACACATGTAAGACCGCATTTTGAACTACAAGACGGGACGTATGCACCAGGACTTTATCATGGGGCTGCACAACTTTTGACCGGAACCATAAAAGGAGTGGAAGCACACGGATCCCGTCCTGAAAAAGGGGTAAACGCAATTGAGGCAGCTGCCGCTTTAATTGACGGGATAAAACGGATTTGGATTAGCCCGGCTGAAACGGCTTCTATTAAAATGACGCAGCTTCAAGCAGGCGGCACCTCAACAAATATCATCCCTGGTAAGGCAACCTTTAGTATTGACGCAAGGGCTCAAAATAATGAAACGATGGAGGCATTAATTGCCGGGTTTGAAAAAGTTATCACCGCCGTGAGTATGATGTACGGAGCTTCGATTTATTTCCAAGTGGATGCCCATATTGCCGCCGCTCAAGTGGATGAAACGGCAAAAGCGATTATGCAGCAAGCGATTATCGATGTAGCAGGTAAGGACCATTTAGCGCCGGAAATTGTCACTCCAGGCGGAGAAGACTTCCACTTTTACGCTTATAAAAGACCAAAACTAAAAACAACGATGCTTGGACTTGGCTGCGGGGTCACCCCCGGGTTACATCATCCACAAATGACGTTTAATCGTGAGCGGCTCCTGACAGGGGCTCAAATTATTACGAGAGCATTAGTATTGGCATTACAACATGTAGAAAGAAGCGAGAATCAATGATTATCATTCGAGACCTGAAAACAATTGAGGAAATGGAACAAGTTCAAGAACTGGAATGTAAAGTTTGGGAAATGCCCCCTACTCCTACACACCAAACGTTAACGGCAGTAAAAAACGGCGGCATTATGGTCGGTGCCTTTGACGGAAGCCGATTAATCGGTTTTAGCTATGGTTTTGCCGGCTTCCGTGATGGAAAAAGCTATTTATGCTCACATATGCTCGGAATTGACGAGGATTACCGTTCACACGGCATAGGTGAAAAACTTAAGCTTAAGCAACGTGAAATTGCCATTACGAAAGGCTATGACTCGATGCACTGGACATATGACCCGCTTGAAACCCGAAACGGATATTTAAATCTAACCAAGCTTAATGGGATTTGTGACACTTATGTAGAGAATTGCTACGGTGAGATGAAGAACGTCTTCAATCAAGGACTGCCGTCAGACCGCTTTGAAGTGCACTGGCATTTAACCAGTCGTTATGTTGTTGAAAAGCATTTACCAAAGATGGAGCGACCTGCAGCTATAAACACTATTTCATTTAATGAAGAAGGCCTGCCTGTTTACGTTGCGGACATTGAGGAGGATCTAAACCACCCTGCCTATTCATTGACTGTACCAAAGGATTTTCAAGCCTTAAAAGCCGCCAGCCAACCACTTGCGATGGACTGGCGAATACAGACGCGAACACAGTTCCAACGCTTATTCGAAGCGGGATATGCCACTGTTCGATTACAACCAAATGAAACACACAATTCATACATTTTTGTAAAAAAAGATACGTTAGCACTAGGAGGAGAAACAAAATGAAGATTACAGACATTACGATTCGCCATTTAAAAATGAAATTAAAAGCACCCTTCACTACAAGCTTTGGAACATTTACAGACAAAGACTTTCTATTACTAGAAGCAAGAGACGAAGACGGAACCATTGGATGGGGCGAGTCAGTAGCCTTCCATTCCCCTTGGTACAACGAAGAGACATTACAAACAAATTGGCATATGTTAGAGGATTTTTTAATTCCGTTACTATTAAAGAAGGAAATGAACCATCCTGATGAAGTGAGTGAACTTTTTGCCCCCATCCGAAAAAATAATATGGCAAAGTCGACCATTGAAGGCGCCGTTTGGGATATTTATGCACAGCAAACCAATCAATCTCTTGCTACTGCACTCGGTGGAAAAAAAGAAAAAATTGAAGTTGGGATTAGTATTGGCATTCAAAAATCAATTGACGACTTAGTAGCGTTAGTCGATGAATATGTAAAGGAAGGCTACAAACGGATTAAAGTGAAAATTAAGCCGGGCTGGGATGTTGAAGTAATGCGAACATTGCGGGAGAAGTTCCCTGACGTTGCAATTATGGCAGATGCAAACTCGGCATACCGTTTGGAGGATGCAGAGCTTTTAAAAAAGCTGGATGAGTTTAACTTAACGATGATTGAACAGCCTTTAGCATCAGATGACATCATCGATCATGCGAAGCTGCAAAAAATGCTAAAAACTCCAATTTGTTTAGATGAAAGCATTCATTCTGTTGAGGATGCACGTAAAGCAGTAGAACTGGGCAGTACAAAAATTATTAATATTAAAATCGGACGAGTCGGCGGGTTGACGGAAGCAAGAAAAATCCATGATTACTGTGAGGCAAATGAGATTCCAGTTTGGTGCGGCGGCATGCTTGAGTCTGGGATCGGACGAGCACATAATGTTGCATTAACCACTTTATCAAACTTTATTTTACCTGGCGATACAGCAAGCTCAAATCGTTACTGGGAAAAAGATATCATCCTCCCTGAAGTTGTGGCGGAAAACGGATACATTCAGGTACCTCAAACTGCCGGCATTGGCTATGAAGTTGATCTTGATTCAGTAGATGCATTTACAGTGGAGAAAAAACATTACAAATGATGGAGTGAATAGGATGAAGAAAAGTTTACAAATTGGCGGTGCGTTCGTCGGATTAATTGTCGGGGCCGGCTTTGCTTCAGGGCAAGAAATTATGCAGTATTTTACTAGCTTTGGTATTTGGGGAACCGTTGGAGGAATTATCGCTGCTGCAGCGTTCGCATTTTTAGGCTACACACTGGCACAGTTGGGCTCAGATCTCCAGACATCATCACATAAAGAGGTTATTTACTATTTAGGCGGACGTTATATTGGGTTCATTTTAGATGTTATCATTACCTTCTTCTTATTCGGTGTAGCTGTTGTTATGTTTGCGGGTTCAGGCTCGACATTCAAGCAAATGCTCGGCATAGATCCCATGATAGGCAGCGTGATTATGGTGGCTGCCACTATCTTTACTCTATTATTAAACGTAAAAAATATTATTAATTTAATTGCCATCATAACCCCTTATTTAATGGTCATTATATTTGTGATTTTAATATATTCTATTTTTACCATGGATATATCTTTCACTGAAGCAAATTCATTAGCAAAAGAACAAAGTTCCTCAGCTTCAAACTGGATTATGGGTGCACTGCTATATGTATCCTATAATATCGCCGCGGGTGCAGCATTATTGATTGTTATGGGCGGTACCATTAAAGACCGTAAAGTAGCGGGCATGGGCGGTATTGTTGGCGGAATTATGCTTGGTATATTGATTATCTTAATTAATCTATCAATGTTTGTAAAAATGGATATCGTTGGCAGTATGGATATGCCAACACTTGAACTCGCCGCACAAATTCACCCGGCAGTAGGCATTCTAATGGCGATCGCTTTACTTGGTATGATGTACAACACAGCAGTTGGTATGTTCTACGCCTTTACAGTCCGTTTCATTAAACCAGAAAGTAAATCCTTCAAGCCGGCCGTAGTAGTAACCGGGTTACTGGGATTCGGCGCCAGCCTAATAGGGTTCACTACACTTGTAGGAAAAGTTTACTCCACAATGGGCTACCTAGGTTTTGCCTTAATCTTGGCGATTTTGATCGCCTGGGCAAGAAAAGGAAAAAGTCATAAACCTGCTATAACGGCATAATAAGTGAAGCTTGGTTCTAGGCTTACAAGGGACCAAGCTTTTTAGAATTTCACTAATCAATAATTAACATGAACGAAATAACAAATCCCTTCATATATATAAGTAGATTTTCAGATTTTCCCATACATTAACTATTTATTATTGACCTTTTGCCATTAACTATTTATAATAAATAACGTTCCTATAAAAAGTGTCCCAATAGCTCAGCACGTCCGAATATGCTTCATTGATTTTGCTTCAGCGTACTGATCGAGCTGCTTCTTGATTAATCATTCTGAGATCAGGACGGGATTATCTTTTTATGTGTAATTAATAAATTAAATTAGGAATTACCTGTCCCAATAGCTCAGCAGGATAGAGCAACAGTTTCCTAAACTGTAGGTCGGAGGTTCGAATCCTCTTTGGGACGTTAAAAAGCCTTGATTTTTCAAGGCTTTTTATTTTGATTCAAATTCCTATAATGATTGAAAAAACTTACCATAACAACAAACTGTTTTTGGATACTATTTAGTTTCAACCAAGACAATTTCGTTAACAATTGGAATTTCTTTTGTTAAAAGTGCTAACAGAGTTTCTTCGACATGATTATCAATTTCGCAAATTGTGATTGCCGGACCATTTATTTTTGAACGTTCATTTGCCATCCGAGCAATGTTAAATCCGTTTTGGTAAAGAACAGCTGATAATTCAGAAATAACCCCTTTTCGGTCTTTATGGCGGATCACAAGTGTCGGCCGCTCTCCGGAAAATTTTAACGGATAATCGTCCAGTTCCTGAACCTCCACCTTGCCCCCACCCAAAGAACTGGCCAACACCTTTACAGTACGTGAAGCCCCAGTTAATTCTACAAGAACGGTGTTAGGGTGATAACTTCCAAGCACCCTTTTCGTAAATTCATATTGTAAGCCCTGTTCTTCGGCAATTGCCTTTGCATTTGGTATGCCATCATCTAGGGTCGATAATCCCATAACCCCTGCTAACAGCGCTAAGTCTGTTCCGTGTCCTTGGTAGGTTTCAGCGAAGGAGCCCATTAATGAGAACCTCACATATAATGGTTTTTCATTCAACAGCTGGTAGGCAATGTTCCCAATTCGAACAGCCCCGGCCGTATGTGAACTTGAAGGGCCAACCATTACAGGGCCGATAATTTCATAGGCACTTTGGTATTTTGCCGGGCCACAGCCACTGGTTTTTTCGCTGAAAACCTGTTCTTTTAATTTCTTGCCTGTTGGAGTTCCGGCAAGACCGCCTATCCCTGTTTCTCTCAACGATTCTGGCATTTGCTGTCCTACCTCATGCATCACATGGACTACCTCATCCGGAGGGATGATGCTGACTACCCCTGCTAACGCCATATCTGCTGCAGCTTGTGCGGTAATCGCATGTAATCCATTGCGAATGATGCACGGGATTTCCACCAGCCCGGCCACTGGGTCACAGACCAGCCCTAGTGAATTTTTCAAGGCGATTCCAACAGCATTTCCAACCTGATTCGGTGTACCACCGGCCAGCTCAACAAGGGTGCCGGCTGCCATTGCTGTGGCAGATCCGACTTCTGCCTGGCACCCGCCGGCAGCCCCAGAGATTGATGCTTTATTCGCAATAACCAAGCCAAGGGCGGAGGCAGTAAACATGGACTGAACAATTTGCTTACGGGTAAATTTTCCGCTGTCAAGGGCATGAACCAGTACAGCCGGCAGGATTCCTGCTGAGCCTGCTGTTGGTGTTGCCACAATTCGCCCCATCGCCGCATTTACCTCTGAAACCGCGAGAGCAAACGCTCCAGCATTTAATGTCATAGGGTTTATAAAGGAATTCCCATTTTCGGCATATTGGTGAAGGCGGTGCCCGTCCCCGCCTGTCAAACCGGTCCGGGACATAACGGGACTCATCGTTCCTTTACGGACAGCCTCCTCCATCACTGCAAATTGCTCAGCCATTTTTTCAAGTATCGTCTCTCTAGGATCACCTTTCTGTTGTACCTCTGTATTTATCATTAAATCCGCGATAGTTGTTTTCTCTTTTTCAGCAAGTTCTATTAATTCTCTTAAACTCGTAAATGACATATGCTCACTCCCTTTAAAGAAGACGGTCCTTACGCCTTTAGCATAAGAACCGTCTCTCTGTTTCCTACCTACTTAGGAAAAATTCACCTAAATTGCGATTTATCAAATCTACTCCTGAATTTTATATTGATTGATACACCTTTTGTTTATATTGTGGAGGTGTAAGCTCTTTCGGAATTAGCGACTCATAGGTTTCTCCTTCAAGCCTTTCTACTAATTCCTTCTTAGCCTTTTCTAGTAATTCCGTGTTTTCAAGAGCTGAAATAGCTGTACATGCAATTGCTTTTCCCGCTAATAACATGGCATCATGGGCATAGCTTTCTTTACCTTGCGCGACAGCCTGCCAAGTATGAAACGGTGTTCCAAACGCCCAGGTGGAAGTAACACACTGCGCCGTTGGTACATTCCAGCTAACATCGGCAACATCCGTAGAACCTCCCATAAATGTTTCTTTTTCAGAAAATGGGGCGATAAAGTCGGCAATAGGCCGTTCGGCTAATTGAGAGGCCCCCTGTTTCCCCACTTGTAAAGCTGCCGCACGCTTCTCCTCTTCCGTCAAAGTTTCATAGATGGTTTTTGCATAGTTAATATTCAGTTCCGAAGCAAGGGGAGCTCCTATCTCTTGCATATATTGGTGCATCACTTTTTCAAGAGTTAGGTTAGGAATTAAATTATGGCAGGATCCTTGAATTTCGTAATCTACCTTCGTTTGCGTCATAAGTGCTGCACCGCGGGCACAGTCTACTACCCTGTCATAAAGCTCTTTTACTTGATATGGTTTCGGTGCACGAATTAAATAAGTCACTTCCGCCTCTGCCTGAACGACGTTTGGAGCCAATCCACCTGTATTGGTTACAGCATAATGAATCCGAGCTTCATCAATCATGTGTTCTCTCATATAATTGACACCGACATTCATAAGTTCGACTGCGTCTAATGCACTTCTCCCTAAATGTGGTGCTGCACCGGCATGGGCACTTCTCCCTTTAAATTTAAAGTGTGCATGAATGACCGCATTGGCAGTGGAGTTCATGACAGCATTCATTGTGGCAGGATGCCATGAGAAGGCAGCATCCACATCTTTAAAAAGACCGTCTCTTGCCATAAATGTTTTCCCATATCCACTTTCTTCTGCCGGACAGCCAAAATATTGTACGGTTCCAGCAAGCTTATGTTCTTTCATATAATCCTTAACCGCAATAGCAGCCGCTAACGAACCTACTCCCAGTAAATTATGGCCGCAGCCATGGCCATTTCCATTTTTCATTATGGGCTCAAACGTATTGCTGCTCGCTTGTTGGCTTAGCCCTGCCAGAGCATCATATTCACCAAGAATCGCAATGACCGGATGACCTGATCCATAGGAGGCAATAAAACCTGTTTCAAGTCCAGCTATCCCCCTTTTTACGGCAAACCCTTCATCTTCCATTGCTTCGCAAAGCAACTCAGCTGAACGAAATTCCTCAAATCTGGTTTCTGCAAACTCCCATATTTGATCACTTAGCGCTTCAAACATTGGACGTTTTTCATCTATTAAACTTGTAATTTTTTCTGATAGAGCAGTCAATTTTCCCATCTCCTAACTTGCATTTTGTTTGAATGAAGGAACCTCTTTCTTAGAGCGAATCAAAAATAAAGATCCCGCACACAATAGCGCAAACATAATCAGCATAATAAAAGCTACTGTATAAGAACCGTCAAAAGCATCGACTAAAAATCCTATTAACATCGGAGTAAGAACACCAGCGAATTGTGCACCTGTATTAATAAAACCATTTGCCGTTCCTACAACCTCTTCTGATAACATTTTTAATGGAGCTGAGATGATTAGAATAATATTAAACGACATGAATACAGTAACAACACTTTGATAGACAGCAAACATGGCTATGTTTGGCGCAAAAGCCATTAAATAAAGAAAAACCGCCGTTAATACTGCAAATATCGCTGCAATTACCTTATCTTTCCCTTCAGGTAATTTATCTAAAATATAACCACTTGCAAGCATCGCGATAATTCCTGCAACCGCTGGAATAGCTGAAATATACCCAACGGATGTTAAGTCGAGATGTCGTGCCTTTACTAAATAGGTTGGCATCCATGCCATTAATCCCCATTGCACGGCATAAATCGCAAAATAAGCAAGGAACAAATTCCATATAATCGGAGTTTTTAAAACATCTCTTAATGGCGCTTTATTTTTGGAAGGGTTTTCAATCTTACCTTCAGTTGAACCTTTCTTCTCTTTTAAGAAAAAGACGTAAAGTAAGGTAAATATAATACCAATAGCACCCGCAATATAAAAGATCATTCTCCAACCGATCGTTTGCATAGACTGGGTACCGATGATTGGTGTTATTACTCCCATTATCGTACCGGAAGTAAGCATGAAGGACATAGCCCGGCTCCGTTCATTTTGCGGAAACCAACTCGCAATACCTTTTGATGCAGATGGAAAAAAGCTTCCTTCCCCAATTCCAAAAAGAAATCGAATGAGGATTAAAGACATGAATGACCATGCCATTCCGGACAAAATCGTGAAAACGGACCATGCAAGAACAGCCATGACAATGATTTTTCTGAAACCAAAACGATCTGCGAGCCACCCACCTGGAATTTGCATTAATGCATAACCTGCAAAAAAGCTACTTAAAACAATTCCTGTCTGGGAGGCACTTAAATGGAGATCCTTTGAAATACCTAAAATCGCATAATTCATGAAAAATCGATCAAAGTTTCCAATAGACCATCCTAAAAATAGCAAGATGATAATGACATACTTCCAGTTCTGCGATAATTTGGATACCATAACGTTCCTCCTTGCGAAATTTGTTGAATTCTATTTAAGTATAAAAAATTTGGACTATTCAAACAATGTTTAGTCCTATATAATAATCACATAAATTATGTTCAGTTTCACATAAGTCCTATAGGGGAAGTGTAATAGTGGATACCTTGATAAAAATCAAACAATTTTTAATAGATAGCTGCTCCCTCTCCCATTTTGAGGTGTGGCAAAGTATAAAGGGATTAGATTTTTCACTTGTATTATCCAATCATTTTGACACGGAAACTCCCGTACCAAGAAGATTTTTCAATGAAGAAATACTAACCTATGAAAATTTCACCGATATTTACTATCATTATTCCAATCATACCACCATAGTCATCAGAATCAGTAAACCTTCCGTACTAAACAATGAGAGCAAGCAAGTACTTAAACCAATCATAGATTTACATTACTTGCAAGTAATGCTTGATCGAGAAAAATATATTAGAAACAAAATGATGGAGAGTATCCGTGATATCTCCGTACTCGAAGATTTAAATGACTTGTTAAAGAAAATATTAGAAAATGCCTTATCTGTTATTCCTGCAGCAGATATGGGAGTTCTATGGATGTACGAACCAAGCTTAGATGTGCTATTTCCTAAAGCTTGGACGGGCGGTCCTAATGAAGAAATTAAAAAAA
>NZ_JBALPP010000044.1:19015-43606 GCF_036965425.1 Neobacillus drentensis | reverse complement strand
CAAATATACCCAAGATTAAATTACCACTCCATTCTTAATTAACCCTTAAAATGGCTGGGGCAAAGCATTTCATTTTGAAGGGTAGTAAGGAACTGTTAAAATTTCATTATGATTACCGATTAAAGTTATTATGAAAGAAGCTGACAATATGAATCATACAAACAACAGCAAACGTCTAAGTGATATCCCATTTTCAGTCCTTGATCTTTCCCCCATCATTGAAGGAGGAACTCCTGCTGATTCATTAAGAAACACATTAGACCTTGCCCGACATGTTGAAAAATGGGGCTATAACCGCTATTGGCTTGCAGAACATCATAATATGCCAGGGATTGCGAGTTCTGCGACATCTGTGGTTATTGGTCATGTTGCAGCTGGCACTACTTCCATCCGCGTTGGTTCTGGCGGGATTATGCTTCCCAATCATTCACCACTAATCATTGCCGAGCAATTTGGAACGCTTGAATCTCTCTTTCCAGGTCGTATTGACCTTGGACTAGGCCGTGCACCAGGAACAGACCAGCTGACAGCCCATGCACTTAGAAGAGACCGGCGAAGCGATGGCCATGACTTCCCTGAGCAGCTGGGTGAACTCCGAGCGTACTTTGATCCATCAGGAAAAAATTATGTAAAGGCCATTCCTGGAGAAGGATTGGATGTCCCAATTTGGTTATTGGGTTCCAGCGGTTTTAGTGCTCAATTAGCAGGACAATTGGGATTGCCTTTTTCCTTTGCTAGTCATTTTTCTCCTGAATACACTAAACCTGCTCTTGCCCTATATCGCAGTAAATTCAAACCATCTGATGTACTCGAGAAGCCTTATGCCATGGTGGGAGTGAATGTGATTGCCGCGGAAACAGATGATGAAGCTAACTGGCTTTCAACATCAATGCAGCAGCAATTCCTAGCATTAATCCGAAATAACCCTGGAAAGCTCCAGCCTCCTGTCGAAAATATCGATTCGCTTTGCAGTGAATATGAAAAGTCACTGTTAGCCGGCCGATTGAGTACCTCTATTGTCGGCTCACCGAAAACGGTTAAGGAGAAACTGCAAGCCTTTTTAGATGAAACCCAGGCAGATGAAATGATTATTAATTCGCAAATTTTTGATCATCAAGCCCGGCTTCGTTCTTATGAAATTTTATCTGAAATAGTCAAATGAACAATAAAAGAGCTTGGCTGCCCAAGCTCTTTTTATATGTTCACAATGTCCACAATCCTGTTACTAATTGTTTCAGGATAATTTTCTTTTATTTCCTCCATTGAAATCTGGAGATTACTTGCAAGTAATGGAAGATATTCTTTGTCATATCGGAGCCAAGAGGCGTAGTTTCTTTTTAAAAATCTTTCAGCCTCTGTATAAGACAAGAATGATTGATTTAGTTTCTCCCCATTATGGAATACTATGTAACTGCTATTACCCTTCGGCTGAATAAAACTGATTTCCCCTTTATGGTTCTGATAACTGCTGCCATAGGAGGCTTCTTTCACATTAAATTCATTTCGATCTGCATCTGGTTTAGGAGGAGAAAGATTAAAAACTTTCACAATAAACGTTTCAAATGCTTCAGCTGTCAAATCCGCTCCAGAGGCTTTCGGGTGGCCGCCGCCGCCATATTTTTGGGCAAATTCGGCTACATTTACTTCATCGTGAATAGTTCGAAATCCCATTTTCTTACCTCCGACATTCAATAATGCAATCATATCAAAATACGGATAAAGATTATTTAATGCATTTCCCAACTCAGATAAATATTGCTCCGCATGGACAATTCCGACACAATAGTCGCCAACAAAGGTTTGGACCATTTGTCTGCTCTTGGACTGAATGTATCTGCTTATCTTCTGTTCTTCGATATCAAGAAGCATATTTTCCGTTTCAGTCAGATCAAATGAATCTCTGTTTTCTGTCAGCCTTTTTAGCATCTCTTGTTCAAACTGCTCGCGGTTCCTGATATAGAATAAATCATTTAATCTTTTTGCTTTGATATTATCATTTTCATCCCATTCCCATGTATCATACTGGCGGACCAAGTCGATAAATTCCTCTAAAGCCGTATTTCGCTCTAACCTTCCATGTTTAACAAGGAAATCATAAAACAATGAGGTGGCGCAAGTCTTTTTACCTGTCTCATACTCCGCCCTTACACTTGCCCACGTATACTCATTAAAATGCATCGCGGTCGCATGGTGGTCAATCATTTGAATATGACGCCCCTGCTTAAACCGTTCAGCCAGTTTTTTCTCCACCTCGTTGTTGACTGCAAGATCGGTTACAAACAATTCCTCCGCATTATTCCCAGGATTGGAGATAAACGCTTCCACTCTTTGATTTAAATTTCGGTAGGAACAATAAGATACGTCTGCCAATTCACCGAATGCTATTTTTGCGATTAACCCGCAACCCAAACCATCTAAATCTATATCTGTAAAAAGTTTGACCATTTCTTCCACCACCAAATTTTTTTCCATAGCCTATAGTTTGATATAAAAATAATGTTCTTATACTGCAGCAATTGATATAACCTACTTTTATGACCAGGTAACAAAAATCACATACATTTCTAATTCAAAATGATACGATGCTTGAGAAGTTTCATACAATACAAATTGAAATGGGGTTACGAATTGGATTTTCCACAACTTAAAATAGGTCATATAATGCCAAAGATACCGATCCTCCAAGGCGGAATGGGTGTTGGTATCTCCCTAAGCAAACTGGCATCAGCCGTTGCAAATGCAGGTGGGGTTGGCATTATTTCGGGGACAGGAATTTCAGTTGAGGAATTACGGTCTCATATAAAACAAGCGCGGAAACTTATTAAAAATACCGGATATATTGGAGTAAATGTTTTATTTGCTATGAATGATTTTACTGAAAAAATGAAAGCAGCCCTTGAAGAAAAAGTTGATTTTATTATTTCTGGGGCCGGCATATCAAGAGATATGTATGCATGGGGTAAGCAAGCTGGAATTCCAGTTATTTCAATTGTTTCTTCAGCAAAATTGGCCAGAATTTCTGAGCGGCTGGGTGCAGCAGCTGTTGTGGTTGAAGGGTTTGAAGCTGGAGGGCATCTTGGAACCGATCGTCCAATGTTCGATATTCTTGCAGAAGTAATCGAAGCCGTCTCGATACCTGTAATAGCAGCAGGTGGAATTTTAACTGGTGGCGATATTGCAAAAGCACTTTCGATGGGCGCCTCTGGTGTTCAAATGGGGACCCGATTTGTTGCGAGTGAAGAATGTGATGCACCCTTAGCCTTTAAACAAAAATACGTTCATGCTAAAAAAGATGATTTGGTACTAGTTAAAACTACTGTCGGTTTACAAGGACGTGCAATAAAAAATCATTTTACGAGCTTAATCAGCGGTCCCGATAAATTAAAAATCGTTAAATGTCTGGATTGCTTAAAAAATTGCTCCTACCGCTTTTGTACACTTGATTCTCTACTTACTTCAGTAAATGGAGATGTTGAAAACGGCCTGGTTTTTGCTGGTGCACGAGTAGATGAAATTAAAGAAATTCTCCCAGTCCAAAAGATTATTGATAATCTTGCCTTAGAATATGCGGAATCTATCAAAACTTGTCAATTAACACTTCAATCTATGTAATTAGAAAAGAGCCAACTGAAATAAAAGTTGGCTTTTTCTATGGCAGGATCTTTATTTTATTCTGAATCGTTGTCCTTGGTTTTGGGTCTGGTATTTCTCCTGGATAACCAACAGCGAGTACGCCAATTAAATCATAATTGTCAGGAATACCTAACGTTTCTCGATTTTTCCCTTTCGCGCCAATCGAGGACCAAAATGTTCCTACTCCCTCCTCCCAGGCTGCCAAGTTAAAATTTTGTACAAAACAAGCGGTAGCCATTGCATTTTCATCCGTTTCTATTTTTGTTGCTCCATGCTTCGATAATACTGCCATAAGAAAAGGAGCATTTCCAAAATTCGTTTTATGATTTAATTTTGCTCTTGTTTCCTTTCCAATAATATGAATCTCCCATGGTTCCGTCATTCGATGATTTGGCGCCATTGCCGCTGCCTGCAGCCATGAGATAATCAATTCTTCCTTCACTGCATCAGGTTTGAATTTCTTTATGGTACGACGGGTTTGAATTACGTCTAATACATTCATTTGATAAACCACCTTTACTAATTTTGTATTTTATAATACCCTCTTTTCAACCCATAGTAACAAAACCAAAGTGCTTGCAGGAAGAAGAAACTCCCCCATATTGGTGCTGGCATATGCGTCAATTGTGTAAGATTCTCAGCATCTCCTGCAGCATGAGGTTCAACCAAACTAAGGTAAAATATTTCATATGAACTTTGCACTGAGTCGACTAACATAATCGAGGCAATCATGATAAGTAGGTGATCTCTTAAGCCTTTGCTCCCTTTAATAAGTAATAAAAGGAATACTGCTGCAAACGAACACAGCCAAAATATCCCATATGGATTACGAACCCAGAATATAAGATTTAAAAAAATAAAACCTAACAAAATATCAATCAAAAGAATATGGTATTTTCTTCCGATTAGCAAAAACGAAAGAAATGCCATAAATGAAGCAAAAGTGTAGCCGGCAAGACTGGTAAAAAAGCTGCCAATCCATGTAGATTGATTACTATAGGTCGCACCCTCTGAATTCATAAACAACGATATTCTTTCGACATTGCCGCTAAATAGCGCAATCAAAGCATGGCCGGATTCATGGATAAGAGTATTAATAATTTTTACATAATTACCGATAATCGGCACATGAATTAACAGAAAAGCAAACACGAGGAAAAAGAAAAACTTCGAACTCAATTTGTCTCGAACAAAGCTCATTTTACATTCTCCTCTTTTTTTGAATCTTTTGTATTATCTATATTTTAACATCTTTTAAGGAAATTTTTACAAAATAAACATAAAAAGGCTCGCAATATCTTAGATTGCCAGCCTTCTTTTTCCATCCATTTTGTTACAATTTAGGAAGACTCACCTTAAAGGCTGACCCCTTTCCCTTTTGACTATTTACTTCAATTTTTCCATGATGTAAATCGATAATCGAATTGATAATCGATAGGCCCAGCCCGGTACCCTCAACAGAACGTTCCCTTGAAGCGTCTGCGCGGTAAAACCGGTCAAAAACTCTTTCTATTTGTTTTTCATCTAATCCAATACCAGTATCTTTAAAAACAACTTGTATGTCTGACACTGTTTCCAATATTTCAATATCGATCGTCCCATTTTGATGATTATATTTAATGGCATTTGTCAGCAGATTTTCCCAAAGAGAGTATAGTAAAGAAGCATCTCCTTTGACCCATGCATCCGGGAGCTCGTAACTAATCATAATCCCTTTTTCCAGGATGCTCCATTGGTATTGATGAATGACACTTTTGAGCTGGCCCGAGATATCCACTTTGCTTACATTCATTAAATCTCTTTTACTTTCCACTGATGAAAGAAGCAATAGCTGCTTGGTCATTTTTGATAACCTGTCTGCTTCGGAATGCATGATACGAATATATTGCTGTTTGTCCGGATCCTGTTTATCATTATTTTCCAAGAGATTTAAATACCCCTTAATATTCGCAAGAGGAGATTGAATATCATGGGAAATATTTGAAATTAATTCTTTTCGCAGCATATCGACTTTTGCCAGCTTCTCAGACATTTTTGTGAAATTGGCAGCCAAATGCCCGAGTTCATCCTTTCGTTCAATATCCAATCTGATTGAAAAATTACCTTCCGATATTTCTTTCGTTGCCATATTAAGTTTTCTTATAGGCTCTATTAAATATTTAGTACTAATAAGAACCAAAAAAATACTTAACAAAATGGATAGGAGAAGAATCCAGCCAAACAAAATATGCATTTCGTTAAACAAAAGTTTAATATCCGGTCGAATAAACAAGGCATATTTTTTATTCTGATACTGAAAAGGGACACCGATGGAATTAGTTAATTCATTCGCAAAAAAGCCGGTCACAAACGTTTTGTGAGGAAATTGGCGAATTCCATGATACACTTCCCCATTCATCACCCTTTCCTGGACTCCTTCCGGCAAATTCGTTTGCCTGAAGGAAGAACCAAAATAGGTTTTTTCGCCTTCTTGATTTATCAACAAAATTTGATAACCAATTACTCCGATATGTCCAAAATAATCCTGAAGGCTTATCGAGGGGTGATTGCTTGCAAAGCCAGCCATTTCTAAAGCAAAATTTGTGATTTTTTCATCATTTTGCTGCTTCAATTTTACTTGATAGTAGACATTCGAGATGAAAAACGACACAATACCGCTCACAATCATGATCATGATCGTAATAAAGGCAAATTTACTATATAAAGATTTCATGATCATGCGTTTTCCACCTCCAGGGAGTATCCCACTCCTCTTATGGTTTTGATAGAAAAATCATCAGCGATGTCACTAAATCTCTCCCGCAAGCGCTTTATATGAACATCCACGGTTCGATCATCACCTTCATACTCTAACCCCCAAAGCTTTTCAATTAAATGACTGCGGGTAAAAACCCGGTTCGGGTGGGCGGCAAGAAAGGATAAAAGCTCAAATTCCTTTAGTGGAAGTATGAAGGTTTTGTTCTTGATTTTAACTTCATAGCTTTTTTTATTTATGTATAAGGAACCTAAATTTACATTTGCTTCATTCGAATTACCATATCTTCGCAACAAGGCATTTACCCTGAAAATCAATTCTTTTGGTTCGAAGGGTTTAATTAAGTAATCATCTGTCCCAGATTCAAACCCTTTCTCCTTGTCTTCAATCTGGCTTTTCGCTGTTAATAATATGACGGGAATATCGTACAATTTTCGAATTTTACTCGTTAAATGATAACCATCCATAATTGGCATCATAACATCTACTATGGCCAAATCACACAATTCTTTTTGTAATAATTCAAAGGCAGCGGCACCATTATCGGCTGCTAGAATCTTAAAACCTTCTTTTGATAATAGACCTTTTACTAAACCACGAATATGCACATCATCATCGCAAATTAAAATTGTTTTCATTTTTCCACCTACTTATTTATGCATGCTCACACACCATTTTACTTAATGTCTAATCTTTTGGAAAGATTGATCCGACCCTTCAATTATTCTTGAACTCGACAAAGTGACAACTTATGTGTTATCATTGAGTTGTCACATTACCGGTAACGTTTCAAAAAAAGGGGGAATGAAATTGATACAGTTTAAAGATATTGTTAAGAAATATCGAACAAAGACCATTATTAACACTTTCTCATTAGACATTGAAGCAGGTCAGTTGGTCGTTTTTATTGGACCAAGCGGATGCGGTAAAACGACTTTGCTTAAAATGATCAATAAGCTTATTCAGCCCACATCGGGACAGATTTTTGTCAACGGAACAGATATCTCCAAGATGAATCCGATTGAATTACGGAGAAATATTGGATATGTCATTCAAAACACAGGATTATTTCCTCACATGTCTATTAAAGAAAACTTGGAATTGATTCCTAAACTGAAGGGTGAAGATCCGGCGTCGATTGAAAAAAAGACTTTAGAATTGCTGGAAATGGTAGGTTTAGATCCTAAGGAATATTTGCACCGTTATCCCAAAGAATTAAGCGGCGGCCAGCAGCAAAGGATAGGCGTAGCAAGGGCCTTCTCCACAAACTCCGATATCATCTTAATGGATGAACCCTTCAGTGCATTAGATCCCGTTACAAGAAGCTCCCTTCAGGAGGAATTATTCCAAATGCAAAAGGAATGGAATAAGACCATCATTTTTGTTACGCATGACATGGATGAAGCTATTAAAATAGCAGATAAGATTTGTATTTTAAAAGATGGGGATATTCTTCAATACGATACACCTGAAAATATCTTAAAAAATCCTGCTAATGAATTTGTTGAGGGATTTATTGGGAAAAGACGTGTATGGAATAATCCAGAATTATTATTGGCCGAGGATATTATGATTCAGAATCCTGTAAAAATTACAGCGATGAGAAACGTCTTACAGGCGATTGAGATCATGAAGGACAATAAGGTAGACAGTTTAATGGTTACCGACAAGAATAACGTCCTAAAAGGACTCGTGACTTTAAAAGGCATTCAACTTCTTAATCGAAATACCTCAATTGAAATGATTATGGAACAAAATGTTCTTTCTGTTTCCCAAGATGCAAATTTAATTTCAGTGTTAGCAACTATGAATGAGCATAAAATAGGCTATTTGCCCGTGGTGAATAGTGCTAAACAATTAACTGGATTAATCACAAGAAGCAGCATTTTATCAGCATTAAGCAGCCAACTGATTGATTTGGAGGTGGCGTTTTAATGAGTAATTTTTGGACTTATTTAACATCTAACTATCAGCAGATTTTTAGTTTACTAGGACAGCATCTTTATTTAAGTATAGTTTCCGTATTAATCGCGATTGTGGTAGGTATTCCGCTTGGAATTCTTATTTCCAGAGAACCAAAGCTTTCTAAGCCGGTTATTGGGACGACAAATGTTATTCAAGCTGTGCCAAGCTTGGCTTTACTCGGATTCTTGATTCCTTTTATTGGTATCGGAAGCACTCCAGCAATTATCATGGTCGTTCTTTATTCACTGCTTCCAATTGTAAAAAACACTTATACAGGCTTAACTAATATTGATAGGGATATTCTGGAAGCCGCCAAAGGTATCGGTCTGACCAAAGGTCAAACAATGAGAAAAGTGCAATTGCCACTTGCCTTCCCGATGATTATGGCGGGAATCAGAATTTCAGCGGTAACCGCTGTTGGATTAATGACCATCGCTGCTTTCGTCGGCGCCGGAGGACTTGGTTACCTCGTTTTTTCAGGGGTGCAAACCGTTGATAATAATATGATTTTAGCAGGAGCCATCCCAGCGTGTATTCTGGCGCTTCTGATTGACTTTCTTGTGGGTAAAATGGAATCTGCACTTTCGTATACAAGCAAGAAACGGTCCTCAAATTCTTCAGGTAAGCAGACAAAACGATGGGTGATTGGTATTGCTTCCGTTCTGCTTGTTACTGCCGGAGCCTTTTCAATTTATGCAAAGGCCAATGCTGAGGATAAAATTGTGATTGGCTCGAAAAATTTTAGTGAACAATTAATTTTAGGAAATATGCTGGCTGATTTAATTGAAGACAAGACGGATCTTAAAGTAGAAAGAAAGCTTAATTTAGGGGGCTCTCAGGTAGCCTTTAGCGCCCTGAATAAAGGGGACGTCGATGTATATGTCGAATATACCGGAACTGGGTTGGTTAATATTTTAAAGCAGCCGCCCAAAAATGATCCTGAGCAGGTCTATAATATTGTCCAAAAAGAATTTATTAAAAAATATGGGATTGAACAATTAAAACCGCTCGGATTTAATAACACTTACGCATTGGCTGTTCGCCAAGACACCGCTAAACAGTATGGGTTAAATACGATATCTGATTTAGCGAAAGTCAGCAATCGCTTAATATTAGGTCCTACACTTGAATTTCCAAATCGTGATGATGGTTTGATTGGACTTTCTCAAAAATATAATATGAATTTTAAAGATGTGAAAGCTGTTGACGGGGGTCTGCGGTATACAGCCTTAGATAATCATAAAAGTGATGTTATTGATGCGTTTTCCACTGACGGTTTACTTGAGGCCTTTCATTTAAAAGTTCTAAAGGATGATAAAAATTTCTTCCCGCCTTACTATGCGGTGCCAATTGTTAAGCAAGAAACATTAAAGGAACATCCTGAATTGAAAAAAGCCCTTAATTCGCTTGCGGGTAAATTAACTGATGACAAAATGCGTCAGCTTAATTATAAGGTTGATAGTCTTAAACAGTCTCCAGCAAAGGTTGCAAAAGAGTTTTTAGAAAATGAAGGATTAATTCAATAAACCGTAAATAAGCCAGTTTCCGAGGAAACTGGCTTATTTTATTCTTTTAAAAAATGCAAAACTCTGTCATAAGTTTTATCATCACCTATTACTAGCAGCACATCTCCTTCTATAATTAATGCATAAGGACCTGGTGAGATGATCATTTCCCCGTTTCGTTTCATTCCGATAACAGTACCGCCGGTATTTTGCCAAAACTTCACTTCGGAAATCGTTTTACCTATATGGCTGCAGTCTGGAAAAACCTCTACCTCTATTGGGGCCAATGGATTTGTATGCCTAAGCTTACCTGAGTAATCCATTATTTTTCTAAGAGTTTCCAACATCAACTCGTCAAGCTTATCTCTTTCCGAAATGATACTATTCATTTCTTTTTCTAAATCTTTAATGCTTGCTAAATTGGAAAATCGATGAATATATTTGATGGCATTCTCTTTGGATGCGATCACAATTCCGCTGCCTTTAGCCGACTGAACAATATCGACATCCTCTAATATCTTAATGGCACGTCTTACAGTTTCCGGAGAAACTTTATATTCACTAGCCAGCGTCGACCTACCGTGAATTTTTTCTCCGACTTTAAATTCACCATCATAAATTCTATTTGCTAAATCAATTGCTATCCGCTCATATGTTGGGATCTGTGCCCTTTGCATAAAAACACCGCCACATTTCGTCTAAAAGAATTTCCTTTTTTATTTTATACATATACTCCTTCTAACAAAAGTCTAATATTGCTATTTTAGACTTATTTTCTTAAGTTTGGACATAATTTTAAGGAATTCATTAGAATAGGATGTAATCATGATGCGAAAATTAATTATCATTTTAAGCTCGGCATTTATTATTTTTATGACTTTCTTATTCATATATTACCTTTTGAAGGGTGATACCTCCCGATGGCAGGTTGCACTAGGCGGAGTTTTGGTCAGCGCCTTACCACTAGTTCTATTACGTATGAAAAATAACCCCTTTAATATCCCGATTATTATCAGCTATTTTATTTTTTTATTTTGTTCCTTATTTCTGGGATCGATCTCGAGCTTTTATTTGCACTACAAATGGTGGGATTCTACTCTTCATTTTTCTAAAGCAATTTTTATTGGGGTTGTCGGTATTGCCCTTTATAAACGGTTTATACCGGAGAACGTCCGCAGCGGAGTTTCGGCTGCCATGCTTTTTCTGTTCGTTCTCTCACTTGCAGTTTTTTCAAGTCTGATATGGGAAATTTATGAATATCTTGGGGACTTAACCTTTACCCATACGATGCAGCGAGGCGGCAATACGGACACAATGTATGATTTACTGTGTGGCTGTGCCGGCGGTCTCCTTATCGCTATTTACTCGGGTGCTAGAAAACAAAAAGTTTAAAACTGGGGGATTCCTGAATGAATCGGAAGCTCGTTATTCTTTTAAGTGGATTGTATGTAGTTTTCATGGCAATTTTAGCATTTTATTATTATAAAAATGGCGCATCCTTCAAATCAACTGTTGCCATAGGCGGTATTGTTTGCGGGGCCGTCCCTCTTTTGCTGGCACTTTTTACAAAGCTGCAATTTAATTTGCCAATCGTCATCTCCTATTTAATCTTTTTAGTCGGCTCACAATATTTAGGATCGATTCGAGGCTGGTATGGGCTTGGCTGGTGGGATACTTTTATGCATTTTGTCAGCGGTGCGATCCTTGCTTTTTCAGGTATCGCCTTGTATGAAAGATTAATCCATCGGAATGCAGGGGACGAAATTTCGCCGTGGTTTGTCTTTTTATTCACTTTATCGTTTGCTGCACTAGGCGGTGTTTTGTGGGAGGTATATGAATTTAGCTCTGACCAATTATTTGACATGACCTTACAAGGCGGAGGTAACAAAGATACGATGACTGATTTAATTGCCGATACGGCAGGAGGTCTTGCCATCGCCATTTGGGCCGGGATTCGGACGAAAATTAAAATAAAGAAAGGGTAAAAGAGGCTCTTTCTCTAAGCCTCTTTTATTTGAATCGGTATTCTTATCCAATCTTTTCAATGGATACTGGAACACCATTAAGTACCGCATTTCCTGAAATAGGATCAAATTCTTGTTCATCCGTCAATAAATTGACATTCACACCTGGATGCTCGCCTGCGACGCCAAGTCGTGTACCTGTATGACTATGCCCCCATCCGTGCGGCAAGCTTACCGTACCTGGCATGATATCGTCTGTGATTTCGACAGGCACTTCAATTTTACCTGTTCGGGATTTGAGTATTGCCCTTTCTCCCTTACCTATACCAAAACGATTGGCATCACTGGAATGAATCCAAAGCGTACAACGGTCTTCTCCTTTTACCAATACTGGCAAATTGTGCAACCAGGAGTTATTGCTTCGCAAATCACGCCTGCCGACTAAAACGAGAGGATTCGATTCAGACTTAAGCGACTGTTTTAAGCGCTTAACATCCTTCACTAAAATTGAAGGTGCCAATTCAATTTTCCCAGATGGAGTTTGCAGAATTTCGGTGATTCTGGGCTTCATTGCGCCAAAGTCCATTCCATGCGGATTTACCTCAAGTACAGACAAGCTAAGCCCATCCGGATTTTTCCCAAAATGATCTCCGTACGGACCTATACGAAGATAAAAATCAAGTAACCGCTCTGGTCCTTTTCTATCTTTTAGGAATGAAAAAATCTCAACAGCATCCCGTCCATAAATAGGCGAATTTTCATTTTTTAATTCATGTTTGATCCTTTCACCAATGGTATAATCATCCAATAAAGTGAGAGGATCGCCAACTAAATTTTGTTCACTGACTGCTGAAGCTAGATGCAGAAGGATCTGCCAGTCATCTAATTGTTCTGAAGGCAGGTCAAAAACAGGCTTTGAATAATGTGCTATATTTCTTATTGCAAGATTATAAAAGGCAATATCATAATGCGAATGTTCTAATGGTGAAGGAACTGGCAGCAGCACATTTGCAAGTCTTGACGTTTCATTCATGTAACAGTCAACACTGACCATGAAATCTACTTTCTCAAGAGCCGCCTGCAGACGCTTACTATTTGGTGCCGATAGGACTGGATTTCCGGCCACACAAATGAATCCTTTAATTTGTCCGTGCCCTTCCGTTTCCATTTCTTCCGCCAGACATGAGACTGGAAGCTCTCCCAAAACCTCTGGCATGCTGCTAATCCGGCTTTGATAACGATTATAACGGGTTGAGTGGACTTTTTTCGAGGAAGAACGTCTAGTCGCCGGTGAAGGGAACATCACACCACCTTGACGGTCCAAATTCCCAGTTAAAACGTTCAATACATCTACAAGCCAACTGTTCATCGTTCCGAAGGGCTGTGTACAGGTGCCCATTCTTCCGTAAACAATGGCTTTAGACGAGGCGGCCAGCTCACGGGCAATCCGGCGAATTTCAGTAGCAGATATACCGCATTTAGCTGCTGCCACCTCTGGTGAAAAGTCCTGGGATAGGGATTTAATTTCCTCTAAACCGTTAATAAGATGAACCAGTTTCCCTGGTGATACTAAATCTTCCTCAAAAAGAGTATTAATCAAGGCAAACAGGAAAAAAGCATCCGTTCCAGGTCGGATAAAATGATGTTCATCCGCCTGTTTGGCAGTCACGGTACGTACTGGATCGATGACAACTAACTTACCGCCGCGATCCCGGAGAGCCCTCAACCTACCTCTCATATTTGGTGCGGTCATTAAACTTCCATTTGAAGCAAGCGGATTAGCCCCAATCATTAAAAAATAATTTGTATGATCAATGTCAGGGATAGGAAGATTTGCATCACTTCCAAACATCATTTCAGAGGAAAGCTGCTTCGGAATCTGGTCAAGCGTACTGGCAGAATATATATTCCGGCTCCCTAATGCCCGTAAAAATGTTGGCGTATATAACATGTTCCCCAAATTATGAACTGAAGGGTTTCCTAAATATACGGCGACGGAGTTCCTTCCATGCTCTTTAATAATCGTTTGCAGTCCTTTTCTAACTTCTAAAAAGGCTTCGTCCCAAGAAACTTCCTGCCAATCTGAACCACGACGAATCATCGGTTTTCGGATTCGGTCAGGGTCAGCATGAAGTTCCTTGACACTGAATCCCTTTGGGCATAAATACCCCTTACTAAACGGATCCAGTTTATCCCCCTTAATGTGGACAACCTCTTGTCCCTTTGTATGAATTTCCAGGCCGCATGTCGCTTCGCACAATGGGCATGTACGAAAGTTTATTTTGGTTTCGAGTTCATTCAAAATCAATCTCAATTCCTCCCCTGAGGCTTATTAAGGATTTAAAATAAGTTTCCCGATTGTTTGACGACCTTCTAACAGTTCGTGTGCCAATTTCGCATCTTCCAATGCAAAGGTTTTGCCTATTATTAATTTTAATTTACCTTCGCCAATATAATTCAATAAATCTCTTACACTATTTTTATATGCTTTTGAATCTTTCAGAAAATGAACAAGCCAAAAACCGACAACACTTACATTTCGCTGCATGAGGATGGCTGGATCGAATTTTGTTTCCTGCCCGCCAGCACGGCCATAAATGACAAGTCTGCTATTTATCGCCATGCATTTCAAAGTATTTTTAAAAATGTCGCCGCCAACCATCTCAAGAGCAACATCGACCCCCTTGCCACCTGTTGCAGATAAAACTTGCTTATGCCAATTTTCTTCGGTGTAATTAATTCCAACATCAGCCCCAAGAGAAATAGCAAGATCAAGCTTTTCCTTGCTGCTGGCTGTGGCAATGACCTTGTCAGCGCCCATTATCTTTGCTAATTGCACCGCAAGTATACCCACACCTCCTGCTGCAGCATGCACCAATACGGTATCACCTTTTTGGATTTGGCCAGAAGATTTTAAGATGAAATATGCCGAAACCCCCTGACCTAAAATGGAAGCAGCCTGATTAAAATCAACTGATTCCGGTATTTTTACTAAGTGGGATTCATGAAGTGCAATGTACTCTGCATATCCTCCATCATCTGTTAATGCGACTACCCGATCGCCAATCTTAAAGTCCGTGACATCAGCCGCAACCTCTGTGATGACACCCGCTACTTCCGCTCCTGGAACATATGGTAGAGGAGTTTTCGCTAAATATTGGCCATATCTGCGGGCAGTATCCGCAAAGTTCACTCCCGCTGCTTTTACCTTTACCAAAACATTTCTGGGCCTTAATTCTGGTGAAGGTACATCGACAAACTGTAAAACATCAGGTTTTCCATATTCTTTAAATTGAATCGCTTTCATTAACAGGTCTCCTTTATTTTAGAGATACTAACCGGTTAGTATAATGATAGCACACAATTAAATTTTATACTATTTAATTTTTGCCCTTTATTGACAAAAAAATAGTTCTTAATTAAAAGGAATTAAGAACTACTTTTACCTATTATACCGTGACAGCAACAAAAAACTCTTCGTACAATGCTGCAACAGCTCTTTTTTCATCTACTTGTTTTACACCAAACATCATGCTGACTTCAGAGGATCCTTGGTTAATCATTTCAATATTAACATGTGCCTTCGCTAACGCTTTAGAGGCTCGAGCCATAGTACCCACATTATGTCTCATGCCTTCGCCAACAACCATAATAAGAGCGAGGCTATGCTCAATTTTCACTTCATCTGCATGAAGCTCTGTCATAATACGGCCTTTTATTTCTCTTTCCATAATAGGATCCATCTGGCTTTCTCGTAAGATGACAGATACATCATCAATCCCTGATGGTGTATGCTCATATGATAATCCGAAATCTTCTAATATACCTAAAAGCTTACGACCAAAACCAACTTCCCTGTTCATTAAGTATTTACTTACATAAATGCTGCAAAAACCTTGATCACTGGCAATACCAATTACCGGCCCATTTGTATATTTTCGATCAGACACAATTCTGGTCCCAGGAGCAGCAGGATTGTTTGTATTCTTGATATGAACCGGAATTCCTGCACGGAAAGCTGGGACAAGGGCTTCATCATGTAGAACGGTAAAGCCCGCATACGAAAGCTCTCGCATTTCTCGGTAGGTTAATTCTTTAATTTCTTTTGGTTTTGTAACTATATTAGGATTAACGGAATAAACCGCATCTACATCGGTGAAATTTTCATATAAATCCGCTTTTAGCGCGTTAGCAAGGATCGATCCGGTAATATCAGAGCCGCTTCGTGAAAACGTAAAAACTTCTCCTTCCCTGCTATAGCCAAAAAAGCCTGGAAAAATCAAAATGCCTGGGCGTTCATGGAGTGAAAATAAGCGATTGTAAGACTCTGTTAAAACTTGAGCATTTCCAGGTTCATCACTTACTAAAAGTCCAGCTTCCTTCGGGTCGATATATGAGGCATCGACTCCCCGCTTACGGAAGTAGGTAGCCACCAATTTGGCATTATTATCTTCACCACTTGCTTTAAGCCTATCCATAAACCGGTCAGGCTTACTTTTGTTCCCATTCAGCCTTTCTATCAAATCGTTTTGAATTTCATGAATGATCTCATCCCCGAGTGCTAATTCCTCTGCAATGGATGAATATCTTTCGATAACAGCGTCAAATTTTTCTTTTGGATCCAAATTCAGTAAACTAAGTTCTCCACACTCTATTAATAAATCCGTTACCTTATGATCCTCAGAAAATCTTTTACCGGGAGCTGATACAACGACCACTTTCCGCTCAGCTTCAGCTATGACAATTTGAAATACTTTTTCAATCTGCTTTCCGGATGCTAAAGATGATCCGCCAAACTTTACTACTTTCATCATGACAACTCCCTATTGTGTAAAAATATAATCTTAATTTTATTCCAATTCTGAAAATAATCAAGCGTTTTTTCCTTTTCGAATGGACATTTGTACGTATAGGGAGTACACAGCTTAGCTTTAGATAAAATTTAGCGAATTATTTCAATAAAATGAGCAAGAATTCTCGCTGTCAGACCCCAAATCACTTTATCTTCATAAATATAAAAGTATTCCTCCATCCCTCTTGTCCGCCAATTATAATTCTCTCCGCCGACGATTAAGTCAAATGGAAAATTTTCTTCCGGCTCCGCTTTAAATTCAATTCGGTAAATTTCCGGCTCTTTATCGATAAAAAATGATAAAGGAACCGTGAATAGTTCCCCGACCTCAGAGGGATTCGCTTGAATACTGCCTGGATTTGTAATAAAGCCGGCAAAGGGAAATACCATCATCCCAAACGGAGACACCATAAAATTTAAAGGGAACACTTCACAGATATTTTCTCCAGCTATACCTAATTCCTCTTTCGTTTCACGTATGGCCGCTGCCTTTTCATCAAAGTCACCTGAATCAATTCTGCCCCCAGGAAAACAAATTTCCCCAGGCTGCCTCCGTAATTGCTGTGAACGGACCTCAAACAATACATGGATTCCATTCTCTTTTTGAATGAGTGGCAGCATGACAGCGTACCTTGAAAATTTCTCACTGCCAAGTATTGTAGGAACATGATCTTTTAATTTCGTCAAAATGGTTTCGCGCTCCACGTTTTCACCCCTCATCTCGATATTAATGTGTATGTACTTACAATAGCATTTTTAACAGGATTATCGGTTAAAATTAGCCTATGTATATAAAAAAACAATCCAAGCGCCTAAAGGCAGGATTGTTTCTCCATTATTATTCCTATTTTTCAATCCAGGAATACATATAAGCAGTATCTTCCAAATCAACCGCACCCTTTACAACCTTTAAAGGATGGAAAGTATCAATCATCACAGCCAGCTCCAGCGTTTCTTTCTTTCCGATGCTCGCCTCTGTTTTTCCTGGATGAGGTCCATGAGGAATTCCACTTGGATGAAGAGTGATGGAACCCACTTGAATCCCTTTTCGGCTCATAAAATTACCTTCAACATAATAGAGAATCTCATCACTATTTACATTACTGTGATAGTATGGAGCCGGTATGGATTCCGGATGATAATCATAAAGGCGAGGAACGAAGGAACAAACCACAAAATTATTTCCTTCAAAGGTTTGGTGTACTGGCGGCGGCTGATGGACTCTTCCGGTAATCGGTTCAAAATCTTCGATATTAAAAGCCCAAGGATACAAATACCCATCCCAGCCTACCACATCAAGCGGATGATGCCCCAGAATGTGAGAATGAATTGCCCCTCTTGATTTTGTTAAAACCTCATACTCCCCTTTTTGATCAAATGTCACCAAGGCCTCCGGACCGCGGATATCCCGTTCGCAAAATGGGCTGTGCTCTAAAAGCTGGCCGTATTCGTTTCGGTACCTTCTTGGAGTAGTGATTTGACTAAATGCTTCTACAAAAAGCATTTTCGTCTCTTCATCTGCATTGGGTATGATTCGATAAATCGTCCCTATCGGTATGACGAGATAATCACCAGGACGGTATGTGATTGTCCCAAACATCGTCTCGAGCTTTCCTGAGCCATGATGAATAAATAGCATTTCATCGCCATCGCCATTTCGATAATAGCTTTCCATAGGCTCGGTAAAGGTCGCGGTTCCAATTAGCAGATCCTGATTACCAAGAATATATTCTCTTGCTTTAAGAGCATCCCCTTTTTTGGTAACCTTGGTCGAAAAAAAGTGTCGGTGCTTTAGCGATTGCTGTTCTTCAAAGACAGGCAAATAATTTCCAACTAACTCAGATCTTACCACTTCTGTCGGCATGTATTGATGATAAAGAATCGATTGGGTTCCAGAAAAACCACGAGTTCCCATTACCTGCTCCCTATAAAGGCTACCGTCCTCTTTTTTAAACATAGTATGCCGTTTATGGGGAATTTTTCCCAGTTGACGGTAATACATCCTTTCACCTCTTTTCTTCGATTATTGTATTCTCTAATATCCCTAAATTCTCAATTTCTAACTCTACTTTATCTCCCTGCTTAAGCCATCGATGCACCTTTTCGCCAAGTTCAAGGATACATCCTGTTCCGACAGTTCCTGAACCAATAACCTCGCCTGGATAGAGGGTTACGCCCGCTGATGCCCTTTCAATCATTTCTCCAAAGGAAAAATAAAGCTCCTTTAAATTACCTTTAGAAAGTTGGACGCCATTTACCCGTGCTTTCATGCTAAGATCAAAGCCCTTACCTGTCCTTAAATCTTCCAATTCATCTTTTGTGATAATCCATGGCCCCAAGGAAGTGGAGAAATCCTTGCCTTTTGCAGGACCTAAGCCAACCTTCATTTCTTTACGCTGCAGGTCTCTTGCACTCCAATCGTTCAAAACACAAAAGCCAAAAATATAATCATTGGCCTCAAGCGCTGAAATGTTTCTGCCTGTTTTGCCTATAATGCATGCGACCTCTAGTTCATAGTCTAACCAGTCACAATCTATAGGTTTAATGATTTCTTCACCTGGTCCCTTTATCGCCAGGTGGTTGGAAAAATAAAATACAGGAATTTCATACCATTCTGGAATCATTTTCAGACCACGGTTTTCCCGAGCTGTTTTCACATGCTGCTCAAAGGCATAAAAATCACGGAAGCTTCTTGGGTTGGGAAGTGGTGCTTTTAATTGAAGATCACTTAATTGGTAAACTCCTTTATGATCTTTGGTTAACGACAATGCAGCTGCAATCTTTAAATTTTCTTCACTATTGTCAAGAAAGTCTATTAGATTACAAGGCAGCCTTCCATCCGTTGCTTCAGACATATCAACAGCATAAACCTCATTCAGGAGCCAGCCTGCCCGGATACTTCCATCTGTTTTTTCAAAGGTTACAAATTTCATTGACTCACCTTTTCTATCTTCTTTTCATTTCAAATGTTTTCGCCAAAGGATCAGTAAAGATATTACCTGCCATTCTTCCAATAGGCTTTAAAAGGCCGGTGTCTATTCTCCCTTTGTCCATTAATTCATCTTTAATATGAACATGGACCACTTTACCGATGACGAGACTGCCGCTGCCCGGCTTGTCGCCAAAATGGAGAACTTGATGGAGTTCACATTCTAAATGAACAAGTGATTCCGCAATTCGCGGTACTTTCACCTTATGGCCAGGTTCTTTGGTTAAGCCCGTTTCCTCGAACTCATCAATTTCAGGTGTAAATTCTATCGCACAATCATTCATTTGTTCAGCCATACGTTCACTGACGATATTAATAACAAATTGACCGGTATTCTCAATATTAACAAGTGTATCCTTTTTCGCTCCGTCCTTCCCTCTTCTCATCGGCGAAAAACAGATGAGCATCGGATCAGCACAGATGGCAGTAAAGAAACTGAAGGGTGCCGCATTGGCGATACCGTCCACATCTACCGTTGACACAAAAGCGATCGGCCTTGGTAAAATGGATCCGATTAATAATTTATAGGCCTCTCTCCATTCCAGCGCTTCCGGCGTAATTTCCATTCAATACACCACTCTTTCATATGACAAAAGGTTATAAAAAAGGGGAAAAAGTTCCCCCTTGTATCTCTATTTAGCTATTAATTTATAAATTACCACGTCTTTCCTGTTCGCGTTCTATTGATTCAAACAGGGCTTTAAAGTTTCCTTCTCCAAATCCACGGGCACCCTTACGCTGGATGATTTCAATAAATAGTGTCGGGCGGTCTACAATCGGCTTTGAGAAAATTTGGAGCAAATAGCCTTCATCGTCACGGTCCACTAAAATATTTAACTCGCGCAGCTTTTCAATTTCCTCATCAATCTTACCGATACGCTCTCCTAAAGATTCATAATAAGTATTTGGGGTTTTAAGGAACTCAACACCATTTTTCTTTAAAGTGGCAACGGTAGAGACAATATCTTCAGTTAAAATTGCAAGATGCTGCACCCCTGGACCGTTATAAAATTCGAGGTATTCCTGAATTTGCGATTTGCGTTTACCCTCCGCCGGTTCATTGATTGGGAATTTAATGCGGCCGCCATTATGCATAACTTTTGACATGAGCGCAGAATATTCAGTCGTTATATCCTTATCGGTGAAATGCTTCATTTCGATAAAACCCATTACCTTGGAATAATATTCGACCCATTCTTCCATGCTTTCAACATTTCCTACCACATGATCTATTCCAATTAAGCCAGCATCTTCAACTGGTACATCGGAAGAATAGGACTCAAATCCCGGCAGGAATGCACCTTGATAATTTTTCCGTTCTATTAACGTATGGATGGTATCACCATATGTACCCAGAACGGCTTTTTTTACAACACCCTTTTCATCCTTCATTTCAAAAGGAGCCACATGGGCAATCGCCCCGCGATTTACCGCCTCATCATATGCTTTATCGACATCATCCACTAAAAGGGCCACATCCTTTACGCCATCACCATGCTTTTTAACAAACTGTGCTACTCTGCTGTCCTCCATATAGGAACCTGTAAGCACCAAGCGAATGTTCCGCTGTTTTAACACATAGGAAACGGTTTCACGATTGCCCGTTTCTAGACCTGAATACGCAACTGGCTGAAACCCGAATGCTGTGCAAAAATAGTGGCATGCTTGTTTGGCATTTCCTGTATAAATCTCTATATAATCTACATCTCTTACCGGAAAAAAGTCATTTACAAGCTGATCAGCTTTTACGCGTTTTTCTTTCAATTCAAGAACCCCCATTTTTAAAAAATAGTAATATTCAGAATTTATTTTAATGGAAGAATTCTTGTCCCCTCAAGAGCAGGGTGTAAAGCAATAACGCTTTTTTGCAGTAAAGAAATATTCTTTAACCATAGTAATTTTATTCCTAAAAAGAAAAAAGAAACATACCTAGTCCTAGGATGTTTCTTACATGAGTGTAGTGATAATTTTTTTAAAAAAATATACTTAAAATGCCAATCGAAAAAATATTTTTCACTATGAAAGGACCGCTCGGTCACTTGCCATTTGAACACCGCGAATTCGTTTGAATTCCTCTAATAATCTCTCGATGGTTAACTGCTGTTTCTTTTCCTCATCCACTTCCAAAATGATTTGGCCCTTATCCATCATAATTAACCGATTTCCCAAATCAATCGCCTGCTGCATATTATGCGTGACCATCAACGTGGTAAGTTTGTACTTATCGACAATCTCCTTTGTCAGATTTGTAATCAACTCCGCTCTTGATGGATCAAGTGCAGCCGTGTGCTCATCAAGCAGCAGGATGGAGGGTTCAGTAAAAGTGGCCATTAATAAGGAAAGCGCCTGACGTTCCCCGCCTGACAGCAGTCCAACCTTTGCACTGAGACGGTTTTCCAAACCGAGATGTAATGATTCCAATACTTCTCTAAAATAATCGCGTCGTTTTTTCGTCACACCTTTTCGAAGCGTTCTCGTTTTATTTCGGGAGTAGGCCATAGCCAGATTTTCTTCGATAGTCATACTTGGAGCTGTTCCTGCCATCGGATCCTGAAAAACGCGGCCAATCATTTTTGAACGGTTAAACTCGGACATATTGGTTACATTTTTTCCACCGATACACACGTCTCCGATATCAGGGAATAAAACACCGGAAATGATATTCATTAAGGTCGATTTACCTGCACCGTTACTGCCGATAACCGTCACGAAATCCCCTGGTTTCAGCGAAAGGTTAATATGGTCAATCGCAATTTTTTCATCTGGTGTTCCCTCATTAAAGATTTTATGAATCTGATTTAATTGCAGCATGGTTGTCCCCCTCCGTTCTCACAGAAGTCTGGATGATGTTCAATCGTTCAGATTTTCTTCTCGCAATCCGTTTTTTCTCTTTGGAGCCTTCAATAATCTTTGGTGCCGTTAAGGCAATGATTACAATTACAGCCGTTATTAATTTCATATCCCCTGGATCCAGGAACTCGACACGGAGGGCTAGGGTAACAACAATACGATAAATAATGGAACCGCCAATTACCGCAAAAGTTGCTCGTGCAATTGTTTTAGTACCAAATAGGGCTTCACCGATAATAACAGAGGCTAAGCCAATGACAATCATACCAATTCCCATTCCAACATCAGCAAATCCGCCTTGTTGTGCAATTAGGGCACCTGAAAATGCCACTAATGCATTGGAAAGTCCGAGTCCAAGAACTACTAAAAGATTAGTATTAGCTGAAAGACTGCGAATCATCCGTTTGTTGTCACCTGTTGCTCTAATAGCAAGACCAATTTCGGTTTGCAAAAACAAATCGGTAAGGATTTTAATCACTAAAGTGACGATGACCATGAAGATTAAAATTCCCCATGTCTCCGGAAGGCTGTCGCCAAGCCCAATCGCCGAAAGAATACTGTTTAAAAATGAATCAATACCTGATTTTTCAAACATATCACTGATTTTTGTAAAAGCTGTATCTGTATTCAATAATGGAATATTTGATCGTCCCATAATTCGTAAGTTAATCGAATATAACGCAATCATCATCAAAATACCGGATAGCAAATTATTGATTTTACCAAAGGTGTGAAGCAGTCCCGTTAAGCAGCCTGCAGCAAATCCTGCAAATAATGCTACAATCGTTGCCAAAAACGGATTCGCTCCCCCCGCAATCATAACCGCCGAGATTGCGGCACCTGTCACAAAACTACCATCTACCGTTAAGTCTGGAAAGTCCAGAATACGAAAGGAAAGATAGACGCCCAGTGCCATAATCGCATAGATGATACCTGCTTCAAAAGATCCAAATATGGCTGTAAACATTGAAATCATCCTTTCTTTGTTCTATGTATCAATCAAGAAGTCAACCCTTTCAGGCTGACTCCTTATAGATTTATAGTTTGTTATTTTCCATCATAAAACTCGCCAAGCTTGCTCCATTCTTCCTTCACTTGCAACCCTTGTGCTTCAGCTGCTTTTTTATTGATTACAAGCTTTAAGCTGTTCGGCAGTTCAACTGGAATGTCAGACGCTTTCTTTTTACCAGATAAAATATCAGCAGCCATTACACCAGATTGATAGCCAAGATCAAAATAGCTAAAGCCACTCGCTGCGACTGCCCCTTTTTTCATTGAATCAAGTTCGCCAACGAAAAGTGGGATTTTTTTGCTGTTTGAGACAGCTATGACAGAATCAAGGGCAGTAACTACTGTGTTATCAGTTGGAATGTAGATGGCATCCACGCGGCCTACTAAGGATTCAGCTGCCTGCTTAACCTCTGCTGTAGTTGCAACCGATACTTCTACAAGTTTAGCACCTTTTTCCTCTGCAATCTTTTTAACATCCTTAACCTGAACAACTGAATTTTGTTCACCAGAGTTATAAATGACACCAATATTTTTTGCTTTCACTTCATCTGTAATAAAGCTGATTGTTTTTTTCGTTGCATCCGGGTGATTATCGGTCGTTCCCGTAATGTTCTTTCCTGGCTTGTCAAAAGCTTCAACAAGTCCTGCTCCTACTGGATCTGTTACGGATGTAAAAATAATTGGAATTTCCTTTGTTGCATTTAACGCGCTCGTTGCACTAGGAGTAGCATTGGCAAAAATCAAATCGACTTTGTCACCGACAAAGTTATTCGCGATTGTTTGGACATTATTCATATCTGCCTGAGCATTTTGTTCATCATACTTTACTTTTATACCTTTGTCCGCTAACGCCTTTTTAAAACCTTCGGTAGCTGCATCTAATGATGGATGCGGAGCAAATTGGCTAATGCCAACTTTGAATTCCTTATCTTTCCCGCCCTTTTCTGCATCGCCTGATGATTCTTTACTGCCGCATCCTGCAAGCATCAGCATTCCTGCCAACGCAAAGGACAACGCACTTACTTTCTTCTTCATGTAAAAATCCCCCTAACATTCTTTTAAAAATA
>NZ_JBALPP010000044.1:5346-18952 GCF_036965425.1 Neobacillus drentensis | reverse complement strand
AGGAATGATAAAAAGAAAATGCCTCCTAATTAATTAGAAGGCATTCTGATAGTATATTTTTAAGTTATGAGCCAGGGAACCAAAATATGATTTACCAATCACGTGTGTTATCAAGCAATTTATCAATCTCAACCGGTTTTCCTTTATGACTATTCTTCCCAGATGTTAGATCTGCAGTAGCTTCTAGTAATTTGTCAATATCAATCAGTACGTTTCCCATATCTAACCTCCTAAGTAAATTAGTTTTTTCAAGTTACCAAATTATTCGTGTTTTTTTTTCCGGTTTTGGGGGTGCATGTAAAAAAAGCTAAAAAAGAATCTTAGTATAAGTTTGATATTGGTTTTAACTTTTCCGACGGATGGATATTTCTTTACCCGCTTAAAAGAAAAGACATCCAGTCTATCATCTGACTGGATGTCTTCTTCATTAAGCAGTACTTTTCATGGCTTTTTTATTCCGCTCCTGTTTAAAAAAGAATTTCATCATCGGTGGAGTAACAATCGTTGTAATGAGGACGACTATAACTAAAATAGAAAATAATGCTTCAGTGATTAGCTTTGTTTCTAAGCCTATTGAAGCAATAATTAGGGCAACCTCCCCGCGGGAAACCATGGCAGCGCCGATTCCCAGCGAGCTTTTCCAAGAAAAGCGGGCCATTCTAGCTCCTAGAGCCGCTCCAATTAATTTTGTTAAGATTGCAAGAATACTAAGTCCAATAATCAGACCCCAGTTTTCTAACAGACCTTCGAAGCTTGCTTTCACACCAATAGAAGTAAAGAAAACAGGAACAAAGATGGAATAACCAATAGTTTCAACCTTTTCAAATATCTCCCGCTTGTAATCTGTTAAGCTAATAGCAGTTCCAGCAATGTAAGCTCCTATAATCGCCGCTACTCCCGCTAATTCAGCCACATAGGCATAAAGAAAGCAGATAATTAATCCAGCCGAAATAATTGATTCCGTCACCTTTAGTGGCGCAAACTTTTTTAATACCCAAGGTACAACCTTCCAAGCTATTAAAATAGCACCTCCAAAAAAGATGACCTTTTTCAAAACAATCATGCTTAGATTTACCTCACCGCCAGCCATACTCATTAAAAAGGCTAAAGCAAGGATCACAAGAACATCGTCTATTACGGCTGCACCTAAAATGGCAGTTCCTTCTTTTGACTGCATTTTATTTAGTTCTTTAAGTGCTTGAACGGAAATACTTACGCTTGTCGCCGAAAGCAATAACCCTAAAAATAAAGCTTCGATTGTCGACATGTTCATTAGGTAACCAGCTAGATAGCCTATTCCTAAAGGGACAATAATTCCGTTAATTCCTACAAGTGATGAAGCTTTGCCGCTCCGTTTAAATTCGTCTAGGTCCGTTTCCAATCCCGCAATAAACATTAGTAAAATTACACCAATTTGACTTAGTTCCTCTAGAGTGGCCGTTTCTGAAACGACTCCTAATACTGCGGGTCCGAGTATTATTCCAATCAAAAGCTTCCCTAATACCGAGGGCTGCCCTAGTTTAACACTTATATCCCCAGCAATCTTAGATGCAAGTAAAATAATCGCCAACTCAAAAATTAAATTCATCCCCATCACCTTTCTTTCTATAAAAAATAAAAAGGGCCTGTTAATGAATAACAGACCCTAATTTGATACAAAAAAGCCTGTCAACCAAAGGACATAAAAACCCCCTTGGTGACAGACTCCTCCAAAAAACGATTATTAAGTTATTACTATTATAACAAACATTATGTTATTTTTCAATATAATCCTATTGTTCCGCTTCAACACTCATTTTTTTCTTTTTTCTTAATCCCTCATATACGATTGGCACAATCACAAGAGTCAAAAGGGTTGAACTCGTTAAACCGCCAATTACTGTAACCCCTAATCCCCGGGATATAACGCCGCTGCCCTCAATTCCTAAAGCTAATGGAATAAGTGCGCCGATCGTGGCGATAGCTGTCATTAGAATTGGACGAAGTCTTGTTGCCCCTGCTTCTAGTAATGCTTCTCTTGTGCTGTATCCTTCTTTTTCCTTGTTTAAAACACGGTCAATCAGAACAATCGCATTTGTAACAACAATACCAATTAACATCAAAGCTCCAATCATCGCTGAAATGCTGATGGTTTCTCCCGCAATTAATAATCCAACTAAGCCCCCGATAATACTGAATGGTAACGAAAACAGGATGGCAAATGGTGCTAACGCTCCACCGAACGTAATAACCAAAATTAAATATACAATCGCAATCGCAGCGAGCATCGCTTTCCCTAATTGTGTAAACGATTCTTTAATATCTTCAGTTACTCCACCTGTCTTCACTGTAACATTTGCAGGTACAGATATTTTATCTACCTTCTTTTGAATCGCAGCTGAAGTTTTAGCGATATTCTTTTTGGTAATTTCACCGCTGACAGAAACATAAATTTCACCATTTCTTCTTGTAACCGTATCAGATGTTTTACCTTTGTTTATCTGCACCAAATCTGCAATCTTTACCTCTTCGCCTATGGCTGATTTTATTGTTTTATTGGTCAAATCATTCACAGTCGAATATTCTTGTTTCGGAACTTCCAGATAAACATTTAATTCTTTGCCGTCTTTTTGAATGGTTGTGATAACAGGGCGGGAACGGTTTTGTGATAACTCCATCCCTATCTGTGCAGCTGTTAATCCAAGCTTACTCAGCTTCTCCTGATCAGCCGTTAATGTGTATTCGTCATACGTTTTGGACATGCTCGTATCTACATTTCGAAGCGACTTATTATCCTTCATTATATTTTCGATTTTCATAACTGTCGGTTCAATATCTGACAGCTTCTCACCATATACAAAGTAGGTTAGGCCATTGCTTGAACCGCCGCCAGAGAAGTCTTGTGTTCCCCATTCACCTTTACCTGTGTTTTTTTGCAGTTCTTTAATGACTAAATCCTTTTCTTTATCAAAGTTTTCCGTATCCTTATCGTATTTTACGAAAAACATCGCTTGATTTGATGCCCCTGGATTCATTGGGTTTTCCCCGCCAACTGTATATTGGACAAGTTCTACCCCCTTACGGTCCTGAAAATAATCCTCTGCCTGATTGGCAATCTTTGTAACTTCATCCTGTGTTTGGCCAGGGTCAGGCTTGTAGGTAGCCACAACCATTTTTTCTTCGTCAGAGGGAATAAAGCTTACGCCAATTAATGGCACTAAGGCGAAACTTCCCACTAACAAAAGGATAGCCAAACTAATGGTAATAATTTTATGATTAAGGGACCAGTTTAATATCCGTTTATATACCTGAGCAAGTTTTCCAGGTTTCTCATCGTCATGATGGTGCTTTCGGTCAATTCCCTTTTTGAACATCGTATGGGCCATCATTGGAACGATTGTAATTGCTACAAGCAGGGATGCCAATAATGCAAACACAATGGTAAGCGCAAATGGAAGAAACAATTCTCCAATTTGTCCCTTTACTAATCCTAATGGTAAGAAAACAGCAATCGTTACAATTGTAGAGGACATAATTGGAATAAACATTTCCTTCGTCGCAGAGCGAATGAGATTTTTTCCTTTCAGTTCCTCACCCGTTAATGACATCCTCCGGTAAATATTTTCAATCACGACGATGGAGTCATCAATGACACGGCCAATCGCGACAGTCATAGCTCCTAAGGTCATGACATTCAAGGTAATATCCATTTGGTTTAATAACAAAATGGATATTAAAAGCGATAACGGGATTGAAATGATCGAAATCAGTGTTGATTTAAAGCTTCTTAAAAACAACATGATAATGACTACAGCAAATAATGCTCCAAATAATGCTTTATTTAGCATCGTGCTAACGGACTCTTCGATCGGTTTTCCTTGGTCAAAAGTTGTCTCGAATTCGGAGCCCTTCATTTTTTTCTCGAATTTCTTAATTTCTGCTTTTACCTCATTAGCAACTTCAACGGTATTCGCATCCGCAGCCTTAATAACTTGAATTCCAATTGCTTCTTTACCATTTGTCCGAGAAATTGACTCAGCACGTCCTACCTCTTTGATATCCGCTATATCCTTAAGCATGATGGTTGGTAATTGTGGTGCCTGTTTGAGTGAACCTGTATTACCTTGTCCTAACTGTTGACCTGCTGAGCTTTGTGCACCCTGTGCCGCCTCAGACTGCCCTGGGAAACTAGTTGTCGAACCTTGAGACTGTGCGGGAACAACTGGGATTTTCATGTCTTTCAGATCATTCAGCGATTTAATGTTTCCTTCCACCACTACTGATTTTTCAGTATCTTTAAAGGTATATAAGCCTAATGGGAAAGTGACATCTGACCCTTTGATTACGTTTTGAACGGTATCTTTATTTAGTCCGAATTGTTTTAACTTATCTTCCTTAAAGGTTAATTGAATTTCTTTGACTTCCTGACCGGCAATTTTTACAGATGAAACACCGTTTAACCCTTCCAAGGCCGGGAGGATTTGCTTTTCCACATCATTCGTCAATTGATCCAAGGATTTATCCTCATTGGAGACACTTAAAGCGAGAATCGGAAAAGCATTAAAGCTAATCCGGGAGATTTCAGGTTTCACGGCTCCCTCTGGAAGGGTAACATCTGCCAAGGCTTCCTCTACCTCTCGTTTCGCTTCTTCCATATCCTTTTCGTAGGCATATTCAATTTGGATCGCTGAAGCATTTTGGAAGGAGTTGGAGCTGACCGTTTTTACACCATTTAGGTTTTTAAGGCGCTGTTCAATCGGTTCCGAAATTTTTTCTGCCACTTGTTCAGGCGCTGCCCCCGGATAAACTGTAGTAACAGTCACCACGGGAATTGTAATATCCGGCAATGTCTCAAGTTTCATATTTAAACCAGAATATAATCCCGCAGCCGTAATAATTAAAGTAATTAACCAAATAGCAAACTTGTTTTTAAGCGAAAAATTAATAATTCGATTCATTTTTTTGTGTCCTTTCTATTTTGGGAGAACTAATTATTGACTGACTGGTCATAACAATTCCTACTATATATGAAATGAATACTTAGGTCAACGACAAATTATAAGATTGCTTTGACTGATTGGTCAAAAACACCAAAATAATAGCAGACAGGCATGTACCTATCCGCTAATAAATTACCACAAGACTATTTAGATTATTAGTCCCATTGTTTGATTCTATCAATTACCTTCTCCTTTAAGCTCGAAATAAACGTCTTTCCCCCTTTTAATACTTTTTGTTTATGCCATTCATTAAAGCTTGCAATAGAAATTAAGACTAAGCCTGCTATTAATAGGTAAAACCACCACGGCATATTGCCCCAGTAAGGACGTGTTTGCAGGAATACATTTAAAAGTAATACAACGGCACCCGTAAAAAAGTAAGACTTAATTTGTAAGAACATTCCTGATATCATCGATAATAACGAGAGGGAACCTAAAATTATCGCATCATATATCGTACTGCTTGCTAAACCATCCTGGATTAAAAGGAGAGCAACAATAATTAAGACTCCCCATTGAATCGCTTTAGTAATTTCCGAATATCTGCCTTTTAAAAGGAAACGGCTGAAAATCACCAGCAAAATAAACGGAAGAACTTCTACCTCCCTCACCCAAAGTGCTGGGATTTTGAGTTCATGAATGATCGAATAGTACGGTTGTAATAAATAGGCCCCACCAAGGATCGACATAAATTCAGAAATATTTTCGGGCACTCTTTTCCTTTGCATCCATAATGAGGCCGCGATGAGTAAGCCCGGAATAGCATGACTCCACAAAGCTTCATTTTCAAAAAAGTACATCAACCAAAAACACAAGAAAGAAATGATAGTAAAACCATCAATTTTTATCTCCTGCAATTTTCTTCCTCTTTCCAACAACATTTTGTACGTGAATTGGCCGAGTATAGACAATACAATACCCATTCCGCCAGTTAAAAGCATTTTTTCAACTTCATTCATGTCACTTACATAAGAGATTTCTGCAGTAGCTAAAAATGCTAAGAATAATGGAATGATCCCAATGAGACTCCATTTAATTTTATGCAAATAAAATACGGTTCCAAAAGCATATAGGCATGTAATGATATATGGAACCCATGTAAATGGATAATTCATGATCATCAAACCTATTCCCACGATCGAAAATGGCACTAAATAATAGGATGTTCTTCGTTGCATCCCCTTATTAACCGCCAGTGAAAATAGTAAGATGATGCAGCTGGTGATCGGAAATTCGTAATTTCCAAAATATTGAACGAGGATTTCATCCATTGCCAAGGATACCGTAACAAAAAGTGCTGTAAAACCGCCATATAAAAATACCTTAATCTTCCATTCTTTAATAGCATATTTTGTACTTAGCCCGTATACTACTAATGCTGTGATAAAACTATAAATGGATTCATTGTTATAGGAAAACCAGGTAAAGGCAAGAGCGAATGGAAATATGACGTGTCCTGTCCAAGCAAAAGCATTGAATAATTTCTCATCCGATTTACGATTGATTAAAGCGATTAAAAGCAGAATAACTACACTTGTTGGAGCCATTAAAGAATTAGCTGTTTGATTTAAATGGATCTTTTGGGAAACTGCATTTACGATGGAAAAGTAAGTGAGAAAGGTTGCAGAGCAAATAAGATAAGGAACCCATTTTGTTCCAACTTTTTTGTACAAATAATAATACATACCAATACCAATTAATAAAACAAACGGCTGAACCCAAAGAACATTAATTGGGCAAAAAATGGCACAAGCAATACTAATTGTGTAAAATCCTTGCGAAATATACAAAGATATTCGTTCTAACTCTTTTTCAGCAGTTCTTCTCCAAGCAAAGCTTGATACTAAAACAAGGAAAGCACCAGCAGCAAAGTTTACAGCATATCCGTATTCTGCATAGTAAATTGGAGAGTTTGAATTGATTTCTTCACCAAATGCCAGCGCGGCAAGACCAAATGATACGGGCAAAACCCAAAAGGCTGCATCTTTATAGTAGCGCCTTTTTTCCTTTTTAATGACTAAAAAGGAAATGACAGTAACAACCAAAAGCATGACTCCCAGCTCCCACCACTTGAAGAAAACAAGGGCTGACATTATGGCCAAGGCCATAAGCCCCAATCCAACATCCTTTGAACTGTTCTGAATGATTTTAATAATTTTATTTGAAACAACAATTCCTAAAACGAGAAACAGAATAAAACCTGTTATAAAAACAGATAAAGAAATACTCATTTGAATAGGTTTAGCGAGCATTGCGATCGCTTCATAGAGACTTGATGCAGTAAAAACAGCACTTAAATAAGGGAATAAATTCATCTTACTGTTATGGGATAAATAGAGAAAATTACCAGCTATAACTATATAAGCCAGCATTAACACAATGGATGGATTGTCCGCACGCAGTAAAATTCCTTCAAGGCTAATGTAGATAAAGGCGAAACCTGAGATAATTGCACTTGTATATTGAAAGACTTTATCTAGAGCGAATTTCCCGCCAAGTGCCTTTGGCACAAACACGATTGCAAAACCAACCATTGCATAGATTACCGCTCCAAAATAATCTAGGAAACTATGCTCAATCAACTGATATGCCCCATATACAACCATGATACTAAAAATAAAATGATATTCTTTTCTCCCGCTGACAAACATCATAGACAAATATATGATGGCTGTTAGGAGAAGATTGAAGCTGTATAATACTTCATTATCATATAAAAACAGCATAAAAAGTGTACAAAGAACAAGATTGACTTGTACATATGGGACAAATTCTTTTGTAAATAATTTATATGCATCATTACCTTTAAACCTATTATATATGATAATTATGATGGCATTAAAAAGCATCATACCGAGATAAAAGAAATCGACACTAAGCTTCAATGAAGCTGCTAAAAATGCTGCCCCGGCAGTGACTGTTACATAAGAAAACCAAACAAATAATCTAGATTTCAACTTACTAGCAAATGTTGTATAAACGATGAGCGGAAGAAAGCTCCCCAGCATACCTAGGACATATTTTCCTGCACCGCTAATCGAAAAATAAGTGCCTAAAAGACCAAACCAGCCAAGTGACAAAATAAAAATAGGTAAAAACAAACTGCCTAACACAGTAAAAGCAAACGCTGTTTTGTCAATTTTCAACACTTTAGCTGCAAGCACGGCAATTCCGTAAAATAATAACGAAACAATGGCAATAGAACCGCTTTTCATCACACTTGTCATTGATTCCCAGTTACTGGTGGCTACAAATAAGCCTCCTATTAAGAGGAAAATGACCCCTATATTTAGGGACCACGTAATATTCCTTTCACGAATTTCTTCAGGTGATAGTGTCTTTTTTACTTTTTGAGGTATAGGCGGATCCACTTTTTTATTTATCGGTATTTTCTTTTCAATTGGCATTTGGATTGCCTCTTCCCCGATTAAATCCAAATGAAACTGATTATGTGCTTTCGCGACAATTTCTACGATATTCTTTGTTAAGTATCCTTCCTCCCTTAAGGTGAAAAGCTCCTGCCTGAAGATTCTTCTTTTCTCTTCCCTGCTATTAGGCTCCATCTTTATCCCCCTTAACGAACAATAATTGGGTATGTATTTTTATAGCTGAATGTAATCGAATTTGCCACTATAGTGAAATTTTACACCATTTTGGTAATTACCTCAATATTTTACAGTAAAAAAATAACAGCTGTGCAAGTAATTACACAGCTGTTATCCTTTATTTTTCAGAGATCTCCGCATCTATCCATTGATCAAGGCGAATGATACTTTGTTTTGCTCTCTCATAATCAATTGTTCGGTAATGATGCATTCCGCCTTCTTCTTCATCCTTTTCATCTGCCCATTTTACGATTTGCTGCAAAGGTGTCCGTACGATGTCATTCGAAGGCAAAAATGAATCTGTATGAAATAAAATGGCCAGAGCAATTGTTTTTGCCTTTATTGGATTTTCTCCAAGACGAATTAACAGCTTATGGGCACGCTCTGCTCCCTTTATGGCGTGAATATCATTCTGCTTGTACAATTCATAATCCCATTTTCCGTTTTTATACCATGTATAGTGCCCCATATCGTGAAGAAGTCCTGCTTTAGACGCAATATCCACATCAAGCTTTTGCTCTCTCCCTAAGTGAAATGCATGATACGCGACTGCAATCGCATGAGCAAGTCCAGAGCGATTTAAATATTTTTGTGCAATATGATGTTCAAAGATATTTATTAATTTTACGTCTCGCATGTGCTCTCCCCCCTATCGTTGCATATATTTCATATATTATATGATAATCATCAAATCTTAGCTATTTTAATATCATAAAAAAATAAAAAAAACAGTGAGCTTTTCTAACATTGCTCACTGCTCCTTTATAAAATTTATTATCCTACCGTTTTGATTTATGGTAGCCAGCATCCTGAGCTTCCTTTTCAGTACAAAACCAAACGATATTATCGTTGGTGGAAACATAGTAAGAACCACCTGGAACATGATAAATATGAGAATTTGCATTTCCTTTAATTTTCCCTTTACAGCCAAGATTTGATTCCTGATCATCATTAGGGTTATTTTGGAAATTACTTTTCGCTGATGTGCCGGGTTGCGAAGCAGGGGCCTTTTCTTTGGTCCCTTGAGCGTTCGAAGCATGATAACCATCTTCCTGGGCATAATTTTCTATGGACCAAATGCCAATACCCTTTTTTTGAGCTTCTTTTTGAATCGCATAAAATTCATCCACATATTTTGTATTTGGCGCATAAATATAGGCAACTCGTGCAAGGCCTTGGTCAAGAAGCATCTCATTAAACATTTTTCCATTAACATAAATATATGCTAGCAAACGACCATACTTGTCACGGCCATTACCAATGCCAGGTTCTATTTCTATCTTCGTTCCTACGGAAAGGATTTTTTTCGTGTATGCAGATGCCTCTGGTCCAAAAGGCTGTACCCCAAGGCGGGGGTGATGCGTTTCCGGTGTATCCACACAAAGCATCCTGATCTTCTCGACCTTTCCATTTAAGTTGACCTCCACCGTATCACCATCTATATTTTTAACAATTGTGGAAGGTAGTAAATTCTTTTTATTAACTTCTTCAGTTGAAGAAGGTTCTTTTTCGTTATGAACCACTGGTGGAGTTGAATTTTTTTCTGTCTTGACCTTTTCTGCTACTTCCCCACTTGAACATCCTGAAAGAATGAATGTAATCATTACAAAAAAAATACATAATGGTTCAAAAAAAACTATTTTCATCAGTGCTCCCCCTACCTGCTTACCTATCAAACAGAAAAAAGAGAGAAGAAAATTTCTTCTCTCAAGTTTAATTATTTTCAGTCGTTTTGGTTCCTTTATTCCCTTTTGGTCCTAAATATTCATAATCGTTCGGATTAATAGGGGTATATCCCTGCGGCTTATAGAATCGTAATAAGTCTTTATATACAACCTCATCGGACATTTGAAGCTCAGTATTTACCTTATCACTAATATCCTTACAAGCATTGGCTTTATCCGTTACTTCACCAGTCGCAGTGGAATAGCATTTGTCTTTAATCTGAATTACTTCAGGTGAGACAAAATCTCCATTTCTGAATAGAGCCCAATTGCGGTGGTCCTTAGATAATAAATCTGATCCAAACTCCATGTAATCTTTAGTATCAATTCCTAGTAAATGCAGAAGTGTAGGACGTACATCAACTTCACCGCCATACTGCTTCTGAATACCGCCTTTTACACCAGGAACATGAATAAATAATGGAACTCGCTGTAAATTAGCATTGATTGTTGGAGTAATTTCATCAACCCCAAGAACCTTTGCCATAGCATCATTATGGTTTTCTGAAATTCCGTAGTGGTCACCGTACATAACAATTACAGTATTATCATATAAACCAGAAGCTTTTAAATCGTTAAAGAACTGCTCAAATGCTTGGTCCATATAATGTGCTGATTGGAAATACTGGTTAACAACTGTATCACCGGTATCGCCTGCAGGAAAATCAGTATCTTCTGGATCCATTTCAAATGGGAAATGGTTCGATAAAGAAATAAACTTTGTATAGAAAGGTTGTTTCAAGCTTGTTAGTAATGGCATTGATTCTTTAAAGAAAGGTTTATCCTTCATGCCATAGTTCTTCGTATTTTCATCGCTCATGCTATAGTATTCAGCATCAAAAAACTGATCATAACCTAATGCTTTATACATTACGTTTCGATTCCAGAACGTTTTATAGTTCCCGTGGAATACTGCTGAATTATATCCATAACCCTTTAGGATAGAAGGAGTTGCTTGATAAGTGTTTTGTGCTTTGTTAACAAAAACGGCACCTTGAGCCATTGGATATAATGAGTTTTCCATCAAGAACTCAGCATCAGACGTTTTTCCCTGCCCTGTCTGATGATAAAAGTTTTCAAAATAAAACGTGTTTTTGTCATGTGTTAACGAGTTAAGAAATGGTGTTACTTCCTGCCCATTCGGCATTTTATAATTAATCATAAAGCTTTGAAAGGATTCCATCGAAATATAAATGACGTTCATTCCTTTAGCTTTACCAAAATACTCAGGGTTTGGAGCTGCATAATTCGCTTTACGATAGTTCTCAACATCTGTAATATCACTTGAATCAGCTAATGCTCTTTGACTTGATGATTTAATATTTTGAATCACGTCATAGATCGTAAAGTTATAAGCACCCAGATACTTGACTAAATAATTTCGGTCAAAGGAACGGCTTAAGAGCTGCGGTCGATCCTTTTCGGCTAGACCAAGATTAAATAAAAACGTAGTGATTGAAAAAAGCAAAACAATTTTAAAGGATTTTCTGTTCGTTACCGTTACTTTCTTAAATACTGTTAATGCTAAAGCAATTAAGATGAACATATCGGTAAAATAAAAAATATCTAAGGGTGACATTAATGATAGGGCACTGTCCCCAAGCTGTCCCGCGTTAGTCTTAGTCTGCATTAAAACTGGCACGGTAATAAAATCATTAAAAAAGCGATAATAGGCAATATTTGCGTACAACAAGAATGATAAAAAGAAGTTAGTAATAATCATGACAAGCTTTGTACGCTTCTTAAATAGAAGTGCAATTCCAAAAAAGAAAAGCGCTGAGCTTAAAGGGTTAATCAATAACAAAAATTTCTGCAGGCTATTATCAATGCCTAAGTTAAATTCAATTTGATATGCCGCATATGTTTTGATCCAGAATAATACGACGGCAATGGCGAAGAATGTAATATGACTATTGCTGAATTTTTTAGGTAGTCTAATTTTATTCATCTCTATAATTCTCCTCTCACTTACCAAAATAAGCTCCGGTAAACGAACCTCAATTACTATAACACAGATTTTCAAAAAAGAAAAACATAAAATATTCCATTTCAAATAATATACGCTCTAAAACTTACGTCTTTTTTCTAGCTCATTCGACAAACCGATTTCCCCATACGGCTTGTTTAATCCGTGTCAATTAATATCCCTTTAATCTTATGTTGGTTATATGTTGGACATGACTATTTTCAATCCTCAATTATATAAGACGATTACACTTATAATTAGTTTCATCTTTTTCTTTATTTAATTTCAACCAAATGATGGAAATTCCAATATGAAAGTGATTTCCATCTATTCTATACCTGAAAAAATGGGGATGCAATATGATATTTGACTTATCTTTAAAGATGGGGATTTTGCATGACTTCCATGCTTACTGGTTAGTCTAAATATATAGTTATTATAAAAAGGAGAAATTACCATGCCGAGAATAAGGCCTGAATTTACGAAGAGTCCATATTTCGTTGATGAACCCGGTAACTGGCATTTAAAACCGGGTGCTCCAAAGGACTTGCAGGTAGAACTGACTAATTATTTAAATAGTCTTGAAGAGATTGATCAACCCGGTACGATCAATGGTGTTCAAATTGAGCCTTATGAACGATAATTATCAAGTAAAACCGAGTTTCTTCTATAATATATAGTTTCAGAAAGCGGTTACAAATATTTTAATTAGGAGTGAAAATATGAATGTGAATCGTGTAAAACAAATATTATCTTCTTCCGCTGATATTGAGGTCAAATATAACGGGGCTTCCGTATGGATTGACCAATTAAATGAAGATGGAAAAACGGCAACAGTCCATTTGCGGGGACCACTTGAAGAAAGAACAATAGTGGAAATTGGTGAACTCTTCGAAGAATAATTCATTTATTTATGAAGGTAAAAGGCAGGCTTGGGAGCCTGCCTTAAATCATGTCCTCATTTTCCTTATCAATGTCCCCTGGATGCGGCTGTTCTTGTTGGACTATACTTCCTAGCACTTCTCGATTATATTTACCTGCATCCTTCCCAGCGCCAGGCGCAATATTTGCCATTGGCAACTGTTCTAATTCTTTCCCTCTGGGCATTATGCTTCACTCCTTTTTTATAACATATCCATTGAGAATCTAAATTATAAAAATGATATCGAAAAGAACTTTTCTAATATTATATGAAGTTTTTTGTCGAATCATTGTTTATACTATTTAGCCTATTTTATTATGGAAATATGAGTTATAAAGTATTTTATGGGAGTGAGTGTAATAACAAAAATGGCAATGTACTCAAGAGGTCATGTCTGTTGATTTGCGCTC
>NZ_JBALPP010000044.1:0-5276 GCF_036965425.1 Neobacillus drentensis | reverse complement strand
TCCAATCAACAGAGTGTTTTACATTAAAGAACTTCTACCAACCGATTAAAATAATATGGTCACAAGGAAAAGGTAAGGAAAAATCGTATATCTATATCGGGGAAAATACCCTTCGACAATTTGATCCGCCATTTGGCTGGTTTTATTTATTGGCAGTTAAGTATACTATGTTTCGCAAGTAGTTGAATTGTCATATCATCCATCGGAGGATTATGCAGGCCTGCTCGTACATCTCGATAATATCGCTGCAGGGGATTTTGTAAGGAAAGACTTTTGGCCCCAACAATTCTCATGGCAAGGTCTACAATAGAAATAGCCGAATTGGTAACAGTTAACTTTGCAGCACCCAATATTGGCCCCATCTTATTCCTTTCTTGTTCATTCGAAACATCCCATTGTTTTGCAACACTATATAAAAAATATTCTGACTGCATAATTTTCAACTCTATTTCGCCTATTTTTTGCTGTACGTTTGGTAAATCGATTATTGTTCCCTGAATACTATTAGGTGCATAGTTCTCAGCAAATTGTATGGCATACCTTTTAGCGGCTTTTGCAATTCCTAGGTAACAAGCTGGGATATGAAGAAGCCAGCCGTTAGCTCTTTTGCTTTCGGGACGAACTTGTTCAACGAAGTTCTCGTTAGGAATCATTACGTTTTTTAGAACTAAATCATGACTACCTGTGCCTCTTAAAGCGATGCTGTCCCAAGTTTCTTCTATATTGACCCCATTGGCAGACCGTGGGATGAGAAAGTTGCCAATTTCATTAGAATCTTTTATTGCTGCACTGACAATAAAATAATCAAGAACAGGAGACATTGTCGTAAAGGTTTTCCTGCCATGAATCAACCAATTGTTCCCACTTTTTTGTGCACTGGTCTCTGGCCTGCCCCCGCGGGTTGGACTTCCGGTCATTGGTTCTGATTGAGCACTATTTATTAAAGCACCTTGTTTCACCTTTTCACATAGCACTCTAAAAATAACCTCATCCCATGGTTCTTTTTCACCTAGATTAAGGAGGATTCCCATATGCCAGCCAATCGAAAGAGCAGTTGCACCATCACCTTCTGCGATTACTTCCTGTAAGCGGATTAACTCATATAGGGAAATTTCCTCCCCACCGTATTTTTGAGGGACTGTTAATGAGGTATAGCCTGAGTTTTTTAAGTCCTGAATATTTTCAAACGGAAAGCTTCCTTCAATATCTACTTGATGGGCTCTATTTATAAATTTTTTTGATAGATTTTTCATAAACGCTAATCGTTCGTCAAAAGATTTAATATCTTGAAAATTCATCAAACATCTCTCCCATTTACATTTGTTATTTCTATAGTAACATGCCTGCATCCATCCATCATTTTTTATTATGGAAGCAAAAATAATAGACCAGGTGAAAATTGAAAGCAAAGAAAATACAGGCACAATTTTAAGCTTATTGCACCAAAACAGCCCCCCAAATAATTGGGGGGCCTCTTTATTGAAGATTAGCAAACCGCTCAAGGTCACGATTTTCACCAATGACAACTAAGACATCACCATAACTGATTTTTTTATCTGGTGAAGGTGATATATTAATTTCATTGTCATGGCGGATGGCAATTACACTAATATTATACTCTGCCCTAAGGTCTATTTCTCTTAATGTTTTTTCCACCATCCGATCAGGGATCTTAACCTCCTCTACACTGTAATCCTTTGAAATTTCGATAAAATTCAACACATTGGGAGATAAAAGCTGATGAGCCACTCTAATTCCCATATCACGTTCCGGAAATACGACCCAGTCTGCACCAACCTTTTTAAGGACCTGACCATGAAGTTTATTTAATGCCTTTGCGATTACCTTTTTAACTCCCAGTTCCTTTAAAAGCAAGACGCTTAAAATGCTAGCTTGAATGTCATTGCCGATGGCCACTATTACATTGTCAAAATTACGGATTCCAATTGATACTAATGCCTCTGAATCAGTCGAATCCGCAATGATTGCATGTGTCACATACGGATGGGAATCCTCCACCCTTTCTTCATTTACATCAATACCAAGTACTTCCTGGCCGGATTCAAATAATTTATTGGCAATACTTAACCCAAACCTTCCTAAACCAATTACTGCGAATTGATCAGCCATATCGTCAAAAATCCTCCTTGATATTATTTACCCGATCATGATTTTGCCCTTTGGATATCTGAATGCATCAGGGTTTCTCCGCATCGTTACTGCAAATGCAATCGTCAATGGCCCAACCCTGCCTGCAAACATCGCAAAAATAATGACGCCCTTACCCACCGCAGATAATTCCGGGGTCAATCCCATTGAAAGTCCAACAGTTGCAAATGCTGAAGTTGATTCAAATAGAATCATCAAAAAATCTTTCCCTTGCTCTGTAATCGTTAAAATAAAGGTCGTTATCATCACTAAAAATAACCCGCTGACCGTTACTGTCAATGCTTTATAGATGGTTTCATAAACAATTCGCTGGCGATAAAAGATGACATCCTCTTTTCCGCGAATTTGTGACCAAACTGCGCCAATTAATGTCGTAAATGTGGTCGTTTTAATACCGCCTCCCGTTGACCCTGGCGAAGCACCAATAAACATTAAAAAAATGATTAGAAGTAAAGACGTATGTGTTAAATCCCCGATATTTAAGGTATTTGCCCCAGCAGTTCTGGCTGTAACTGATTGAAATAACGAACCAAGAACTTTTCCATGAAGTGACAATGGTTTTAATGTTTTTTCATTAGTCAGTTCTAAAAAAAAGATTCCGATTGTTCCAACTGCTAGTAAAAATAAACTAGTCATGATTACAACCTTTGAATGCAAAGATAATCGTTTTGATTTTCTAAATTCAAATAGTTCATTCATAACGATAAAGCCAATCCCGCCTAAGGTGATTAACGCACAAACCGTTAATGTCACAGTTGGATCATCAACATAGCTTGTTAAACTATGAAATTCACCCATTAAATCAAAACCAGCATTATTAAAATTAGAAATTGAATGAAATATTCCAAAATAAATAGCTTTTCCTAATGGCATATCAAAGGAAAAACGAATGGCTAAGAGCAATGCACCGACAAATTCAATTACGGCAGTAAAGATTAAAATACGTCTTGCTAACCTTACAATTCCTTCCATAGATAAATTATTTAACGATTCTTGAAGTAATATTCTTTCCTTTAAGGAAATTCTTTTTCCAAGCAGGAAGGCAAAGAGTGTCGCAAAGGTCATAAATCCGAGACCGCCAACCTGAATTAAAAATAAGATAACTAATTGACCAAAAGTCGTAAAAGTTGTCCCGGTATCGACAACAACAAGCCCGGTTACACAAGTAGCCGAGGTAGCTGTAAACAATCCATTTAAAAAAGAAAGGCCCTTTCCATCCGTAGTCGAAGAAGGTAACGTCAGTAATACAGCACCTATTAAAATGATGATTGCAAAACCAAGAACGAGAATCTTGGGTGGATCAAAAAATTTCTTTTTTCGCTGCATAATATTCTCCCTATCCTGTGTCATATTCAATCTTAATTTTCCCAACATGTTGCCTGATTATTTTGTAATTTTAATAGATTTGTGTCTAACCTCACAGTCAATTTTAGAAAATTGTTTTATAATACTCAAAGAAAATTTTCCGAAAACATAACACTTTTATCGTATTGAATGATTAATTAGTGCAATTTGATTGAATAACGTGCACTAAAAGGGGGATTATTTATGAACCAAGGAACAAAACAACTTTTTATTCAAACGGGAAGTCTTGTTGCTGGCTTTATGACCTGGGTACTTATTTCTTCACTTATGCCTTTTATCAAGGCAGATATTGAACTTTCCTCAAATCAGATTGCCTGGGCAACTGCCGTCCCTGTTATCTTAGGCTCCATTCTTAGGGTTCCGATAGGTTTTTGGACGAATCGTTATGGTGCAAGAAAATTGTTCTCAAGTAGTTTTATCATTCTCCTTATACCAATTGCTGTCATTAGTTATGCGGATTCGTTATTTATGTTAATAATAGGCGGTTTTTTGCTTGGAGTTGGAGGAGCAATATTTTCAATCGGTGTCACTTCTTTACCTAAATATTATGAAAAGGCTAAACATGGCTTCATCAATGGAATTTATGGGGCAGGGAACATTGGAACAGCCGTTACATCCTTTTTAGCTCCTGTTTTAGCCAATCAATTTGGCTGGAGAACGACTATAAAGATTTACCTCATTATCGTTTTAGTCTTTGCCCTAATTAATTTTCTCTTAGGGGACCGAGAAGAAAAGAAAATCATTCATCCATTATCAGAGCAAGTCAAGGAAGTATATAAAAATCCGAAACTTTGGTTCTTAAGCTTGTTTTATTTTATTACATTTGGTTCATTTGTGGCCTTCACCATTTATTTACCTTCATTCTTAGTCAATCATTTTGAATTGAATAAGGTAGATGCCGGACTGCGGACAGCAGGTTTTATTGCTTTGGCAACATTATTCAGACCAATTGGCGGCTGGCTGGGGGATAAAATCAATCCATTCCTTATTCTTATGGCAGTATTTTTCAGTCTGACATTCGCTGGCTTTCTTTTATCTTTTACCCCTTCTTTACCTATATATTCGTTTGGCTGTTTGCTTGTTGCCTTCTTTGCCGGCATCGGTAACGGTGCTATCTTTAAGCTTGTCCCGTTTTATTTTTCAAAACAGGCAGGTATTGTCAATGGGATTGTCGCTGCAATGGGCGGCTTGGGAGGTTTCTTTCCCCCGATTATTCTAACCATTCTCTTTAATTTTACAGGTCATTATGCAATTGGATTTATGTCCTTGTCAGAATTTTCATTAGCAAGCTTAGTCATGGTTGTATGGCTTTATTATCAAGAAAAGCTCGATATCTCCTCCAAAATTGTAAACCATGCCGTTGATGGAATCTGTGTAACCGATATTAACGGGATCATTCAAAAGGTCAATCCGGCCTTTACAAAAATAACAGGTTATACCCAAAAGGAAGTGATTGGGAAAACACCAAGTGTCCTTCAATCTGGTGAACATGACAATGAATTTTATAAAAATATGTGGAGTGAATTAAAAACGAATGGCGTTTGGGAAGGGTACATTTGGAACAAACGGAAAAACAATGAGATTTACCGGGAATGGTTAACCATAACCGCTATCAAAGACGACATTGGCGAAACAAAAAACTACGTTGGTATGTTTTACGAAGATATGATTAAGCCCGTAAAAAAATAAAACAAGTGAGAAGAAGACCCTCCTTTGAGGGTCTTTCAGAGTGTAGACAAAAG
>NZ_JBALPP010000043.1:0-87095 GCF_036965425.1 Neobacillus drentensis | reverse complement strand
AAAAACAGGTCTGTGACCTGTTTTTTTATTATTGTGTTTATTTATATTTTCATACTTAATTGTTCATTTATATTTCTTTCAAACATTTCCTTAACAGGGGAAAAGCTTTTTCTATGATACGGAGATATTCCATGGTGTTGTAGTGCTTCAATATGTTCTTTCGTTCCATATCCCATATTCTTCTGAAAACCATAGGCAGGATATTGTTTTGAAAGATCTTTCATTAGTTCATCGCGTGCTGTTTTAGCAATAATTGAAGCGGCAGCAATGGATACACTTTTTGCATCACCTTTAATGATCGATTCAGAAGGAAAGGGTGTGCGGAGCTTCATTGCATCAATCAATAAAAAATCTGGTTCTAGTTTTAAAGAAGCAATACTGGAAGACATCGCTTTTTTGGTCGCTTCATAAATATTGATTTCATCAATTTCCTCAGCCGAAATTATCGAAATGCTATAGGAAATCGCCTCTCTCCTTATAATGGCATCATATTCGAGACGTTTTTTCTCTGTTAGCTTTTTAGAGTCATCTATTCCTGCTAAGAAAAAGTTATCAGGTAAGATTACTGCCGCTGCCACAACAGGACCTGCAAGTGGTCCTCTGCCGACTTCATCCACACCTGCAATGAATAGGAAGCCCTGTCCCTTCATTTTCCGTTCATACTGGGTCATTTCAAAAAACTTTTCTTCCAGGGATCGTTCTAGTTCTCTCTGTTTCTTCCACTTGGCTAAACAAGATTGAACCCCTTTCCGTTCATCTTTCTCGAGCTCTAACAAAAAGGGATCCGTTTCTGTTAAAATGGAGGATAATTTTTCTACTATTTCAGAAATCGATAACTTTTTCATATTTGTTCACCCGTTATCATTAATAAAGCTCTCCGTTTGGAGAGCTCAATCATTTTAAACATCCTGTTCAGATTGCTGAAAGTCCTTTGGTCTTTCAAATGTAAGTGCCCCGAATTTCTCAGAGCGAATTTCCCTGATAACCAGTTCTGCCACTTTGTCATAATCAACCATGCCGCCGCCCATTAAACAGCCCCTGAGCTTACCGATGTGGTCAAATAGCTCTACTACGTCTTCTGGAAGTTCAGTTAGTTTATAACGCTCCTGCAGACGCTCTGGGTAGGCACGTTCTAAAAATCTTAACGAATAGACTGTCAGGTCCTGCAGGTTTAAAAGTACATCCTTAATCGCACCTGTTATCGCCAGTTTCATTCCAACCTCTTGATCCTCAAACTTGGGCCATAAGATTCCCGGCGTATCCAGCAGTTCCATTTCTTTTCCAACCTTAATCCACTGCTGTGATTTTGTCACCCCTGGAGTGTTTCCTGTTTTGGCGATATTCTTTTTTACAAGGCGATTAATTAACGTTGACTTTCCAGCATTCGGAATTCCAACGATCATTGCACGGATTGCTCTAGGCTTAACTCCCTTTGCCCGTAAGCGATCAAATTTTTCCTTCAGGATTTCTTGCGATGCCTGAGCAATGTCTCTCATTCCCTCACCGGCATGAGAATTGATGGCGAGTGCTTTAATTCCCTTATCAGCGAAAAAGGCAATCCATTCCTTTGTAGCCTCTTTATCGGCCATATCCGATTTATTTAATAAAACTAATCTTGGCTTATGCTGAATAATTTGATCAATCATTGGATTTCGAGATGAAAACGGGATTCTCGCATCTACCAGCTCAAAAATGATATCGACTAACTTTAATTTTTCCGTGACCTCTCTGCGAGCCTTGGCCATATGGCCAGGAAACCATTGGATCGTCAAAGCAAGTCACCTCCTTTAAAAGCGGAAGCGCCTTGTTCACCCCCGACAACATAAGCCAAGCCGGCAGGAAGGTTGCTTTTTAACCTTCATTTCGGATTGGCTTATGACCTCGAGGGGCTAGGCGCTGAAGCTAGATAATAGTACTATTTCACTGTTACAATGTGTGCATCGTTTAATGGCCAATATACTATGCTTGTCTTGCCAATTACTTTACTCATTGGAATCGTTCCAATGTGTCTAGAATCTTTACTGAAACGGCGATTATCTCCCATAACGAATAATTCCCCAGGAGGAACTGTTTTACGCCCTACTGCTGTTTCTTCTAACTTAAACGAGCTTGTTAATGGACCATCATTTACTTGTTTCTTATATTCATCTAAATAAGGTTCTTTATACGCTTTACCATTAACATATAAAACATCATCTTTATATTCAATGGTATCTCCCGGAAGACCAATAACACGTTTTATGTAATCCTTATGTTCTGGTGCATGAAAAACAATGATATCGAATCTCTTAGGTTTTCCAATATCATAGCTAAACTTGCTCACAATCATACGGTCCTGATCCTTTAATGTCGGCATCATCGACAAGCCATCGACGACAATTGGAGCAAAGAGAAAGTAACGAATTAATGCAGCTAATATAACAGCTATTAATAGCGCTTTTGTCCATTCCCAGAGTTCATTTTTCTTTTTTACCATTTGTGTCCCCACCAATCTTAGTAACAAAATATCTTATAAAGCCTATTTTACATAACTTCAGCCTTTTTAACACGATGGGAAAATGTTTTTTAATCAAACTTTAATAATTTGATTATACTTTATTAAAATCTGTATAAAAAAAGAGCTGCTCATGAGCAAGCTCTTTTCTTTTCATGTTATCGAATCTCTTTAATTCTTGCTTTTTTACCGCGAAGGTTACGCAAGTAGTAAAGCTTAGCACGACGGACTTTACCGCGACGAATTACTTCAAGCTTCGCAATTTTTGGTGTGTGTACTGGGAAAGTACGCTCAACGCCTACTCCGTAAGAAACTTTACGAACTGTAAAAGTTTCGCTAATTCCACCACCACGACGCTTAATCACTACACCTTCAAATAACTGAATACGCTCACGAGTACCCTCAACAACTTTAACGTGTACACGTACAGTGTCACCAGGACGGAACGCAGGAAGATCAGAACGAAGTTGTTCTTTTGTGATTTCTTCGATTAATTTATGCATCGTTTTCAACTCCTTCCAACAGATGCTCATGCACATCTACTTACAATTACATTGCAGCGGAACATCGTTATAAGACTAGATTCTGAAAAGGTTCAGCTCAAGTCACAAGAAGTATCATACCATAATTGTCGTTCTCCCGCAATACTACTTGTATTCTTTTTTTATTTCAGCTAACCATTTTTCCTGTTCTGGTGTTAGTTCGATATTATCAAATAAGTCAGGACGCCTTTGTAGTGTTCTTCTCAATGCTTCTTTATTCCGCCATTCTTCAATTAACTTATGATTACCTGACATTAGTACATCAGGGACCTTCAGCCCACGGAAATCTGCAGGTCTTGTATAATGCGGATGTTCTAAGAGACCTGTGCTGAAGGAATCCTTCATATGTGATTCCTGATTTCCTAATACCTCCGGCAAAAGGCGAACGACACTGTCAACAACGACCATGGCTCCAAGCTCACCACCGGTTAAGACATAATCCCCAATCGATATTTCATCCGTAACCACATGCTGCCGGATTCGTTCGTCATAACCTTCGTAATGACCGCAAATAAATATCAAATGTTCTTCTTGAGCTAATTCTTCGGCTTTTCGCTGATCGTAACGCTTGCCTTGAGGACAAAGAAGGATTACCCGTGGATCCTTACTTTTTGCTTTTTCCTTGAGGGCACTTACACCATCAAAGATGGGCTGAGGCATTAAAACCATTCCAGCTCCTCCTCCGTATGGGTAATCATCAACAGAGGAATGCTTGTTATCAGCAAATTCACGAAAATTGACAACATTATATTGGACAGCCTTTTTCTCTGCCGCTTTTTGTAAAATAGACTGGTTAAACACCCCGGAAAACATTTCGGGGAAGAGTGTAAGGATGTCAATCTGCATCATGAAAGCAGCCCTTCCATCGGCTCAATTAAGATGACTTTTTCTTTTACATCAACTTTCTTCACCACATCGTGGATATAAGGAATTAGGATTTCCTTTTGACCCTTACCCTTTACTACCCAAACATCATTGGCACCTGGTGATAATATTTCGGTTACTTTTCCAAGTTCTACCCCTTCTGTAGTGGCCACGAGGCAGCCAATAATTTCATGGTAATAAAATTCATCCTTTTCCAAAGTATCCAGCTGTGATTCAGGCACCTTGAGAATTCCTTCTTTAAACTTTTCAACTTCATTAATATTATGAAAACCTTCAAATGTCAGTAATTCAAAATTTTTATGGGTTCGATGGCTTTTTACTGTTAGCTCAATCGGCGTTTTGGAATTTGGCATAAACAAATACAATACATTTCCTGCTTTATACCGCTTTTCAGGGAAATCCGTTTTTGAAATGACACGCACTTCTCCTTTTATTCCTTGTGTATTTACAATCTTTCCGACATTAAACCATTTTTCCATACGATTATTCACCTTCTCTTATTTCCTCAATGATCCCATCTTTAATTATAATAACAGGTTGTCCAAGTTGTTGACTCCATGAATCGCCCACTTTTATTTCAATTAATGCCTGAACTTCCTTTTCCTTTAATTCACTGCCTAAAGGTAGCATATGTAATTGTTCAATTTGGAACTCTAGGAGTTTTTCTTTTTCTAATCGTTTATTGATTTCTTTTTCAAAATGACTTTTTAATTCTCCTGGCGAAAAGCTTTTGGTTTTCTCCAATCGTTTTAATTCAAATTGAAGCTGATTGCATTCTTTTTGGAGCTGAAGCTTTTGGTTGGTGTATTGTTCAAATAATTTTTCTTTGCTTTTTTCCGTTAGAATTTGCTTTACCACAACTGTTTGGATAATTTGCATAAAGATGGCTCCTTTCTTTCTTATAGCTGTTGATTTGCGCTCCAGGCGCTTCGCTTTCCGCGGGCGGTCCTGGGAGCCTCCTCGGCGCTGAAGCGCCTGTGGGGTCTCCCCTGCCCCGTTCTCCCGCAGGAGTCTCGCACCTTCAGCTCCAATCAACTCAGCAATAGCAAAAAAGGGAGGAATGTTGATTCCCCCCTTTCATCTAGATGCAAAAAGCTATTCACCAATTTCGAGAAAAATTTTCTTTTGTTGTGATGATCCTGCTGCATAAACAACAGTTCTAATGGCCTTTGCAACACGCCCCTGCTTTCCGATTACTTTTCCCATATCTGTTTTGTTAACAGAGAGCTGAAAAGTAACGCGGTTGTTGTCCTCTGTGACGTCAACACGGACGTCTTCAGGAAAATCAACTAGAGGCTTAACAATCGTTTCGATTAATTCTTTCATAGTTACCTACGATTACTTGCTTAATTTTGCATTATGGAATTTTTCCATGATGCCTTGGTTTGAGAAAAGGTTACGAACTGTATCAGATGGTTTTGCACCGTCTTGTAACCACTTAAGAGCTAATTCTTCGTTGATTTCAACAATTGCTGGTTCTGCAACTGGATTGTAAGTTCCAACTGTTTCGATGAAACGTCCATCACGTGGTGAACGAGAATCTGCTACTACGATACGATAGAAAGGAGTTTTCTTAGCTCCCATACGCTTTAAACGAATTTTAACTGCCATTTTAAATAAGCACCTCCGAAATTGTTTCACACAAGATAGTATATTATCAATTAATATATCATTTGTAAAGTGTTTTTTCTTTACATACATTATTACCAATACTTTACATCTTAAAACGGTTTAAATGGGAATTTAAATCCGCCTTTTTTCTTTGATTTCATTTGCATGCCTGTCATTTGTTTCATCATCTTTTTCATGTCTTCAAACTGTTTTAACAGACGATTTACCTCGGTGACAGGCCGCCCGCTTCCTTTCGCAATCCGGCGTTTCCGGTTTGCATTTAAGATCTCGGGATTATTTTTTTCTGCCTTCGTCATGGATCTTATAATAGCTTCAACATGTGCAATTTGCTTTTCATCAATTTGCAGATTATTTAAGCCCTTAATTTTGTTTGCGCCAGGCATCATTTTTAACAACTCATCAAGCGGACCTAAGTTACGAACTTGACCAAGCTGTTCCAAAAAATCCTCCAGTGTAAACGAGGCTGTCCGCATTTTTTGTTCTAATTCTTTTGCCTTTTGCTCGTCTACATTGGCTTGAGCCTTTTCAATAAGCGTCAAAACATCGCCCATGCCTAAAATTCTGGATGCCATTCGTTCTGGATGGAATGGCTCAAGAGCGTCCATTTTCTCGCCAAGACCAACAAATTTAATTGGTGTCTGGGTTACGGCACGTATGGAAAGTGCTGCCCCACCCCGGGTGTCCCCATCAAGCTTCGTCAAAACAACGCCTGTTAATCCAAGCTGTTCATTAAAGCTTTGGGCCACATTTACGGCATCCTGACCAGTCATAGCATCGACGACAAGGAAGATTTCATCAGGCTTTGTTAGTTCTTTGATGTCCTTTAACTCATTCATTAACGCTTCATCTACATGGAGTCGGCCAGCGGTATCGATGAGGACATAATCATGATGTTCTTCCTTTGCTTTCGCAATTGCCTGCCGAGCTATTTCCACCGGGCTGACTTGATCGCCAAGGGAAAAAACAGGCATATCCAATTGTTTGCCAAGCGTTTGAAGCTGTTTAATTGCAGCAGGACGATAGATATCAGCGGCAACGAGCAACGGTTTGCGATTATACTTCTTGCGAAGCAAAAGCGAAAGCTTTCCAGTGGTAGTGGTTTTACCAGCACCCTGGAGACCGACCATCATGATGACAGTTGGCGGGCGGTTTGAGGCCGCAATCTTGCTCTGCTCGCCACCCATAAGCTCCGTTAATTCCTCGTTAACAATTTTAATAATTTGTTGTCCGGGTGTTAAGCTTTTAAGGACTTCTTGCCCGACAGCACGCTCGCTGACTTTTTTCACAAAATCTTTGACAACTTTGAAGTTAACGTCTGCTTCGAGTAGTGCAAGACGCACTTCGCGCATCATTTCTTTTACATCCGCTTCATTAACCTTTCCTTTTCCACGGATTTTTTGAATCGTATTCTGCAGTCGGTCGGCTAATCCTTCAAATGCCATTCATGCCGCCTCCTAATCTAATTTTTCAAGCTCGGCAATTGTCTCACACATCGCCTGTTTTGAAGGGGTCTCCTCTTTAAGCAACACTTTTACTTGCTTTAATAGCCTCGCACGCTCTTGAAATTTATGAAATAATAACAGCTTTTCTTCATATTCCTCGAGCATTGCTTCCGTCCGCTTAATATTATCATATACGGCCTGGCGGCTGACATCATACTCTTCAGCTATTTCACCCAATGAGTAATCATCTAAATAATAAAGAGACATATAGCTTTGCTGCTTCGGTGTTAACAACGAATAGTAAAAATCATAAAGATAGTTCATTCGTGTTGTCTTTTCAAGCATCATACTTAAATGCCTCCTTGTTAAGTGAAATGCCTTTACAAAAGTAAGTTTACACAGTAAGACATTATCTGTCAAGATAATACCTTTACATCTAATCTTCGGTCTTTTCTACTTGATCCGCAAATAATCCATACACATACTTTTCGGCATCAAATTCCTGCAGATCATCCATTTTTTCTCCTAATCCTACAAATTTAACCGGAATCTTTAATTCGTTGCGAATTGCAAGAACAATGCCGCCCTTTGCTGTGCCATCTAATTTTGAAAGAACAATTCCACTAACGTTAGTTACTTCTTTAAAATTCTTAGCCTGAATAAGCGCATTTTGTCCTGTCGTCGCATCCAGGACAAGGATTACTTCGTGGGGTGCTCCGGGAATTTCTCTTTCGATGACACGCTTTACCTTTTCCAGCTCTTTCATCAGGTTCACTTTATTTTGCAATCGGCCTGCTGTATCACATAATAAAATATCAGCCTTACGGGATTTTGCTGCCTGGATCGCATCATACATTACGGCAGCAGGGTCAGACCCCTCGGCCTGCTTAATGACCTCGACCCCGACTCTGCCCCCCCATACTTCAAGCTGTTCAATAGCTCCAGCCCGGAAAGTGTCGCCTGCAGCCATCAAAACCTTTTTTCCCTCACTCTTAAACTTATGTCCTAGTTTACCTATTGTCGTTGTTTTTCCGACACCATTGACACCGACAAAGAGGATGACGGTTAACCCATCCTCCTGGATGTTTAAATTTGAAGACTGTCCTTCTCCCGCATTATAGATGTCGACAAGCTTTTCAGATATAACACTTTGAACCTCCTGAGGGTCTTGGATGTTCCGGCGTTTCACTTCCATCTTCAGCTCATCTATTAACTGCATAACTGTGTCAAAACCAACATCAGCCTGAATTAGGATTTCTTCTAATTCTTCAAAGAAGTCTTCGTCTACTTTTCGGTATCTCGCCACAAGGTCGTTGACTTTTCCGGAAAAACTGTCCCTTGTCTTCGTAAGACCTTCCTTAAACTTCTCTGTCACTGTATCAGTTGATTTTGTTATCTTCTCTTTTAATTTTTTAAAAAAGCTCATTCTTTCACTTCCCTTAAATTAAGATTTAACTAGCTCTTTTGTATCGTCTAAACGGACAGATACGAGCTTTGATACACCCGATTCCTGCATGGTGACTCCGTATAAAACGTCTGCTTCCTCCATTGTCCCTTTACGGTGAGTAATAACAATGAATTGAGTCTCTGAGCTATATCTTTTTAAATACTGGCTAAAACGGTGAACGTTTGCTTCATCAAGTGCCGCTTCCACTTCATCAAGAATACAGAAAGGAACAGGACGTACTTTTAATATCGAAAAAAGCAGGGCAATGGCCGTTAATGCTCGTTCGCCCCCCGATAGCAGCCCTAGATTTTGAAGCTTTTTACCTGGAGGCTGAGCTACGATTTCCACTCCTGTATTTAATAAATCCTCCGGCGCCGTTAATACAAGATCAGCTCTTCCTCCTCCGAAAAGTGCCCTGAAAACTGGTTCAAAATGTTCCCGAATCCCTTGGAAGGTTTGCTCAAAGCGTTTTTTCATTTCCGTATCCATCTCTTCAATCACCTGGAAAAGTGTATCCTTGGCTTCTTGAAGATCTGTCTTTTGTTCATTTAAAAATTCATACCGTTCGGAAACACGCTCGTATTCTTCAATGGCTCCAATGTTGATATTACCAAGCTCCTCGATAGCCAGTTTAATCAGCTTGACCTTTTTGCGGGCTTCTTCAACTGGAACTGTTAGCGGATATTGTCCTTTAGCGCCTTCAAAGGATAATAAGTATTCTTCTCTTAGATGAGCTAGTCTGTTTTCAAGCTCCACATCCAAGCGGTTTAGTTTTACCTCTTCATCCTTTAGTACCGTTATCAAACCTTTATGAATTCTCTTTAATTCCTTAGCTTCAAGCTCCAAATCTTCCAGCGAAACCTGAAGCTGTACCCGTTCTTGCCTTCTTGTGCTAATTAGATTGAGTGTTGCAGCCTTGTCTCCTTGTTTCCTTTTTGCAGCAGTCTCTAATTGTTCTTCACCTGAAGAGCTATCCGTCATTTCTGATGTTAATAGGCTAAGGTCTTCAGTAAAGACAGCAAGCTTTTGCCTGCTTTCTGCTAAATCTTCATTAAGATTCGCGAATCGGTCCTTGGTGTTTAAAAATTGCTCGTTTTTAGCTGCAAACTCAACCTTTAACTCATTTATTTCGGTTACCAAGGCTTCTTTAGATGTAAGATCATTGGTCTTTTGTTCAGTCAGTCTTATAATTTGACCGTCAAGTTCCGCAATTGAATCCTTATAATTTTCCATTGCTGATTGTAATTCTGTTTTTCTAGTTAGCAATGTGGTTTGTTCTGTAGAAAACTGCCCCTTTTCAAGATCGTAAATGGCTAATCGGTCATTAATATTCTTTTCTTCAAACTCAGCTTCTCGTAAGTCACCCTTAACAGACTGTTCCGATAGTCTCAGTTCTTCACCATTTTTACGCATTGCCTCAAGGTCTGACTCTGCCGTTTGGACATCTTCTTTTAATGATTTAACCTGCTTCTCCAAATCCGCCGTTTTCTCTTCCATAATGACAAGCTTACCCTTTAATTCATCAAGCTCACCTTTTCTTGTTAATAGCGAGGATGTTTTTTGTTTTACGGCTCCACCTGTCATCGAACCGCCGGGATTGACGATATCTCCATCGAGGGTAACTAATCGAACACGATATTGGAGTATTTTCGCCAATTCATTGGCACCCTTTAGATCCCTTGTGATAACAACGTTACCCAATAGGTTTTGAAAAATCTCGGCATACTTTTGTTCAAACTGAACCAGGCTGACCGCAGTACCAACCAGAGAAGGGTGGTTTTGAATCGAGGCCAATTGAGCTGATGATAAGGGTCGTCCCTTTACAACACTTTGTGGTAAAAAGGTTGCTCGTCCAAAAGAATGCTGCTTTAAATATTGAATAGCGGCACGGGCATTTTGTTCAGTATCGACTACGATTTGCTGCAAGGAACCACCAAGTGCGGTTTCCATGGCAATTTCATATACTTTTGGAACAGAGATTAGTTCGGCAACGGCACCTTCAATACCATGGAGTTTTTTTCCGCGGGCCTTGAGAACTTCCTTTACACCTTGGAAAAAGCCAGAAAAATCCTCTTCCATTTCTTCAAGCATATCTTTTTTGGACTTTGCCTGCTGCAGAAGCTGATAGGCTTGATACAAGGTTTTCTCTTGTTTTTGATAATTGTTTTTTACCGTCTCCAGCTTACGTTGCTGCTCACGAAAGGCAACAACTTGTTCAGCTAGCTTCTTTTGAAGTTCATCTAATGAAGCTTGAATTTCCCTTTTTTTACTTTGGGCAATTTCTCTTTCTTGAAGATACTTTTCATTTTCCGCATCAAGACGTGAATTTTTTCTATCCTGCTGCTCAAGCTGCTGGTCAATGTATTTTAATTCGTTTTTTGCACCAGCTTGGTCATTCAACAGCTCAATATATTCACTTTTTAAGCTTTCGATTTTTTCATCAATATTTTCTGCAAATAATTGCAGCTTTTCTTGTTTTTCCTTTAACTGTGTTTGTAAGGTTTTTACCTGCTCACCAAGCAGCTTAACCGATTCGGCTAAAGAATCTCTATTGTTTTGAAGCTGGCTGATTCGGTCCGTTAATTCACGGATGTTCATTTCCAACTGCTCTTTATTTTGCGCAGCATTCTTTTTCCGCTCTTTTAGAACTTCTTTTCGTCCCTCCAGCTTTTCAAGCTCCTCACTGGCATGAAGCAGAACATTCTGGAGGTCTGAAATCGATTCATCCAAGGCCGTAATCTGGTCTCTAGTTTCAACGATTTTTGCTTCTTTGATCTGCAATTCAGAAGAAAGCTTCAGTTCCTCATGTTGGTGCTCTTCCAGCTGTTTGGAGAGATTCCCCCATTTTTGATGCATGTCTTCAATTTCATAAACGGTTAGAGCTACTTCAAACTTTTCAAGCTCCTCTTTTTTCTCTAAAAAATCCTTTGCTAGCGATGCTTGAATTTTTAATGGCTCTACTTGGCTTTCAAGCTCATGTAAAATATCATTTACCCGGTTAATATTGTCTTGTGTCTCGGCAAGCTTAACCTCGGCTTTTTTCTTTCGGTTTTTGTATTTTAAAACACCTGCAGCTTCTTCAAATATTGTTCGGCGGTCTTCTGCTTTACTGTTTAAGATTTCTTCTACTTTCCCTTGGCTTATAATGGAAAAGGCTTCCCGTCCCAGCCCGGAATCCATAAACAAATCAATAATATCCTTCAAACGGCACGATTGTTTATTAATAAAGAAGTCGCTATCTCCTGAACGGGAGACTCTTCTTGTAACACTTACTTCATTATAATCAACCGCTAATCCCTGATCTTGGTTGTCCAAGGTCAGTGTCACTTCAGCAAAATTAACAGCCTTTCTAGTATCGCTTCCGGCAAATATAATATCTTCCATTTTACTTCCGCGAAGTGATTTTGCTGACTGTTCCCCTAATACCCAGCGGATTGCATCTGTAATATTGCTTTTCCCGCTGCCATTAGGACCTACTACGGCCGTAACCCCAGGGACAAAATCCATACTGATGCGGTCAGCAAAAGATTTAAAGCCAATAATGTCCAACCGTTTTAAAAACATTCCTTTTTCCTCCCTAAAATGCCCGGGATTACTCCTCTAAAACATTTGTCATATCTAGGTTGTTTTCGTTTTAAGTACATCCAGCGCCATTTGAGCCGCATGCTGTTCCGCCTCTTTTTTGGACCTTCCCGTCCCTACCCCTAATTCTTCGCCATTTAAGGAAACCTTTGACACAAACTCTTTATTGTGTGCAGGTCCTTTTTCTTGTAGAACACGATATTCAATTACTCCAGAACCATCTCTTTGAATGAGTTCCTGTAATTGGCTCTTAAAATCCATCACATGAGAAAAAGCACCAGCATTTATTTTTGGGAAAACAACTTTTTCAAGAAAATCTATGACTTTTTCAATTCCTTGGTCTAAATAAAGTGCGCCAATGAACGCTTCAAAAACATCGGCGAGAAGTGCCGGCCGCTCTCGTCCGCCCGTCATTTCTTCCCCTTTGCCGAGCAAAATTAATTTTCCAAATCCTAATTCATTCGCAAATGCTACGAGTGACGGCTCACATACAATGGCCGCTCTTAGTTTGGTTAATTCTCCTTCTGTCATCATGGAATATTTCTTAAAAAGGAATTGTGATATTGTCAGTTCAAGTACAGCATCTCCCAAAAATTCGAGCCTTTCATTATCTTCAAAAGGCTTTCTGCGATGCTCATTCACATAGGATGAATGAGTAAAAGCTTGCTTTAATAATTTTTCATTTTCAAATTGAATTTCAATTATCTTTTGAAACTCTTTAAATTGACTTTCTTTTGCGCGATTGTCCATTTCTTTTTCTTTCCCATTTCTGCGCATAAGTTCTCCACCTTGCATTTAATTTACACATGACTATAATACTGAGTTTAAAAAAATTTTGATAAAAACGCAAAGAAACTTGGCAGCACTAGTGGAACTGCCAAGTTCTATTCTACAGAATAAAGCCCCGTTTGAAAACGGAGCTTTGTGAATAATTCCAACGATTACTTCGTGCTATTTATGTAATTAACAGCATCACCAACAGTGCTGATTTTTTCAGCATCATCGTCAGAAATTTCCATATCGAACTCATCCTCTAATTCCATTACTAGTTCAACTACGTCAAGGGAATCAGCGCCAAGATCATCTTTAAATGAAGCTTCAAGCGTAACTTGAGACTCATCAACACCTAAACGGTCAACGATGATTTTTGTAACACGTTCTAATACCTCTGCCATGCTCGTTCACCTCCCCTCAAGCTATTATAGAGTATTTCTTTCAAATAATAAATGAAAGAATTATTATTTTTACATTACCATTCCGCCATCAACATGGAATGTCTGCCCTGTGATATAGGATGAATCATCAGAAGCAAGGAATGCCGTGATTTTTGCGATATCTTTCGGCTCACCTAATCTTGCTAAAGGAATCTGTTTTAGCATTTCGGTTTTTACTTCTTCTGACAATTTGTCTGTCATATCAGTGGTGATAAATCCTGGGGCAATCGCGTTAACGGTAATATTTCGTGTCGCAAGCTCTTTGGCTGTAGTTTTCGTTAAACCAATGACACCCGCTTTGGCAGCAACATAGTTTGCCTGACCTGGGTTTCCGCTTACGCCGACAATGGAAGCAATATTGATAATACGGCCCACTCTTTGTTTCATCATTTGTCTCGTTACGGCTTTCGTAACTAAGAAGACGCCTTTAAGGTTGATATTAATGACATCATCCCATTCTTCTTCTTTCATTCTCATTAATAAATTGTCTTTTGTAATTCCAGCATTATTAACAAGAATATCAAGCTTTCCAAAACGATCAATGGTCGCTTTCACCATTTCTGCAACTTCTTCTGTGTTTGAGACATCGCATCTTACAGCAAACGCATCTCGGCCAAGTGCTTTGATTTCATCCACGACTTCATTCGCTTTTGCTTCACTTCCAGCAAAATTTACAGCGACATTGGCTCCCTGCCTTGCTAGTTCAAGCGCAATTTCCCTGCCAATTCCTCTTGATGCACCAGTTACAAGGGCTGCTTTACCTGTTAAATTCATAGCTTTTCCTCCTTTAATGCGTCGATAACGGACTGACAGGTTTCCTCATCAGAAACAGAATAGGTTTTAACACTGCGATTAATCTTTTTGATTAAGCCAGACAGCACTTTGCCCGGTCCAATTTCGATAAAGGTATCCACACCTAGCTCGATCATTTTTTCAACCGAATCCTCCCATAATACTGGAGAATAAAGCTGCTCTATTAATTTTTCCTTTATTTCAGCAGAGTCGCTCATTACGTCTGCAGAAACATTGGCTACGACTGGAATTTCTGCATTTTTCATATCCAGACTGTCTAAGACAGCACGCAATTCGCTTGAAGCTGGCTTCATGAGAGAAGAATGGAACGGTCCGCTAACTTCAAGCGGAATGACGCGTTTTGCTCCGGCCTCCTTCGCTTTTTCGCCGGCAAGCTCAACACCTTTTGACGAACCAGAAATGACGATTTGACCTGGGCAGTTAAGATTGGCAAGGGAAACAGGAAAACCTGAATCATCCACTGCTTTTGTCACTTCAGCAAGTTTTTCGCGGTCTAACCCAAGAACAGCAGCCATTGTTCCTTCACCATTTGGAACTGCCTTTTCCATATACTCTCCTCGTTTACGGACAGCATAAACACCTTCCTCAAAAGTTAAGGCGCCCGCAGCAACAAGGGCCGTATATTCTCCTAAGCTGTGACCAGCAACAAAATCTGCCTGAATCCCTGATTTTTGAAAGAAATTTAACAGTGCAATACTCGTGGTTAGTAAAGCAGGCTGAGCATTTGTTGTTTTCGTCAGCTCCTCTTGAGGACCTTCAAAAATGAGGCTGCTTAGGCTGCTTTGTAATCTTTCATCTGCCTTTTTAAAATAATCCATCACTTCTGGATGCTCATTTGCGAGCCTTTGACCCATCCCAACTACTTGTGACCCCTGTCCGGGAAAAACAAATGCAATCTTACTCATCTTAACACTCCTTACTAGAGTTCAATTTTGGAAGTATTCGTTTCTTCTACTGTTTTTTGAATTTGTGCGATGACATCTTTTTCGACCATTTCCCTTGTTTGCCGAATGGCGCTGAAAATGGACTGAGCATTAGAGGATCCATGAGCTTTAATGACTGGAGCCTTTAACCCAAATAGAGCCGCTCCCCCATACTCCGAATAGTCCAATTTATTTTTCAATGTCATTAAGTTTGGCTTTAAAACAGCTGCAGCAAGTTTACTTGTAAAACTGCTCATTAAGGCTGTTTTTAACATTTTAAAAATCGATAGGGCTGTACCTTCAATGGTTTTTAACACCATATTCCCAGTAAAACCGTCGGTCACCACGACATCGGCAACACCATCAAGTAAATCCCGCGCCTCCACATTGCCGACAAAATTTAAATTTGTATTTTTTAAAAGGTCAAATGAATTCCTTGTCAATTCATTTCCCTTTTTTTCTTCTGTTCCAATATTCAAAAGCCCTACTCTAGGGTTTGTAATACCCCTTACCTTTTCACTATAAATCGAACCCATGATAGCATTTTGTAATAAATGTTCTGGTTTAGCATCAGCATTTGCCCCAACATCAAGCAGGAGAAAACCTTCGCCGCCGATTGTTGGAAGCGTTGGAGCCAAGGCAGGACGATCAATTCCTTCAATTCTTCCAACAACGAACAAACCTGCAGCCATAAGTGCACCCGTATTTCCTGCTGAAATACAAGCATCAGCATCACCGTCAGTCACTAACTGTGCAGCAAGGACCATGGAAGCATTTTTTTTGCGTCGAACCGCCCTAACAGGTTCATCTGTTCCGAGAATAACTTCGGTTGTATGTATTATGGAAATTCTGTCATGGTTTGTTAATGTTTCTTTTATTTTATTTTCATCGCCCACAAGGGTAATATGTATATCAGGATAGCTATTGACAGCCTTCATCGCCCCTAAGACAATTTCTTTTGGAGCATGGTCACCACCCATAGCATCGATTGATAGTTTCATTGGTCTCATCCTTTAATGATTTTTCGAACGGTACATTTCAAAGTTTCCGGTAAATACCAGTTCATTATTCACAAAACTCGTCACTTCGACATATGTTCTGAGAGCATTTTCATCGATTTTGATCACTCTTGCTTTGGCAATCACTCGTTCATTCAATTTTACCGATCGATTAAAATGAATATTAGCTTTTGCAGTCAAAGCCAGTTCATCATTTATTACAGCTACCGCTAATGAATTTGCCTGGGCAAAAACATGATGTCCGCGAGCAATTTTATTCCGCTGAAAAACATGTTCTTCTTTCACATCAAAAATGGAAATCGCACTTTGGTCTAATTCAATATCGATAATTTCACCAATGACTTCTTCAATAGGCAGGGAGCGGACTTCATCGTCAAATCTTTTTTCAGCTACTGTTTTAATCCGTTCACGAAGCTCCGGAATGGATAATTCCAACCGATCCAGACGAATTGTTTGCACACTTACTTGAAATTTTTCAGCGAGTTCCTCGTCTGTAATAAAAGGATTATCATTAATGGTTGAGATTAACAATTGTTGGCGCTCTTTTTTGGTTCTTCGCATAATTTTCCACACCGTCCGAAATCTTATGACTAGGTACTAAGAGTAGTATAAAATTTAAAAAAGCAGATTGCAAGGATAAGTTTTCTTCCTTGCTATCTGCCTTCTCCCCTTAACATTGCATTTTTCAAGCGAAAATATTTATTAATCTAACTTTTCTCCTTCTAAAACTCCTGACAATTCAAGAAGGTTTCTTAAGTATTCGTATTCATCAGAAGTCCAAAAGCTTTTCGACTGAATCAGCATTGCAGCATCATTTCTTGCTGTTTCAAGGGCGCGGTAATCATGAACCATGTCTGCCACCTTGAATTCCGGCACGCCGCTTTGTTTTCTGCCAAAAAAATCTCCTGGACCTCTAAGTTCTAAATCCTTTTCACTTAGAACAAAGCCATCGTTCGTCTCTGTCATAATCCGCATTCTCTCTTGGCCTACTTCTGATTTAGGACTTGCCAGCAGGATACAATAGGATTGATCGCTTCCTCGGCCGACACGGCCGCGCAATTGGTGTAGCTGTGAAAGGCCAAATCTTTCCGCATCATATATAACCATCATCGTTGCATTCGGTACATTAACCCCCACTTCCACAACCGTTGTCGATACTAGGATTTGGACTTCATTTACACTGAACGCTTTCATGACTGAATCCTTTTCATCCGAACTCAATCGTCCATGCATAAGACCCACTTTATACCGATTTTGAAAATAGTGGCTTAAAGTGGTATGCACATCAATTGCATTTTGCACATCAAGCTTTTCCGATTCCTCAATAAGCGGGCAAATTACATACGCCTGATGCCCTTTAACTAATTCTTTTTCTATAAACCCGAGAACTCGTTCCAGCATTTCAGGTTTTGCCCAGTACGTTTCGATTGTTTTTCTGCCCGCTGGCATTTCGTCAATGATACTGACATCCATTTCGCCAAATACCGTGATCGCCAATGTCCGGGGAATTGGTGTAGCTGTCATAAATAAGACGTCGGGGTTTTCGCCTTTTTCCCGTAATACCCGTCGCTGCTCAACACCAAAGCGATGCTGCTCATCGGTTATCACGAATCCTAATCTTTGAAAGGATACTTCGTCCTGAATCAAAGCATGTGTACCAATTAAAATATCAATTTTTCCTGCCGCTAATTCCTGAAGAATCTCTTTTCTCCGTTTTCCCTTTACTGAACTTGTCAAAAGTTCGCACCTGACTTCAAAGGGTTCAAGCAGATTTTTTAAAGATTCTGCATGCTGTTCCGCCAAGATTTCAGTCGGAACCATTAAAGCCCCTTGAAACCCCGCTGTCACACTTGCATAAAGACCTATGGCCGCAACGACCGTTTTCCCTGAGCCAACATCTCCTTGAAGTAAACGGTTCATCCTATATGGAGATTTCAGGTCCTTGATAATATCATTCACCACCCGTTTTTGGGCATTCGTCAGTGGAAAAGGAAGCTCTTTGATAAATTCCTTCAATTTGTTTAAATCATAGTCTTGAACAATACCAGGTGAATGCTCTCGTTCAAACTTTCTTAATGCTTGCATTTTTAATTGAAACAAGAGAAATTCCTCATAAACAAAGCGGCGCCTGGCCTGTTTGACTTCTTCCGGATTAGCAGGAAAATGCATGGCCTTTATCGCATCTCTTCTGGTTAAGAGACGATATTTTTGGATAAAAGAAACTGGCAGTGTTTCCTCTATCAGGCCTCCGTATTGTTGAAAGGCTAAGCTAATAAATTTTCGAATCCCTTTTGTTGTTAATTTTCCTCTTAATGAATAAACAGGTTCAAAATCATTGTGTTTGGCATTTGGTCCTGCCTGCATTTCACTTGCTGTAATGGTTTGCCTGTGAGCATCCCATTTACCAGTTACGGTTATCGTTTCGTTCATGACAATTTTATTTTTTAAATAGGGCTGGTTAAAAAAAACTACTTTAATCAGATAAGAACCTACGAAGAGCCGAATCGTCAGCTTTGACTTTTTTCTGCCATAATAGTTAAGAGAAGGCTCGCTATGAACCTTCCCTTCGACTGTGACTTTCTCATCATGCTGTACTTCTGTCAGTTCTTTTAGCGAATAATCTTCATAACGATATGGAAAATATTCTAATAAGTCATTAATTGAAAAGATTTTCATTTCCGAAAAAATTTCAGCCGTTTCCTCACCAATACCCTTTAAGACCGTGATTGATTGGTTAAGATTTGGATTCATTATTAACAAGCGGTATCCCAAAGATTTTTGCTTCTAAAGCTCTACCTGTTGGTGTAGCCGCTAACCCTCCCTGAGCTGTTTCTCTTAGTGCCGATGGCATCGATTGGCCAATTTTGAACATCGCGTCAATTACTTCATCACAAGGGATACGACTTGTAATTCCTGCCAGCGCCATATCTGCTGCAACCATTGCGTTGGCAGCCCCCATAGCATTTCGCTTCACACAAGGGACCTCTACCAGCCCGGCAACCGGGTCACATACTAATCCCAGCATGTTTTTTAACGTAATGGCCATTGCCTCTGCACATTGCTGTGGTGTCCCACCGGCCATTTCAACAATAGCCGCTGCTGCCATCCCCGCTGCAGAACCTACTTCGGCTTGACAGCCTCCGGCAGCACCGGAAATCGATGCATTATTCGCAACTACAAAGCCGAAGGCACCGGATGTAAATAAAAACGATATCATTTGCTCTCTTGTTGGGTTCAGCTTTTTCTTGACAGCGAACAATGTACCTGGAACCACCCCTGCTGAGCCAGCTGTAGGTGTGGCACAAATCGTTCCCATTGCTGCATTCACTTCATTCGTTGCAACCGCTTTACTAACAGCATCGAGAATGGTTTCCCCCGTTAAAAAGTTGCCTTTTTCTATATATTTCTGCAATAGAACCGCATCTCCACCCGTTAATCCTGAATGAGAGGTAACGCCCTTTAACCCTTTTTCAACGGCCTCCTCCATGACGGTAAGATTTCTATCCATAAATGCAAGCACTTCTTCTCTTGACCTGCCGGTAACAGCTACTTCCTGCTCGATCATGATATCTGATATTTTTTTATTTTGACTGTTAGCCATTTCTACTAATTCAGCGACATTTCGAAACATAACTTTTTCCCCCCTTAATCGACAATTTTAGTCACTTTTAATATATTAGGAAGCTCTTCAAGCTCAATTAGGATATGATTATCAATATTTTGGTCTACTTCGATTGTCATAAGCGCAAGCTTTCCTTGCTCTTTACGGGAAACTTCCATGTGGCCAATATTGATTTCGTATTTTGCCAAAATGTTGGCTACGCTTGCAATTGCACCAAAGCGATCATTATGAACAACTAAAATGGCTGGATGATTTCCGGACAGTTTAAGTTCAAAACCGTTTAGCTCTGTCACTTCAATCTTTCCGCCGCCAATAGAAATACCCACTAATTCCAGCTCGCCATTATGGTCCCCGATAATGATTCTCGCTGTGTTTGGGTGATCGGTAACAGCATCTTCTTCAATAAACCGGAGTTTAATGCCTTTTTCCTTAGCAATATCAATGGCATTAATAATCCTTACATCATCCGTTTCAAAATCTAATAAACCACCAACAATGGCAACGTCTGTCCCATGACCTTTATACGTTTTCGCAAATGATCCATATAAAGATATATTGGCCCATTTTGGCTCTCTTCCAAACAGGCTTCTGGCTACTCTGCCGATTCTTGCTGCTCCGGCTGTATGGGAACTAGAAGGACCAATCATGACTGGCCCAATAATATCAAATACGCTTCTGTATTTCATAAGAATTCTCTCCCTTAGCGTAATTCTCTCTAATAAATTATATTCAAAACATATTTTCTTGCCTCATATGCACAAAAAAAGAAGGGATAACCCCTTCTTCTATTTTATCTGTTCATTATTCAATTGAAAAGATAAAAGAATATAATGGTTGTTGGCCATTATGGATTTCTATTTCAATATTACCATAATTTTCTTCTACAAACTGAGTTAAGGAGTTTACTTCATCTTCCGAAACGTCTTCCCCATAAATAACAGTTAAAATTTCGGAGTCTTCATCTAACATTTTAGAAAGAAGATCTTCAGCCGCTTTTCCTTTGTCCTTGTTTTTTACAACAATTTTCCCTTCGGCAATACCCATGAAATCATCTTTCTCAATTTCTAACCCATCAATTTGGGTATCGCGAACAGCAAAGGTAATTTGACCTGTCTTGACATGCTGAAGCGCATCCTTCATCGTTGCTTCATTTGCCTCTACGTTAGCAGAAGGATTGAACGCAAGAAGCGCCGAAAGCCCTTGCGGTACCGTTTTTGAAGGTATCACGTAAATCTCTTCTTCGGATACATCACGTGCTTGCTCGGCCGCCATAATAATATTCTTATTATTCGGTAAAATAAATACCTTTTTAGCATTTACTTGCTTGACAGCCTTAACAATATCCTCCGTACTTGGATTCATTGTCTGCCCGCCTTCAATCACAGCATGCGCTCCTATGCTTTTAAACAAATCGGCAATTCCAGATCCCATAGATACCGTTACAATTCCATATTCTTTCTGTTCCTGCACCCGTTCTGCCACTAAAGGAGTGTGTGTTTCGCCAACAATGTTGGAATGCTGCTGGCGCATGTTTTCAATCTTCATATTGATTAAATTGCCGTACCGCTGTCCATATGTTAAAACCTCACCAGGCTGTTCGGAGTGAATATGCACTTTGACAACATCTTCGTCTGCAATAACTAATAAAGAGTCTCCGTATTTGCTTAAATCATTACGGAATTCGCCTTCATTAAATGGGTTTTTCGCTGTCTTAGCATTTTCAAATCTAACCATAAATTCTGTACAATACCCAAATTCAATATCCTCAGTATTGATATGGCCTTGAACGCTTTTATGGTGCTCTGCACTGACCAGTTCATTCATGGTTGGCATGGAACTTGGTGAATCTGGGAGTTTTTCACCCTTTAATTCGGCTAGGAATCCTTCATAAACGAAAACAAGACCTTGTCCGCCGCTGTCAACCACACCGACTTCCTTTAAGACAGGAAGTAACTCTGGAGTGCGTTTTAGTGAAGCTTTTGCTTCTTTTAAAACCTCTTCCATAATTACAATGATATCATTTGATGTTTGTGCAGCTTGAACTCCCATTTTAGCGGAATCCTTTGCAACTGTTAAGATGGTCCCTTCTACTGGCTTCATAACAGCTTTATAGGCAGTTTCTACTCCGGCTTCTAATGCAGTGGCAAAATCTTTCCCTGAGATGGCAGATTTACTTTCTACTGCTTTTGAAAAACCGCGGAATAGCTGGGAGAGAATTACGCCGGAATTACCGCGCGCTCCCATCAGCAAACCTTTGGAAAGAGCAGCGCCCACCTTTCCTATATGTTCCTGAACATTGTTTTTTACTTCTTTTGCCCCGGAGGTCATTGATAAATTCATGTTCGTTCCGGTATCACCATCGGGCACTGGAAAAACGTTTAAGGCATCGACCATTTTAGCATTTGCAGACAAATGGTTGGCACCCTGGATCACCATTTCGGCAAAACGTTTTCCATCTAATGCTGTTATTGACACAAAACTTCCTCCTCACTACGAGTTCGTCACGCGAACTCCTTGAACGTAAATATTTACCGAGTCAACGGCAAGTCCAACTGTCTTATCGAGGGTGTATTTAACCTTTGATTGCACGTTGTGGGCAATTTCGGAAATTTTCGTTCCATAGCTGACAATAATGTACATATCAATATGTAATGCCTCATTTTCCTGGCGGACAATAATGCCGCGGGTAAAGTTTTCTTTACGTAAGATTTCTGTAATTCCATCTTTAATTTGATTTTTAGAGGCCATACCTACGATTCCATAGCATTCGATTGCCGCTCCTCCGGCAATGGTAGCGATTACTTCATTTGAAATATCAATTTGTCCGTACTTTGTTTTTAATTCAATGGACATGAATCGTTCCCCCTTTGGAAAATTGCTCCTTGACTACAGTCATTTTACTATAGTCGGCACAATATGGAAAGTCATACTTACATGTCAAGGTTTTTTTCTTGAAAGGTTTATATACAAGTATTGCAATCACCAACGTTGTATGTTAAATTATTAAGGTATCTCAAGCAGATGAAAATCAGTATATTGCTGTATAAAGCTTTTGGTAGTTAAGGAGGGAAATCATAATGCCACGTAAATGTGTAGTAACTGGAAAGAAAACAACAACTGGTAACGCACGTTCTCACGCTATGAACGCTAACAAGCGTACATGGGGTGCTAACCTACAAAAAGTACGTATTCTTGTTGATGGGAAGCCAAAGCGTGTTTGGGTTTCTGCAAGAGCGTTAAGATCAGGTAAAGTTGAACGCGTTTAATAAGAGTTTTAAAGGCCAGAGCATCCAGTAATCGGATGCTCTTTCTTTTTAAGTATTTCCCACAGGACAAAATAAAAAGCACCCAAATTTAACGGGTGCCAAAACATTCCATTTTCTATTCGTTTTTCTTAAATGCACCAATCATCGCCCGGACAAGTCCGCCTAAAAATCTCGGCAGTTTAATCGTATAAAATTTCATACTGTCCCTCCTCACCAATCTCCCGCTTCTTATACATCTCAACTTTTTTCGTACGCCCTTACATACTATTCAAACGGACGAAAACAGTACCAAATTGTAAGACCTATTAATCATGGCTTCTTATCACTATTAATATGCCTTCGGAAAATGAAAAAGTACCATAATCACTAATAAGTTCATTACTAATACATAGTGTAGATCCGAGAGAAATATGCTGATTTTTCAAAGGAAATTTGAAGCCCTCTAGTGTGATTCCGCTGACATTAAGCGTTAGGGGAACAAAAGAAATATATTTTTCATCTTTCATTTTATTTATTGTATAAGTCCCTGGTTCTTTTAAAAATAACAGGTTATTTCGATCAATTAAACAGATATCTGCTGCTTTTTTTGCTCTTAGGGGATTTAGTAAAAGCTGTACATTTGCAAATAAATGATCAAGTCGTCCGCCCGTTGCACCAAAAATACGAATTTTCTCTGGATTCTGTTCTAATGCCCAATTCAGCGCGAGTTCCATATCCGTTTCATCTTTTTCAGGTTTAAAGCGTTTTAATTCTTCCACCTTGCTTTCAATAAACTGTAATTCCTCTGGTGAAACAGAATCAAAATCTCCAAAAGCAATGACTGGACTTATGTTCCTCTTTAATAAGTGAAAAACACCGCGATCCACTCCGACCCATATGGTGTTTTTCCCCTCAAACTCTTTCAAATCAGGAAGAAGGTCTTCAGGACCTCCTGCCAAAATATTGATAATCATCGTGAAAACCCCTTTTGTTAAACTATGTTGTTGATTTGCGCTCCAATCAACAGTGTTAAAAATCATTTATGTCCTTTACTAAGCCTAATAATAAGCAAAAAGCCGAGCTGTAATGAGCCGGCTTATCTTTTACTATCCTCTTATTAATGAGATGGCTTTTGCGTAATCACTTTCATTGTAAATTGCGGAGCCTGCCACTAATACATTGGCCCCTGCTTCAATACATTGCTTTGCGGTTTCCGGATTTACACCACCATCGATTTCAATCTCAATGTTTAAACCTTTTTGCTCTGCCATTTCCTTCACTTTTCTAATTTTCGGAAGGACCTCTGGAATGAATTTTTGTCCTCCAAACCCTGGATTAACAGACATTAACAATACCATATCAATATCCCCAATGATATGTTGTATGGTTTCAACTGGTGTCGCTGGATTTAAGACCACCCCTGCCTTTACACCAAACGATTTAATCGCTTGAAGCGTTCTGTGCAAATGACGGCAAGCTTCCACATGGACCGTAATATAATCTGCTCCTGCCTTGGCAAAAGCCTCAATATACTGATCAGGATTCTCAATCATTAAATGTACATCAAGCGGCAGTTTTGTAATAGGACGAATGGCCTCAACAATGAGCGGTCCTATCGTAATATTCGGAACAAAATGGCCATCCATTACATCAACATGTATGTAGTCTGCTCCACCTTTTTCAACTGCCAAAATCTCTTCCCCCAATTTTGAAAAATCGGCTGAAAGAATGGAAGGTGCTATTTTCACCATGGTTAGTACCTCGGCTTTCTATCTTTTATTTCTTGGAGGAAATCAACATAATGTTCATAGCGATATGCTGGAATTTCCCCTGATTCAACAGCTTGTTTCACACCGCATTTAGGTTCGCTGATATGGAGGCAGCCGCGAAATTTACAATTTTCGCTCTTCTGCAGCAATTCTGGAAAACATGCAGTTAGATCTTCCGCCTCAATATTAGTGAATTCTAATGAGCTAAATCCAGGCGTATCGGCAACAAGCCCTTCGCCAATTTCAATTAGCTCTACATGCCTTGTCGTATGCTTTCCTCTTCCTAAATGTGATGAGATATCATTTGTTTTTAGCTCCAGGTCAGGTCTAAGAACATTTAGTAAAGAGGACTTCCCTACACCGGATTGACCGGCAAAAACAGAAATTTTATGATTAAGATGCGGATTCAACTGTTCAATTCCGGACTCTGTTTCCGATGAAGTAAGAATGACTTCATATCCAGCCGATCGATATTTCTGAGCATATTCCATAATCAACTTGTTTTGCTCATTGTTTGTCAGGTCCATCTTAGTAATACAAATGAGTGGCTCAATATGATTAAATTCCACTAATACTAGAAATCGATCTAAAAGCACGGTGCTGAAGTCAGGTTCTACAGCCGAAAAAACAAGAATGGCCTGATCAACGTTCGCAATTGGCGGGCGGACTAATTCATTTTTCCGTTCTTTTACTTCAAGAATATAGCCTTCCAATTCGTTTTCTGCTTGAAAAACAACCTCATCCCCAACCAGAGGGGTGACTTTATTCTTTCTGAATACCCCTCTGCCCCGGCATTGAATTAATTCATCATTATGAAGAACATAGTAAAATCCACTTAATGCTTTTACAATTTTCCCTTCAGGCATAGCCACACTCCTTGCCCTTAAACTTCACAAACGGATGACTTCTATTAAAATTTTTACGAGTGCTCTCATTTTTATTCAAAATGTAAAGCCATCCATTATATTATTCTGTATCATCATAGCTTATCGTTTCATCCGCGATAACCTGCAAATCACGCATAACTTTATAGCCGGCCTTTTTTCCGTATGGAATCAACAATTTAATTTGCTTTTTCGTCGTTTGTGTAATGGTGAATTTTTCAGCCGGCTCTGTCATACTATGCGTCATATCCTCTATATAGATTATGACCTCTTGTTTTTGTCCTGGCTCGCCAGGTAAAGGCGGTTCATATTCGATGGTAATTTCTTTAATTACCTCTTTTGGCGGCTTTTGCTCTTTTCCTTTTGAAATCACAACCGAAACCTTGTCACCTTTTTTCAATTCTGTTCCCTCTGCCGGTGATTGCGATATGACCATACCTGCCGGAATATTTTCATCATATTTTTCTTGTGAGGCATCCAATACCAGCCCTACTAATGATGCATAGTCCTGTGCACCTTTTAAATTATATTGGGTTAAGTCCTTTAAGACAATTTTTTCCGGTCCCTTACTGACCTCAAATTCTAATTCAGTATCTTCTGGAACCACTTTTGTACCTCCAGGTGGATTCTGGCTTAAGATGGTACCTGGTTCACTATCGTCGTTTTTTTCCACTTTATTTATAGCTTTAAAATTCTCCTGCTCTAATAAACGGACCACATCATCATATTGACGGCCAACATAATCAGAAAGATCATATTTTTCTTTTCCAGAGCTAATGTATATAGTAATCCCGGCATTTTCCTTAACTGTAGTCCCAGCCTCAGGGTCGGTTTTAATTACTTTCCCTTTTTTAACATCCTCATCTGGTATTTCAATTTGGTCGGTGACCTCGAGTCCTTTTAATTTTAGCTTGGAAATTGCGTCATCTACATTCATTCTGCTTACATCTGGAACTTTGACGTCCTTTGCCGATAATAAATCAGGTAAAAATGTAAAAGTTAATATTCCTAGAATGGCCAGAATAAGAAAAGTAGATATTAAAATTATCGGCCACTTTTTCCGTTTTTTACTTGTTTTCTTTTCTTTATTTGCACCATTTTCTTGTTTAATCGCCGGCTTTTCATTGCTATGCACTAATGTTTCATCAAGGTTTTTTAAAGGCTTATCATTCGTAATAACTGGAATTGCTTTTGTTGCCTCGTCATCAACCGGTATAGAAAATTTAGGTTCATCATCCCTCTCAGGGTCGAGAGCTGTTCGCAAGTCCTCCTCCATTTCATCAACCGTATTATAGCGATGGAATGGATCTTTGGCCGTTGCCTTAAGGACGATATTTTCGACACTTTGCGGAATTTTTGGGTTCCATCTTCTTACAGAGGGTGTTTCTGATTGAAGATGCTTTAATGCAATCGAAACGGCGGATTCTCCTGAAAACGGAAGCCGGCCTGTCAATAGCTCAAACATGACAATCCCTAATGAATAAATATCTGATTTTCGATTGGCCATTCCTCCGCGGGCTTGCTCAGGTGATAAATAATGGACAGAACCCAAGACGGAATTTGTCTGCGTGATGCTTGTTGCACTAAGCGCCATTGCGATACCAAAATCAGTAATTTTCACGTATCCCTCTCGGTCAATTAAAATATTATGAGGCTTTATATCGCGATGAATAATATGATTTTGATGTGCATGGGAAATGGCAGATGTTAATTGCATCATTATGTCTAGCGCTTCTTCCACTCGAAGTGGTGATTGCTGCTGTATGTATTGTTTTAAGGTTTGCCCGTTTACATATTCCATAACAATATAATATAGGGAATCCTCTTCACCAACATCGTAAATGCTAACTATATTCGGGTGAGCAAGACTAGTAGCTGATTGAGCCTCTCTATGAAAGCGTTTAATAAATTCCTCATCATTTACAAAATCCAGCCGAAGCATTTTTACGGCAACATCTCTATCCAGAATCATATCATGGGCTAGATATACATTTGCCATACCGCCTCCGCCAATCATTTCAAGGATTTTATAGCGGCCGCTTATTCTTTTCCCAATGATCATTTTTCATCACCCTCTTTCATTTTCATTATTAAACTCTAGAATGATTAGGGTAATGTTGTCTTCTCCGCCATTATCATTTGCCATGATAATGAGTGATTGTGCTTTTTGTTCAAGCGTAGTTTGATTCTGAAGAATTTGAACCATTTCTGTGTCACTTACTTTATTGGATAACCCATCTGAACAAATAAGCAGATAGTCTCCTTCCTCGAACATAATGGTTTTAATATCAATCTTTACATCTTGTTCAGTCCCTAAGGCTCGTAATATCCAATTTTTCCTTGGATGATGCTCCGCATCCTCTTTCGAAATTTGACCTGTACGGACTAATTCATTGACCCAAGTATGGTCATCCGTTAGCTGTTGGAATCCGGAATCATTTAAAATGTAACAGCGAGAATCGCCCACATGGGCAATCGATGTAAAATTGTCTGTAGCAATCACCGCTTCAATCGTTGTACCCATTCCTTCACATTCCTCATTGCTCCTGGCATGTTCATACAACAATCGATTAACCTCAAGAATATTTGACTTCAACCATTCTTCAGCTTGATCAGCAGTATTTAACCCTTGAGCCTGCTCCCATTTTTCCTGTAAGTATGTCACTGTCATTTGACTTGCAACATCACCGGCACGGTGACCGCCCATGCCATCTGCTACAATGGCTAGGCGATGTCCGTCCCGATTGACAAAAGTTCCACCATTATCCTCATTATTTTGGCGAACTTTTCCTTGGTCCGTTTTAAAAACAGCCTTCACATTCTGTCACCTCGTCTCTTCCTTCCGCTCCTTTGCACGAAGTTGTCCACATGCTGCATCAATATCATGACCGTGCTCTCGGCGAATTGTCACATTAATTCCACGTTTTTTTAGGGTTTTTTCAAAGGCAAAAATTTTATCTTTAGGTGTACGGACATAATCTCTTTCAGGTACATAATTTACCGGTATCAAATTCACATGGCATTTAATCCCTTTTAGTAGGTCTGCTAATTCCTCAGCATGCTCAGTTGAATCATTTACACCGCCAAAAAGACCATATTCAAAGCTTATGCGCCTTCCAGTCTTATCGATATAATACCGTACTGCTTTCATTAAGTCATCAAGTTTATATGCTTTGTTAATCGGCATCAGCCTTGATCTTAGTTCAGTATTTGGAGCGTGAAGTGAAATTGCGAAATTGATTTGCATATTTTCATCAGCAAATTGATAAATCTTCGGAATGATTCCGCTAGTCGAGACGGTAATATGGCGGGCACCGATATTCAGCCCTTTATCATGATTAATAATTTTTAAAAATGAAAGCATATTATCGTAGTTATCAAAAGGCTCCCCGATTCCCATTATAACAACAGAGCTTACACGCTCCTCCGTTTCATCAAGAGCTTGCTGGACTTTGACCACTTGCGCAACAATTTCTCCCGCCTCAAGGTGTCTTTTCAATCCACCTAGGGTTGAAGCGCAGAAGGTACAGCCAATTCTGCAGCCAACCTGCGTTGTTACACACACCGAGTTTCCATAATCATGGCGCATGAGAACGGTTTCGATTGAATAGCCATCGTGAAGCTCGAAAAGAAACTTAATTGTTCCATCGGATGAGGTTTGTTGGATGACTGTCTTTAAAGGTGTAAGTTGAAAATGACTTAATAGCTTTTCACGGAGTTCTCTAGAAACATTACTCATATCTTCAAAAGTAGCAATTCTTTTTTTATATAGCCAATCAAAAATCTGCTCAGCACGAAATGGCTTTTCACCATTCTCCGACAGCCATTCCCTTAATTCATGAAGCTCCAATGAATAAATAGATTTTTTCTTCATCTCTATTGCTGTGTTCTTCTCAGTTGTATTTATTTCTTCCACAACTACACCTTCTTTCTATTGTCTAGCTTCAGCGCCTAGGAAAAAATGAACTGCATTTTTCCCTGTTCAAGGCGCTTACGCTTTTCTTAAAACTGCAATATAAAATCCATCAGACCCAAAATCTTGGGGGAAAATTTGTAAATCAAAACCTGTAATCAACGGCTGAACGGCTTCAGGCATCCTATCTTTAAAAGAAAGATCTCCTTCAAATTCTGGATTATTTTCTAAAAATGTTTTGACTGTATTTTCATTTTCTTCTTTATCAACGGTGCATGTACTATATACTAGAATGCCACCTTTTTTTAATAATGGAGCAACGGAGGTTAACAGATTTTGTTGAATGGTACTTAACCGTTCTAAATCTTTTTCGGTTTTCGTATATTTCATATCTGGTTTTCTTCTCATTACCCCAAGGCCAGAGCAAGGAGCATCGAGAAGAATTCGATGGAAAGATTCATTGTTAAACTTTTCTTGTAGATGTCTTGAATCAGAGACATTTGTTTTTATATTTGATAACCCTAAACGACGGGCATTATCATTAATTAATTTAACCTTGTGCTGGTGAAGATCAACGGAAATCACTTCACCCGTATTATTTAATTTTTCAGCAATATGCGTGCTTTTTCCTCCAGGAGCTGCACACGCATCAAGGACAAATTCTCCTTCTGATGCACCTAGTGCATAGGTCGCAAGCATCGAGCTCTCGTCTTGAATCGTAAACATTCCATATTTAAAGGCAATGGTAGAAGCTAAGTTTCCCTTTAATGACCTTATCGCCTCAGGAATGATTGGGCTTTTTTCAATTTGAAACCCATCTTCCTCAAGCACCGAAACACATTCATCTCTAGAAATCTTTGTAAGATTAACTCGTGCTGTTTGCATAGGCGCTGTTAAGTTAATTTCACACATTTCTTTTGTTTTATCATAACCAAATTGATTCACCCATCTATTTACAAGCCAAAACGGGTGGCTGGTCTCGAGTGAAAGACGTTCAATAGGATCAACCACTTCACTTAATGCAGGGATTCCTTCTCTTTGAATACTGCGAAGCACTCCGTTTACCAGACTGGCTATCCCTTTATGCCCGCGTTTTTTGGCAATTTCTACCGCCTCAAAAATGGCAGCCCGGTCAGGTATTTTATCAAGATAAACCATTTGATAAAGTGTCATTCTTAGTAAATGATGAATCCAATCCGCTAATTTCTTGTTATCTTTGACAAATGGCTTTAAATAGTAATCCAGAGCCATTCTCCTTTGCAATGTTCCATATGTCAATTCAGTAAGTAATCCGACATCTTTTGGAGATAATTCGTTTTTTTCAATGGTGGTATTTAGCAGCAAATTGCTATATGAATGGTTTTTCTCAATGGTTGTCAAAAGATCCATTGCGGTTTCGCGAACATTGTTTTTCTTTGATGTCATGTTATTCTCCCAGTAGGCTGCCTAGTGAAATTTTTGAGCCTGCTCCTCTTAAAAATTGTTCACTCATCATTTTCGTTTTTCCGGAAGGCTGAAGTTCAAGGATTTTAATAGAGGTATCATTCCCAGTACTCACTGTAATACCATCTGATTCTAGTTTTACAATGGTTCCAGGCACTTGGCTCTTTATACCTAAAACCTTTTCAGCACGCCAAATTTTTAATACTTGTCCATCCATCGTCGTAAAAGCAACAGGCCAAGGGTTTAATCCGCGAATATGATTGTATATATTTTCTCCGGTTTTCCCCCAGTCAATCTTTTCCTGTTCCCGTTTAATATTAGCAGCAAAGGTCGCTTCTCCATCATTTTGCGGAATTGGTTTGAGTTTTCCATCCAATAATAACGGTAATGTTTCTGAGAGCAACTTTGCTCCCGCCTTACTTAACTTATCATGGAGCGTACCAACATTGTCATCTTCCGCGATAGGCACTTCTACTGACGTTAAAATATCTCCTGCATCTAGTTTCTCCACCATATACATGATGGTTATTCCTGTTTTCTTTTTCCCTTGCATAATCGCATAGTGGATAGGCGCTCCGCCGCGCAATTCAGGAAGTAGGGAAGCATGAACATTAATACAGCCATGAGCAGGGGCTTCTAACAGCTTCTTTGGCAGAATTTGGCCAAAAGCAGCCGTTACAATTAAATCTGGGTTTAGTGAGAGGATCTTTTGAAGCTCATCTTCCTGACGGATTTTTTCCGGTTGAAAGACGGGGATCCCTTGTTTTAAGGCTTCCACCTTTACTGGAGGAGGTGTTAAAACTTTTTTTCTTCCTACCGGCCGATCTGGCTGGGTTACAACACCAATTACTTCATACCCATCCGCAAGTATTTGTCTAAGTACCGGAACGGAAAAATCAGGTGTCCCCATAAAAACAATTTTGGTCATTCACTTTCTACTCCTTTTAACTCATCTTCCTCAAGGTATCTTGATACTTTTGTGGTGAATAATATCCCGTCAAGATGGTCGATTTCATGCTGAATGGCTCTAGCAAGAAACTCCTCTGCTTCTAGCGTGTATTGTCTCCCTTTCCGATCGAGAGCTTCTATTTTCACATAATTTGGTCTGGTAACTTCACCATATAATCCTGGAAAGCTTAAACATCCTTCTGGTCCTGTTTGCTCTCCTGATGTAGATAAAATCCGAGGATTTATCATTTCGATGGTTCCTGACTCATCATCAATATCAACGATTGCAATTCTAGCATTTAAGCCTATTTGCGGGGCAGCAAGTCCAACCCCATCATATTCAATCATCGTGTCGTACATATCATCAAGCACTTTCACTAGCTTTCGGTCAAACTTGTCTACTTCTTGGCATTTTAGCTCGAGAATGTCGGCAGGATGAGTCACAATTTTTCGTATTGCCAAAGCTTTTCCTCCAATATTTATCATGGGTATGGTTTTTATTTTATTTTTTCCACTATTACATTAAGATAAACGGGTTTACGTCAATCGAAACCTGAAGCCCTTTTGCTGCATCCTTTTGATGCTGGTCAAGAATGATCTTTAGTGCCGCATTCAGGTTCGGTTCCCGCTTGTATTTTATCAGACATTGATAGCGATATCTATTATTTATCCTTGGTATGGGCGATGCTGCTGGCCCAAGTACAACTGCTTCGCTTGAAACCTGTGATCGGACAAAGTTCACAATCTTTTCCGTCGCTGCTACAACTGTCATAAGCTGCTCATGACTGACAGTGATCAATGACAGATAATAAAAGGGCGGATAATGATGCAATTTTCGTATCATCATCTCACGTTGATAAAAAAGGTCATAGTCTTGCTTACCAGCAAGTTCAATACTGTAATGCTCAGGCGTATAGGTTTGAATAATTACCTCCCCAGGCAATTGATGCCGGCCAGCCCTTCCGCTGACTTGTGTTAACAATTGGAATGTTTTTTCCGAGGACCTAAAATCCGGCAAATGAAGCATCGTATCGGCGGAAAGAACCCCAACAAGTGTTATATTAGGAAAATCTAAACCTTTGGCAATCATTTGGGTCCCTAGTAAAATATCAGCCTTCCCATCCTGAAAATCCTTTAATAACCGTTCATGCGACCCCTTTTTCCCAGTTGTATCGACATCCATGCGAATGACCTTTGCTTCAGGCAATATTTTTCCCAGCTCATCTTCCACCTTTTGTGTCCCCGTTCCAAAATAGCGGATATACTCACTTGAGCACTCGGGACAGACCTTTGGAACATAGGTTTCGTAACCACAGTAATGACATTTCATTTGCCCGCCAGCACGATGGTAGGTAAGGGAGATGTCACAGTTCGGACAATTTACCACATATCCGCAATCCCTGCACATAACGAAGGAGGAATGTCCGCGTTTATTTAAAAATAAAACAGACTGCTGTTTTTTCTCAATCCGGTCTTTTAACATCTCAAAAAGCTTTCGAGAGAACATCGAACGATTCCCTGAGCGAAGCTCTTCCCGCATATCAATGATTTCAACAGAAGGAAGCGTCTGCTTATTCATCCGAGATGGAAGCGTTAAAAGCTGGTACACATTTTTTTGCGACCTGGCAAACGATTCAAGAGACGGAGTGGCACTTCCTAATACGACTGGACAGTTATAGGTCTTCGCCCTTTCGATTGCCACCTCTTTTGCATGATAACGCGGCATTTCCTCTTGCTTATAGCTCGTTTCATGCTCTTCATCTATAATGATGATGCCAAGATTTTCAAATGGGGCAAAAATGGCTGACCTGGCCCCGACTACCACCTTTACTTCTTTTCGCTGAATTTTTCGCCATTCATCATATTTTTCCCCGGCAGACAACCCGCTGTGCAATACGGCAACCAAATCGCCAAATCTTCCTTTAAACCGATTTACCATTTGAGGTGTGAGAGATATTTCCGGGACAAGAACAATTGCTTCCTGACCTTTTTCAATGACCTGTTGAATCGATTGAAGGTATATTTCTGTCTTGCCGCTTCCTGTTACACCATAAAGTAAAAATACCTCATGACTATTTGTTTCGATAGCATTCAGAATCGGTGCAATGGCCTTCGCTTGATCCTCTGTTAATGGCAGGGCTCGAGTTCGTTCAAAAACTCGATTTTCATATGGATCGCGATAAACCTCCATCTCACTCTCTGTCAGCAGCTTCTTATCAATCAAGGCTTTGACAGTTGCAGATGAGATATTAAGGTTTGCAACAAGTTGACTTAATTCGATGGCGTTTTTCTGCTCTAGAAAAAAGGCCAGAACTTTTTTTTGTTTTTCTGCATTTCCGGGCAAACGGTCCATTTCTTCTTTTAACCTATCAGGTGGAACATGCGGCTGAACATATCTTACTTTTTTTTTCTTGACCCTTTCTTTAACCTCGTAAATAACTTCGAGATGCCCCTTTGCTGATTCCCGTTGAAGAAGTGAAACAATTCCACTTTTTAATGCTTCCTCCCAATTCAGCACGCCATTATGTTGAAAATAAGAGTGAAGTACTTCAGGTAAATCTGATATTACAGCACCCGGAGCGAGCTTTACCTTTTTTTCATATTTTGCTTTTAATGCCGCTGGCAGCATGGCCTGGTAGGCAAATATTTTAAAGCAAAGAGTATTTTCCGTTAACCAGTTTCCAAGCTCTAATAATTCTTGATTTAAAACAGGCTTAAGGTCCATAGGCTCTATGATTTCCCGAAGCTGATTAAATTCTGATTCAGCTTTTATTTCCGTAACAAAACCTTGAATATTCCTTGGTCCAAATGGAACAACGACTCTCATCCCAGGCTGGATTGTTTCCCTCCATTGCTCTGGGATGAGATAATCGAAGGATTTATCCGTTTGTTTAGTTGGCACATCAACGATTACAGCAGCAATTTCCATTTCATTTCATATCCTTCAGAAGTGAAGTTGTTTCTTCAATAATTTTTTCGGCCACCGCTGTTTTTGACATCATCGGTAATGTTGCAACTGATCCATCACGCTTGAATAATGTAACAATATTGGTATCCGTTCCAAAACCGGCGCCTTCTGTTTTGACATTATTGGCAACAATCATATCCGCATTTTTCGCCGCTAATTTCTTGCGTGCATATTCTTCTACGTTATCTGTTTCAGCAGCAAATCCAATCAGCAATTGATGTTTTTTCCTTTGGCCGAGTTCCAATAAAATATCTTTCGTTCTTTCTAATTCAATATTAGAGTCCCCGGGCTTCTTTTTCACTTTATAATCAAAAGCGTTTTTAGGGCGATAGTCGGCAACGGCTGCTGTTTTAATGACGATATCTGCTCGTTCATAAAAGCTGAGAACAGCATCGTACATTTCTTCTGCACTTTCTACCCTCACCACATTTATTCCAGCTGGTGCAGGAATTTGTACTGGACCTGATACCAAGATAACTTCGGCACCTTGCTTTTTTGCTTCTTCAGCAAGAGCATATCCCATTTTTCCACTCGAGTGGTTTGAAATAAAGCGAACAGGATCAATTTTCTCTCGTGTGGGTCCTGCCGTTACGATAACTGTCTTACCATTAAGTGGCTTTATTTCTTTTTTTGTAAAAAACTCCCGTACCAATTCAACTATTTTCTCAGGCTCTTCCAAACGCCCTTTTCCGATATAACCACAGGCCAGAAACCCTTCACTCGGTTCAATAAATTGATAGCCGAATTCGGATAAAATCGATAGATTATTTTTCACCGCGGGATGGTCGTACATATGTACATTCATAGCTGGGGCAATCCAGACTGGTGCCGTTGCAGCAAGCAGGGTGGTTGTAATCATATTATCGGCAATACCACCAGCAAGTTTTGCAATCGTATTGGCTGTTGCTGGTGCAACGAGGATAAGATCGGCCCAGTCCGCAAGGTCAATATGGGCGATTACATGCGGATTTTTTTCATCAAAGGTATCGGTATAAACCTCATTTCTAGATAATGCCTGGAAGGTTAATGAGGTAACAAATTTAGAAGCTGATTCGCTTAAAATCACTTTTACTTGCGCCCCTGCTTGTACTAGCTTACTGGTCAATGCGACTGCCTTATAGACTGCAATACCTCCGGTCACACATAATAGTATTTTTTTATCATTTAGCATGTTTTAACCCCCACTTCAAATCCAACACATTTCATCTCTTTCATTATGCTAGAATATAAGCCATTTTTCAAAATAAAAAAGGCTGACCGTTAAGGTGTTAGCCCTTCCAAAGTCACGCCTTCATTAAAGTCTTCATTTTTTTACTCAGCAGGAGTTTCTGCTTTCTTCGCAATCCGATAAGTCAGCTCGCCGCTGTAAATTTCCTCCAGTGCTTTGCCAACATATTTATAAGAAACATACTTCGGTAATCTTTCATCTCTTACTTGGGACATCGCGCGGGCACGCTTCGCGGCAACCGATACAAGCGAGTATTTTGAATCAATTTTTTCAAGCAATGAATCAATAGAAGGATATAACATTTTATTCAACCTCCAGTAATTTTTTATAGCGATGTTCGACTCGTTCTCTGCGGCAATGTTCGGCTACGACAATAGCTTTAACCCGTTCACAGGCACGTTCGACTTGATCATTTTCAACGACATAATCGTATAATTCCATCATTTCAATTTCTTCGCGGGCAGACAGCATCCGATTATGAATAATGTCTTCTGTTTCAGTTCCTCTTGTCACAATCCGGTTTTTTAACTCCGACAAGCTCGGAGGCATTAAGAAGATGAATAACCCTTCAGGAAATTTCTCACGGACCTGCCGTGCACCCTTAACTTCTATTTCTAAAAATACATCTTTTCCGGCATCCAAAGTTTCACGAACATAATCAACAGGAGTGCCATAATAATTCCCAACAAATTCGGCGTACTCTAATAACTTTCCTTGGTCAATTAATGTTTCAAATTCTTCTCTTGATTTGAAAAAATAATCTACCCCATCGACTTCACCAGCTCGCGGCTTTCGGGTTGTCATCGAAATAGAATACTCAAATGCCGTATCCGGATGGGAAAAAATCTCTTTGCGAACCGTTCCTTTACCAACCCCGGATGGTCCTGAAAGCACGATCAATAATCCTTTTTCCTTCATTAGCAGTAATCCTACCCTTCCTCAATTGATTCATCACGGTCCGTTAAGCGATGTGCAACCGTTTCTGGCTGTACGGCAGATAAAATGACATGGTCACTATCCATTACAATCACTGCTCGGGTACGTCTTCCGTATGTAGCGTCTATTAATGATCCCCGATCCCTGGCATCTTGAATGATTCTTTTTATAGGAGCAGATTCCGGGCTTACAATGGAAATAATTCGATTTGCCGATACAATATTTCCAAAACCAATATTAATTAACTTAATCGACATGGTAATCATCCAATCATCAATAATATATTTTGACCGTGTCAAACTGTTTCTAAACAAGGCCTATTCGATATTTTGAACCTGCTCTTTTAACTTCTCGAGTAAGCTTTTCATTTCAACCACCATTTTGGCAATATTTGAATCATTTGCCTTCGATCCAATTGTATTTGCTTCTCTGTTCATCTCCTGAACGAGAAAATCCAGTTTTCTTCCGATGGGTTCCTGGTCGGTTAAGGCTTGCAAAAATTGTTGGATATGGCTCTTTAATCTTGTAATTTCCTCATTAATGTCAGCCTTATCGGCAAAAACAGCAACTTCCGTTAAAATCCTGGTTTCATCTAATTGTCCATTCACGAATTCCACCATTCTTTTTGTTAAGCGCTCTTTAAACGACTGAACAACAAGAGGTGCAAATTTCTGAAGTTCAAAAATAATTGATTCCAATTGGGAGATGATCGCAATTAAATCTTTTTTAATTTCTTCCCCTTCAGAAGTCCGCATTTGTTTCAATAAAAGTACTGCTTCCTCCGTAGCGGCAAGGACTAAATTTTCTAAATCCTCATTCCCAGCTTCACTTTCTTCAATATGTATAAGATCCGAACGATTTAGCAAATCCTGAAGTGTTACTGTACCTTCAATACCATACTTTCCATGTACTTCCTTGATAAATTGATAATATTCTTCAATTAGCTTCCAATCAACATGGAGTTTCCTGGTTACAGCACCTTCGCCCTCTAAGCTTACATAAACTTCTACTCTTCCACGGCGAATATGCTGATTGAGCTTCTTCTTGATTTTATCCTCTATTTTTAAAAGCTGTCTTGGCATGCGAATATTCATTTCACAAAATCGGTGATTGACCGTTTTTACCTCAACGTTCACTGAGAAAGAACCTGAATCAGCCTTCCCTCTTCCAAAGCCTGTCATACTTATAACCATCATTTGCACATCCAATCTTTGAAAAAATGATCGGTTCTAAAAACTAAAATAAACACAAAAGGTAATAGAGGGTTCTATTACCTTTTGGATTATAACATACTTTATTTTGTTTTTCTTAACAAAAATGATCCAGCTAGTAAAAAAGTTGGTATTGATGATAACCCGACAATCAACAGCCAGTCTTTTGCCGCGATCGGCAGCGTATGGAATATTGGCTGTAATGGCGGATAGTAAATAACCACAAACATGAGGGCAAGGGAAGATATGACTGCCCATACTAAATACGGATTTCCAAACGGGTTTCTGGATAGAACTGATTTTTCACTGCGGCAATCAAAAACATGGATTAGCTGTGCCATAACAAGTGTTGCAAAGGCCACCGTTTGTGCATATTTCAATTGGCTAGGATCATTATGATAAACAACGATAAAAGCAAGTAAGGTCACAAGTCCAATCAAAAATCCTCGGGATACAACCTTCCAACCTAGACCACGCGAAAAGACCCCTTCATTCGGGCTCCGCGGCCTCCGTTTCATCACATTTTCTTCTGGGCGGTCAAGACCTAGCGCCATGGCTGGCAATCCATCCGTCACTAAATTTACCCAAAGAATTTGAATAGGTACTAACGGCAGTGGCAGTGCTAAGATCATCGCAAACAACATAACCAATATTTCTCCGACATTGGAGGCAAGCAGATAGCGGACAAACTTTCGAATATTTTCATAGATATTCCGGCCTTCTTTAATGGCTGCTTTAATTGTTGCAAAATTATCGTCCAATAAGACAAGGGCCGAAGCTTCCTTCGCTACATCTGTACCGGTAATTCCCATGGCAACTCCAATATCTGCTGCTTTGATAGCAGGCGCATCATTCACCCCGTCGCCTGTCATGGCCACAATATGCCCTCTATTTTGCAAGGCTTTGACAATTTTCAATTTATGTTCTGGTGAAACCCTGGCAAAGACAGATACATCATCGACGATTTCCTCGAGCTCCTCAACGGACATATCAGACAATGCTTTCCCATCAAGAACTTTACTTTTCTGCGTTAGAATTCCTAACTGTGAGGCAATCGCTTTTGCTGTGATGACATGGTCACCGGTAATCATCACCGTTTTAATTCCAGCCTCTTTACATTCTTTTACGGCTGCTTTAACCTCAGGTCTTGGCGGATCGATCATTCCCTGTACGCCGATAAAAGTTAATTTTTTCTCAGCTTCTTTTTCACTTAAGATAAGTGTATTAGCTGAAACAGGTTTAAAGGCAATTGCAATTGTACGCAGTGCCTGTGAGGCAAGTCCATTGATCGCATCCTGAACCTTCACTTGCGTTTCTTTGTTTAAATATTGAGTCCGTTCATCCCAAAGAATGGATTCACTTATTCCTAAAATGACATCAGGTGCTCCCTTGGTGACGATGAAGTGGCGCCCTTGTTTGTCCTTTACGTGTATACTCATCATTTTTCTGGCCGAATCAAATGGAAATTCATTAATGATGGTAAATTCATCTAATAACTTCTTTCTTGCAAAGCCTGCCTTCATTGCACTTACAAGCAATGCTCCTTCAGTTGGATCCCCGTCGAGAATGTAATCATCATCCTTCATTACTAAATCTGAATGGTTGCAGAGCATCCCGAATATCAGCATTTGCTGCAAGGCTCTCTCGTCTTTTGGCTGAACAGTTCGATCATTCCGATAAAAATTTCCTTGCGGCTGATAGCCCACTCCATCTACTGTCCAAGTATTTCCCCCGCTCCATAAATGGGTAACCGTCATTTTGTTTTGCGTCATGGTTCCCGTTTTATCAGAACAAATAACCGAAGCACATCCGAGCGTTTCGACCGCCGGCAGCTTCCGGACAATGGCATTTTTCTTTATCATTTTTTGCACTCCAAGAGATAAGGCCACCGTCACAATCGCAGGCAATCCTTCCGGTATAGCTGCAACAGCCAAGGATACTCCAGCTAAAAACATCGTGTAAAGGTCATGTCCCTGAATGACACCGACCGTCACAACCAGCACGGTCAAGGCTAGAGCGACTGTTATTAATATTTTTCCAAGCTGCTCCAATCGGCGCTGAAGTGGTGTTTCTTGTGATTCCGCCCTCTGCAGTAAATCTGCAATTTGTCCCATTGCCGTTTTCATTCCTGTGGCAATGACAACTCCGGCGCCGCTTCCCCTTGTAATCATCGTTCCCATGAAGGCAATATTTTCCATATCACCAATACCTGGGTTAGGATTCGTTAAACACTCTATATGCTTTGAAACAGGCACTGACTCACCAGTAAGTGCGGATTCTTCAATTTCTAAACTTCTTGATTCTATGATTCGTACATCGGCGCCAATTCGGTCACCGCTTGAGAATTTTAAAATATCGCCGCTGACAATGTCTTTCGAAGGTAATTTAATCCACTGTCCGTCCCTAAGGACAGAAACTTGCGGCGCTGATAATTCCTTTAATGCCTCTAGCGATTTTTCCGCCCGCCTTTCTTGGAAAAATCCAAGAAACCCATTTATGATCACGATCGCAATAATAGCAATGGCGTCAATATACTCTCCTAACAAACCGGAAATCAAGGTCGCTGCCAGCAGCACTAAAACCATAAAGTCTTTAAATTGACTAAAAAATAAGAGTAAAGCTGATTGCTTTTCTCCTTCGTCCAATTCATTTAGTCCGTACTCTGCGATTCTCCTTTTCGCTTCTTCCTGTGATAATCCAGTTGAAAAGTCGGTTTCTAAGGCCTTTTCTACTTGATCTATCTCCATCTCATGGAACTTCATCCGACCATCTCACTTCCCCCTTGTATAACATGTCTAAAGAAAGCTTATTCAGGGTCGTCCAAAAAAATGCTATCATTAACCTTCTTGCAAGGGGAAAATAGGACAGTTTTTATTGAATTAGGATATAATTAAACATATGTTTGAAGAAAAGGATGTTTTCCATGTCATTTGATGGTCTATTTACAAAAGCAATGGTCGATGAACTTTCCCGTTCATTAAAGGGCGGACGTATAAATAAAGTTCACCAGCCCTATAAAAATGAAGTCATTTTAACAATTAGGGCAAACGGAGTAAATCAAAAGCTGTTATTATCAGCTCATCCCAGTTATGCCCGGGTGCAGTTAACGAATGAGGGATACGAAAATCCCAGTGAGCCGCCAATGTTCTGTATGCTGCTGCGAAAACATATTGAGGGCTATATATTGGAGGATTTATATCAAGTTGAAAATGATCGGATGATTATTTTTGAAATTAAAGGAAGAAATGAAATTGGCGATATCAGCTACAAGCAGCTCATTATTGAAATCATGGGCAGACATAGCAATATCGTATTAGTGGATAAAACACGCAATGTTATTCTTGATAGCATTAAGCATATTTCTTTTGCCGTTAACAGTCACAGAGCGATTATGCCGGGCCAGCCATATATTTTTCCGCCTGAACAAAACAAATCTAATCCTTTTTTTGTTACGGAAGAGGATGTTTTAAAGAAAATTGATTTTAATAGCGGGAAACTGGATCGGCAGCTGGTCGAGCATTTTGGCGGCACTTCTCCGCTGTTTGCAAAGGAAGTCATTTTTCAAAGTGGTCTCGCGAATAGAACGACCCTTCCTCGGACTTTTGTTGGTTTGGTTAAGAAAATTAAGCAAGGCGAGCTATCTCCATCTATCATGTCTTATGGTGGCAAGGAAGCTTTTTATTTATTTCCGCTTGGTCATTTAAAAGGAGAGGTAAAAAGCTTTGGAACGCTTAGTGAAATGCTCGATCGCTTTTATTTTGGCAAAGCAGATCGAGACCGGGTTAAGCAGCAAGGAAATGATATTGAACGGTTCATTATCAATGAAAAAGAGAAAAATGAAAAGAAAATCGAAAAGTTGGAGAATACATTAAAGGAAGCCGAAAAGGCAGAGCAATTTCAGCGTTATGGTGAGCTATTAACAGCTAACCTTTATGCCGCAAAAAAGGGCATGAAAGAAATTGAAGTTCTCAATTATTACGATGAATTGGGAGGAACGATTGCCATTCCTCTTGATCCTCGTAAAACTCCTTCAGAAAATGCGCAAAAATATTTTTCTAGATACCAAAAAGCTAAAAATTCGGTTGCCGTTGTGATGGAGCAAATTGAGAAGGCGCAGCTTGAAGTGGAATATTTTGATAATTTATTGCAACAGGTAGTGTCTGCGTCACCGAAGGATCTTCAAGAAATTCGTGAGGAGCTTGTCGAGGGCGGCTATATCCGCGAACGTCAAAAAAGAAATGGGAAAAAGATCCAAAACGCCAAACCGGTCCTAGACCACTTTTTATCAACTGATGGGACCCATATTATCGTCGGAAAAAACAATAAACAAAATGATTATTTAACCAATAAACTTGCAGCGAGAGATGAGATTTGGCTCCATACCAAGGATATTCCTGGTTCACATGTAGTCATTCGAAGTAAGGAACCATCGGAGGAAACCATTCTTGAAGCCGCCAATTTAGCTGCTTACTTTAGCAAGGCGCGAAATTCCAGTTCGGTTCCTATTGACTTTACAAAGGTTCGCCATGTTAAAAAACCGAGCGGTGCCAAACCTGGATTTGTGATATATGATAATCAGCAGACCATTTATGTTACTCCGAATGAGGAACTTGTGCTTAAATTGAAAAAAAATTAGTAAAGCCCCGGGGGTCCGGGGCTTTTTTAGTTTATTGCCACTTCTTGCTCCATTCACCTGGATCCTTGCTCCAAGAAAGCAAACTTTCTTGATCATTTTGACCAATATACCCATTATCAATAGCCGACTCCACTAACGCGGCAAAATTTGTTAGAGAAAAACTCGTAATTCCTTCCTGCTCAAAAGCCTCTTTACCTTTATCCAGCCCATATGTAAAGATGGATACGACACCAAGTACATCACAGCCAGCCTCTCTTAATGCCTGCACAGCTGTGATCACACTTCCGCCAGTTGAAATTAAATCCTCAACCACGACCACTTTTTGGCCTTGCTCTACTTTACCTTCGATTTGATTTCCTTTCCCGTGCCCTTTTGCTTTTGAGCGGACATAGCACATAGGTAAATCCATTAACTCACTCACCCAGGCTGCATGAGGAATACCAGCCGTGGCAGTCCCGGCAATTACATCCACTGTACCAAAGTATTCAACGATTAGCTTTTGTAAGCCGCTGGCAATTTCCCGACGAACCGCAGGAAAAGATAATGTTAAGCGATTATCACAATAAATCGGAGAACGAAGACCAGAGGTCCACGTAAACGGATCTTGCGGCCTTAACGCAACCGCGCTTATTTCTAATAATTTTTCAGCAATTAAGTGTTTCATTGATGTTCTCCTCTCCATGCTTTCATCCAATCATTATAGCTTTTCAACGGGTCGGCGGACCTTGTTATCGAACGACCGACTACTATCGCACTAACTCCTGTAATTCTTGCAAACGTAGGGGTAGCAACCCTTTTTTGATCCCCAACAAGATCCGTCTCCATACGAATTCCAGGGGTGACAGTTAAAAAGTCAGATCCCAATTGTTCTCGTATCGCGTGAGCCTCCCAGGCTGAACACACGACACCGTCTAAACCAGCTGCTTTTGTTAACGAAGCATAGTGAAGAACGGACTCATTTAAGGTAACAGGAATCAGCTGTTCCTTATTCATTTGTTCTTCGGATGTGCTTGTAAGCTGCGTAACTGCGATACATTTTGGACGGTTCCGCCCGGCAGCAGTTCCAACCTCTAGGCCTTCAAGCGCTGCCTCCATCATTTCTTTTCCGCCCGCCGCATGAACATTAACAAGATCACATTCCAATCTTGCAAGCCCCTTCATGGCACTTTTCACGGTGTTTGGAATATCGTGTAGCTTCAAATCAAGAAAAATCTGATGTCCCTGCTCTTTTAACATATGAATGATGGAAGGACCTTCCTGATAAAATAGCTCCATGCCCACTTTTACAAAAAGCTGTTTACCCGAGAATGGCTGTAAAAACCGGCTTACTTCTGCTCCGTCAGCAAAATCAAGCGCGATGATAAGCGAGTTGTTCATGCTGCTTCCAGCTCCTTCCTGTGCATTCGCTGATATGTTCAAAACCTAATTTTTCTAATAAAATCGGCAATTTTTCAATAATCGTCGGACAAACAAATGGATCCACAAAATTAGCTGTCCCCACGGCTACTGCACTTGCCCCTGCATAAAAGAATTCAATCACGTCTTCTGCAGACTGAATGCCGCCCATTCCGATGATCGGAATATTTACTGCTTGACTGACTTCATAAATCATCCGTATCGCAACCGGTTTAATCGCTGGGCCGGATAGTCCGCCCGTCCGGTTGGCCAGTATCGGTTTCCCAGTTTTTATATCAAGGCGCATGCCAACGAGCGTGTTTATCATCGTCAAGCCATCAGCACCGCCATCTTCAACAGCCTTTGCCATTTCAACGATATTTGTGACATTCGGCGATAGTTTCACATAAACTGGAACTTCAGAAACTTCTTTAACCTTTCTGGTCAATTGCTTTGCTACCTCTGGAATCGTTCCAAAGGCGATACCGCCGGTTTTAACGTTTGGACAAGAGATGTTAAGCTCAAGAGCATGTACGTTTGGAGCTTTAGATATTTCTTTTGCCACTTGTACATAATCTTCTTCTAATGAGCCAGCAACATTCGCAATAATTGGTACATCATATTGCGAAAGCCATGGAAGTTCTTCGGACATGACTTTGTGTAAGCCAGGGTTTTGCAGGCCGATGGCATTTAACATTCCAGCACGTGTCTCCGCCACACGCGGTGTAGGATTGCCAAACCTAGGTTCTACGGTTGTTGCCTTAATCATAATCGCCCCAAGCTCACTCAAATTATAAAATTGGCTGTACTCTCTGCCAAATCCGAAACATCCGGAAGCCGGCATGATTGGATTCTTTAAATTTAAGCCCGGTAACGAAAGTGTTAAACGACTCATATCAGCACCTCCCCAGCACGGAAAACAGGCCCATCACTGCAAACTTTTTTATAAGAAACTCCAGATGGGTCTCCTGCACTTTTACACACACATGCAAAGCATGCACCCACTCCGCAGCCCATCCGTTCCTCTAAGGATAAAAATACTTTTTTATCCTGATATGCCTGTTCGATAGCTCTAAGCATTGGAGTAGGCCCGCATGTATAAATACAATCAAAACTTAAGTCCTTCATAACATCTGTTACAAAACCTTTTTTCCCATGAGATCCGTCGACTGTTGCAACATAGGTTTCACCATTTTTCATAAATTCTTTTTCGTAAAAAACAGCAGACTTTGTTTGAAATCCTAGCACATGAATGACCTTGACACCCTTAGCCGTCAATTGATTGGATAGTTCATAGAGCGGCGGTACACCGATTCCCCCGCCAACGAGGAGAGCCGTATCACCGGTGCTCACTTCCTCAACAGGAAACCCATTTCCTAATGGACCAAGAATATCTACTTCCATTCCCGCTTCCATTTTCGCAAGCAAGGAAGTTCCCTGCCCCTCTTTCCGGTAAATCATCGTAAATTCTTCGTTCGATTTATCATAAGAAGAAATGCTAATCGGCCTCCTTAGAAGGGGGTCCCAGGAATTTGAGACCCGAAGATGAACGAATTGTCCAGGTGCTTGTATGTCATGGGTGAAACTGGCTTTTACAGTAAGCTCGAATATATCTTCTGCAATTTCGTGTTGTGCGACGATTTTGCACAATTCTTTACGGATCATGCAAAAACCGCCTCCTTTTCTGGAGCTTTCATCGCTTCAGCAGAAAAGTTCATTGATTCAATCACTTTTAGAATGGCATCTGCTGTATCCAATGAAGTTAAACATGGCACCCCATTTTCGACGGCTTCTCGGCGAATTCGGAATCCATCACTTTCCGGCTGTTTGCCTTTTGTTAAGGTATTGATGATAAACTGAGCCTCGCCTCCATGAATGACATCCAATAAGGTAGCACCTTCTGAGCCGATTTTACCGACTATTTTTACCGGAAGACCTGCAGCTTCTAAGACAGATGCGGTTCCGCTCGTCGCCATTAAACGGTATCCGATGGCGGCAAACCTTTTCGCAAGCTTTAAGCTTTCCGCTTTATCCTTATCAGCAACCGTGAATAAGACTGTTCCAAACTTGTGAATGTTCATTCCTGATGCAACTAAGCCTTTGTATAACGCTTTTTCAAGGGTAATATCCTTACCCATTACTTCACCAGTCGATTTCATTTCAGGTCCAAGGCTGATATCTACACTTTTCAGTTTGGCAAAGGAGAACACCGGAACTTTGACAAACACGCCATCCTTTTCAGGAACTAAGCCTGCCCTGTATCCTTGATCCAGTATAGAAACTCCCAAAATAGCTTTCGTCGCGATTTTTGCCATAGGAACATTGGTTATTTTACTTAAGAATGGAACAGTTCGGCTTGAACGCGGATTTACTTCAAGAACATATACTTGGTTATCAGATATAACGTATTGAATGTTTAATAGTCCGACAATATTTAAGCCAATCGCTAATTTCTCTGTGTATTCTACTAGCTTTTGTTTAATTTCCGCTGTTAAGGTTTGCGGCGGATATACTGCAATGGAATCCCCTGAGTGTACCCCAGCGCGTTCAATATGTTCCATAATTCCTGGAATCAACACATTCTTGCCATCACAAATCGCATCGACTTCGATTTCTTTACCAGTTAAATATCGGTCGATTAAGACTGGATGTTCCGGATTGATTTTCACGGCGTTCTCCATATAACGGAGCAGTTCATTTTCTTCGTAGACAATTTCCATTGCCCTGCCTCCTAACACATAAGAAGGACGAATCAGAACCGGATAGCCGATTTCCTCCGCAATCAAACGTGCTTCCTCAACAGATAAAGCCGTTTTCCCTAGAGGCTGCGGAATATTTAATTGCTGAAGGGCATATTCAAATTTATCTCTATCTTCTGCACGGTCTAGATCCTCAAGGCTGGTTCCCAAAATTTTGACGCTATTTTCAGCTAGCTTTCCAGCTAGATTAATAGCAGTCTGCCCGCCAAATTGCACGACCACTCCGATTGGTTTTTCCAGGTCAATGATGTGCATAACATCCTCGATGGTAAGTGGTTCAAAATAAAGCTTATCCGAGATACTGAAATCCGTTGAAACTGTTTCTGGATTATTGTTGATAATAATTGCTTCATAACCAGCTTCTTTAATCGCTTTGACAGAATGAACAGTTGCATAATCAAACTCAATCCCCTGACCGATGCGGATCGGACCAGAACCAAGGACAACCACACTTTGTCTGTCGGTAACGATGGACTCATTTTCTTCTTCAAATGTACCATAGTAATATGGCGTTTCTGATTCAAATTCAGCTGCGCATGTATCAACCATTTTATAGACAGGAATAATTTGATTGTTTTTTCTAAAGGTGTAAAGTTCTGTCTCCTTCATTCCCCATAGTTCTGCAATCTTTTGATCCGTAAATCCCTTTTGTTTTGCTTCCAATAAGATTTCAGCGTTTAAAGGATTTTCTAATAGTGTTTCTTCTAGTTTAATAATTCCTTCTAGCTTTTTAAGGAAAAATAAATCTATTTTACTCCATTCGTGAATCGTCTCAATTGAGGTTCCCCTTTTTAAGCTTTCGGCAATGTAGAAGAGTCTTTCATCTCCAGCTTTACGAATTCGCTTTTCGACAAGCTCATCTGCGAATTCATCCGCACCATTCAATTCAAAGTGATAAACCCCCGCCTCAAGTGAGCGGATTGCTTTTAATAATGATTCTTCAAAATTACGGCCAATCGCCATGACCTCGCCCGTTGCTTTCATTTGGGTCCCAAGTGAGCGATTTCCGGATTCAAATTTATCAAAAGGCCATCTTGGAATTTTTGTCACGATATAATCCAGGGCTGGTTCAAAGCTTGCGTAAGTTTTTCCTGTTACAGGGTTCTTCATTTCATCAAGTGTAAGTCCAACGGCAATCTTTGCTGCAAGCTTCGCAATCGGATAGCCTGTTGCCTTTGATGCAAGGGCCGATGAACGGCTTACACGTGGATTCACTTCGATAATATAGTAATTAAAGCTATTTGGGTCTAGTGCAAGCTGTACGTTACAGCCGCCCTCAATTTTTAACGCGCGGATAATTTTCAAAGAGACATTTCTTAATAATTGGTATTCTCGATCACTTAATGTTTGACTTGGAGCGACAACAATGGAGTCACCGGTATGAACCCCAACTGGATCAATATTTTCCATATTACAAACAACAATTGCACTATCATTAGCATCGCGCATGACCTCATATTCGATTTCCTTGAAGCCGGCAATACTTTTCTCCAGCAAGCATTGGTGAACAGGACTGTTCTTTAATCCGCTCGTCACGATTTCTTCTAGTTCTTCTTGATTATGGCAAATACCGCCGCCCGTTCCGCCCAGGGTAAAGGCTGGACGAACAATTACCGGGAACCCAACCCTTTCTACGAAGACTTTTGCTTCCTCTAATTCATGAATGATTTCACTGTCAGGTACCGGCTCCCCTAATTCATTCATTAAATTGCGGAATAATTCACGGTCCTCAGCTTGTTTGATTGCTGACAGTTTCGTTCCAAGAATCTCAACGCCGCACTCATCCAAAACGCCGGAATTTGCTAATTCCACAGCTAAGTTAAGTCCTGTTTGCCCGCCAAGAGTGGCTAATAGGGCATCAGGTCGTTCTTTTCGGATGATTTTGCTGACAAACTCCAGTGTTAAAGGCTCAATGTAAACAGCGTCGGCCATTTCTGTGTCTGTCATAATGGTTGCTGGATTTGAATTGATCAGAATTACACGGTAGCCTTCTTCTTTCAAAGCCATACATGCTTGTGCACCCGCATAGTCGAACTCTGCTGCCTGCCCGATGACGATGGGTCCTGATCCGATTACTAAAATGGAGTTTATATCTGTACGTTTTGGCATGCTGCTGTTCCCTCCTGTTTTTCCGATTCAATCATGTTTAGAAACTGTTCAAATAAGCCGTTTGCATCCTCTGGTCCAGGGGATGCCTCAGGGTGATATTGCACTGTGAAGGCTGGATAATCTAAATGCTTTAAGCCTTCAATCGTATCATCATTTAATGCAATATGAGTAACCGCAAGCCTAGTATTGTTAATCGATTTACTATCAACCGTATACCCGTGGTTTTGGGAGGTTATTGACACTTTTCCACTTGAAAGTTCTTTTACTGGATGATTAGAACCACGGTGGCCGAACTTCATTTTAACGGTATCTGCACCGCAGGCAAGAGCAAATAGTTGATGACCAAGGCAGATGCCGAAAAGCGGAACTTTTCCAAGCACTTCTTTAATCATCTGAATGCCTTCTGGAACATCCTTTGGATCCCCAGGTCCATTTGAGAGCATGATTCCGTCCGGACGAAGCTGAAGAATTTCTTCAGCCGTTGTATGGTATGGAACAACAACAACATCACAGCCCCGTAAATTCAGTTCTCTTAATATCCCGTGTTTCATCCCAAAATCAACAAGGACAATTCTTTTGCCTCTTCCTGGGCTCGGATAGGCATTTTTAGTGGAAACTCTTCTTACTTGGTCAATAGGCAGACGCGTTTGTCTTAATTTCCTCAACACTTCATCCGCATCGTTTTCAATGCTGCAAATAGCTCCTTTTAATGTTCCATACTGGCGAATAATCCGCGCTAATTTTCTTGTATCAATGCCGGCTATGCCAGGAATTTTCTTCATTTTAAAATACTCGTCTAAGGTAAATTCACTTCTCCAATTAGAAGGGAAATCTGCGGCTTCCTTGACAATAAATCCTTTAACGGCAGGATTAATTGATTCAAAATCATCACGGTTAATACCGTAATTTCCGATTAAAGGATATGTTAGCATGACAATTTGTCCGCAGTAGGATGGGTCAGATAGAATTTCTTGATAACCAGTCATACCTGTGTTAAAAACCACTTCACCAAAGGTGTCCATATGGCTTCCAAAACCTTCTCCGATAAAAATCGTTCCATCTTCTAAAATTAGCTGTGCTTTCATGCTGTTACACATCCTTTTTCCCAAACTATTTTTCCTGCTGCGATCGTTAATTCTGGCCAGCCTTTACATTTCCAGCCGCCGAATGGAGTGTTTTTCCCTTTAGATAAAAACTCATCAGGATTTATTTCACGTTCTTCATTTAAGTTTAATAATACGATATCTGCCGGCTCCCCAACTTCAATTTTCCCATATGGAAGTTCAAAGGTTTCAGCAGGCTTTTGAGTCATATAACCAATAAGCTGCTCAAGTGAGATGATATTTTTTAGCACCAAGTTAGTATATAGGAGTGGGAAGGCTGTTTCTAAGCCAACAATGCCAAAAGGCGCTAATTCCATCCCTTCACTTTTTTCTTCCTGTGTATGTGGTGCATGGTCGGTTGCAATAAAATCAAGCGTTCCATCCAATAGTCCTTCTAATAAGGCAAATTTGTCTTTCTCATCCCTTAATGGAGGGTTCATTTTATAATTGGCATCAAGCCCTGGAATATCATCTTGAGTTAATAGTAAATGGTGCGGCGTCACTTCTGCTGTAACTTTAATGCCTGCCCGTTTTGCGTCCCTAATCACACGGACAGATTCTTTCGTACTGACATGGCATACATGGTAATGACAGCCTGCTGCCTCAGCGAGAAGTACGTCTCTTGCAATTTGTACAGACTCACAAATGGAAGGAATGCCATTTAAGCCATTTCTTTTCGAAAAGCTGCCTTCGTGTACACAGCCTTTATTGATGAGAGAATTTTCTTCACAGTGGGCAACAATTGCCATATTTAAATTTGCAGCTTTTTGCATAGCTTCAAGCATCATACTGGCCGTTTGGACCCCTACGCCGTCATCGGTAAAGGCAAAAGCACCAGCGTTTTTCAGCCCCTCGAAGTCGGTCAGTTCCTCTCCTAGCAATCTAGTAGTAATGGAGGCATATGGTAAAACCCTGACCTTTGCCGTCTCTTGAATTCGCCTTTGCACGTCCGCCATAATATTTACATTATCAGGTACCGGTCTGGTATTTGGCATAGCTGCTACCGTAGTGAAACCGCCTTTTGCTGCGGCAAGCGTTCCGGTTGCAATGGTTTCCTTTTTCTCACCGCCTGGCTCGCGCAGATGTACATGCAGGTCGATAAATCCAGGTGATACCAAGAGTCCTTCTGCATCCACTTTGCGATCCACGGTTTCTTCTATTTTTTTCTCGATTTTTGTAATAATCCCATTTTCCATTAAAATATCAGATTGTTTATTTTCGCCATTAGATGCTATGTAGCTGGCGTTCTGTATAAGTATTTTCATTAGTATATCCTCCGTTCATACTTTCGATTGATCTTTTTAATACTGCCATCCTAACATAAACACCGTTTTCCATTTGCTTAAAAATTCTTGAACGCTCACATTCTATTAGACTATCAGCAATCTCCACGTTTCTGTTTACCGGTGCGGGATGCATGATAATGCTTTGTGGTTTCATTTTCTTTTCCCGCTCAAGGGTAAGGCCAAAATTTTGATGATATTCAGAGGAAGTATAGCTTCCCTTTTTCTGGTGACGTTCATGCTGGACACGCAGGAGCATTACAACATCTGCCTCCTGAATGGCTTGGTCAATCGGAATAAATCTGGACGCATGAAGGCTATGATTATCAAACCATTCTTTTGGACCCGAGAAAACAACTTCTGCTCCAAGCCTTGTTAAGGTGTCAGCATTTGAACGTGCCACCCTGCTATGCCGAATGTCACCGATGATGGCTATTTTTAACCCTGTAAAACTTCCGTATTCTTGATAGATGGTTAACAAATCCAAAAGGGATTGTGTCGGGTGGTGGCCGCAGCCATCGCCGCCATTAATGATCGGTATATTCACTTTACCAACAAGTTCATCAAAATAACGATCTTGGCTATGCCGAATCACAATTGTATTTACTCCGATGGATTCGAGCGTTTTAACTGTATCGTATAAGGTTTCTCCCTTTTGAACACTTGAGGTTTGCACTTCAAATGGGATAACACTTAATCCTAATTTTCTTTCAGCCAACTCAAAGCTGCATTTCGTTCTTGTGCTATTTTCAAAAAATAAGTTGGCTGAAAATAATTGACCGTCCGGGCGCCATTCCATGCCATCCGCAAACCGCTGTGCATCGTTTAAGATTTGATAAATCTCTTCCACCTTTAATTCGTTCGTGGTAAGTAAATGATTTAGCAACTCGTTCCCCACCTTTTCCTATTTTTGCAAAAAACACCCTGACCAAATGATCAGGGTGTTTTGAATCCACACATAATCCGCACTAAACAGCGGTTCAAGTGATAACACCCTTATAAGCCTCTCTTGGACTTCTTTTAAAAGGTTTTCTTGTTATGCAATTTTCTTCGTTTCATTCGTTTGTTCTGCTTCAAACATATTTTCTTCTGCACACTGTCTTCCAGGAAGAATGAGGTTTAATAACACCCCAATGATGGCCGCTAGAGCCATACCTTGAACTTGGATATTAAATGGAAGTTTCACGATTGCTCCACCGATTCCAATTACCAAAATGACTGATGAGATAACTAAATTGCGTTTATCACCAAAATCGATTTTACTGTCTACTAACATTCTTAACCCTGATGAAGCAATGATTCCAAACAACAGGATTGAAACTCCACCCATGACAGGTGTTGGTATTGTTTGGATTAATGCTGTTACTTTCCCAATAAATCCGAAGATGATAGCAAGTACAGCAGCCCCTGCGATGACATAAACACTGTAAACCCTTGTGATGGCTAGGACGCCGATATTTTCTCCATAGGTCGTTTTCGGCGGACCGCCAATTAGAGCTGAAATCATTGTTGCAGTTCCATCACCTAGAATTGAACGGTGTAATCCAGGTTCTTTAATATAGTCATGACCTACAACTTTGCTTAATACAAGCTGGTGGCCAATATGCTCAGAAAGAGTAACAACGGCTACTGGAATCATTAATGCGGCTAGATCCCATGTAAATTTCACTTTGTAGCTTACAAACGGAATAATGAATTCCGGCATTTCAAACCAATTTGCTTTCAATACTGGACTGAAATCGACAATCCCGACCATTAAGGCGTAGAGATAACCAACTACAATTCCTCCAAGGATAGGAATGATACTTAACATTTTCTTTGCGTAGATAGAGAAGATAATTGTTGCTGCTAATGTTACAAGCGCTACAGAGAAATGAAGCATGCTGTATTTTCCGGCTGGATTATTCATTGCCATACCTACCGCAGTACTTGATAGGGCTAAACCAATTACTATAATAACGGGACCTACCACGATTGGCGGGAGCAGATTCATAATCCAGCGATGTCCTGCTTTGCTAATGACAAGCGCTACAATCCCATAAACAAGACCTGCTATAAAAGTTCCAACCATCGCTGCGCCAGGGCCCCCTGAAGCTTTTGCCGCTATTACTGGAGCGATAAAGGCAAATGAAGATCCGAGATATGCGGGAACTTGAAATTTTGTAATTAGGAGAAATGCCAGTGTTCCAAGACCGCTCGATATTAACGCAATGGCTGGGCTTAATCCAACCAGGTATGGCACAAGAATTGTCGCACCAAACATCGCGAACAAATGTTGCAAGCTTAAGGTAAGCCATTGTGAAGGTTTCGGAACATCTTTTACGTCTAAGATTGGTTTATTGTTCATATGGATTTCCCCCATTTTTCTTTATTCTGTGATATTTCATAATAAAAAAACCCTCTAAGTCCATGGCAAGACAAAGAGGGTATGGAAAAGCCGTAAAATGATACCGGCCATTTCCCCTTTGTCAGCCTCACAGGACTGCATTTAAAAGGGCAAACTATTTATTTGTCAAATATGCTTACTTGATCAATCTGGTCCACTTCAACCAGTTCGACTACGATTTTTTCATCACTTGATGTTGGGATGTTTTTTCCTACGTAATCGGCGCGAATCGGAAGTTCTCGATGGCCCCGGTCGACTAGTACGGCAAGCTGGATGGCTGAAGGCCGCCCTATATCCATTAAGGCATCAAGGCCTGAGCGGACCGTACGTCCTGTATATAAAACATCATCAACTAGAATGACTTTTTTATCACTTATGCTGACTGGGATATCAGATCCTTTAACTAGCGGCTCTTGATTTTCCGTTTTCTTCGATAAATCGTCTCGATACAGGGTGATATCAATTTCCCCAACAGGTATTGGACTCCCCTCGATTTCCTCGATTCTTGAAGCAAGCCGCTTGGCCAAGTAGATGCCTCTTGTTCGGATTCCCACAAGAATACACTCTTCAATCCCTTTATTTTTTTCAATGATTTGATGGGCAATCCTTGTTAATGCACGGCCAATCGCCTGCTCATCTAAAACAAGAGCTTTCTGATTCATAGGACACCTGCTTTTTATAAAATATAGCTTTTTTAAAATGCCTGTTGATTTCCACTCCAGGCGCTTCGCTTTCCGCGGGCGGTACGGGGAGCCTCCTCGGCGCTAAAGCGCCTGTGGGGTCTCCCCTGTTCCGTACTCCCGCAGGAGTCTCGCGCCTTCCGTTTCAATCAACAGGGTTTCAATATTTAATAATGTTCTTTTATAAATAAAAAACCTCTTACCGATTTGGCGAGAGGTTAACGAGTCATTTCAACTAATAAGGGTATAGATTCCCCCTTAATAGCAACCGTTCCTTCTCAGCCTCACGGGACTGAATTTAAAGGCTTATTAAGCTATAGTTATCTTACAATAATACTAAAATAATGTCAACGATTATTTCGAAGCTGGTCAAGCAGCCTTTCGAAATCTTCAGGAAGTGCTGCTTCAAACTCTAAATATTCATTTGTTCTCGGATGTGTAAAGCCAAGCACTCCAGCATGCAGCGCTTGTCCCTCAATATTAAGCGTTTTTTTCGGCCCATACTTAGGATCTCCTGCAAGCGGGTAGCCGATATATTTCATATGAACACGAATTTGGTGGGTTCTCCCCGTTTCTAATTGACACTCAACAAAGGTAAAATCTTTAAAGCGTTCGATCACATGAAAATGCGTGACCGCATGTTTCCCATTGTCAACCACTGCCATACTTTGTCTGTCCTTTGTATCTCTCCCCAACGGGGCATCAACCGTTCCAAAATCATGTGGAATAACACCATGAACAATTGCTTTATATTTACGGGTTACGGTTTTCTCAACTAATTGATTGACGAGGCTTTCATGAGCCATATCATTTTTGGCGACCATTAAAAGTCCGGAAGTGTCTTTATCAATCCGGTGAACAATCCCCGGTCTTAACACTCCATTAATACCGGATAAATCTTTACAATGCGCCATTAAACCATTTACCAATGTCCCCGTCATATGTCCCGGTGCTGGATGAACAACCATACCTCTAGGCTTATTTACTACTAGAACATCCTTGTCTTCGTAATAAATTTCTAGGTCAAGCTCTTCTGGAATAACATCTAATTCTTCTGGATCGGGAATGGTGATTTCAATTTCATCCTTCAGTGCACATTTATAATTTGTTTTCACTTTTTGTCCATTCACTAAGACATTTCCATCTTTAATCCATTGCTGGACTTGTGTTCTTGACCATTCTTCATCGAGACTCGAGATGACTTTATCAATTCGATCTCCTTTTTGCTCTTCAAGAATGGTGTGTTCCATTTTCTCCATAAGACTTCTCCTTCGATTCCTTCTCTTCTCGAAGCATTTGTATCATTAATAAAATAACTCCTATTACTAATGCTGAATCAGCAATATTGAAGACAGGAAAATTATAGCTAAAAATATATGTGTGGATAAAATCGACAACTTCTTTTCGAATTAAACGATCAATAAAGTTACCGATAGCCCCGCCAAGCATAAAAGCAAGTGAAACTCCCAATAGCCATTTACCTTTAGCTGCTTTGTAAAGATAATACATAATGCCGGCAATAACAAGAATGGTTATTACATAAAAAAGCCACATCTGACCTTGCAGAATCCCCCATGCCGCTCCGCGATTGCGGTGGGATGTAATGTACAAAATATTATCAATGATTGGAATGCTTTCACCTAAGTACATATTTTTTACAATTAACCATTTCGTAAATTGGTCCAAAATAATTACAAAAAAAGCGATTAAGTAATAAAACACTAAGATCCCCCACATTTCGCCTAGACTTATCCTTAGCATTTTAGCATACTTAATCGTAAAACGACAATGGAACATCATAAAAATGACTAATGAATCGTTTTTTTACAAAATACCTCTAGAAACTCTGAATCTTTTACGGTCTTTAAGGTAGGAATCATTTTTAACAAATCATCCGGTAAAAATTCACCTGAAATTTCGCATTGACCAAAATTTCCATCCTTTAGCTTCTGAATAGCACAATTTATGTCAGCCAATTCTTGTTCAAAAATGTCTGTTAACCAATCTTTTTTCTGTTTGTTTTTTAATGAAATTTCAATTTCTTCCTTCGTTTGACGGAGTTCCAAAAACAGCTGTTCCTGCATTGCATTCATAGTTGTTACCTCCGTTTGTCATTTGTAATATTATTTCCCCAAGTATCTTTCTGACACAGGCAAACATTTGTCACAAACAACAACAATTAACGGAGAAGGAAAAAATTAAAAGCCCCGTTTCCACGGGGCTTCATGATTTTAGGCTAAATGTGAATAGTTTTCTTTAACAACTTCTGCACAGCGAGGGCAAAGTGTTTTATGATCTTGGTCTTGACCTACTTCAGGTGTTACCACCCAGCAGCGTTCACAGGTTTCACCTTCTGCCTTAGTGACAACAATAGCAGCTGATTCTAATTTCAGCGCATTCTCAGGTGCTTGATCGTATGCACCTGCTACTTCAAAGCCTGAAACAATAAATAATTGCTGCAGGTTTTCTTCAATCGAATCGAGAAGGGCTTTTGTATTATCATTAACGTACAAGGTCACCTTAGCCGTTAACGACTTTCCAATAACCTTTCCATTTCGTGCTTCTTCTAATGCTTTTAAAACATCATCACGAAGCTTCATAAATGCCGTCCATTTCTCTTCTAAGCCCTCCGCCCCTGGAAGATCAACATATTCCGGTAAATCTGTTAATTGAACACTTTCCCCCTGAACTGCCGGAATGAATTTCCACACTTCATCAGCTGTATGGGAAAGGATAGGAGAAACCAGTTTTGCTAAAGCAAGCAAGGATTCATACAAAACAGTTTGAATCGCTCTGCGATCCTGATGGTCAGCGGCCTCAATGTAAAGTACATCCTTCGCAAAATCTAAATAGAAAGCACTTAAATCAAGGGTACAAAAATTATTAACTGCATGGTAAATCCCAGCAAACTCATAATTTTCATAAGCTTTTCGAACATATTTGATGAGTTTATTTAATTTAACAAGCATGAATTGATCCACTTCACGCAAGTTTTCATAGGCCACTTTATTCACTGTTGGATCAAAATCGGCTAAGTTTCCTAAAAGGAAACGGAATGTATTACGGATTTTCCGGTAAACCTCAGCAACCTGCTTCAAAATTGCATCGGATACCCGAACATCTGATTGATAATCAACAGAAGCAACCCATAAGCGAAGGATATCAGCACCTAATTGATTCATTACCTTTGCTGGCACGACAACATTACCTAATGATTTACTCATTTTTCTGCCTTCACCATCTAGTGCAAACCCATGGCTTAATACACCTTTATATGGAGCCTTTCCGGTCACAGCTACAGCTGTTGATAAAGAAGAGTTAAACCAGCCGCGATACTGGTCAGATCCTTCTAAATACAAATCAGCCGGACGAACTAAATCCTCCCGCTCAAGGAGAACGGCTTGATGAGAAGAACCCGAATCAAACCAAACATCCATGATATCCGTTTCTTTTGTAAAAGTTCCATTTGGACTTCCTGGATGTGTAAAGCCCTCTGGAAGTAATTCTTTTGCCTCACGCTCAAACCAAATATTTGATCCATGTTCACGGAACAAGTTGGAAACGTGGTCAATTGTTTCGTCAGTGATAATCTCCACACCATTTTCCGCATAAAAAACAGGAATTGGAACACCCCAGACGCGCTGACGAGAAATACACCAGTCACCACGGTCGCGAACCATATTAAATAGTCTTGTCTCTCCCCATGCTGGAACCCACTTTGTTTCCTTAACCGCTTCTAAAAGTTCACTGCGGAAGTCTTTAATAGAAGCAAACCATTGAGCAGTTGCACGGAAAATAACCGGCTTTTTTGTTCTCCAATCGTGCGGGTAGGAATGGGTAATAAAAGTAAGCTTTAATAATGCACCTGCTTCTTCCAAAGCCTGACCAATTGGCTTATTGGCCTCTTCGTAAAATACGCCTTCGAATCCAGGAGCTTCACTCGTCATATAGCCTTTATCATCAACTGGGCAAAGCACTTCTAAACCGTACTTTTGACCAACATGGAAGTCATCTTCCCCATGGCCTGGTGCAGTATGAACGCAGCCAGTACCAGCATCAGTTGTAACATGCTCCCCTAACATGACTAAAGAATCACGACCGTATAACGGATGAGAGGCAACAATGTTTTCTAACTCTGAACCTTTTACCTTTTGGACTGTGGTGACATTCTCCCAGCCAACTTCTTTTGAAACAGCCTCCAAAAGGGCTTCAGCAACTAGATACTTGTTCCCATTAGTAGTAACCACGACATAGGTCAGATCCGGATGAACTGAAATACCAAGGTTTGCCGGGATCGTCCAAGGAGTTGTTGTCCAGATTACAATTTGTGTATCAGTATCAAGGACACCTTTTCCATCTTTGACTTTAAAGCCAACATAAATGGAAGGAGAACGCTTATCCTGGTACTCAATTTCAGCCTCTGCTAAAGCAGATTCACTAGATGGAGACCAATAAACGGGCTTAAGACCTTTATAAATATAGCCCTTTTTCGCCATTTCTCCGAATACCTTAATTTGCTGGGCTTCGTATTCCGGCTTAAGAGTGATATATGGATTCTCCCAGTCTCCGCGAACACCTAAACGTTTAAATTGTGTCCGCTGATTATCAATTTGCTCTAGTGCGTAGGTAGTACATAACTGACGGAATTCAGCTACAGTCATTTCTTTACGCTTAACACCTTTATTGGTTAATGCCTGCTCAATCGGCAATCCATGTGTATCCCAGCCAGGTACATATGGAGCATGATAGCCGCTCATTGATTTATAACGGACAATCATATCTTTTAAGATTTTATTAAGAGCATGCCCCATATGGATATCACCATTTGCATATGGAGGTCCATCATGCAGGACGAACATCGGCCGCCCCTTTGTGCGCTCCTGCACTTTTTGATAAATATTCATCTCTTCCCATTTTGCCTGGATATCCGGCTCTCTTTGTGGAAGATTGCCCCGCATCGGAAATTCCGTTTGCGGCATCAATAACGTATCTTTATATTCCATTTTCTTTTCCTCCTGATACTTTCATAGAAACAGAATAGCCAAATGACCAATAAAAAAACCCTCTCATCCCAAATAGGGACGAGAAGGTTTGATTCCCGCGGTACCACCCTGATAAATAGAACGGTTATACTCGTTCTATCCTCTTTAGATTCGTAACGTGAATAACACGCCAAGATCTACTTTTCCATTTAGAAGTTCGACCTTAGGACTCGAGGGTGATTTTCCAATTTTTCTGCTTTACCGGGCTTTCACCATCCCCGACTCGCTTAAAAATAGCCTACTGAAAAATTGTACTGTCCCTTTCATCGTCAATTGCCATCTATTCAGTATAATCTGTTAAAAAATTATATGCTAATTTAACATATTTCGTCAAGCTAATGAATCTTCTTCTTCGTGGATTTTTAATTCTGTGGCATCCACTTCGTATTCTAATAAGTGATCCCAATCATCTGTATTCAGCATATCGAGCTGCGCTTCAATTAACATCTTAAAACGAGTTCGAAATACTTTAGATTGCTTTTTTAAATCCTCGATTTCAAGTGCAATCTTTCTTGCTTTTGAAAGGGATTCGTTTACGATTCTATCCGCATTTTTCTCGGCTTCCTTAATTATGAGCTTCGCTTCCTTTTGAGCGTTACGTTTTACATCTTCACCAGCTTCTTGAGCAATGATGATAGACTTATGAAGTGTTTCTTCAATATTTGTAAAATGGCCCAGCCGCTCTTTCATTTCATTTAAACGTTCTTCCATCTCTTTTTTCTCTCTGAGAACTAGTTCATAATCCTTGATCACTTGATCTAAAAATTCATTAACCTCGTCCTCATCGTAGCCTCTAAACCCTTTATTAAATTCCTTATTATGAATATCTAACGGCGTTAACGGCATGATGCCACCTCCATAAATCTGTTCTAATATATGTATAAGGAAGTATTCGACATGTTTTTCGAAAATCCTGCATAAAATTGAATTATTTTTGTTTTCCAGCAGTAATTCGCCATTTTTCTTTTTTTGTTTTCCCGTCTAAAGACATAATTTTAACTCGTCCATGTCCTCGAACTGAAATCATATCCCCGACTTGACATTCAAATGAAGGGTTCTCGACTAATGACCAATTAACTTTAACAAGCCCTTGTTGTATAAAAAGTTGTGATTTTTGCCGGGAGAGATGATGAATACTAGAAATAACTGCATCCAGTCGTAATGAAGATACTGTTAATTCAATTTCTTCCCAGACTTCTTGAAGGCTAAGGGCCTTATCGAGCGGCGTTTCCACCAATTTAACCCCAGCCCTGCCAATTGTCTGCAAATTACTCTTAATATATTCGCTGATTTCCGCAGCAGCGAAAAATTGAATTTGGTCATTATTGGTTAAGATGTCACCAAATTTACCGCGCTTTAACCCTAAGGACATTAAGGTCCCTAAGACCTGACGATGCTCGATTGTGACAAACTTTTTCGGATAATCAATTTCAAACAGGCGAATCTGAAAATCAGCTTGTTCGGCTGTTAAATAATCAGGCAGCAATAATGCTCTTTTTCTTTCCACTCCATTGCCGCCCCCAAAAAGGGTATATTTTACATCGTCATTTTCACCAATTAACATGGTTAAAATATACTGTTCTCTAGGGTCAAGAAAATCCGTTAGCTTTGGAGTATATTGAGTTTCGACATAATTCTTCCAATGTAATACCTGATCGATATAGTCCCGTTCTTCTGGACGGAAATGCTGATATATGTTCATTCTCGTATACACAACCTACGGTACAGTTTTTATATCCATCTAGATAAAGTGTTAAGTCCGCTTTGAGCGAAATTTAGGACCAAGAAAGCAACAATTGGCGAAATGTCCATCATGCCAATGGGAGGAATTATTTTTCTAAACGGAACTAAATACGGTTCACAAATGTTGGCAAGAAATCGGCCAATTGTTGTCTCCCTTGCATTTGGAAACCAAGACATCAATATATATATAATTAATGCCCACGAATAAATCGATAATAACTGTGAAAGGAGACTAAAAATAAAATCCATTTAGTTTACCACCTCGTTATTTGATTTTCAGAGTCAGGAAAAAGTTCCGAAATATTTCCTGAAACCTCGACATTATCAGGGGTACATAAAAAAATGCTCGTGCCGATCTTCTGGATGTCCCCGCCGATAGCATAAACAGCACCGCTTAAAAAATCGACAATTTGTCTGCCTTGTTCATTATCGATGCGCTGAAGGTTCACCACTACCGCACGGCGATTTTTTAAGTGGTCCGCAATCTCAGTTGATTCAGCATAAGCATGAGGTTCAACTAATATTACTTTTGATCCTTTTGAAGAAGTGTTGGAATTTGCAGGTTTTGGGACACTTTGCAGACTGACAACATTTTGTGGTTTAACAGGCTGCTTTTTTTGTTTTATGGGTTCAACTGATTCAACATAACCATCATTGTTATCATCATATTCATCATCTAAAAAGAAAAATGTTTTTAATTTCGATTTAATCGTCATTTTTTTCTCTCCTAACCATCTTCACCGACAAGTGCTGTGCCAATTCTTACCATTGTAGCTCCTTCTTCAATCGCAATCGTAAAATCATTGGACATTCCCATTGAAAGCTCTGTGCATGGAGCAAAATCTAAATTATAAGCCTTTACTTGTTCCTGAAGCTCTCTCAGTTTTCGAAAACATTCACGCAGAACCATTTCATCATCCGTAAATGGAGCCATTGTCATTAAACCCTCTACACTTATATTTTCAAATGGTCGGAGGGATTCAATAAACGTAATTGCCTCATCGGCATTTAATCCATGTTTGGATTCTTCCTGTGACACATTTACTTGTACCAAACACTTTATCTTCCGTTTCGCGCGTTTATTAATTTCTTCAGCCAGCGAAAGTCTGTCCAAGGAATGAATATATTCAACTTTATCGATAATATTTTTCACCTTTCGAGTCTGAAGTGATCCAATAAAATGCCAATTAGGCTTGTCCTGCAGCACTTCCCACTTTGCAAGAAGTCCTTCATCACGATTTTCACCCAGATTATAAATGCCCGCATCTAATGCTTCTTTCGCTCTTTCGGTGCTGACATATTTCGTTACGGCAATCAACTTTATTTCTTCAGGATCCCTATTTACTTTTAGGCACGCCTCATTTATTTGTTGTCTGATTTGTTCTAACTTTGCTGCTACCTTCATAAATGATTGTTAGTCTCCTTCCAGCCAATAAAACTTAACATTCTTCCAGTACTGCCTTGATCACGACGATGGGAAAAAAATAAATCATGATGACAGCTTGAGCAAAATCCAGTTATGCTTATATTTTTATCAGGGATTCCTGCATTTAGAAGTATTTGCCGATTCACTTCACGTAAATCTAAAGAATATTGGCCATCCCTAATTAGATTATATGGTTTTCCTTCGACATCTTCTAGTGTATTTTCAACTAAGTTAATGACACGATCATCCACAATATAACATTTTTCGCAAATACATGGTCCGACTACGACAAATATCTGTTCTGGGTCTATACCTTCTTCTTTCCAAGCTTCAATCATCTTTCCTGCTATTTTTCCAACTGTACCCTTCCAGCCGGCATGGGTGGCTCCAATCATACGTGCCTGTGGAGCAATAAAGAAAAGAGGGACACAGTCAGCAAAACAAAGAGTTAGAAGAATTCCCTCTTCATTTGTATAAAAACCATCCGTCCCCTTGAAAGACTGTTCATAGGAAGCTGCCCCTAGACCACGATCTGCTTTTGAAACTTTTTTAATAAAAGTATCATGGGTCTGTTCGGCACCTACCCAATTATTGATAGAAAAATCAAGAAGGTCGGAAACTATTTCTCGGTTCGAACCTACATCATTAACATTATCATTAACATGAAAGCCGAGATTTAATGTTTCAAAGTTCCCTTTACTTGCCCCCCCGTTCTTCGTTGTCATTCCGGCAACAAGTCCAGGATATCGCTCGGTCCAGGTGTCAATTAATAATATTGAATTGTTTTTTAAAACAAAGGGTTCCATGTTCATACCTCTAATGTTTTTCTTTAGTTTATCATGAATTAAAAAATTGGTCACCGTTAATGACAAAGCTTAAACTTCTGCTTCCTCTGAAATTTTCTCTACACTTCCTTTATGCCTTACCAAAATGACATCCTCACCAATTTTAATGATATTTTTCCAAGGAATGACGATGTCCTCATCCTTCCCAAAAAAGCCCAGCACCCTCCCACTGCCAGAGATTACGACTGCTTCTATTTTTCCAGTGGTTAAGTTGATCTCAATATCGCCAATATTACCGAGCCTTTTACCATCTGCTACATTTACGACATCTTTTATCTGGAAATCCGAAATTTTAACCATACACATACCACTCCCAGTTCCTTTACTATTAAAGAATATATGATAGTGCTGGTCGATTTAGTAACAGAAAAAGCTGCCCCCATTGGACAGCTTAGCTTTGGATATTCTTATTCATTTGTCTTATCGCTGCTTTTTCTAATCGGGAAACCTGCGCTTGGGAAATTCCGATTTCATCAGCGACCTCCATTTGTGTTTTACCTTGGAAGAATCTTTTACGCAAAATTAATTTTTCACGCTCGTTTAATCGACGCATACCTTCTTTTAAAGCGATTTCCTCGATCCAGTGGATATCTTTATTTTTCTCATCACTTAATTGATCCATAACATAAATCGGGTCGCCGCCATCATTGTAGATTGGCTCAAATAGGGACACTGGGTCCTGTATAGCATCGAGGGCGAAGACAATTTCCTCATGTGGTACCTCTAAAACCTTCGCAATTTCTTCAGCGGTCGGTTCACGTGAGGTCTCGCTCATGAGTCGTTCCCTAACCTGAAGGGCTTTATAAGCAATATCCCTTAAGGAGCGGGACACACGAATAGGGTTATTATCCCGCAAATATCTTCTTATTTCTCCAATAATCATTGGTACGGCATAAGTGGAAAACTTTACGTTTTGACCTAAATCAAAGTTATCAATCGATTTCATTAACCCAATACAGCCTACCTGAAATAGATCGTCGACAAATTCACCTCGGTTGTTAAAGCGCTGTATCACGCTTAGTACAAGGCGTAAATTTCCATTGACGAGCTTTTCTCTGGCGGATATATCGCCCTCTTGCATTTGCTTGAAGAGAATTCTCATTTCTTCGTTTTTTAATACAGGAAGTTTTGATGTGTCCACACCGCAAATTTCAACTTTATTTCGAGTCAATTCTTTTTCCTCCTCACAGGAGCTGCTGTACAAAAAACAGTATTTCCTTGAGGAGGAAAAATATGCACCTGTCCATACGAGTGAACAGGTGCATGATTGTCGAAAATTGCTATAAAATCAGGAAATAATAGGTTTTTTTGGTAGAAAAAAATTTCTTAAACCATCTTATTGAACTCTTTTCGTAATCTTTTAATAATTCTTTTTTCTAACCGTGAAATATAGGATTGGGAAATTCCAAGCATATCGGCTACATCCTTTTGCGTTTTTTCCTCGCCATTAGTTAAGCCAAAGCGAAGCTCCATGATTTGTTTTTCACGATCTGTTAGCTGGTGCAAAGCTTTAGTGAGCAGCTTTCGATCTACATTGGCTTCTAAGTCCTTAGTGATGATATCATCATCAGTGCCCAGTACATCTGATAACAAAAGCTCATTCCCATCCCAATCAATATTCAATGGTTCATCGAACGAAACCTCTGACCTGATTTTATTATTACGCCTTAAGTACATTAGAATTTCATTTTCAATACATCTTGAAGCATATGTAGCAAGTTTGATTTTCTTTTCAGGATTAAAGGTATTGACCGCTTTAATCAGGCCAATCGTGCCAATGCTAATTAAGTCCTCGATATTAATGCCTGTGTTTTCAAATTTTCTGGCAATATAGACAACTAGACGCAGGTTCCTTTCAATTAAAATTGACCTTGCTGCCTTGTCACCGCCGGGAAGCTTCTTTAACAACATCTCTTCTTCATCTTTGCTTAAAGGAGGCGGCAATGCTTCGCTTCCGCCAATATAATATACTTCATCTGTTTTTAAACCTAATTTTATTAATATTTTATACCAATAGTAGGATAAGCGAAGTTTCCACTTTTTCATTCTTGTTCCTCCTTCTAAAATATGTTTTTCTGAGTATAGTATTATTAACTTACCTTCACGGTCCCTCCTTGCTGCTTTGGACCTGTCAGCATTTTCGGATGAACGATACATTGGAAAGCATCATCTGCCGAAAGCTGCTGCATCGTGAAGGATACAAGACCCTTTTCGCATAAATACTGGTCTCCATTTTGTTCAATTAATATGTTATCGGGCTTAATGGCCACAATGAGCTGATGCTCTTGTCCCACTACCCGGCAAGGAACAATTCTTAGTCTATTTTGCCATTCATCTGGAACTTCCCCGCTCCCCATTATGAGCGGTTCCGGATCAGCTGCAATTTTTTTGATTTCCTCTGGTATAGCATCCAATTGATTTTTAATGGAAACAAACATAACGGGAAGCCTTGACAACGGGTCATAAAGTTGATTGCCGCTATCAACTAATCCTTTAAAAACAAATGTTTCACTGCCTATTTTCAAGCTGACATTGACGATTTGTTCAAATTGGATTTTCGTCATTTCCATACCTTCCATATGTCTCCTTGAAAAATGCCAGGCAACCGGGAAACCAATCAGGACGAATAACCAGCTGACTGGGTCACCAAAACCCTTCACACTCGACATTAAGACCTTTGTGGTTAACTCAGGATCGTATTGAATGAAATAATGGGCGCCTAATAAGGCTCCACCAATTAAAAAAGTAGCAACATATAACGTCATTAACGCTTTGAGAAAATAAGACAACCGTTTATACCCAAATGCTGCAAGCACCATCATGACAGAGCATAACAGTTTTGCTATTGGATGGTTTGAGTAGACATTTATTGGAGTAAAGGCTAATAGAATAATTAGTGAGCCAATAAATCCTCCAGCCAATAATCTCCAGATTCGTATGCTTCTTTTTAGAAAAATAGCTGTTAAATAAAGAAGAAGGCTATCAAAAAACAAGTTAAGAGCCCAAATTACATCTAAATAAACAACCAAACAGCTTCCTCCTTATTGGCAGTTCTATTAATCTGTTACGAAAAAGTATAACGTAGTAGAGGACTAAAAGTGTGTCACTTTCTGTAATCAAAAAAACAGAAATTTTCACTATTCATTAAGGAATTTGTCAGATAATATTTTGAATAAATGCTCTTTTTTAACAAGGCTGTTGATTTGCGCTCCAATCACAGAGTTAATAATCAACTTTTCTTTTTCACAACAAAAAAAAGGCATAGCCCCATTTTTCTGGGCTATGCCTTTATTAATATTATCGTCTTCTGTTACGATTACGAAGGAATGTAGGAATATCAAGAGTTTCTTCTTGTGAAGAGTTGTTATTGCGAACTGGTTCTTGATGAACTTCTTCGCGCTTTGGCTGTTCTCTCTTAATCGGATTTACTGGAGCTTTATTATTCTGTCCAAAAGTAGGACGGGTTACCTTTGGCTGAATGACTTCTTCATTAAAGCCAGTTGCAATAACGGTAACGATAATTTCATCTTTTAAATTTTCGTTGATAACCGAACCGAAAATCATGTTTACTTCCTGATCCGTTGCCGTTGCAACGATATCAGCTGCTTCTTGAACTTCGTAAAGACTTAAGTTCGTCCCGCCAGTAATGTTCATTAAAACGCCTTGTGCTCCATCGATTGATGTTTCTAGTAAAGGTGAATTAATGGCTTTCTTCGCTGCTTCAGTAGCACGGCTCTCACCGGAAGCTACACCAATACCCATTAACGCTGAGCCTTTATTTGACATAATCGTTTTTACATCAGCAAAATCAAGGTTAATAAGACCAGGTGTTGCAATTAAATCCGAAATACCTTGAACCCCTTGACGAAGGACATTGTCTGCTTCGCGGAACGCCTCAAGCATCGGAGTACTCTTATCAACAATTTCAAGAAGCCGGTCATTTGGAATAACAATCAAAGTATCGACTGCCTCTTTCATTGATCCAATTCCGCCTGAAGCTTGATTTGAACGTTTTTTACCTTCAAAAGTAAATGGACGGGTAACAACACCAACGGTTAAAGCACCAAGGTCGCGGGCAATCTGAGCAATAACTGGTGCTGCACCTGTACCGGTTCCGCCGCCCATTCCTGCTGTGACGAAAACCATATCCGCTCCGCGCAATGCTTCCTCGATTTGCTCCTTGCTTTCCTCCGCAGCCTTCTTTCCAACCTCTGGGTTCGCACCCGCTCCAAGACCTCTGGTCAGCTTTGCACCAATCTGCATTTTCACTTCAGCTTTTGAAAGATTCAATGCTTGTGCGTCAGTATTTACTGCGATAAATTCTACACCTTGTACGCCATGTTCAATCATTCTGTTTACGGCGTTGTTACCCCCGCCGCCAACTCCGATTACTTTTATGGTTGCAAGAGAATCTAAATTTGTATCAAATTCTAACATGACAAATCCTCCTAATTCGTCGATATTCCTTTTCGATTATGCCTATTCGAAAAAGTAACCAAGGAATTTTTTTACTTTTGATGACATCTTTTCTTCCGGATGTTTTTCTACTTTTGCTTTTGGTTGATGTTGTTTTGGTACTCTCTTTTCGATTGGCTCAGAAACTGATGATGAAGAGCTGATTGTGCCACCTGGTAATCTAGCATTCTTATAGGCATATTTTATTAAGCCAACCGCTGCTGTATATTGAGGTTCTCTTACACCAATGTAATCTGGTACTGCAATTCGAACTGGATTTTGAAACATATCTTGTGCAAGCTCCAAAACTCCTTGCATGTTGGCACCGCCGCCCGTTAAAACAAATCCTCCCGGCAGACTGGTGACGCCCATTCTCTTTAATTCATGGGCAGCCAACTCAAAAATTTCTTCCATTCTTGCTTCAATAATTTCAGAAATTTCCAACTGGTTAAATTGTTGGTGTTGATCGCTGCCGATAATCGGAACACTGAATACTACATCTTCTGATGCCTCATCATAGAAGGCATGTCCATGCTTCATCTTAATTTTTTCAGCGTCCTCAGTTGAAGTTCGGAGACCGACAGACAGATCCTTTGTGATATGGTCACCGCCAACTGGAATGACACCAGTTGCAGTTATAAAACCATCTTGAAAAACCGAGATGTTTGTGGAACCGCCTCCTAGGTCAATCAAAGCAACACCAAGGTTTTTTTCATCCTTGGATAAAGCATACTCACCTGCTGCCAGAGGCTGCAGGATAATATCAGAAAAACTAAGACCAGCGCGCTCGACACAGCGTATGGTATTGGCCAAAACGGAATTTGAACCGGTTATCAACGTTCCATCCATCTCCAAACGGACACCAATCATTCCGCGCGGGTCATTTATTTCATCTTTACCATCTAAGATAAATTGCCTTTGGATTACTCCCATATTTCCCCTCTCTGGAGGAATTGATCCGACATGGGAAGCTTCTATGACACGAATAACATCTTCATTTGTAATTTCTCTATTTTGGCCAGAAACAGCTACAATACCGTGACAAGGCTGAAGCATAACATGGTGTCCTGGAATTCCAACGACAACTTCCCTGATTTCCATTCCTACCATTCTTTCCGCCTGTTCAATTGCCCGCTTAATAGAATGAACCGTATCATCCATATCGACAATCGAACCTTTACGCAGCCCTTCAGATTTTACATTTCCGACACCTATAATATTTAACGAGCCTTTTCCTGAATCATGAACCATTTCACCAATGATTACTTTTACACTGGATGTACCGATGTCAAGGCTAACATATATTTCATTGCTGTTCATTCTCTGGCACCTCCTTTATTTTTCCTAAAATAGAACAACAATTTTCTTGTTCAATTAATTTCCAAGTCATATCTTATAAAAATATTCGTCACAATTAAATGATTCCCTTTAAAAATTTTCAACTTTTTTCTAATTTTTCTTTGTTTGTTGACCATTTCGTCAATAATATTCGACGAATTACGGCAATATTCTGAAACAATCTGACCCCAAACGCAAAAACTGCTGCTAAATACAAGTCTACACCAAGATGAACACCGAGAAAAGCTAAACTTGCAGCAAGGACAATATTAAAAAAGAAGCCTGATACAAACACCTTTTCATCATAAATATTTTGCAAGTATGCTCGAATTCCACCAAATAACGTGTCGAACGCGGCTAAGACAGCAATCGACAAATAATTTGAATATTCTTCAGGAATTCGGATCTCAGTCAATAAACCAAGAATGATTCCAATGACAAGTCCCATAACCGGAAGCCACATTAGGTACCGCCCCCTTCTTTAATCGGTTCCAAAAACCGAATACGAATTGGATTATCATAGGCTGGCACCTTAATATTCGGAATAGGAGCCGAGACATTCAGCCTCAAGCCTTCAGTAAAAAATTCATCCCTTGCTTTTGATACTTTCATCCGATTATATAATTTTTCAGCCGTAGTTGAATCAGCAACAGCCACCTTCACCTCTATTGGTAAACTTTTAATAGAATGGCCATCAATTTTTGTTTCTTTATTGATATCCCTGATAACGGTTGTATTAATAATTCGTTGACCGTCAATGGATACATATTTCGCTTCATACATATTTAATTCGTTCAACAATCTCTTCAATAATTCTGGGGAAACAACCCTTGTAACTGGGTCTCCTAATTGAATATCTTCAACTACAGGTTCAATTTCTAACGTAATTCCTGGGCCAGTTACCTCAGTTAAACCAGCCTCGATCTTTAATTCCTGCAATGTATCCCTTAAGGCCTGTTCCTTGCTTTGCTTTCGCTTAGATTCATAAGCTGATAGCTTTTCTTCATTAGAACGAATTTCAGTCAATAAATTAGACTGCAGCTCTTTTTCTTGCAGCAGGGCTTCCCGGAGCTGCCAAATGTCTCTAGTATCCCGTTCTTCAGGTTTTTTCACGGTTTGAAATTGAATCGCAATCATAAAACCCACAACCGCTGCTACCAAGGTAAAACTAATATTTAATTTTTGTTTGTCCACTTTTTTCACCTTGCCTTCTTTGTTTTTCGTGGACAGCAAAATCCTGTTTTATTAGCTTCCTAAAATTGGATTGAGCGTAATGTCACTTTCTTTCTCCAAAGAAAAAATAATATTATCATTAACCAACTGGTCTTTTACCCCGCCGGTTAAATTTAATGAAGACGAGAGCACGTCTGGGTCACCAATAGCTGTAATGATAAATGGTGCAGGATGCTGAATTCCATCGACTGTTATGACTGGGCCATTACAGACAATATAAGAATGACTTGTTAGTCTTTGCCCATTTATCGAAACTGCATCTGCGCCCGATATATAAAGTTCATTGACTACTTTAAATACGTGATGCTCATGGACGAGATAATTATTAATATTATCTTCTTTAGGGTCGTAAGCCCCATCGGTAAGGGTAACCTTTACCCCGCTGCCTTTTACTTTTACCTTACCAAGATACATCCTGTATTTTTCTGCATCCTCAGCTAAATTTTGAAACACCTGGGCCTCTTTTGCGAGATTTTTTTCATTTTTTTGTACTTTATCCTGCTTTTGATTTAATTCCTTTTGCAGTTTTCGGTTGGTCTCCTCTTGAGCAATCAATTGATTTCTAAGTGTAAGTGTTTTTTCATATTGTTTTCCTGATAGATTTGGCTTTTCTTTTTGTTTTTCGATTTGCGTCAAATGATAGGAGAAAGCAAGCATAAATCCTAAAACAAGGCAGACAAAAGACAGAATAACGTGTTTCCCCTTCACCTTCATCCTATTCAACTTTCTTTTCCTCCACTTCCGATTCAAAAGCCCTAAAATAAGACCCTACTTCTAAGTCGATAATTCCTTTTTTATTTGGATCTAATTGGCCAATAATAGAAGGATAATGGACCATCTTTTCTGAAAAGCTTTTTAATGTGGCACTAACCTCGAAGCCATCATTCATAAATAAGGAAACGTGGTACCGATCTGTTTTTTTAGGAGTGTAATGAATTTCAGAAATGGAGTTTGTTATTTCAATTGGAAGCTTTTTTAGCTCTTTTACCATTTCGTTCAGAGCTGCCCCTTCTTTAAAATCGAAAAGAATCGGAGAATTTACTGGAACCATTTCTGTTTTTCTTTCTTTAAGTATCTTTCCATTTTCCATTACTGGTAAGTAGGACGTGTCCTTTTTTAAATAGGCAATTCTCTTATGCTCTACTACTTGGATTATAATCGTGTTGGGCCACTTTCGCTTTACAACAGCCTTATTAATTTCAGGGAGCTGCTCCACTTTAGAAGCGACAGCATCCTTTCTAACTTTCCAAATATTCGTATTATTTGAAAGGCCGCTTTTATTGATGATTTCATCTTTAGAATAGATCTCATTACCTTTAAGTGTAATCGTCTTAACATGACTAAGTGGTGATTGTGTATAGGCTACCGCAACGATCATCATAAAAAACAAAATAAGCAAAAGCACAAGCCGTCTGTTTGCTTTACGCCTTCTTTGTTCTTTCAGTTTTGGAATACGATCCTCAAGAGCAACGATTTTACCATTTTCCATTCACAATTCCCCCAACATAAAAGCAGCTGCTCCAAAATAACAACAAATATGCTTGTCCATTAACTCTTTAAATGATAGCTTGAAAAGAGAAACAACGGCACGAAAAATCATGCCGTCATTCGTTTACCTAGAGAGTTCGCACCTATAATATTATCAGTAATTATACCACAATATTTGTCATTCGTAAGATAATTATTACCATAAAAGTAAGGATAAATTTAGTAATTAAATTCTATTTCCTTCCAATTATCTCAACTTCTGTTTCCATTCTAACTTCATATAGGTTATAGATGGTATCCTTCACATGCTGGATTAAGGCAAGCACATCTCCTGCTGTTGCATTTCCAGCGTTGATGATAAAATTCCCATGCATTTCAGAGATTTTTGCTCCGCCAATACTGAAGCCTTTTAAACCGGCTACTTCTACTAGTTTTCCTGCATAATTAGGCAATGGGTTTCGAAAAATACTTCCTGCACATGGGTAATTCCAAGGCTGCGTTTCTTTTCGATAATCCTTATTTTTTAGCATCTGTGCTACAATATTTCCCTTTTCACCTTCATCTAGCTGAAAAACTGCCTCAACAACGATGCCGGGACGCTTTTTCTGCAAGACAGAGGTCCTATAGGAGAATTCCATTTCTTCATTTGACAGCCATTCCATTGTTCCATCTTCAAACAAAATATGAGCTTTCGTTAAGATTTTACTAATATCTGATCCATGTGCTCCTGCATTCATATAAACAGCACCACCGATTGACCCGGGGATACCACTAGCGAACTCAAGGCCTGAGAGCCCTTTTTTACTAATAAGCGTTGATAAACTAACAAGGGAATGGCCGCCCCCTACTGTGATTTCCGAACCATTTATATTAAGATGATCAATGCCTGAACCGAGTTTTATAATGGCCCCTTCAATCCCTTTATCAGAAACCAAAAGATTCGATCCTCTTCCTATGGCTCGCCAATTTACCTGATGATTCTTAATGATATCCATAACTATCTTTAAGTTTGCTACAGATGTTGGCTCTATAAAAATATCGGCAGGACCGCCAATCTTAATTGTGGTGTGATGGGCAAGAGGTTCATTTTCCTTCACCTTTCCGATTTTTGAAGCTTGCAATTCCGCTACGATACCGTCCAAATTTACCACCTAACTTTCCAAACATACGTATATTTTAGTCTATGCAAAAAATGAATATGGGCTACTTTTGTTCACCCTTAACTAGCTGGTCCATAACCTGATATAGCCTGCTAGCGGAGTCGGGAACACCCATTTTTTTAGCTTTTAATTTCATTTCCTTAAGATTTTCGCTATTTAAAAGAATTCGATCAATATGTCCAATTAAACTTTTACTGTTTAACTCTTTTTCTAATAAAAGCTGTGCTGCTCCATGATCACTTAAAGCACGGGCATTTTTTTCTTGATGATTATTTGTTACATATGGGCTGGGAATTAGGATGCTTGGAATGCCCAGTGAAGTAATTTCGGCTAAAGATGTTGCACCAGCCCTTGAGACAACTAAATCAATACCTGCCAAAACTTCTGGCATATTATGAATAAATGGCTTTATGACAACATTTTGGGGATTCCCAACTAGCTCCACTTCTTTTTGAACATCTTCAAAATGCACATCTCCAGTAACATAGAGAATCTGGTATGGTTTTTCAGCAAAGTCCGATAAAGACTTGATAACAGCTTCATTAATTGGTCGTGCACCGCGGCTACCGCCAAAGATGAGCACTGCTGGCTTTGTAGTACTCAGGCCCGCTGAAAGTCTCCCTTTAATTCCATCCTTGCCAATTACCTCAGAAGCGCGAGGATTTCCCGTAAAAACAACTTTTTCCTTTGGAAAAAAATCTTTTGCTTCATCAAAGCAAATGGCTACTTTGTTTACATAGCGGCTTAAAAATTTATTTGTAAGTCCAGGGACACTATTTTGTTCGTGAATGATCGTTGGAATACGCAGCTTTGAAGCTGCATAAACAACAGGTCCACACACATACCCGCCAGTCCCAATGACAATGTCCGGTTTAAACTCTTTTAAAATTTTTTTACTGTCCTGAACACCTTTAAGAAATCGAATAACGGTTTTCACATTTTCAAAGGAGAGCTTCCTTTTAAAACCCGTAATATGGATGGATTTAAAAGCAATATTTTCTCTCGGAACAATTTTACTTTCCAAACCATTACTGGTGCCTATGTATAAAAACTCAGCTTGATTGTTTTCTTTTTGGATTTCTCTAATGAGGGCGAGTGCAGGATAGATATGTCCGCCAGTTCCCCCGCCACTTACTACTATTTTCATTTTTCCACCTCATTAACGATTTAAAACCTGAATGCATTCCTATCTTACTATAAAAAGCTTATAAAGAAAGCAAATGACAAAAGAATGTTATCTAATTGTAAAATAAAAAGAACCCTGCCACCACAGGGTATCCTTTAATATCTAGAATAGCGGCTAATATTTAAGAGAACACCTATCGCCATCAGCATCAAAGTAAGAGATGATCCTCCATAGCTTAAAAATGGCAAGGTAATTCCTGTAACCGGCATGAGCCCTGTCACAACCCCGATATTGATCATGACTTGAATGGCGACCATTGCGATAATCCCCACGGCAAGAAAACTGCCATATAAATCAGGTGCCCCTAAAGCGATACGAATTCCTCTCCATAAAAGAAGCGCAAATAATAGCAAGATAAACGAGCCGCCAATAAAGCCTAATTCCTCAGAAAGAATCGCAAAGATAAAATCTGTTTGCGGTTCAGGTAAGTAAAAAAACTTTTGCCTGCTTTCACCAAGTCCGAGTCCAAATAAACCTCCAGGACCTATGGCATAAAGTGATTGGATGATTTGGAATCCGCTTCCCAATGGGTCGGACCAAGGATCTAAGAAAGAAGTAATCCTTTTAATACGATACGGCGCGGATGCAATCAAACCAACAAACCCTGCCACTCCTAATAGTCCCAAAAAGGCAAAATGGCTTACTCTGGCACCTGCAATAAAAATCATCACCACGCAAGTACCAATCATTACTGTTCCAGTGCCTAGGTCAGGCTGCAGCATAATCATGGCAAAGGCGACAAAGGCAAGTCCTAATGAGGGCACAAGACCCTTCTTAAAGGAGGTAATTAATTTCTGCCGTTCAGACAAATACTTGGCTAAAAAGGCAATCATCGCAAGTTTCATAAATTCAGAAGGCTGGATGGAAAATGCGCCAACTCCTATCCAGCTTCGCGAACCATTACGTACATTTCCGATTCCTGGAATTAAAACCAAAATTAACAATACGAAACAAACAATTAGAATCGTTTTCGCCCATGTTCTCCATGTCCAATAGTTTATGTTCATGATAAAAAACATGGCAGCAATCCCTACCCCTGCAAACAGGGTCTGCCTTTTGGCAAAGAAAAAGGAATCATTGAATTTATACTCCGCCCAAATAGCGCTAGCACTGTAAACCATGATTAGCCCAATTGCCAGCAGCGTAAATGTAACAATCATTAGAATAAAATCAGGAGTCGTTTTCTTTGTCGGCACCACTAAACACCTCAACTGCAAGTTTTAGGGCTTTATGTTGAGTGAGAAATAATTATGTCCAGCTACAGCGCCTAGGGGCTCGAGGACATAAGCCAATCCGTCGAGAAGGTTAAAGAACAACCTTCCCGCCGGATCGTCTTATGCTTGTCGCCCCTTGGCAAGGCGCTTCCGCTTTTCTTTGTAAGACAAGCCCTTACTTAAGCTTATGCACCGCTTCGATAAAAATGTCTCCCCTGACTTCAAAAGTTTTGTATTGATCCCAGCTGGCACAAGCAGGAGATAACAGGATGACATCACCTGAATTTGATAAATCAAATGCTTCAGGCACGGCCTTAGCCACATTATCGACATGCTTGATTACTTTTATTCCTGCCTCACGGCCAACCCGCTCAAGCTTCTCTGCTGTTTGCCCGAAGGTGATTAATGCTTTTACATTGTTTAGATACGGCTTAAGTTCATCAAACTCATTGCCGCGATCGAGCCCACCTGCTAGTAAAACAATTGGGGTTTCAAAGGCAGCCAAAGCTTTAATAGTTGCTAAAATATTGGTAGCTTTTGAGTCGTTATAAAATTTTCTGCCGTCAACTTCCTTAACATATTGTAAGCGATGCCTTACCCCGGTAAAGGTCCGGAGTACTTCCTGAATCGCTTTGTTCTCCACACCAGAAAGCTTTGCAGCAGACATTGCACATAAAATATTTTCTAAATTGTGTACTCCTGGTAATGCAATTTGATCCATTTCCATTACTTTTTCATCATTAAAGTAAATCCATCCGTCACGGATAAAGGCACCCTCAGCCAATTCCTTCTTCGTAGAAAAAGGAATGATTTTTGCCTTAGACTGACGGGCAATTTCAAAGGTTTCATCCTGATCTGCATTAATAATCAAATATTCCAGTTCAGTTTGGTTTTTCGTGATATTCGCCTTCGCTGCTTTATATTCCTCTTTAGTCCCATGATAATCCAAGTGAGCATCATAAAGATTGGTAATAATCGCGATTTTAGGATTAAAAGTTTCAATTCCCATTAACTGAAAGGATGATAACTCGATCACGATTGTGTTATCCTTCGTTGCCTTTTCGGCAACCCCTGATGCAACGGTTCCAATATTACCGGCAATTAATGGCTTTTTGCTGCCTTCATTCAACATCTCATAAACAAGTGTTGTCGTCGTTGTTTTACCATTTGTACCGGTAATTCCTATAAAGGGAGCTTCCGAGATTTCATAGGCAAGCTCAACCTCTGTAATAACTGGAATTCCCATATTAACTGCCCCTTCAATCATCGGGTTGTTATAAGGAATCCCTGGATTTTTTACAATCAACTCAAAACCCTCATCAAGGAGTTCAACAGGATGATCCCCGCAAATCACTTTAATCCCCTGTTCGAGAAGGCCTTGGGCTTCAGGATTTTCAGATAATGGTTTTTTATCATTAACTGTTACAAATGCACCAAGCTTATGTAGTAATGCAGCAGCTGTTACACCGCTTTTGGCTAAGCCAAGAACAAGAATTTTTTTATGACGATACTTTTCAATCTGCTTCAATTACAACCACACCTCTATATAGATTCCAAGAATAGCAAGTATTAATCCAACACTCCAAAACGTTACAACAACTCTCCACTCCGACCAACCCACCAGTTCATAATGATGATGCAGCGGACTCATTCGGAAAATTCTTTTTCCCGTTGTTTTAAAGGAAGCTACTTGCAGTATAACTGATAAAGTTTCAATCACAAATACTCCGCCAATAATAACAAGCAATAATTCAAGCTTTGTCAGAATCGCAATGGTAGCAATCGCCCCCCCAAGAGCAAGCGAACCTGTATCTCCCATAAAAACCTTTGCTGGATGGGCATTGAAAACGAGGAATCCTAAAACAGCACCCACAACAGCCACAGAAAAAATCGCTATTTCCATTTGAGATTGACTCCATGCAAGGACAGCAAAAGCCCCAAATGCAATGGCTGCCGTTCCTGACACCAAGCCATCGAGTCCATCTGTAAGGTTGACAGCATTAGAGAATCCGACAAGCCAAAATATAATGAAAAAGATGAAAAACCACCCTAAATCAAAGGATGCGTCCGTAAATGGAATACTTACTTCAGTAGAAAAACCATTTTGTTTATAAACTAAATAAAAAATGACAGATATAATAATTTGACCTAAAAGCTTTTGTTTAGAGGTTAATCCTAAATTTCGTTTCAACGCGACTTTGATAAAATCGTCTAAAAAGCCTAGTAATCCAAATCCAAGGGTTACAAGCAAAAGCAAATAGGTTTTTACGGTTGGTTCTGAAAATTTCCCAGTCATGACGATTGTTGTGATGACAACAGAAAATAAAATCATAATTCCGCCCATTGTCGGCGTTCCCGTTTTCTTTTGGTGCGATTTAGGACCTTCTTCCCGAATGCTTTGTCCAAATTTCAACCTTCTTAAGAAGGGAATAAATATTGGAGAAAGCAATACGGTAACGAGAAAGCCCATAATGATTGTGAAAAAAATAACTTGCTCCAGCAATTTACTCCCTCCCTTCAGAATCAATAACATGTTGTTTTGTTAACTTTTTTAGCATCACAGCAATATCATATGTTTCTCTATTTTTATTAAGAAGTTCTTTATTTGAAAATTTAAAGTTAGTTATCTCCATTGTCTCTTCTATTTCTCCATTTAATTTTTCAAGATAGTGTTGTAATAGATTTTGTATTGCTTCAACGCTATCAGAAGTAAAGAATACCGGAAACTGATTCGGCGTATAATGGGGCAGTTTTTTACCATGCTCCCAAATAGCTGCAATTGCGCCATTTGCCATTGCCTCCGCAAGATCTTCAGTTCCCCCATTTACCGAAACGAACAAGCCTTTTGGCTGTATGACATTCGCTTGGTCAGTAACCGTATAAAACAAAAATTCATCTTGTACGCCCAGATGGTCTTTAAACAGAACGGACAAGTCTGATAAAGCTAAAAACATACTTATCTCCCCTTAATTGCATCAAGTGCCACTAGCCGGTCATCAAAATCATAAACTTGTGTTCCAATGATTTGATAGGTTTCATGGCCCTTCCCGGCAATTAAGACCACATCACCAGCATCCGCCTGCTGTATTGCACTTTTTATTGCTTCTTTTCGATCAGGTATGATGGTATAGACGTATTGGGGATGCTTAACCCCTGCTTCCATATCTTTTAAGATGGCTAGCGGATCTTCGCTCCTTGGATTATCTGAAGTAAAAATTGGATCCGTTGCCAATTTACACGCAATCTCAGCCATTAAAGGGCGCTTTGTCCGATCTCTGTCCCCCCCACAGCCTACGATAACGAAAATCTTTTTCTTTGCAAAGTGCTTAATTGTTTTCAATACATTTTCAAGGCTGTCTGGTGTGTGGGCATAGTCAACAATGACCGTAAAATCCTGCCCAGCATTGACCAGTTCAAATCTTCCGGAAACGCCTTCTACATTTTCGATAGACTTTATAATATCTGCTAATGGTATTTTTGAAACGTAAGCTGCTGCAATGCTCGCCAAAACATTATAAACACTGAATTTACCGATTAACTGCATGTTAATCGAATATTTGCTCTTTCCTATTACGAGTTCAAAATTTGTACCAGCAGATGTCATCTGAATGTTTGTTGCCTGGAAATCGGCTTTTTCCTCAATCCCATATGTAATAACATGAGCCGCCGTAGACCTTCTAAACATATCTGAAGCCGGGTCATCTGCGTTCAAGACCGCAAATTTTGGATTACTATATTCATATGTATTGCCAAGTTGAGCAAACAATAAGCTTTTTGAGCGCTGATATTCTTCCATTGTTTTATGATAATCTAAATGGTCTTGTGTTAAATTTGTGAATACCGCCACATTATAGTCACAGCCATGGACCCTCCCTAAATCAAGTGCATGGGAAGAAACCTCCATTACTGCTGCTTCGACGCCTTCATCAACCATATGCTGAAACGTCTTTTGGAGTGTTAAACTTTCTGGTGTGGTATTTTTTGTCTCCATTACCTTATCAGCAATTTTGGTATACATTGTTCCGATTAGGCCAGTTTTCTTCTTTTGGTCTGATAATATTTTTTCAATTAAATGACTGGTTGTTGTTTTTCCATTCGTTCCTGTAATTCCAATCAAATGCAGTTTTTTTGTCGGCTGGCCGTAAAAGGCATCAGCAAGTACTGCCATTGCTCTTGTTGTATCCTGAACTATGATTACTGGAACCTTTAATGGCAATGGACGTTCTGCAAGTATAGCCACGGCTCCCTTTTCTACTGCTGAATCCGCAAAATCATGTCCGTCCACGGTGTAGCCCTTAATACAAATTAATAAGCTCCCGTTTTGCACCTTACGATTATCATTTTCAATTGAAATAATATCCGGGTTTTCTCCCTCATAAGGAGTTAATAAGTGCAAATTCTCAAGCAGCTTGTGTAACTTCATTGATCTCAAATCCTCTCATGCCCCTGCATACAATTTTGCCAGCATAAATATCCTTTAATCTGCTGACGAAAGTTCCATCTTATTTTACATTAAAACATTTTATTTTGCTATTTAGTAATGGCTATTTTCGCATATATAGTTGTTTTTCGTTAATGTTTACCCACCCGTATAAAAGATTCTTCGTGGCCTCTTTTCGTAAGTACTTTTGCGAAAATTGCCTAGTAACTTTGTAAATGACCCTTAATAAGTTTCAAAAGCTACAGAGTTTACGAAAAGAGCCTTAGTAATCAAAGCGTAAAGAAAAATTAGGCGGCGGAAAATTTTCCGGCCGCCCATTAGTTGGTTATCATTCATCTATTCTTTTTCCTTACCAAAGTAAAGTCTAATTTTTGACCCTTCTTTTACCTTTGTACCTGGTGCAGGAGACTGTCTCACAACTACATCCCCCTCACCACTGGCATCAATTTTTAAATTAATGAACTGTTCTTGGAGTTCTAATTTAGATAATCCAACAAAATCAGGCAGCTTTATTAATGGGGTATCCGGCCATTTAATTTTTTTCTCTATTTGATCTTTTCGAGGCGGCACTCCTAAGGCAGTCAATCCATCCTTCATTATATTTCCCACAATTGGCGCACTAACGGTTCCACCAAAGGCTGTAACTCCTTTTGGGTTGTCTACTGCTACGTACACAACAATCTGCGGGTCATCAGCTGGGGCAAAACCAATAAACGAAACGATAAAGTTATTTTCTAAGTACCTTCCGTTTTGCGCTTTTTGGGCTGTACCTGTTTTTCCCCCGACACGATATCCATCTACAAATGCCCTTCCGCCTGTTCCTTGTGCGACAACACTCTCAAGGGCACGACGAATTTCTTTCGAAGTGTTTTCAGAAATAACCCGTCTTTTTTCAACAGGAGAATTCCTCATTACAACCTCTTTTGTAACAGGATCAATTAACTCCTTTGCAATAAAAGGCTTATATAAAATCCCGCCATTAATTGCCGCTGACACTGCCGTAACTTGTTGAATCGGAGTAACTGATACACCCTGTCCAAAAGCAGTGGTCGCTTGTTCCACAGGACCTACACGGTCTAAGTTAAATAAAATCCCTGTTCCTTCTCCCTGCAAATCGATCCCTGTTTTTTGCCCGAAGCCAAAATCCTTAACATATTTAAAAAGCTTTTCTTTTCCTAACCGCTCCCCTAGTTCCACAAATCCAGGGTTACAGGAGTTTTGTACAACTTCTAAAAAAGATTGGCTGCCATGGCCGCCCCTTTTCCAGCATTTTAATCTAGCTCCAGCAATTTGGACTGAGCCGGAATCATGAAAATGTTCTTTTTCTAAATTTACTTTACCTTCATTTAATGCTGCAGCCAAGGTGATAATTTTAAAGGTAGAACCAGGCTCATAGGTTGACCAAACAGGCAAATTGCGATTATAGACTTCTTGCGGAACATTCTGGAAATTAGCAGGGTCAAATGTTGGTCTGCTTGACATCCCCAGGATTTCCCCGTTATTTGGGTTCATGGCAATCGCGATAATGCCATCCGGATTATATTTAGCCTCGGCATTATCTAATTCCCGTTCCATTATGGTTTGGATTTTTGAATCAATTGTCAGTTTTAAATCTAAACCATTAACGGGGTGCTCATAATCATCCGCCATACTATTCATTCGTTCACCCTTAGCATTGGCGTAAAATTTTACTGCACCACGTTCGCCGCTTAACTCTTTATCATAATATTGTTCTAAACCCATTAGTCCCTGGTTGTCCACTCCAGTAAAACCTAAAACATGAGATAGATAGCTGCCATATGGATAATAACGTTTGGAGTCTTCACCAATATATACACCTTCAAGACCTAAAGCTCTGATTTCCTTTGCCTTATCATGAGAGATTTTTCTTCCTTCTTTAATCCGGACTGACGAAGCTTTTTTGGTTATATCCCGATAGGCCTTTTCTTTAGACATATTCAACACCGTAGCAAGCTTTTCTGCCGTTGCTGCCGGATCTTTGATTTGTCTAGGAATCACATAAACGGTTGGTGCACTAATATTGGTTGCAAGTGGTACCCCATTGCGGTCTACTATTTGGCCCCGTTCGGGTTCAAATGGGATATTCCTGCTCCAGGACCCTTTTGCTCGTTCAGTCAACGTATCTCCTAGAAAAAATTGAACATATCCAAGCCGGACATCAATAATTAAGAAGGTTAGAATCCCAATAAATAGGGCAATCATTAGTCGTTTTCGAACAGTTACATTTGACACACGCATAGTATGAACGATCCTCCTTTTCTTATCGTTCATTTATATGCTTGTACTTATATGATTAGACCGCCAAACAGACTTGATTTCACCAGTAAAAATCCCGCTTTATTCAGCGGGATTTAAAACTAATCCTTTATCTTTTCTTCCGATTTTTCCTCTTTTGTTCCTTGCTCATCTTTTTTAGCGTTATTCTCAGCGTCCCATTGTTCTTCTGGTGTTTTTAAATCCACAATAAGGAAATCGCCTTTTTTTAATGGCGTTTTGGGCTTGATATTCTGCTGGTCGACATAACCTTTGCCCTTAGAATTTAGTTTCAGCCCAGCTATGTTGGCTATTTTCATTACATCTCTCAAGGACCATCCCAGCATATCCGGTGCAAGAGACTCCCCATCCGTTTGAATAATGATTTTCTCACCTTCTAAAACAGTGGTTCCTGCCTTAGGCATTTGATTAACGACTTCTTTGCCATTGCCTATAACAACGGGCTCTACACCTTGTGATTTGAGCGCTTTTACTGCTTCATCAACCGTCTGACCCTTTAGGCTTGTAATTTTATTGACAGTTGTTTTCTCAACTGTGGAGGGCTGGATATTTAAATAATGCAGACTATTTTTCATGACTGGGTTAAAAACCTCGGATACAGGCAAAGCACCTTGGCCGGTTCCATCAAGATCCGGCTGCTGAACAGCCACATACACAATGAGCTTTGGGTCATCCTTTGGTGCCATTCCTAAAAAAGAAAACATATAATTGTCTGCGCCCTTCAAATACTTCCCATCAGGACCAGGGATATTGGCAGTCCCTGTTTTCCCGGCAACATCGTACCCATCTATTTTATAGCGAACTCCTGTGCCTTTAGGTGATGTTACAACCGTTTCCAGAATGTCGCGGACCGTTTTTGCTGTTTCTGCAGAAATTGGGGTTGACACCACTTCCGGAGATTCCTTTTTAATTATTTCTCCCGTATCATGATTGACAATTTTTTCGACTACGTGCGGCTTCATCATTTTCCCGTCATTGGCGATTGCTGTAGCTGCTTGAATTTGTTGAATCGGTGTAATTGCTGTCCCCTGACCATATGCCGTTGTAATCTTTTCAATTGGATAAGTGTATTGAATTTTCCCGGAAGTTTCATCCGGCAATTCAATACCTGTTGGTTTATCAAAGCCAAACTTCGTTAAATATTCTCTAAACTTTTCAAAACCCAATTTTTCCTTTGCTATTTTTGCAAAGGCAACGTTTGATGAACGCTGAACGCCTTCAAGATATGTGATTGTCCCCCAACCCGATCCATTATGGTCGTGGATAGCCTTATCTTTGTTTGTTACCTGATAAGAACCAGACTTATATTGCTCATTAGGATTAAAAACATTTTCCTGAACAGCAGCAGCAAGTGTAAAGATTTTCATCGTGGATCCAGGTTCAAAGGAAGTTTCAACGGCTTCATTATGCCATCCATCCTCAATACCTTCTTTTGTTTTTGGATGGAACGATGGTCGTTGACCCATTGCTAAAATTTCTCCAGTTTTCGGATCAGCGACAATTGCAATAATTTTTTTCGGTTTATAATCTTTAGCCGCCTTATTCATCGCATCTTCTAAAAAGGTTTGTATCTTTTGATCGATGGTCAAATAAATATCATTTCCATCTTGTGCTGCTTTGATTTTTTCTTTCCCATCCGGAAGGATATACCCCCACAAATCGCTTTCATAATTGATTTCGCCATTTTTCCCGGTTAAATTCTTGTTATATTCTTGTTCAATCCCCATTTTCCCAATCGATTTATACGAGCCATCCTTCTGTTCAATCCTGTCAGCATATCCAACTAGATGTGAAGCAAATACTCCGTTAGGATAAAATCGTTTCGAATCACGGGTAAAGGTAATTCCCGGAAGCTTTAAGGCTTCAATTTTTTTCTTTGTTTCATGGGAAATATCTTTTCCGTACCGGCCAAACTCCACCTGAAACCGTTTCTTTTTTTTTCCATCCGCTAAAATTTTATAAATATCTGATTTATCCAAGTCAATGTATTTAGCCAATTCTTCTGCTGTTTTATTAAAATCTTGTACATGTTTCGGTTCTTTTGGATTCGTTGTCATTTTTTTATCAAGAATGGCAATCAATTTATAAGCAGTCGTATCTTCGGCAACGACCTCACCATTGCGATCAAATATGGTTCCCCTTGTTGCTTGTAAGATTCCATTGCGGCTATATTTTTGCTCCGCCTTTGCGGCGAGAGCTTGACCATCCACTTCTCCGGTAATTTGAATCGAAAAGTACCTGAATAACAATACAAAAAAGAGCAGGCCGAAGAGTGCAAACAAACAGGCTGCTCCTAAATTCATATATGGCTGTTTCTTGTTCATTTATTCTGCACAACCTTGACGTCATTTTCATTTATTAAAAGACCCATTTTCTTAGCCTTTTCAAAAATCCGTTCGTATGAACTTAATTCACTGACTTGGTCCTGTAGATCTCGGTTTACCTTTTGCTGTTCGTCTACTTTCGTTTCAACCTTTTGAATATCCTTATTGATATCGTAAATTTTAGCTTGGTTTGAAATAAGGTGGATGGCCCCAAAACACACTAACCCTGCAAAAGCCACCCCAATTATTTTTTCCCCTGGAGTGAGCCAGGATTTTTTTATTTTTATTTTGCTCCTGTCTTGTACTGTTTTTTCGACACGCTGCTGCTGTTGCTGCTCCAAATTCCTGGCAAGATTACTCATTCTTTCCCCTCCGGATTATTTTTTTGTAAGTTTCCCTATAGTTTCTCTGCAATTCGAAGCTTTGCAGACCTGGCACGATTATTTTGTTCTAATTCTTCATCTGATGGAAGAGTCGGTTTTCGAGTAACCAGCTTTAAAATGGGCTTGTACTCATCTGGAATAATTGGTAAGCCTGGAGGTAAATCAGGGGTTTCACTTGCCTTTTTAAAGGCAGCCTTGCAAATCCTGTCCTCTAGGGAGTGAAAAGTAATGACACTAATTCTCCCTTCAGGGTTTAACAATTCTATCGCTTGGTTAAGTGATTTCTCAAAGACAGCCAATTCATCATTTACTGCAATTCTAATTGCTTGAAAAATCCGCTTGGCAGGATGACCGCCCTTTCTTCTGGCAGGTGCAGGGATTGCATCTTTAATCAGTTCAACCAACTCTGCAGTTGTTTCAATTGGTTTTACCATTCGGGCTGCTTCGATTTTCCGCGCAATTTGCTTTGAGAATTTTTCTTCTCCATATCGAAAAAAGATGCGAATCAAATCTTCATATGACCAATGATTTACGACATCATAAGCTGACACATCAGCTTCATTGTCCATCCTCATATCCAACGGAGCATCATGGTGGTAGCTAAAGCCTCTTTCCGGTGTATCCAGCTGTGGGGAGGACACTCCTAAATCATAAAGGACTCCATCTACTTTAGTGATTCCTCGAAGTTCAAGTTCTTCTTGTAAATACAAGAAATTGCTTTTAATAATGATTAATTGTTCTCCGTATTGGGACAGCTTCTCTTTTGCATTTGCTATCGCTGTTTCGTCCTGGTCAAATGCAAACAGCCTGCCTCCTGCTTCAAGTCTTGAAAGAATAAGAGAGCTATGGCCTGCTCCGCCTAGAGTACAATCAACATAAATACCATTTGGCTTAATCTTTAAGCCGTCAACAGCTTCTTCTAATAACACAGTTGTATGTTTAAACATATACGTACCACCTTTTCCAATCAAACGATAATCTGGACAGAAAATATATTAATATAACTTATCCATTATATATCAAAGCCAATCATATTTTCTGCAATTTCCGCAAAAGATTCTTCTGATTCTGAAAAATAATCTTCCCAAATCTGCTTGCTCCAAATTTCAATTCGATTGGAAACACCCAAAATCACACATTCTTTTTCCAGCTTTGCATATTGCAATAGTGGTGCAGGGATATTGATTCTTCCTTGTTTATCCAGTTCACTCTCGGTTGCTCCAGAAAAGAAGAATCTAGTAAAAGCACGGGCATCTTTTTTTGTAAGTGGCAAGCCTTTCAACTTTTCTTCAATCAGCTCCCACTCTGATAACGGGTATCCAAACAAGCATTGGTCCAAACCTCTTGTGATGATAAACATTTCACCTAGTTCATCTCGGAATTTGGAGGGCACGATCAAGCGGCCTTTATTATCAATGCTGTGATGGTATTCACCCATGAACATACCCATTACCCCCACTTTCTATTAAAAATGTACCACATTCCCCCACTTTCCACCACCTATTTTTTAACTATTCGTTCTAAAATCATGAAATCCCTTTTTAATCCAAGTAATTTTTTACAAAAAAAGAAAAACCCCACAATGATGTGAGGTCAAACTGGTCTGTTGATTAGCGCTCCAGGCGCTTCGCTTTCCGCGGGCGTGCCGTGGAGCCTCCTCGTCGCTTCGCTCCAATCAACACAGTGTTTTCAACGTGAAAAATGCTTTAAAAATTTAGAAAGGAAAAAAATAAGCGAAGCTTCATAGACTCAAAAGAGCTTTGCGGGCTTCGCTACTGCAGGTTAAGGGAAATTAAAGAATATAAGGGAAAGGCCCTCATTAACCCAGGCTGCAAAAATATAAAAATGTTGAAACACGTTTAGTAAGGTAAAAAAAGTGTGTTGCAATACCTTTGATTAATCTACCTACCTGTTGATTGGAGCGGAGGGCACTCGACTCCTGCGGGATATAGAGGTCACTGGAGACCCCGCAGGCGCCAAAGCGCCGAGGAGGCTTCAGGACCTCCCCGCG